>NZ_JADILJ010000044.1 GCF_017355185.1 Rathayibacter sp. SD072 | reverse complement strand
GGTGACGCTCACGCTGCCAGTGGAAGCGGACGGATCCTGTCCTCTTCTCGATCTAGGCTTCGTGACATGGCTTCTCCCAGTGCTCGGATGCTCCAGCTGCTCTCCCTGCTGCAGTTGAGGCGGGACTGGCCGGGTGCGGTGCTCGCCGAGCGGCTGGGCACGACACCGCGGACGGTGCGGCGCGACGTCGATCGGCTGCGCGAGCTGGGCTACCGCATCCGCGGGGCGAAGGGGCCCGACGGGGGCTACCGGCTGGAGGCCGGGTCGGAACTGCCGCCGTTCCTGTTCGACGACGATCAGGCTCTGGCGCTCGCCGTGGCGCTGCGGTCGGCTCCGCTGACGGGCACGGGGCTCGAGGAGGCGTCGGCGCGAGCGCTCGCGACGCTGCGGCAGGTGCTGCCGCAGCGAGTGGCGCACCGGCTCGACGCCCTGCGGTTCACGACGGCGCCCGCGGCGGGGCCGGTCGTCGATCCGGAGGTGCTCGTGGCCGTCTCGACGGCGGTGAGGACGTCAGAGGTGCTGCGATTCGCGCATTCAGGAGCGCGGCGGCGGGTAGAGCCGCACCACCTGGTGGCCCGGCAGGGGCGCTGGTATCTGATCGCGTTCGATCTCGAGCGCGAGGACTGGCGGGTGTTCCGCGCCGATCGCGTCGTGGCGCCGGAAGCCGGCGGTGGACGGTTCGCGCGCCGAGCGGTGCCGGGAGGGGAGCCGGCGGCGTTCCTGACCGCGCGGTTCCGCGGGTCCGAGGACGGGGCGTGGCCGTGCGTCGGGAGCGCGGTGCTGCGCGCGCCGGCCTCCGCGGTGCTGCCGTTCGCCGAGGAGGTCGAGGATCTCGGCGACGGGAGCTGCCGCGTGAGGGCCGGTTCGTGGTCGTGGGAGGCGCTCGCGGCATCGTTCGGGCGCTTCGGTGCCGAGCTGGATGAGGCCGAGCCGCGGGAGCTGGCCTCGGCGTTCGAGGTGCTGGCGCGGCGGTTCGCGGCGGCGGGTGCGGGTCCGGTGCCGGGGGCGGCATCGGCGGAGGCTCCTCCACAGGCCTGATTCCGCGCCGGACTGCCCGGATGCGGGAGAGAGGTGGCCATACTCGAGTGGGTTCGGACATACGGTTCCGGAACTGCTCCATCGGGCAGCCCGCCCCGCAGGCGGTCCACCTCTGCTGAACGGAATCCCCATGTCCCTCTCGCTCACGTCGCCCTCGTTCTCCCGCGCGCCCGGCTCGCGCCGCTCCTTCGTCGTCGCCCTCGCGCTCGCGGGCACGATGCTCGTCGCACCTGCCGCGGCGGCGGCCTACACGACCGCGTACCCGGAAGGGGGCACTTGGTACTACGGCGTGAGCAACGGCACCGTGCTGTCGTCGTACAACCATCCCTCGAAGTGGCACCGGGCCTCGGTCAACAACGGCACCAACTGGCGATCGAACTGCACCCAGCCGAATCGTCCCGCCTCGGTGAGCGCGCCCGCGCGCAAGAACGTCGTGGACAGCGCCTACTACTCCTTCTGCTGAACCGAGAACCGAGGGAGGGGGCGACGAGTGGTCTTCCCCTCCCTCGCACCTGGAGGGTGCCGTGAGAAGTCGAAGTGTCATCACGGGGTACGTGCTCGCCGTCGTTCTGGCGGCCCTCTTCGCGTTCCTCTTCGTCCGGGCGTCCGACGCGCGGGGAGCCGTCTGGAACGGAGGCTGGCAGCTCCGGGTCTCGGGGGCGGCCGAGCCGCGGATCCCTGCTGCGGAGCTCTACCGGGAGCTGACCGCGCTCGCAGAAGAGGGCGACCTCGATGTCGTCCGTCTCCTGAGCGATCCCGACGATCCGGAGGGTGTCCGCCACCTCTTCGTCGCGGGCCCCGGCGCCGCGGCCGACCTGCTCGAGAGCGGCTACGAGGCCGTCGACACGTCGATCTCGACGACCGTCGCTCCGCTCGTCGACCTCGGTTCGATCGACGCGAGGGGCGCCTACCTCGTCGGCGGTGATCGGGCGGACGCGGACGTCGTTCTCGGCGTGATCGAGGACGCGGGTTGGTCGGGTGCCGTCCACCCGTACCCGGTCGGATTCGACATCGACTCGTACCGCGAGTACGGCGATCTCTCGCGGGCGCTGATGGTGGCATGTCTCGCTGTGATCGTGCTGGTGGGCGCGGGCACCGTCCTCCGCAGTCGGGCTCATGGAGTTCAGCGGCTTCACGGCGCGGGGTTCCTCGGGATCCTGGTCCGGGAGTGGCGATCGCTCGGACCGCCCGTCGCGGCCTGGGCCGCCGCCGGCCTCGCCGCCCTGGCCCTGACCCTGGCGGCGTACAACGGCGTGGCGCAGCTCCCCACTCTCGCGATGCTCTTCGCTCGTCTCGTCTCCGTGCTCCTCGGTGCCGCCCTCGGCGCACATGCCGTCGGGATCGCCCTGACCGACGGCCGTCGTCTCCTCGACCAGGTCAAGGGCGAGATCGACGGCTGGTGGGTTCTCCTCGGCGTCTACGCGGTGCGCGTGCCCGCCGTGCTCGTGCTGCTGGCCGTCATCGCCGCACTCGGGCAGAGTGCTCGCGTCGCGGAGCTCGAGAACCGCACTCGGGAGTTCTGGGGCTCCGCTCAGGACGCTGCGATCCTCGGGATCAGCGGTTATCTGAGCGAGGACGAGTATCTCCGCACGATCCCCGCGTTCGCCGACCTCGTCTCCTCGCAGGCGTCCGGGGGCGCGGTCATCCTGGCGGAGCCGGGGCTCTCGGAGGAGCGGAACGTCCTCCTCGTCGACGAGGGCTATCTCCGATCCGTCGAGGTCCTCGGAGAAGGAGGATCGCGGATCACCGATGTCGCGGAGGGGGTCATCACCGTCCTCGAACCGGAGGGCACCAGTGCCGAGCGCAGGCAGGTCGTTCTTGAGGAGCTCCGCTGGTGGCAGGAGACGCAGTCGAGAGTCGCTGTTCCCGCCCCGGCCACTGCGGCTCTGCCAGTCGAGGAGCGGATCACCCCACGGGGCCAGACCCTCTTCACCTTCCGCAGCACCGACGTCGATGTCCTCGCCCGGGCGACGTCCCTGGAGGATCCGATCCTCGTGGTGCTTCCCTCGATCGACGCCTACGCGCCCTCCGAGGTCTACTCGGCGATCACCCGAGGTGCCGTCCTCTTCACCGATCCCGAGGCGATCCCGGCCACCCTCGACGAGCGCGGCCTCACCGACGTCGTCGTGTCGATCACCCCCGTCGCCTACCAGGCGAACGAGCAGTACCAGCGGGCGCTCGGCACGCTCTCGATCAACGTGCTGGGGCTCGTCAGCGGGACGCTCGTGGTCCTGCTCACCGGGCTCGTGTCCGCGATGGTGATCGCCGAGAAGGACCGGCGGCGGGCGTTCGTCCACCGCATCGCCGGCCTCCCTCCGCTGTCGGCGCACCGGAGCGGTCTCGCGCTCGAGGGCGTCCTCCTAGCGGGGGCGGTCACCGTCGCCGTCGTGCCGATGTGGCTCCGAGATCCCCGCGACGTGCGGACCGTCCTCGACCTCGGCACCGTCGACACCGAGGAGTTCGTCCTCGAGCAGTCGCTGCTCGCGCTCGGCGTGACGGCGCTCAGTTCGCTGCTGCTCGTCGCCTGTCTCGCCCTCGCCCGTCGTCGCGCCGCCCGCCCGCGGTCCGACGACTCCTGACCGTCGTCCCGCACGGCCTCTCGAAAGGACTCCCGTGATCCACGCCACCGCCCTCACCAAGGGCTTCGCCCGCCGCCCCCTCTGGACCGGCATCGACGTCTCCGTCCCCTCGGGCCGCAGTCTCGCGCTCACCGGCGCGAGCGGCAGCGGCAAATCCACGCTCCTCAACTGCCTCGGCCTGCTCGACGCCCCCGATTCGGGCTCCATCGAGGTCGACGGGGAGGAGCTCACCCGGCTGCGAGCCGGCGGGCGGAGGAGGTTCCGGAGGCACCGCCTCGGCTACCTCTTCCAGAACTACGCCCTCGTCGACACCGCCACGGTCGAGCAGAACCTCGCTCTCGCGCTCGGCGAGCGGCGCGGCCGAGCCGGCCGCTTCGAGGGCGCCCTCGACCGGGTCGGCCTCGGCGGGCGGAGCCGGGAGCGGGTGTCGCGGCTGAGCGGCGGCGAGCAGCAGCGCGTCGCCCTGGCCCGGCTCCTGGTGAAGAGCCCGACCGTCGTGCTGGCCGACGAGCCCACGGGCGCCCTCGACGCCGGCAACTCGGCGATGGTCCTCGACGTGCTGGCCGAGCTCGCGGGTCACGGCGCGAGCATCGTCGTCGCCACCCACGACGAGGCGGTCGCCGCGTGGTGCGACGACCGCCTGCACCTCACGTCTCCGTGAGCACCCCCGCGCCGATGGCGCCCTCAGAGCGCCACCGTCTCCCGCACCGCAGCCACCGCCGAGTGCCGCCCCGGGCCCAGAGTGCGCGGCTCCGCGCCCTCGAGATCCAGCACCGCCGTCGTCCCCACCGGCACCTCGACCTCGACGCGCAGCTCGCCGTCCGCGAGGGACCAGGCGATCGACGCCCGTCCGTAGGGCGTGAGGTGCGCGGCGCTCGCCGAGGTGAGGCCGCCGCCGGGCCGCGGCCGGAAGGAGATCGAGCGGTAGCCCGGCTCGGCCGGAGCGAGACCCGCGACCACGCGGTGCAGCCAGTCCGCCACTGCTCCCAGCGCGTAGTGGTTGAACGAGGTCATGGTGCCGGGGTTCACCGTGCCGTCCGGCAGCTGGCTGTCCCAGCGCTCCCAGATCGTCGTCGCGCCCTGCGTCACCGGGTAGAGCCACGACGGGCAGCCTCGCTCGAGCAGCAGGGCGTAGGCGCGCTCGGTCCACCCCGTGCCCGACAGGGCGTCCGAGACGATCGGAGTGCCGACGAAGCCGGTCGAGATGCGGTCGCCCGCGGCGGCCACCAGCTCGGCGAGACGGGCGCCGGCGGCCGGGCGCAGCTCCGCGGGCAGCAGCTCGAACTCGAGGGCGAGCGCGTAGGCGGTCTGCGCGTCGCTGGTCATGCGTCCGTCGTCGGCGACGTAGCGGGCGACGAAGGCGGTGCGCACCTCCGCGGCCAGTGCCAGGAACCGTCTCGCGTCCTCCGTGCGGCCGAGCACCTCGGCGCTCTGACCGAGCCGGCGCGCGGAGTGGGCGAAGTACGCGGTCGCGACGAGGTGCCGGTCGGTCTTGGCGTCCGCGGGATCCTGCGGCGGGGCGTCCGGGTCGAGCCAGTCGCCGAGCTGGAAGCCCTCGTCCCAGAGCCGGGTGGGCCCTGCCAGGCGCTCGACGAGCTCGACCCAGGCCTTCGCGCTGCCGTACTGCGCCTCGAGCACCCCGGTGTCGCCGAAGCGCTCGTAGAGAGTCCACGGCACGAGCACGGCGGCGTCGCCCCAGGCTGCTCCGGGGCGGATCGGCGTCCACATGTGGTGGGCCGGGATCACCGGCACGTACCAGGGCACGGTGCCGTCCGGCAGCTGCTCGGCCTCGACGTCGCGCAGCCAGGACGAGAGCATCCCCGAGACGTCGAAGAGGAACGAGGCGGTCGGTGCGAACACCTGGATGTCGCCCGTCCAGCCCACCCGCTCGTCGCGCTGCGGGCAGTCGGTGGGGATGTCGACCATGTTGCCGCGCATGCTCCAGAGCACGTTCTCGTGCAGGCGCTCGACGAGCGGATCGGAGCAGGCGAACCAGCCGGTGCGCTCGAAGTCGGTGTGCAGGACCCGCGCGACGACGTCGCCCGCGGCGACCGCCGCCTCCAGATCCCCCGGCCAGCCCTCCACCTCGACGAACCGGAAGCCGTGGAAGGTGAACCGCGGCTCCCACTCCTCCCGGGCGCGTCCCGCGAGCGTGTAGACGTCCGTCGAGCGGGCGTCGCGCAGCGGGCGGGTGTAGAGCTCGCCGTCCTGCATGATCTCGGCGGTCCGCAGGGCGACGGTCGCGCCACGCGGACCGCTCACCCGGATCCGCATCCGGCCCACGAGGTTCTGCCCCAGGTCGAGGACCCGGCGACCGCTCGGGGTGCGCAGCACGGCCACGGGGCGCACCTCCTGGGTGCAGCGCACGGGCGGACCCTGGGGAGCCACGAGGGTCGCGGGGTCGCGCTCGGCGACGGCGACCGGCGCCCAGTCCGAGTCGTCGAAGCCGGGGGAGGACCAGCCGGCGCGCTCCTCGCGGGCGTCGTGCACCTCGCCGTCGTAGTTGCCCGAGAAGAGGATCGGACCGGTCGCGGCGCGCCAGGAGCGATCGGTCGCGACGGTCTGCCTGCGGCCGTCGGTGTAGACGATCTCGAGCTGCGCGATCAGCGACAGGTCCGAGCCGTAGAGATTGCGGAACCCGCCGCGCCAGCCCAGCCGGCCCCGGTACCAGCCGTCGCCGAGCCACGAGCCGATCGCGTTGCCGCCGGTCGTCAGAGCGTCGGTCACGTCGTAGCTGTAGTAGCGCAGGCGGCTCGGGTAGGCGGTCCAGCCGGGCGAGAGGGTGTCGTCTCCGACGCGCGCGCCGTTGAGCTCGATCTCGTACATCCCGTGCGCGCTGGCGTAGAGCCTGGCCGAGGCGACCTCGCCGTCGACGACGAAGGAGCGGCGCACGAGCGGGGGTCGGCGGTCCGACTCCGGATCCTCGGGCCACGGGGCGCCCACCGGCACCGCGACCCAGTCCTCCGGGTCGAGCAGCCCGGCCTCGACCGCGGTCGGGCGGCTCCACGGGGCGTCGTCGTCGCGGCGTCCGAAGACCCGCACGCGCACCTCGACCCGCTCCCGGCTCGTGAGCGGTGCGAACGGCCACGGCACGAGCACCGAGTCGGCGGAGTCGACGCGGATCCGCTCGACGGCGCCCGCGGCGTCGCGGCGCTCGAGCTCGTACGACGCCTGGCGCCAGTCGTCGTGGGCCCTGCTCGTCCACGAGATCCGGGGGCGGCGCTCGCCGATCCCGAGGGCCTCGCGGTGGTGCTCGATGCGGGGGGAGGAGGGGATGGCCACCGGGGAGCCTCGTTCCTGCTGGGGCGGCGCGGGAGGTCCCGAGCACCGACGGACGACGTGCCCCTCGCTCCGCCACCTCGGCGTCTCGACTCTGACACGTTTCAAGTGAGCGCCAGCATAGCCGCGCGAACGCTGTTTGACACGTTTCAAAATTCCGATCAGGATGAGCGGTGTCGGCGCGTAGGCCCGACGCACCACGACGACGTGGACCGGACGAGCTCCGGCCCCAGGAGGAGCAGAGCGATGCCGCGATCACCCCGGGTGGCCCTCGTGGGCACTCTCGACACCAAGGGCGCCGAGTACGCCTGGATCGCCGAACGGCTCACCGCGCTCGGCGTCGAGGTCGTGCTGGTCGACGTCGGAGTCGGAGCCCACTCCGGGACCGCCGACGTCACCGCCGCCGAGACCGCGCGCGCGGCCGGAGCCGACCTGGGCGAGCTGCGCGAGCGCGGCGACCGCGGAGCGGCGATGACCGCGATGGGCGAGGGCGCCGCGACCGTGCTCGAGGGCCTGCGCCGCGACGGCGCCCTCGACGGCGTCCTCGCGCTCGCCGGCAGCGGAGGCACCTCCATCGCGGCCCGGGCCGTCCGCGACCTCCCCGTCGGGCTCCCCAAGATGCTCGTCTCGACCATGGCCGCGGGCGATGTCTCGCCCTACGTCGGGGCCGGCGACGTGACGATGACGTACAGCGTCGTCGACATCGCCGGCATCAACAGCCTCTCGCGCGAAGTCCTCGACAACGCGGCCGGCGGCATCGCGGGCATGGCCGCCGCGCACGCCGCGCGACGGGACCGGCCGGCGCCCGAGGGCGGCCGCCCCCTCGTGGCGGCCACCATGTTCGGAGTGACGACCCCTGCCGTCGACGTCGCCCGCGCCCGCCTCGACGAGCTCGGCTACGAGGTGCTCGTCTTCCACGCCACCGGATCCGGCGGTCGCGCCGTCGAGGCGCTCGCCCGGTCGGGCCACCTCGCAGGGGTGCTCGACCTCACCACCACCGAGCTGGCGGACGAGCTCGTCGGCGGCGTGCTGAGCGCCGGGCCGGATCGCCTCGAGGCGGCCGGGCGGGCGGGGATCCCGCAGGTGGTCGGCCTGGGCGCGCTCGACATGGTCAACTTCGGACCGCGCGAGAGCGTGCCCGAGCGCTTCGCCGACCGGCACTTCTTCGTGCACAACCCCACTGTCACCCTGATGCGCACCACGGCCGCCGAGAGCGCAGAGCTGGGTGCGATCGTCGGCCGCAAGCTCGCGGCGGCGACCGGACCGACCGTGCTCGCCGTATCGCGGGGCGGAGTGTCCGCGATCGACGTGCCGGGCGCCGTCTTCGACGACCCCCGGGCGCGCGCAGCCCTCGTCGACGCCGTCCTCGAGGGCGTGGCCGGCTCGTCCGTCGGGGTGGTCGACTCCCCGCTCGACGTCAACGACCCGGAGTTCGCCCGGGCCGCCGCCGACGCTCTCGACTCCCTGATCCGCACGTCCCAGGAGAGGAACTGACATGGACCGCTCGAGCGCACTCGCCCGCCTCCGCGCCACGATCGACGCCGGCAAGCCGGTCATCGGAGCCGGCGCGGGCACCGGTCTCTCGGCCAAGGCCGCCGAGGCCGGCGGCGTCGACCTGATCATCATCTACAACTCCGGCCGCTACCGGATGGCGGGCCGCGGCTCGCTCTCGGGCCTGCTGCCCTACGGCGACGCCAATCAGATCGTCGTCGAGATGAGCCGCGAGGTGCTGCCGATCATCCGCGAGACGCCCGTGCTCGCGGGCGTGAACGGCACCGATCCCTTCCGCCGGATGGAGGTGTTCCTCGACGAGCTGCAGCGGCTCGGCTTCACGGGGGTGCAGAACTTCCCCACGGTCGGGCTCTTCGACGGGGTGTTCCGGCAGAACCTCGAGGAGACGGGCATGGGCTTCGATCTCGAGGTCGACATGATCCGCCTCGCCGCCGAGCGCGACCTGCTCACCGCGCCCTACGTCTTCGACGTCGAGTCGACCGTCGCGATGACCGAGGCCGGAGCCGACGTCCTGGTGCCGCACATGGGGCTCACCACGAGCGGCACCATCGGCGCGCAGACGGCCCTCACCCTCGAGGAGTCGGCGGCGCGCGTGCAGGAGATGCGCGACGCGGCCGTGGCCGTGAATCCGGACGTGATCGTGCTCTGCCACGGCGGACCGATCGCCGAGCCCGCCGACGCCGCCTACGTCCTGCAGCACACCGAGGGGGTCGTCGGGTTCTTCGGCGCCTCCTCCGTCGAGCGCCTCCCCACCGAGCGCGCCATCCGGCAGCAGCTCGTCGACTTCAAGTCCCTCCCGATCGCGTAAGGAGACCACCGTGTCCGCCACCCCCACCTCCGCCCAGTCCGGCCGCCGCCCCGACGAGGTGCCCACCCGGGTCTTCGACTGGGGCACCATCAAGTGGCTCGTCACCCCGCACCTCGACGGCCCCGTCGGCCTCACCACCGGCGAGGTGATCATCTACCCCGGTCAGGGCCACGACCCGCACGCGCACCCCGGAGAGGAGGAGGTCATCTACGTCGTCTCGGGCGAGGGGGAGCAGACCGTCGGCGACGGCCCCGCGTTCCCGATCCGCGAGGGCGACGCCCTGCACATCCCGCGCGACACCGTGCACTCGACGTACAACACCACCTGGCGGCCGCTGCGCCTCCTCGTCGTGTACACGCCCGGCGGCGCCGAGACCGGTCTCGACTCGCTGCCCGGCGCGCGGATCCTCGAGCCCGGGACCGCCCCGCGCTGGGCGCAGGCCTGATGCCGGTCTACGAGCCCGGCACCTGGCTGCATCCTGGCGATCGGCCCGACTGGTGCGCCGTCGGCACGATCGGCCGCTTCGCCGTCGGACTCGAGGGCGGACGGTTCGACCGGCACCACCACGACGACCACGAGGTGTGGTTCTTCGCCGAGGGCAAGGGCCGGATCCTGGTGGACGGCGCCGAGCGCTACGTCCAGGCCGGCGACATCGTGCTGACGCAGGCCGGCGACGTGCACGACATCGTCGCGGTCTACGAGCCGCTCCGGGGGTTCTTCACCGAGACGGGGCTGCCCGCCGGCGGGCGCACCGGCCACCTCCACGCCGACGACGCGGACGCCGCGGGGCACGACGTCCCAGCCCTGCCGCTGCCCGCCGACTTCCCCCTACGCTGACGGGGCCCGCCCTTGGAGAGGACTCCCATGCGCATCGCCGTCACCGGCTGCTCCGGCACGCTCGGCACCGCGACCCTCGAGCGCCTGCTCGCCGAGGGCCACGAGCCGATCGGGCTCGACCTGACCCCGCCGTCGGTCCCCGTCCCGTTCACCCGCGTCGACTTCTCCGACTACGGGCAGGCACTCGACGCGGTGCTCGGAGTGACCGCGCGGCACAGCGGGGTCGACGCGATCGTGCACCTCGCGGCGATCCCGGTGAACGGGCTGGTCCCGGACGCGACGACCTTCCACTCCAACATGGCCGTCTCGTTCAACGTGTTCCACGCGGCGATGCGCGCCGGTGTGCGGCGCCTGGTGTACGCCTCCAGCATCACCGCGATGGGCTTCCCGTTCGTCGAGCCGCCCGCCTCGCTCCCGCTGGGCGAGGACGGCGGCGACCGGGCCAACAACACCTACGGCCTGGTCAAGATCCTCGAGGAGGCGATGGCGAAGCAGCTCGTGCGCTGGGACCGCGAGTCCTCGATCACCGCGCTGCGCTTCACCAACGTCACGCGCGCGGGGGAGTACGGCCGCTTCGTCGAGCGCTCGGGAGACCCGGGCTACCGGCGCGACCTGCTCTGGAGCTACGTCGACGCCCGCGACGGAGCGAGCGCGATCGCGCGGGCGCTCGAGGTCGGCCGGCCCGGCTTCGCCGTGTACGACATCGCCGCCTCCGACACCGGATCCACGATCCCGTCGGCCGCGCTCGTCGCGTCGGCGTTCCCCGACGTGCCGCTCACCCGTCCGCTCGAGGGCTTCGAGACGGTCGTCTCGATCGACCGGGCGCGCGAGGGCCTGGGCTGGGAGCCGGTGCACCTGTGGCGCCGCGAGGCGGGCCTCGAGGAAGTACCGGACTGAGCACCGGACGCGCAAGTGCTGGTTCCCGATCCGTCCATTTGGTCGAGTAGCGGGATGCAGGAAATCACCTACGCGTCCAAGTGCATCGTGACGACGGACGCCGTCGCCGACGCGCTCCTCGAACTGGTCACCGCGATCAACCGGCACGACCACTCCGAGGCGGTGACCGTTCCCGCGTTCACCGACGAGGGCGACCTCATCGACGCGCGGATGACGCTGGATGCGAGCAGCGAGCTCGTGGCCGTGCCGGTGGAGCTCGGCATCGACCAGGACCCGTCGGTCGCCGAGGCGCTGGAGGCGGCCGTGGCCGACCTGCGCCGGCGCATCGCCCGGAACCGGCCCGAGAACTCCTTCGTCGCGCAGCCCATCGCCCTGCCGGACGGCGAGCGCGAGACCGTCGACTTCGACGACTTCTGACCCGCGCCGCGGCGGCCTGCTCCGCCCCGTGCCGATCGAGCAGGCCGCCCTGCGGCCCCGCTTCTGCTGATCGAGCAGGCCGCCTCGCGGCCGTATCGAGATCCACGTCCTCCGGACGCCGGACCCCGCCGCCCGATCAGCTGACGGGCGTCAGGAGATCCCGTAGCTGAAGTCCAGGTCGTACCCCGACTGGTCGCCGTCCCAGGTGAACTCGACCGGAGCGTCCGGGTGCTCCTCCAGACGGACGCTGCTCGCCGGAGTGATCAGCGCGTGCACGAGGCCGCGGTTCAGCGACGCGAAGCCGACCCACCTGCCCACGCTCGAGACGCCGTCCAGCAGTGCCGAGCGCAGCGCGTCCAGGTCGGTCTCGGGCGCCAACGTGTAGTCGAAGCCGTCGAGCGTCAAGCGCGTCACAGCCATCCAGGTCCTCCTCGGGTGCTCCCTCACGGTAGGTCGGAGTGGCACCCCGGGCGAGACGGTTGACTTCCCCTCCTCCGCCTCGGTAGAACTCGGCCTCGGTGGTGCTGCGCGTCGCAGACGGGCCGCCGCCGGGACGACCGCCCCGCGGGACCAGCTGCTCCGGCGGCGCTCAGCGGCTCGCGGCGGCGAGCAGCTCGCGCGCCTCGGTGCTCTCGGGGTACTGCACCAGCACCCGTTCGAGGTCCCGCCGCGCGGGCGCGCGACGCCCGTCGGCGAGGTGGGTGCTGGCCCGCTCGAACAGCGCCTCGGCCCGCAGCTCGAACGGACGGGCGGTCGTGACGTTGGGCCGCACGACCTTGTCGAGCGCGTCCAGAGCGCTCTCGATGAGGCCCAGCTCGCGCAGCGCCGCCCCGCGTCGGATGAGCGCGGCCGCCGACGCCGCGTCGACGTTCACGATGCCCGCCGTCAGCACCGCCACATCGGCCCAGCGCCGACGGGCGGAGTAGAGGGACGCGAGCGCCGCGGCGGCGAGCGTCGAGGGAGGGAGGGTCTCGAGTGCCGCGGCCGCTACCGCGTGGTCGTCGGCTCCCGCGAGCTCCGCGAAGACCAGGCGCAGCGCTGCGACGTCCAGGGGGACCGTGACGTCCAGACCGGCGCTGAGGGGGAGGCGCACCGAGAGCGAGAGGCCGTAGCGCGCCAGGAAGGGATCGGACGCGGGGTCGTAGCGGGAGCGCACCAGCCGGCCCGCGATCCGCTGTGCCCGGTCGTCGTCCCCGCGGCCGAGTGCGTCGCGCGCGAGCTCGATCACGGCGGCGACCCTCGCGCCCTCGGGCGACGACGCCGTCGCCTCGCGCAGCTCGGCGGCGGGGGCGCCCGCGCGGACGAGGCGGATCAGCGCCGACTCCCAGGGCTGGGCGAGGGGGGAGGGCCGCACCAGACCGGGCCCGGAGGGCATGGACAGCCCGGCCGCCAGGCGGCTGCGGCGGGGTGCGCGAGCGGCATCGGCGTCGGCGACCGGCTGCAGCCGGGCCCGACCGAGAGGGCGGAGGGGACCGTCCTGGCGGAATCCGACTGCCACTGCGACCCTCCCGCACCTCGCGGAGAGCCCGGCCCCCGGGCTGCTCCGAAGGTCCGAGTTTACGGGCTCCTCCTGTCCGTTTCCCCCCGAACGGGAGCATTCGTCGTGGCGCGCAACGAACGGTCCGGCGGGGCGGATCTCAGGGCGGCGCAGCTCGGTCGCCGACCGCGGACAGCACGGAGGGCCCGCCGCGCGACGCGACGGGCCCTCCGGCGGCAGGCGCTACAGCCCCTGCGACAGCCGGTAGTACGCCGCGTTCGCGCGCAGCTCGTTCTCGAAGCCGCGGAGCGTGGTGCCCTCGTCGATGACGAGCAGCTCGACGCCGGCGATGCGGGCGAAGTCCTCCCACGCCTCCACGCCGATCTGCGTCGTCATGACCGTGTGGTGGGCCGCTCCCGCGGTGATCCACGCGGCGGCGCTGGTGCTGAAGTCCGGAGCGGGCTGCCAGACCGCGCGGCCGACCGGCAGGTGCGGCAGCGTCTGCGGCGGCTCGACGTTCTGCACGGCGTTCGCGACGAGGCGGAAGCGCTCGCGCACGTCGCTGAGCGCGACGACGACGGCGGGTCCCGCGTCCGCGGTGAAGACGAGGCGCACCGGGTCCTCGCGGCCGCCGATGCCCAGCGGGTGGATCTCGAGCGTGGCGCGCTTCGACGACAGCGACGGCGAGACCTCGAGCATGTGCGCACCGAGGATCAGCTCCTCGCCGGGCGTCATGTCGTAGGTGTAGTCCTCCATGAGGCTCGTGCCACCGGGGAGCCCGGCGCCCATGACGGCGGCGATGCGGATGAGGACGGCCGTCTTCCAGTCGCCCTCCCCGCCGAAGCCGTAGCCGTCGGCCATCAGGCGCTGCACCGCGAGGCCGGGGAGCTGGCGGAGTCCGCCGAGGTCCTCGAAGCTGTCGGTGAACGCCTCGAATCCGCCCTCCTCCAGGAACGAGCGCAGGCCGATCTCGACCGCCGCGCCGTAGCGGAGCGACTCGTGGCGCTCGCCGCCCGGGAGCAGCTCGGCGACCACGTCGTAGCTCTCGACGTACTCGGCGACGAGGGCGTCGATCTGCTCGGCCGTCGCCGCGTCGACGCGCTCGACGAGCTCGTTGACGCCCCAGGTGTTGACGCTGACGCCGAGGCGGATCTCGGCCTCGGTCTTGTCGCCCTCGGTGACGGCGACGTTGCGCATGTTGTCGCCGAAGCGGGCGACCTTCATGCTCTGCGAGGCGGCCCAGCCGGACGCGGCGCGCGACCAGATGCCGATCGACTCCGTCACGCGGGCGTCGCTGGCGTGGCCGACGACCGTCTTCCGCGGCACGCTCATGCGGCTGAGGATGTAGCCGTGCTCGCGGTCGCCGTGCGCGGCCTGGTTGAGGTTCATGAAGTCGAAGTCGATGTCCTGCCACGGCAGGGCCACGTTCGCCTGGGTGTGGAAGTGCAGCAGCGGCTTGGCGAGCGCGTCGAAGCCGTGGATCCACATCTTCGAGGGGCTGAAGGTGTGCATCCAGGTGATGACGCCCACGACGGAGTCGTCCGCGTTGGCCTCGATCATGGTGCGGCGGATCGTGTCGGAGCTCTTCAGCACAGGCTTCCACTCGATCGTGACGGGGATCGCGCTCGCCGCGTTCAGCTCGGCGACGACGGCCTGCGACTGCTCGGCGACCTGGCGGAGGGTGTCCTCGCCGTAGAGGTCCTGGCTGCCGGTCAGGAACCAGACGGTGCGCGTGGCGAGGTCGGGGATGATGCTGCCGGATCGGGGGGTGCTGGTCGTGCTCATGCGATGGCTCCGGTGGGGTTCTGTCCGTAGACGTTCTGGTAGCGGTCGAACAGGGCGTCGATCGACTCCTGCGGGATGGGGACGACCTCGCCGCCCTGACGCGCGAGGTGCACGGTGCGGGCGACGTCCTCGGCCATGACGGCCGCCTTCACGGCGTCCTTCGCGTCCTTGCCGATGGTGAAGACTCCGTGGTTCTGCATCAGGACCGCGCGCGAGCGGTGCCCGGTCAGGGTCGCGACGATGCCGCGGCCGATGGAGTCGTCGCCGATGATGGCGAACGGGCCGATCGGGATCTCGCCGCCGAACTCGTCGGCCATCGCCGTGATGACGCAGGGGATCGCCTCGGCGCGCGCCGCCCAGGCCGTGGCGTAGGTGGAGTGCGTGTGCACCACTCCGCCGACCTCGGGCATCTCGCGGTACACGTACGCGTGCGCCGCGGTGTCGCTGGACGGGCTGCGGTCGCTGCCGGCGCTGCCCGGGACGACGACGCCGTCGAGGTCGCACAGGATCATGTTCTCGGGCGCGAGGTCGTCGTACGAGACTCCGCTGGGCTTGATGACGAACAGGTCGGCGCCGGGCACGCGCCCCGAGATGTTGCCGCCCGTCCAGATGACGAGGCCGTAGCGGACGAGCTCGGAGTGCAGGCGGGCGACGTCCTCGCGGACGCGCGCGATCGCCTCCTCGGTGGCCGGATCGAAGGTCATGCGGTCTCTCCCTGTGCGGTGGGTCGGGTGTCGGTGAGGGTCTCGACGGCGGTCCGCTCGACGGCGAGGCCGGCGCGGTAGCGCTCGAGGTAGGAGGCGAAGCCGGCGACGTCGGCGGCGTCGGGGGCGACGCTGTCGAAGGAGTAGCCGCTGAAGACGCGGTCGGTGAGGTACGCGCTGAGGTCGCCCCCGCCGTCGCGGCGGAAGGCGGCGAGCACGGCGATGCCCCAGGGCCCGCCCTCGGAGGCGGTCTCGGCGACGGCCACGGGCGCGTCGAGCGCGCCGGCGAGGAAGCGCTGCGCGACTCCGGCCGTGCGGAACATGCCGCCGTGCGCGTACATCGCGTCGAGCTCGACGCCCTCCTCGGCGAGCACGCGCATGCCGAGCGCGAGGGTGCCGAAGACGCCGTAGAGCTGCGCACGGATGAAGTTGGGCAGCGTCAGGCGCGAGTCCGGGGTGCGGACGACGAGCGGACGGCCCTCGACCAGGCCCGCGATCGGCTCTCCGGCGAGGTGGTTGTAGGCGAGCAGCCCGCCGGCGTCGGCGTCGCCCTCGAGCGCCGCGCGGAACAGCGTGCCGTAGACGGCGTCGCTGTCGGCCGGGAGGCCCTGCGCCGCGGCGAACTGCGAGAACAGCCCGACCCACGTCGCGAGCTCGCTCGCTCCGTTGTTGCAGTGCACCATCGCCACGAGGTCGCCGGCCGGAGTCGCGACCAGGTCGAGCTCGTGGTGGACGCCCGCGAGCGGCCGCTCCAGGACGACCATCGCGAAGATGCTCGTGCCGGCGCTGACGTTGCCGGTGCGCGGGGCGACGGAGTTGGTGGCCACCATGCCGGTGCCGGCGTCGCCCTCGGGCGGGCAGAACGGCACGCCGGCCTGCAGCGCGCCGGTGGGGTCGAGCAGCAGCGCGCCCTCGGCGGTGAGCTCGCCGGCCTCGGCGCCCGCGGGGAGCACCTCGGGCAGCAGGTCGCGCAGCGCGGGGAGGCCGCGGCCGGCCACGAGGCCGTCGTACGCCTCGAGCACGGCGGCGTCGTAGTCGGTGGTCGCCGGGTCGGTGGGGACCATGCCCGATGCGTCGCCGACTCCGAGGACCTTCCGGCCGGTCAGCTTCCAGTGCACGTAGCCCGCGAGGGTCGTGAGGAAGTCGACGTCGGCCACGTGCGGCTCGTCGTCGAGGACGGCCTGGTGGAAGTGCGCGAGCGACCAGCGAAGCGGGATGTTGGCGCCGAACAGCTCGGTGAGCTGCTCCGACGCCGGACCCGTGCTGGTGTTGCGCCAGGTGCGGAACGGCACGAGCAGCTCGCCGCTCGCGTCGAAGGGGAGGTAGCCGTGCATCATCGCCGAGACGCCGAGCGCCCCGAAGGTGGTGGGAGCGACGCCGTGGCGCTGCTGCGCGTCGGCGACGAGATCGGCGAACGCCGACTGCAGTCCCGACCAGACGTCCTCGAGGGAGTAGGTCCAGCGCCGGTCGACGAACCGGTTCTCCCACTCGTGGCTGCCCGTCGCCAGAACGACCGACGGATCGGCGGCGTCGACGAGACAGGCCTTGATGCGGGTGGATCCGAGTTCGATCCCGAGGGCGGTCGCACCGCTCGTGATCGCGTCTCCACCGGGGGCGGAAGGGGGCCGTCGCTGGTCCATCGTGCTCCTCGCTCGGGCGATGTGACCGTTCACAAAGCCAGGAGTCAGAGTAGGCGACTCGCGTCCGGCTTGGCAACGAGGCCGCCGCGTGCAGAACCTCGGCTGTGCTCGTGCCTCAGCGATGATCGCGGCTGACGAGCAGCCTCAGCAGAGGTTCTGCTCAGCGGACGGAGCGCGCGGTCGACGCCCGCTCGACCAGCTGCGGCGCGACGGGCAGGTCGACCGCCGCGGTCTCGCCGCGCAGCTCCGCCAGCACGACGCCGATGGTGCGGCGGCCGACCTCGGCGAAGTCCTGGCGGATCGTGGTCAGCGGCGGCAGGTAGTGCGCAGCCTCCGGGACGTCGTCGAAGCCGATGACGCTCAGGTCGGCGGGCACCCGCACGCCGCGATCGGCGCACGCATGCAGGAGTCCGAGCGCCATCTGGTCGTTCCCGGCGAAGACGGCGTCGAGGTCCGGGACCCCGTCGAGCAGCCGCAGCCCCGCGCGGTAGCCGGACTCGGCGCTCCAGTCGCCCTCGATCACGCGGGCGGGCTCGAGTCCGTCCTCGGTGAGCCGCGTCGTGAATCCCTCGAGGCGCGCGTGGGCCTCGACCCAGTGCTGCGGTCCCGCGACGTGCGCGACCCGCCGGTGTCCGAGGGCGAGCAGATGCTCGGTGGCGAGCCGCCCGCCGGCGGCCTGATCGACCAGGAGTCGCGGATCCGCTCCGCGCCCGGCCGCGCCGAGGGTGACGAACGGCACCCCGATCGACAGGCTCTCGATGGCCTCGAGCGCGCGCTCCTGCGGCGCCAGCACGACGATCGCCTCGACGGACTCGCGCTGCAGGTGCTCCAGCCCGTCGGCGAGCGACTCCGCATCGGGCGACGCGACGTTGACGACCGGCACCCGGTAGCCGGCGTCGCGCGCCGCCTGCTCGATCGCGGCCATCGCGGTGGCGGTGCCGTAGAAGCTGTGACTCTCGGCGGCGAGGATCCCGATCAGCCCGCTGCGGCTCGTCGCCAGCGCCCGCGCCGCCGCGCTGGGCCGGAAGCCGAGGTCGCTGATCGCGGCGAGCACCCGCTCCCGGGTCCGCGGGCGCAGCTGAGGGCTGTCGTTGAGCACGCGCGACACGGTCTGGTAGGAGACGCCCGCCCGCACCGCGACGTCGCGGATCGTCGGCTGTCTCTCGGTCGTCATCCGCACACCGTAGCGCGGAGCCCACCTCCGCCCCGGGAGGGAGGCGGGTCCAGGGGGCCCTGCCTAGGCTGGCCGCGACGCGCACCGGGCGCGCAGCGAGCGAGCGGAGTCGTCATGGGTGGGAGTGCGATAGGAACGGCCGTGGCGCTGGTCGTCGGAGTGCTGGTCGTGGGGTCGGTGATCGTGCTGCTCCTGCAGAAGCGGAGCATGCTGAACGGGCCTGGCGGGCCGAGCGGTCCTGGCGGTCCCGGGGCGCCGGATCGGCGAGCGGGTGATGGAGGCGGCGGTGCCGCGACCGGATCGACGGACGGTCGCTCGGACGACCGCGCCGACACCGGGCCGGACGACGGCGGGTCGGGATCCTCGGACTCCGGCGGATCCTCGGGCGGAGGCGATGGAGGCGGCGGCGGAGGCGGCGGGGACTGACCCCCGCGCGCGTCAGCTGCGGTGGCCGACGGTGGCGAGGTAGAAGTCGACGCTGTCGCCGAGTTCGATGACGGTCAGCGGCAGGGCGCCGGCGCCGAGGAGGGCGAGGGCGGAGTCGGGGCGGGCGGAGTCGGTCGAGAGCATGGGAGGCCTTCCGGAGTCGGTGCGGACGGGGTGCGGGTCGGTCAGAGCGAGTGCGGCTCGTCGAGCGCGCGGAGGCCGACGTTGCTGAGGTAGCCGACGCCCTGCAGCACGCTGCCGGCGACGACGGTCGTGATGAACACGACCGAGAGGGCACCGCGGAGGGGAGCGGTGGCGATCCGGCGGAGGCGGTGCCGCGAGTCGGTCGGCGTGACGGCGGTCGGGAAGCGCGCTACGGACTCGGCGGTCGGAGCAGGCCGGGCGGCGGCCACCGGTGCAGTGCTGGCGGGTGCGGTGGCGACGGGTGCGGCGGCGATCGGCATCGGATCCTCCTCGGACGCGGAGCGCGGGGTGCGCTCCGACCTGCTCCACGATCCTCGGATCCGCGTGCCGCGTCGTCGTCCCGCAGGACCGACCGGGGTCATCCGCTCGCACGACATGCATTGCGCCATGCGGGTGACGCGCGGCGCTGGTGGGCTAGGGGGTCGGGTCGTCGCTTCGCGAGAAGGCGATCGCGACGAGGCGGCGCAGCACGTCGAGGTCGACGTCGTCGAGGGTGCGCACGTAGACGCAGCCGGCACCCTCCGTGAATCGGCCGAGCTCAGGGAGCAGCGCGGCTCCCTCGGGCAGGTCCTTGAGCCCGTAGAGCGAGAGCTGCGCCTTCCGCGGTGAGAACGCCGTCTTCGGCCAGACGCCGGTGCGGCGCGGATCGGAGGGGGACACGTAGCGGTGGCTGCCGAAGCCGACCATCGACGGCCCCCACATCACCGGTTCGGCGCCGGTGGCCTCGCGGAAGAGCGCGGCGAGCGCGACTCCGTCCTCACGACGGCGGGCCGGAACAGCCGCCGCGAGGAACTCGTCGACGCTCGCGTCGGTGGGGCCGGTCTTCTGCGCGCTCATGCTCCGAGGGTGCCACCTCGGGACGCTCGAGTCTGCGGAAGTCCGAGTCCGCGGAAGTTGTCGTCCTCGAGCTCGAGGACGACAACTTCTGAGGGGTGGGCGGGGTGCGCGGGCCGCAGGTCGTCGGGCGGGCGTTCGAGTCCGCGAGAGTTGTCGTACTGGGCCTCGAGTACGACAACTTCTGAGGAGTCGAGCCGGACGCGACGCGCACCCGGACGCGACGTCACCCCGTCAGTACCAGCGGCCCGTCCTCCGTGATCGCGAGCGTGTGCTCCGTGTGCGCGGCGCGGCTGCCGTCGGCGGTGCGCACGGTCCAGCCGTCGGGGTCCATCCGGATGCGCGACGTCGTCTTCGCCCACCACGGCTCGAGCGCGATCACCATGCCGGGCCGCAGCCGGTAGCCGCGGCCCGCGCGCCCGTCGTTGGGGATGTGCAGGTCGCCGTGCATCGTGCGGCCCACGCTGTGCCCGCCGAACTCGAGGTTCACCGGGTACCCGGCGGAGGCGGCGACCGCGCCGATCGCTGCCGACAGGTCGCCGACGCGGTTGCCCGGCACGGCGGCCGCGATGCCGGCCGCGAGGGCGTCGCGGGTCGAGCGGATCAGCTCCTCGTCGCTCCGCTCGGCTCGCCCGACGATCGTGGTCACCGCGGCATCGGCCACCCAGCCGTCGACCGAGACGGCGAAGTCCAGGCTCAGCATGTCTCCGTCGCGCAGCCGGTAGTCGTGCGGGAGCCCGTGCTGCGCCGCGTCGTTGACGGAGGTGCAGATCACGTTGCGGAAAGGCCCGTTGCCGAACGAGGGCGCGTAGTCCCAGTAGCACGAGACGGCTCCGCGCTCGTCGACGGCCCGGCGGGCGGCCTGCTCGATCTCGAGCAGGTTCATGCCCACCTCGGCGCGGGCGGAGAGGGAGGCGAGCGTGTCGCGGACGAAAGCGCCCGCCGCGCGCATCTCGTCGATCTCGGCGGGGGTGTGCAGCTCGATCATGCCGGTATACTAATACCGCATTACGGTATGAAAATACCACTCCACCCGCACCGCCCGATCGAAGGAGTCCGCCGTGATGGTCCGCGCACCCCTCACCCCCGAGCAGCTCGAGGCCGGCCGCCGGCTCGGCGAGACGCTCCGGCGCGCCCGCGGAGCCCGCACGCTCAACGAGGTCGCCGCGACGGCCGGGCTCTCGCCCGAGACTCTCCGCAAGATCGAGACCGGCCGCCTCCCGAGCCCGGCCTTCGGCACCGTCGCGGCCCTCGCCGCGGCGCTCGACCTCTCGCTCGACGCGCTCGCGCTCGAGTGGGCCGGCGCCACGACCCGGGTCGTGCGCCGGGCCTAGGCCCCCAGCTGCTCCCGCCAGTCCGCGGGCAGTCGGTCGGCGGGTCCGGGCGCGGTCTGGTCGAGCGGGTGCTCCTGCGGATCGGCGAGGCGGGGTCCGTCGGCGTAGTCGCCGGTGCGGTAGTCCCAGAACCAGTCCTCGCCGGGCTCGAAGCTGCGGATGACGGCGTGCCCGGTCGACTCGAAGTGCGCGGTCGCGTGGCGGTTCGGCGAGTCGTCGCAGCAGCCGATGCGCCCGCAGAGCGCGCATCGGCGCAGGTGCACCCACCACGCTCCGGTGCGGTCGCACTCGACGCAGCCCGCGCCGGAGGGAGGGACGGAGGGGTCGATCATCGACGTCGCGGTCATGCCACCAGTGTGCTCCGTCGCGGGTGCGAGCTCACGCTCGGAAGGGATCAGCCTCCGGCCCGCAGGCGTGCGAAGGCCTCGTCGACCATCGCGCGGAAGTCGGCGTCCTCGTGCGCGGCCCACTCCTCCCACACCACGTCGACCGCGGCGAGGCCGGCGGCGGCGAGCACCCGGGCGGTCAGCGGCTCGACGCCCCGCGCGGCGATCGCGTCGGCGAGTGCCTCCGCTCCCTCGGCCCGGCGCTCGCGCAGCCGCGCCTTGAGCGCGAACTCGCTCGAGATCAGGCGGAGTCGCGCCCGGTAGACCTCGGGCTCGCGCACCGCCACGACGACGACGGGCTCGACGGAGGCGCGCACCAGCTCCCAGCCCGAGAGCGCGGCGTCGGCGGGCAGAGCGCGGACGGGAGCGGCGTAGTCGACGCGGTCGCCCTCGACGGCGGCGACGACCACGTCCTCCTTGCTGCGGAAGTAGCGGAAGAAGGTGGCGCGCGAGACGCCGGCCTCGCGCGCGGCCTCCTCGACGGTCACCGACGAGTAGCCGCGCTCGAGGAACACGGCCAGCACGGCGTCGGCGAGCTCGGCGCGCAGGAGGGCGCGCGTGCGGTCGCGGAGCGGTGCGGTCATGCGGTCAGCCTAGGAGCCGCGGCGCGGAGGCCGCGGCGCCCGGCTCAGTTCGCGGCCGAGATCTCGAGCGCGATGCCGTCGGGGTCGCGGAACTCGAGGATGCTCTGCGGGCCGGTGTCCTTGATCGGCTCGTGCGCGATGCCGAGCTCGTCGAGCACGGCGACGGCGGCCTGCAGCTCGTCCGGTCCGGCGACGGCGAAGCTCAGGTGGTCCAGGCCCACGCGGTCCTCGTCGAAACGGTCGCCGGCGGCGGCGACGGGGCGCAGGCCCAGCAGTCCGCCGGGGAAGGAGTAGATCACTCCGCCGAAGAGGAAGGCCAGCTGCTCCTGCTCGTCGGCGGGCGCGTCGGCCGGCGGTGCCTCGAAGGCGACGTCGAAGCCGAAGACGGAGTCGTAGAAGGCGCGCGAGACGTCGATGTCGCGGACGGTGAGGCGGATGTGGGCGTAGTCCACGGCGGGGATGGGCATGCGGGGTCCTTCCGGAGGCGGCGGGCCGGAACGCCTGCCGAGAGGTCTTCGGAGCCGAGGTGTCTCAGGAGGGGGTCCGATCCGCGGTTGAGACTCAGTCTCAGGTGAGATATTCACTATCACGGCACCGACGCCGCCCCGACCGAAGGAGACCCGCATGACCCTCACCTCGAAGAACACGCTGCAGGAGTGGCTCGACGACGCCGTCGGCGGTCCGATCCTCCGCGGGATCCTCGCCCAGGGCGGTCGGTCGGAGGAGGCGCTGCGTCCCGCGGCGAGCCTGTCGCTGCGCGCGATGGTCGAGCTCGGCGGCGGTGCGTTCCCGCAGGAGCTCGTCGACACTCTCGTGAAGCAGGCGAACGGCGGCGTGATCCCGCCGGAGGAGACGGAGGAGGAGGCGCAGGACCGCTCCGGCCGCTTCGTCGGCAAGACGGTCGTCGTCACCGGTGCCGGGTCCGGCATCGGCCGTGCGACGGCCCGCCGGATCGTGCGCGAGGGCGGCCGGGTGATCGCGGTCGACGTCGTGCCGACCGGGATCGAGGCGCTCGCTGCAGCCTCGCCGGAGGGCTCGATCGTGACCGTGACGGCCGACATCACCTCGACGGACGGGGTCGCCTCGATCGTCGCCGCGGCCGGCGAGCGGATCGACGGCCTCGCCAACATCGCCGGGATCATGGACGGGATGACCCCGCTGCACGAGACCGAGGACGCGCTCTGGCGCCGGGTGTTCTCGGTGAACGTCGACGGCACCTTCGCGCTCAGCCGCGCGGTGCTGCCGGCGATGCTCCAGGCCGGTCGCGGAGCCATCGTGAACGTGGCGTCGGAGGCGTCGCTGCGCGGCAACGCGGCCGGCACCGCCTACACGGCGTCCAAGCACGCGGTCGTGGGCATCACGAAGAGCTCCGCGTTCCTCTACGGGCGCTCCGGCATCCGCACGAACGCGGTCGCTCCCGGCCCCACCGCCACGGGGATCGAGGGGGCGATGTCGAGCGACTTCGCCCGCGAGCGCCTCGCACCGTTCTTCGCGCTGATCCCGCCGGTGGTCGAGGCCGACACGATGGCCGCGTCGATCACCTGGCTGCTGAGCGACGACTCCGCGAACGTGAACGGGATCGTGCTGGCCTCGGACGGCGGCTGGTCGGTGCAGTAGCGCCTGTGTGGTCAGGGCGGCCTGTCGGCCGGGTGCGGGAGCGACAGTACATCGGACCGTGTACTGTCGCCGCATGAGCACGGCGACCCTCACTCACACCGCCGCCCTGGCCCGGCTGGGTTCGGCGCTGTCGGATCCGACCCGCGCGAGCATCCTGCTGACGCTGCGGGAGGCGCCGGCCTTCCCCTCCGACCTCGCCGAGGCGCTCGGCGTCTCGCGGCAGTCGATGTCCAACCACCTCGCCTGCCTCCGCGGCTGCGGGCTGGTCGAGGCGGTCCCGGAGGGGCGCCGCACCTGGTACCGGCTGGCCGATCCGCACCTCGCGGACGCCCTCGGCGACCTGCTGCGCGTCGTGCTGTACGTCGAGCCCGACTGCTGCTCCGGCGACGGGTGCACCTGCTCGTGACCGCGATCGCCGAGCCCCGCCGCGCGCTGCTGCTGCGCCGCGTCCGCCTGATCGTCGCCGTGACGATCGGCTACAACCTCGTCGAGGCGGTCGTCGCCCTGAGCGCGGGAGCCGCCGCGTCATCGACGGCGCTGATCGGCTTCGGGCTCGACTCCGGCATCGAGGTGCTCTCGGCCGCGGCGGTCGCGTGGCAGTTCTCGCGCCGCGATCCCGAGCGCTACGAGCGCGGAACCCTGCGCGTGATCGCCGTGGCGTTCTTCGCGCTCGCCGCCTACGTCGCCGTGTCGTCGATCCTGTCGCTGGCGGCCGGCAGCGAGCCTGCGATCAGCCCGCTCGGGCTCGCGATCACCGCGCTGAGCGTGGTCGTGATGCCGTTCCTCTCGCTCGCCGAGCGGCGCGCGGGGCGGGAGCTCGGCTCCGCCACCGCGGTCGCCGACTCGAAGCAGACCCTCGTCTGCACGTGGCTGTCGGCGGCGGTCCTGATCGGGCTGGCGCTCAACGCCCTGCTCGGCTGGTGGTGGGCCGACGCCGTGGCCGGGCTCGTGATCGTCGTCTTCGCGGTGCGCGAGGGGATCGAGGCGTGGCGCGGCGACGCGTGCGCCACCTCCGTCGGCATGCTGCTCGAGGAGGAGGGGCGCTGAGGCTGCCCAGCGTCCCCCCACCGCCGTCGGCGATGCTCGCGGCATGACCCTCTCGGTGCCCGACGCCCTCGTCCCGCTCGCGCTGCGGCTCGCCCGCGCTAACCGCACCTTCGTCACGGAGGAGGGGGCCCGGCGGCGGATCCGCGAGGCGCAGCTGCGGCCCGCCCCGTACGGACCGCCGGCGCGCCTCGCCTCCGGGATCCGCGTCGAC
The DNA here is from genome assembly GCF_017355185.1 of Rathayibacter sp. SD072. Taxonomy (GTDB): domain Bacteria; phylum Actinomycetota; class Actinomycetes; order Actinomycetales; family Microbacteriaceae; genus Rathayibacter. The sequence goes on along the minus strand of NZ_JADILJ010000044.1, from coordinate 5,763 downwards.
GTCGAGCACGTGGACGGCTGGCCGGTGTACACGCTGCGCCCGCGCGGCCGCGTGCTCGGAGGCGCGGTGTACGCGCACGGCGGCGGCTGGGTGAACGAGATCCACCCCCAGCACTGGCGGCTCGCCGCTCGGATCGCGGCGGACGCGTCGCTCGCCGTGACCCTGCCGATCTACCCGCTCGTGCCGTTCGGGACGGCGCGCGAGGCCCGCGACGGGGTGCTCGCCCTGGTGCGCAGGAGCCTGGACCGGTACGGCCCGACCTGCCTCGCGGGCGACTCCGCGGGCGGTCAGATCGCTCTGTCGACGGCGCTCGCGCTGCGCGACGAGGGCGTGGTGCTGCCGCGGACCGTGCTGATCTCGCCCGCCCTCGATCTGTCTTGGAGCAACCCGCGCATCCCGCTCGTGCAGCCGACGGATCCGTGGCTCGGCACCCCCGGCGGGCGTGTGCTCGCCGAGCACTGGCGCGGCGACCTCGACCTGCTCGACCCGGCGGTCAGCCCGCTGTTCGGCGACTACGCGGGGCTGGGCCCGCTGACCGTGTTCACCGGCACCCGCGACGTGCTGAACCCCGACGTGCACCTGCTCGCCGAGAAGGCGGCCGCGACGGGAGTGCCGTTCGAGCTGCACGAGGCGGTCGGGCAGCTGCACGTGTACCCGCTGGTGCCGACGCGGGCGGGCCACCACGCGCAGCACGACCTGATCGAGGGCCTGAGCCGGGCGGTGCGGCGAGGCGACCCGCAGAACTCAGGCTGAGCGGCCCGATCCGGGGGCGATCCGCTCCGATCGGCCCGCTCAGCCTTCGTTCTGCAGCTCGTTCGTGGACGACGACGGGTGAGAGCGGCCTGACCGTCATGACGGCAGTTCACGGCAAGGCCCCTCCCATGTGAGCATCGTGGAGAGGCTGGGGAGGGGGGCGATTGGTCGAAACGCTACTGGAGGCCCCTGGTTCCGAGGAGGGGTGGCGCGGACCGTCGTGGCTCCAGGGAGAGGCCTCCTTCGGTGACGTCGACCGTCAGCCCGGCGCCAGCACCCGGAACGTCAGCGACAGCGCCGCGTCCTCCACCGGCACGCGGTAGCGCTCGGGCAGCGCCGGACCGCACGAGGCGCTGCCGACGCCCTGCTGCCGCGCGTCGAGGTTCAGCAGCACGCGCCCCGAGTCGCGCAGCTCGTGCGGGTGCGCCGCCGCGGCGAGGTCCTCGCTCGACCAGCGCCGCGCGGTGAAGTCGAACAGCCCTGTCACCTCGAGCGTCGGAAGCCCTGCCCCCGAGAGCGCCAGCCGCCGCGTGCCCACGTGGTTCCCGTTCTCCTGCGGCACCACGTACGGCGTCTGCAGCGCGTCGATGCTCGAGCGCCAGAGACCGAGACGGGAGGCGCCGACGGTGTCCGCGTAGGACTCGCCGGGGCCGTGGCCGCGCCACTCCGCGTCCGCGTAGGCCGGCAGCCCCATTCGCAGACCGAGGCGCGGCGGAGTGACCGAGAGGTGTCCGTAGGCGGTGTCGCTCCAGTCGCCCGTGAACGAGAATCGCGCATCGAGGTGCACCGCGTCGCCGTCTGCCGTCCAGGTCAACGTGCTGACGACGGCGAGCGTCCGCGTCGCCGGGCCGCTGCGCGTCACGACCGTGACGGAGTCGGCGCTCGCCGCCACCTCGAGGGTGCGGTGCACGATCCGGTCGAGTCCCGCAGCGACCCAGTCGGCGGCCAGGGCGTTCAGCACGCCCTGGCCGCGGTCGTTCTCGGTCGGGGCGCGCCACAGATCGAGGCGGGGCCCGTCGACGGGGAGCCCCGCGAGCTCGAGCAGGGCGCCGGTCCGGGCGTCGAGGGAGGCGGCGCCGACCTGCAGGCGCTCGCCGACGACGACCGGGAGCGGGACCCCCCATGCGGCGGCGGCCTCCGGCACCAGCACCGCCTGCCCCCACGCGACCTCGTGCCCCTGCGGGGCCCAGGACGCGGGATCCGCGAGCTCCGCCGTCACGGTCAGCACCCGCTCGCCGTCCCCCTCCGGAGCGACGGGCGCCGCGACCGTCACGGACCCCCGCGCGGTCACCGCCGGCACGTCGAGCACGCCCTCCGCGACCGTCGCCCCGTCGTCCGCGATGCTCCAGCGGAACAGCAGCGCGGAGGTGTCGACGACGTCCTGCCGGCTGCGCACGGTCACGGTCGCGGCCGTCACGTCGAGCACGACGGGGGAGTAGGCGCGCGCCAGCGAGGCGAGGCCGGGTGACGGCGTCCGGTCGGGGAAGAGCAGTCCGTCGATGCAGTAGCTGCCGCCGTTGGGCGAGAAGTCGATGTCGCCGCCGTGGCGGAAGCCCCGGGCCGCGCGGAAGCCGTGGTCGATCCACTCCCAGACGAAGCCGCCGACCATGCGCGAGGACGACTCGAGGATCCGCTGGTACTCGTCCAGCGATCCCGGCCCGTTGCCCATCGCGTGCCCGTACTCGCAGAGCACGAACGGCAGGCGGCGGCGCCGGACGTCGTCGAACGATCCCGGCACGACCCCCTCGGGAGTCGGCTCCCGTCGCTCCGCGATCACCTCGAGATCGCTCAGCGACGGGTACATCACCGAGTACACGTCCGAGTCGCGGTAGCTCGGATCGCGCTCGTAGTGGATCGGCCGGGTCGGATCGAGCTCCAGCACGACCCGCCGCAGCTCGTCGAAGGCCTCGCCGACCATGCTCTCGTTCGCGAGCGACCACATCACGATGCTCGGGCGGCTCCGGTCGCGGGCGACCATGCGCGTCACGCGGTCCACGAGCGCGTCGCGCCACCGCGGATCCGTCGGCGGGTTGCCCTCCCACCCCGCGTAGATGAAGCCGTGGGTCTCGATGTCGCACTCCTCGAGCACCCAGAGGCCGAGCTCGTCGCAGAGGCGGACGAAGGCGGGGTGCGGCGGGTAGTGCGAGGTGCGGACGGCGTTGACGTTCGCCCGCTTCATCAGCTCGATGTCCAGGCGCATCGTGGCCTCGTCGAGCGCGCGGCCGCGGTCGGGGTCGTGCTCGTGCCGGTTCACCCCGCGCAGCCGCACCGGCACTCCGTTCACGGTGAAGACGCCGTCGCGGATCAGCACGGTGCGGAAGCCGATGCTCAGCTCGATGCGCTCGCCCGCGGCCTCGAGCGTGCCGCGGTACAGGCGCGGCGACTCCGCGCTCCACGGCTCGGCCGCGACCGACACGGCCTCGCCCGCCGTCGTCTCGATCCCGAGCTCCGGCACGCGCACCACTGCGGCCACCGGTCCGCCGTCGGCGTCGAGGGCCTGCACGAGCAGGGTGCCCGTGCCGTCCCGCCAGTCGGCGGTCACCACGACGTCGTCGACCGCGCCGTCGGGACGCCAGAGCAGCTCGACCTCGCGGAAGATCCCGGGCAGCCACCACATGTCCTGGTCCTCGAGGTAGCTGCCTGCCGACCAGCGCTGCACCCGCACGGCGAGCAGATTCGATCCGCGGCGCAGCGACGAGGTGACGTCGAACTCGAACGGCAGGCGGCTGCCGGTCGACCAGCCGAGCTCGACTCCGTTCAGCACCGCGGCCCCGCAGGAGTCGACGCCCTGGAACCGGAGGACGGCACGGCCGCCCTCCGGCCAGTCGGCGGGGAGGTCGAAGCGGAGGCGGTGGTCGCCGGTCGGGTTCTCGTCGGGCAGGTGCGGCGGATCGAGCGGGAAGGGGTAGGCGGTGTTCGTGTAGAGCGGGTCGCCGTGGCCCTCGAGCACCCAGTGCGACGGGATGCGGAGCAGGTCCCAGTCGGAGTCGTCGAGGTCGACGTCCGCGAACGAGGGCCCGGTGCCGGCGGCGGTCGGCGCGAGCCGGAACCGCCACTCCCCGTCGAACCGCAGCCGCGGCGCGTCGCTCGGCACGTCCGCGCGGGGCCGCCGCCGCCCGCGTCCCGGCGCCGTCTCCTCCCAGTACGCGGCGGCCTCTCGCGGAGCGGACCCGGCGTCAGAGCCCACCGGTCAGCCCTTCACCGATCCGGCCGCCAGGCCCGCCATGATCTGCTTGTTCAGGAACAGGTAGAGCACGAGCATCCCGAGGATGTTGATGCTGATCGACGCGAACAGCGGACCGTACTGCGTCGATCCGTACTCGTCGCTGAAGTTCAGCAGCCCGACCTGCACCGTGGCGAGCTCGTCGTTCGTGGTGAACGTCAGCGCGATCAGCAGGTCGTTCCAGACCGCGAAGAACTCGACCAGCGCGATGGTGATGATGGCGTTGCGCATCATGGGCACGCCGACGCGGAAGAACGCGGTGATCATGCTCGCGCCGTCGATCGCCGCCGCCTCGAAGATCTCGCGGGGGATCGCGCGGAAGTAGGCGGTCATCAGGAACACCGTCAGCGGCAGTCCCATCACCGTGTAGGTGATGATCAGCGGCCAGAGCGAGTTCGTCAGCCCGGTGCGGAAGTACACGGTGAACAGCGGGACCAGGATCATCTGCCCCGGGATCATGATGCCCGCGATGAACAGCAGCAGGACCGTGTTGCGGCCCTTCCACACGAGAACCTCGAGGGCGTACGCGGCCGCGACTCCGAGCGCGATCATCAGCGCCAGCGAGGGCACCGTGACCAGGACGCTGTTGCGCAGGTTCGTCGCGAGGTCGCCCTCGGTCAGCGCCGAGACGTAGTTCGAGAAGTCCAGGCTCTCGGGCAGGGCCCAGGTGGGGTTCGCGAAGAACTCGTTCTGCGTCTTGAACGAGCCCATCACGATCCAGAAGATCGGATACGCCTCGACGACGACGAGCAGCGCGATCAGCGCGCGGCCGATCCAGCGGCGGGTGCCCCGGCCGAGGCGGCGGGCCTGACGGTGCGGGCCCGCGGGGACGGAGGGGCGGACGCGGGCGGCGGGGCGCGGGAGGGTTCCGATGGACACCTCAGGCCTCCTTCGTGTTGTCGCGGCGCGACGATCGGAAGATGAAGAGGGTGACCAGGAAGCACATGATCGTCAGCACGAGGGCGATCGTCGAGCCGTACCCGTAGTCGGAGTAGCTGAAGACGGTCCGGTACATGTAGAGCGTCAGCGGAGTGGTCGAGCTGCCCGGTCCGCCGTTGTTGAGCGCCAGGAGGGTGTCGAACACCTTGAGCGTGTTGTTGAAGCTGAAGATGACGGAGGAGAGCAGCACCGGCAGCGAGAGCGGGATGACGATCGAGCGCACGAGGCGCCAGCCGGTGGCGCCGTCCAGGCGGGCCGACTCGAGCGTCTCCTCGGGGATGTCGACGAGTCCGGCATAGAGCAGGATCGCGAAGAAGCCCATCGAGCGCCACAGCTCCATGCCGACCGCCACGGCGAAGGTGCCCTCGGCGGTGGCGAACCAGTCGATGCCGTCGAGTCCGAAGACGCCCAGACCGGCGTTGACCGGCCCCTCCTGGCTCCCGACCGCGAACATGCTCTTGAACAGCAGCGCGACGGCGACGGTCGGCAGCACGGTCGGGAAGAACACGACGGTGCGGACGAACGAGGACGAGTTCTTGAGGACGAACACGTAGAGCAGCGCGAGCGAGTAGCCCAGCACGACCTGCCCCACGGTGATCACGATCGAGTAGCGGACCGTGAACCACAGCGCCTCGAGCGCCTGCGGATCCTGGACGAAGCGCACGAAGTTGGCACCGCCCGCGAACTCGAAGCCGCCGAGCGGGTTGCCGGTGAAGAAGGTGAGCCCGAGCGACCAGAGCACCGGGACGAGCTTGATGAGCGTGTAGACGGCGAGTGCCGGTCCGAGAAGGATCAGGATCGCCTTCTTGTCACCCAGAACGCTGTTCACGGGAGTCCTTTCGACGTGC
>NZ_JADILJ010000043.1 GCF_017355185.1 Rathayibacter sp. SD072 | reverse complement strand
GACGGCGTGGGTCGCGGCGACGATCACGCCGATCGCGCCGGCGGCCTTGAGCGCCTCGGCACCCTTGGCGATGGTGCGGCCGGTGTCGATCATGTCGTCGACGAGCAGGCAGACGCGGCCCTCCACCTCGCCGACGATCTCGTGCACGGAGACCTGGTTGGCGACCTTGGGGTCGCGGCGCTTGTGGATGATCGCGAGCGGCACACCGAGCTTGTCGCTCCAGATGTCGGCGACGCGGACGCGGCCCATGTCGGGCGAGACGACCGTGAGGGTCGAGGGGTCGAGCTTCTCGCGGAAGTGCTCGAGCAGCACCGGCATGGCGAAGAGGTGGTCGACGGGGCCGTCGAAGAAGCCCTGGATCTGCGCGGCGTGCAGGTCGACCGACATGATGCGGTCGGCGCCGGCGGCCTTGAAGAGGTCGGCGACGAGGCGGGCCGAGATCGGCTCGCGGCCGCGGCCCTTCTTGTCCTGGCGGGCGTAGGGGTAGAACGGCGCGACGACCGTGATCCGCTTCGCCGAGGCGCGCTTGAGCGCGTCGACCATGATCAGCTGCTCCATGATCGATTCGTTGATCGGAGCGCTGTGCGACTGCAGCACGAACACGTCGGCACCGCGGACGGAATCGCCGTAGCGCACGTACAGCTCTCCGCTGGAGAAGGTCCGACCTTCGGTCGTCACGAGCTCGGTCCTGAGTTCGGCGGCGACAGCTTCCGCCAATGCCGGATGCGACCTCCCCGAGACCAGGACCAGGCTCTTCTTGTTGCTGGCGGTGATGCCCGTCATTCTGCTCCGCTTCCTTCAGTCGGCCGATCCGAGCCTGCGGCTCGAGCACCCGGGCCGCCTCGGCGACAGCCGCCGCCGCGGTCCCAGGACAGTGGGATCGCGCACGACCAGCCGGGTTCCGTGCGGAGCGGCGATGATGCCGGAGACCCCGACCGGAATGTCCTCGCGGAGGATCGATCCAGGCCCGAGCACGCTCCGGGTCGATTCTACGGGCAGCGGTTCCGGACGGCTCTGCTCCCACGCGGCTGGTCGCCGCGTCCTTCTCCTGAGCGAGGCCGTCACCCCCTCCGGAACCGTCATCGACTGGTCCCGATCGTCCCCGCGAGCTCGCGCGTGCGGCGGACGTCACCGGCGGCCTTGTGCGCATTCGGCATCTCCGCTCTCATCGTGCATCGCCTCGACCGCCGTCCCCCCCCCGCGAGCACGTGCCGCTCGGTGTGCTCAGTCGCCCGCCCGCCGCGAGGTGGTGCACGAGAGCACCCCCACCACACACCGCCCCTCCGCGAACGATCCGCCGCGATCCGCTCCTCCCGGGCAGGGGAGGGGAGCGGATCGCGACGGATCGCGGAGGGGTGGTCCGTCAGGCCCGGGGCGGACCAGCGGGCGTCGTGGCCGCCCCGGCCTCGGCGGCGACCTCGCGCGCCACCGGCGAGTCCGGCATCTCGCGCTGCAGCTCGTGCGCCAGCGACTCGAGCTCGGCGCCGCCGGCCATCAGGCCGGTGAGCTCCGCCAGCGAGATCTCGCTCTTCTCGAAGGTGCCGAGGCTCGTGCCGCGGTTCAGGAGGAGGAAGCGGTCGCCGACCGGGTACGCGTGGTGCGGGTTGTGGGTGATGAAGACCACTCCGAGGCCCTCGTCGCGCGAGCGGGCGATGTACTTCAGCACCACGCCGGACTGCTTGACGCCCAGCGCGGCGGTGGGCTCGTCGAGGATCAGCACGCGCGCGCCGAAGTGGACGGCGCGGGCGATCGCGACGCACTGGCGCTCGCCGCCCGAGAGGGTGCCGATGGGCTGGTCGACGTCGCGGAGGTCGATGCCCATGCGGGCGAGCTCGTCGAAGGTGATCTGCTTCATCGCCTTCACGTCGAGGCGGCGGAACGGTCCGACGCCCGTCGTCAGCTCGGAGCCGAGGAAGAAGTTCCGCCAGACGGGCATGAGCGGCACGACAGCGAGGTCCTGGTAGACCGTCGCGATGCCGGCCGAGAGGGCGGCGCGGGGCGAGGCGAAGGTGATCGGCTCGCCGTCGAGCAGCAGCGTGCCCTCGCTGGGCGTGTGCGCGCCGGCCAGCACCTTGATGAAGGTCGACTTGCCCGCGCCGTTGTCGCCCAGCACGCAGGTGACCTGCCCCGCGTTCACAGTGGTCGAGACCCCCGCGAGCGCGGTGACGGCTCCGTAGCTCTTGCCGATGTCCCTGACCTCGACGACGGGCGTGCCGACCGGGGTGGCCGATCGCCCGGTCGAGGGTCCTGCGGTGCCGGTGCTCATCGTCCGCCTCCTGCTCGTGTGCGGACGAACTTGTTCAGGAGGACCGCGGCGAGCAGCATGCCGCCGAGGACCGTCCGGAGCCAGTCGGTGTCCCACTGGGCGAAGGTGATGCCCTGGAAGACCATGCCGTAGATCAGCGCGCCGAGGGCGGCGCCGATCGCGGAGCCGTAGCCGCCGGTCATCAGGCAGCCGCCGACGACCGCGCAGATGATGTAGATGAACTCCTGGCCGACGCCGGTGTTCGCCTGCACCGTCGAGGTGCGGAAGAGCGAGATCATGCCGACCAGCCACGCCGCTGCGGCCGTCCCCATGAACAGGCCGATCTTGGTCCTGAAGACCGGGACGCCGACCTGGCGCGCGGAGTCGAGGGCGCCGCCGACGGCGAAGACCCAGTTGCCGGCGCGGGTGCGCAGCAGCAGCCAGGTGGCCACCGCGGTCACGACGAACCACCAGAGGACCGACACGTAGAACGTGCCGTCGCCGATCCGGAGGGAGGCGCCGAAGAGCGGCTGGATCGAGTCGTACGCGGGGACCCGGGCCATGCCCTGGATCGCGACCTGCCCGGTGATGAGCTTGGTGACGGCGAGGTCGATGCCGGCGAGGGCGAAGAAGGTGCCGAGGGTCACGATGAAGCTGGGGAGCCCGGTCTTCATCACGAGGACGCCGTTGAGCGCGCCGACGCCGAGGCAGACGACGAGCGAGACGAGGACGGCGACCCAGATGCTCAGTCCGTAGTGGGTGGTCAGGATGCCGACGATCAGCGCCGAGAACCCGGTCATGACTCCCGCCGAGAGGTCGAACTCGCCGCCGATCATGAGCACGGCGACGGCGACGGCCATGATGCCGAAGGTGGAGGCCGACTCGAGCCAGACGCCGGCTCCGGCCAGGCTCAGGAACTGCGGGGTGTAGAGGGAGAAGAACACCAGCACGGCGAGGGCCGCGACGAAGGCGCCGGTCTCGGGCCGCACGAGGATCGTGCGGAGGGGACGCCGCCCGAGGCGGGGCCTCGTCGCGATCGTCACGATGTCTGTCGTCAACGGGGACTCCTGATTCGTGGGACGAGACGGGGGCCGGACGCACCGGCCCCGTGGGGTCTGAAACGTTTCGCGCTCTAGCGGGTGCCGTCGGCGGCGAACTCCGCGACCTCGGCCGCGTTGTCCTCGGTGACGAAGGCCGGGCCGGAGTAGACGGGCTGTCCACCGCCGATGACGGTGCCCGTGGTCGCGAAGAGCTCGAGCGCGGTCACGCCCAGGAAGCCCTGGACGTAGGGCTGCTGGTCGACCGCGAAGAGGACGCTGCCGGCCTCGACCGCCGAGACGACGTCCTCCGAGAGGTCGAAGGTGCCGATCTTCGCGCTGCTGCCCGACTCCTCGACCGCACCGACCGCGTCGATGGCGTACTGGCCGCCGAGGGTCAGCACTCCGTCGATGGACGGGTCGGCCTGCAGCTTCGACTTGATCGTCGCCTTGACCTCGGCGTCGTTGGTGCCGTCGACCTGCAGGTTGGTCATCGTGCCGCCGAAGGTGCTCGCGGCGGCCGTGCAGCGCTCCTCGTGGCCGACGTTGCCCGCCTCGTGGATCACGCACAGCGCGTTGGTGAGGCCGGCGTCGGCGAGCCTGGTGCCCACGGCCTCGCCGGCCACGCTCTCGCTCTGTCCGATGTGGGTGAGGGCGCCGAACTCGGCGGAGCGCTCGATGCCGGAGTTGATCGTGACGACGGGGATGCCCGCCGCGACGGCCTTCTCGACGCTGTCGCGGACGCCGTCGGGGTTGGCCATCGAGACGACGATCCCGTCGACGTCCTGTGCGACGGCGTTGTCGATGAGCTGCGACTGCTTCGCGGGGTCGGGGTCGGAGGTGTAGGTGACGGTTGCGGCGTAGTCGGCTCCGGCCGCCTCGGCGCCGGACTTCACGCGGTCCCAGAAGGCGTCGCCGGGTCCGGAGTGGGTGACGACCGCGTAGGTGAGGTCGCCGCCCTCGGCGGAGGTCGCCGCGGTCTCCTGACCCGTTCCGGTGCAGCCGGTGAGGAGCACTCCGGTCGCCGCCGCCAGGCCGAGGCCGGCGAGGAATCGCTTCGTCACCGAGAAGCCGCTCGGGCTCGGATCGGATCGTGCAGGACGGTCGGGGGCGACGTCGGTGTCGGGTCGGGTGCCGGCGAGAGGAGTGCGCATGTCAATACATTCCGTTATCGGGTGGTGCGTGAGTGGTCGGAGGTGAAGACGCCAGGAGCATCGTGTCCGCGGCGCTCCTCGTCGAGGAGGTGTGGTCTCGGAGGGAGGGGCACCTGCGTGCGCGGCTGCACACGGTCCGTCCGAGACCACTATCCCGAACTGCCGGCCACCGTGGGGCTCGTCTCCGCATCCGACGCCGACTCGGGCGTCCGTTGCAGCGCCGAGGCGGCTCTCGGCTGCAGCCGGATCACCGACGATCACGGCCGGCGGGTCCTGCGCGATCCGCAGGCTCTCGCGTGATCTGCAGCCTCCTGCACGATCTGCAGGTGATCCGCGCGGGAACACCCCTTCCTCCGCTCGTCGCTGCTGCCCGCTCCCGAATCCCCTGGGGATCGAACCGGCGCCCCCGTTCCTTCGCCCTGTGGACGCCGCTGGCCGCCCAGCGAGCACTCCGCCTCCCGCTGTGGAGACCACTGGCCGCGAAGCGCGCCGCGCGCCCCCGAACCCTGCGCACCGCCTGATGCGGCGGGACGACCGTCCACCGCCGCCCGTCTTCATCGTGTGCCGCACAACGTCGGCACCGCGGTCTCCAGGCCGCGAACTCCGTCGACATCAGGAGAAGATCATGAGCACCGTCACCCCCGGCACCCTCGCCACCACCGGCTCGGCCAAGCACGGCACCACCACCTCGACCGGCAAGAACACCATCGCCGACGGCGTGGTCGAGAAGGTCGCCGGCATCGCCGCCCGCGAGGTCCCCGGCGTGCACGACCTGGGCGGCGGAGCGGCGCGCGCCATCGGCGCCATCCGCAACGCCATCAACGCACAGGACCGCGGCCAGGGCATCTCGGTCGAGGTCGGCGAGAAGCAGGTCGCCGCCGACATCACCGTCGTCGCCGAGTACCCCGTCGCGCTGCAGAAGCTCGCCGACAGCATCCGCTCCGCCGTGTCCGAGGCCATCTCCTCGGTCGTCGGCATGGAGGTCACCGAGGTCAACGTGACCGTCGCCGACGTGCACATCCCCTCGGACGACAAGGACGACGACGCCGAGAGCCGCGTCCAGTGACTCCGTCCACCACCGGCCTCGTGATCGGCGCGGTCCTCGCGCTGACGGCGATCGTGTTCGGCTTCTGGGCGCTCGTCGTGGTCGCGCTCGGCATGGGCATCGGCTTCGGAGTCGGCCGCGTCGTCGAGGGCAGGCTCGATCTGCGCTCGCTCGGCGACACCCTCCGCGGGCGGCGGTCGTCGTGACCGCGGCGGTGATGGCCGACCCGGCCCGCCACGGCCGTACGACGATCTCCACGCGCGCAGTGCGGCGGATCGTGTCGGCCGTCACCGCGGACGCCCTCGACGTCGGCCCGTCCGACGTCTCGGTCGACCTCGACGACGACGGCGGCTCGCTGCACGTCGTCGCGCAGGCCTCGATCCGCGTGTCCCCGCTCGGCGAGACCGATCGGCGCTCCTCCGGGACGCTGCTCGAACGGCTCGCCCGGGCGCAGACCCTCATCCGCAGCCGCTGCCTCGAGCTGACCGGCTCGAGCATCGGCCGCGTCGACCTCCGGATCACCGGTGTCGACCTCCGAGAACGAAGGAGGGTGTCGTGACGACTCCCGCTCAGCCGGCCACCGACGCGCTGTACCGGCGCGTCCTGCGGCGCGAGACCCACTCGTCCCGCTCCGGGTCGGCGATCGCCCTCGCGATCCTCCTGATCCTGCTGTTCGCGTGGCTGGGCACGGAGGCGGTGCTCGCGGTCCTCGGACAGCCCGCGCTGCTCGTCGCCCCGCAGGACGGTGCCGCCGCGCTGCTCGGCGCGGCCGGCGCCCCCATCGCGCTCACGGCGGCGGGCGCCGTGCTCGCGGTGATCGGCCTCGTGCTGCTCGTCCTGTCCTTCGCCCCCGGTCGTCGCGGCCGCCGCAGCGCCGGGATCGACCGCACCGCCGTCGTCGTCGACGACCGGGTGATCGCGCAGAGCGTCGCCCGGGCCGCGGCCTACGCCGGCGGCATCGACCCCGACCAGGTGCAGGTGTCGGTCGGCCGCCGCCGTGTCGGAGTCGTCGTGCAGCGCACCAGCGGTGTCTCGACCGACGCGGCGAGCATCCGCGAGGCCGTCGACGCCGAGCTGAGCGGCTACGACGTGAGTCCCGCACTCACGGGTCGCGTCCGCCTCTCCGAGAAGGGAACGGTCCGATGACCACCACCAACCGGTTCCTGAACCGCCTGCTCCTGCTGCTGGTCGGGCTCGTGCTGCTCGTCGTCGGAGGCGCGATCGCCGTCGGCGCGCTGCTCCCCGACGTCCAGCGGACCGTCTCGACCGCGGCCGAGGACGCGAGCGGACCGACGTCCGACGCGCTCTCGGGATCGCAGCCCTGGATCCTCTGGGCGACCGCCGCCGCGGCGCTCGTGCTGATCCTGCTGCTGCTCCGCTTCATCCTGCGCCAGGGCCGGGGACGCACGTCCACGCTGCTCCGGGTGTCGGCCGGCTCCGGAGGCTCGTCGCCGACCGGAGGCACGCTGACGCTCGACGCGAAGGTCGCCGAGCAGGTGCTCGAGGAGGCGCTCACGCGCGATCCCGGCATCGTCGCGGTCGACGTCACCGCGTTCGACATCCGGCACCGCCGGGTGCTGCGCGTCACCGCGCACACCCGCCGCGGAGTCTCGCCGATGCAGACGCGCCGCACCGTCGACACGGCCGTGCGCCGCTGGGACGCGGTGCTGGGTCAGGAGACCCCGGTCGTGGTCCAGATCGTCAGCGGTCTGCGCAGCCGGATGAGCTCCGCCTCCCGCGTGGAGTGATCCGGCCCCACCCACTCCGGCCCTCCGCCCGCCGCGGAGGGCCGGACCCCTCTCCTCCCTGGAAGGACGCGTCATGACCGACGACACCTCCGGCTTCCGCGCCGGCCTCGCGCAGAAGGCGATCGACCCCGTGGTCCGCGCCGTCCGCGAGGAGCTCGACTCCGCCCGCCGCGAGATCGTCGAGCGCGTCTCGGGCGCCCGCAGCGGGGCAGTCCTGGCGGCGGTCGGCGCGGTCCTCGCCCTCGTGACCGCCGGGCTGCTCGCAGCACTCGCCGTCGCCCTGCTCGCCCTCGCCCTCCCGCTCTGGTCGGCCGTCGCGATCACGCTCGTCGTGTCCGCCGTCGCCGCCGGGATCCTCCTGGCGGTCGGACTGCGCAGCCTCGGCCGCGGCGTCCCGCCCGTGCCCGAGGACACCCTCGCCGACGTCCGCGACCGCGTCGCCGGCCGTCGCCACTGACTCCCCCCGAAAGGCGCTCCCATGAGCCGCACGAGCACTCCCTCCGCTCCCGAGCGCACCGCCGCCGCCCCGGTCCCCACCGCCGTCCGACTGGCCGCCGAGGTCTTCGGCACCGCTCTGCTCGTCCTCGGCGGCGTGGGCGCGGCCCTGCTCGCCTCCGCCTTCCCCGACGAGCAGAACCCGCTCGGCATCGGCTTCCTCGGCGTCGCCCTCGCGTTCGGACTCAGCGTCCTCGCCGGCGTCGCCGCCGTCGGCCACCTCTCGGGCGGCCACTTCAACCCGGCGGTCACGGTGGGCCTCGCCGTCGCCGGTCGCACCCCGTGGCGCGAGGTGCCCGGCTACGTCGTCGCGCAGCTCGTCGGCGGACTGATCGGATCGACGGTGCTGGTCGTGATCGCCGCCGACGGCCCCTCGGGCTTCCTCGCCTCCGCGCAGCAGAGCGGATTCGCCTCCAACGGATACGGCGAGCACTCTCCGGGCGGTTTCGGCCTCGGTGCGGTCCTCCTCGCCGAGACCGTGCTGACCGCCGTCTTCGTGACGGTGATCCTCTCGGTCACCGCGCGGGCGGCGAGCCTCGCCCCCGTGGTGATCGGCCTCACCCTCACGCTGATCCACCTCGTCTCGATCCCGGTCAGCAACACCTCCGTGAACCCGGCGCGCTCGCTGGCCGCCGCGGTCTACGGCGGTCCCGACGCGCTGAGCCAGCTCTGGGTGTTCGTCGCCGCGCCCCTCCTGGGCGCCGCGATCGCCGGAGCGGCGCACGGCGTCGCGCAGTCCCGCACCCGATCCCTCGCCCCGCGCGCGTGACCCGCGCCCCGGCATCCGCACGCAACGCAAGGAGCACCCCATGACCGACGACCCCCGCCTCGACGACTCCCGCCTCGATCCCGCCGTCCCGCTCGACGACGCCCGACCGATCGACCTGGGCGCGATCGACACCGCGCACCCCGATCCCGAGACTCCTCGGGACCTGCTCGCGACCACCGTCGCCGAGACCGCCCTCGGCACGACCGGCGTGCACCACCTCGGGGGACCCGCCGCCCGCGGCCTCGACCGCGCCGCCCGTGCCGTGCTGGGCACGAGCACGATCCCCGGAGTCACGATCTCGGAGGACGAGGGCCGCACGGTCATCGACCTCGACCTCGTCGTCGAGTACCCGCACACCGTGAACGAGGTGATGGAGGAGGCGCGCACGCAGGTGCTCCGCGCCGCCTCGCAGGTGCACGCCTCGCCGGTCGCGGTGAACATCACCGTCACCGACGTGCACGGTCCGTTCGATCCGATCGAGCCCGAGCCCGTCGCCGAGGGCGACTCGCTGGTCGAGAAGGCCGGCGACGTCGCCGACGAGGCGGGCGCGCGCCTGTCGGAGGCGGGTGACCGGATCACCGGCGCCGCGGGCGCTGCGGTGGAGAAGGCCGCGGGTGCTCTGGACGCCGTCGGCGAGAGGGCGGCCGACGCGCTGGACGCCGCCGCCGACGAGGCGGACCGCCGTACGGAGGAGCGCGAGCGCTCCGTTGCGGACGCCGCGGACGCCGTCCCCGACGCGGAGGGGCCCCGGTCCGACCACGACGACGCGCCTCAGGTCGTCGAGGTGCAGGCCGACGGGACGACCCCCGTCGTGGTCGTCGTCGTGGAGCAGCCGACCGAGGAACGGGCCGGCAGCACCGAGCCGATCGACAGCGCCGGCAGCACCGACGCGACCGGCAGCACCGACGAGCGCGCTCACTCCGTCGCTCCCGCCGCCGAGAAGACCGGGGAGTAGTCCCGTGGCCCGCCTGCGCACCTCCGGCGGCCGCCGCCGTCCCCGCGCCGCCTGGATCGCCCTCGCGACCGGCGTCGTCGTCTCGGCCCTCGTGGTCCTCGGCGTCCTGCTGCCCGTCCTCGGTCTCATCGCCGCGGCCGACGGATCCGTCGCGGGAGCGCTCGACGTCCCCGTCGGCACGATCGTCGCCGCGATCGCGATCAGCTTCCTGGTCGGCCTGGCCTTCCTCGGCCTCGCCCTCGTCGCCCGGAAGCCGGCCGTGGCGTGGGTCGCGGCGGTGGCCGCCGTGGTCGCGACCCTGGTCGGCTCCGTGTGGCCGCTGGTCGCGACCGCCTTCGCGAGCGTCGACCAGGCGCAGGACGTCGTCCCCTTCATCCAGGACCTGATCACCCGCATCGGCGCCTGACCGAGACGCGAACCGGGCTGTCGGAGGCGGCCAGGTCCCGTTCCGCGGCCACTCACCGGACATCCGTCCCCTCACTCGACGCGATCCGGCGTGCCAGGGTCGGCCGGGGCCCGTTCCGCGACCACTCGAGCGGGTGCCGTCCGCCCACTCGACCCGAATCGGGCTGTCGGGGTCGGTCGAATCCCGTTCCGCGGCCACTCGCGCGGGCACGCTCCGTCCACTCGACGCGAACCGCGCTGTCGGAAGCCGTCGAAGGCCGTCTCGGGTCCACTCGCCGCCCGAGGCGAGCGCCCTCCGTGCCGGGCGCGTCAGCGCAGCGGCGACCCGACGACGTCGAAGCGGAACCCGCCGAACTCCCCCGACAGCAGTGGCCGCGCCCGCGCGATCGCGTCGCGCACCTCCGGCAGCTCGAGCGACGCGCGGTGCGCCTCTGCGCTCGTCCACAGCTCGACGACGAACACCGTGTCGGGCTGCTCGTCGCTGGTGCCGACCTCGTAGACCAGGCAGCCGACGCGCGCCAGCGCCTCGTTGGAGGCGGTGAGGATCGCGACGAGCTCGTCGCGCCTCCCGGGCAGGGCGCCGAGCGTGCCCACGTTCGCGAAGGTCATGCCGCCACCGTAGCGACGGCCGCCGACATCCGCTCCCGGAGTAGCGTGGCCGGGATGACGACGAGCGCCGGGTACCTGCAGGCCTACGACGAGCAGGTCCGCTCCGACGCCGAGACGCCCAGCGCCGTCTCGGTCGTGCGGGAGGGGCCGCTGCGGCTGGTGACGTTCGCCGGCGGACGCGGCTTCGTCACCTATCGCGATCTCGGCGGCGCCGACGAGGCCGGGATCGGCGCGCTCGTCGCCGCGGCCGTCGCGCACTTCGACGCCGATCCCGCGATCCGCGCCGTCGAGTGGAAGACGCGCGGCCACGACCGGGCACCCGGGCTGCACGAGGCACTGCTCGTGCACGGATTCGCGCCGGACGATCCCGAGTCGATCATGATCGGACCGCTGGAGGCTCTCGCCGGCGACGCGCCCCCTCCGCCCGGCACGACCCTCCGCCGGGTCGTCGAGGAGGCGGAGGTGCGCGCGATGAGCGCCGTCATCGACGAGGCCTTCGGCGAGAGCGTCGACGTCGGCATCGCCGATGCGCTCGTGGCCCGGCTCGCGCGCGGCGACGGCATGGAGCTGTGGGTGGCCGAGGTCGACGGGCGGATGGTCGGCGGTGGCCGCCTCGAACCGGTTCCGGGCACCGACTTCGCCGGCATCTGGGGCGGAGCGCTCCTGCCGCAGTTCCGCGGCCGCGGGATCTACCGGGCGCTCACCGCCGCCCGAGCCGCCTCGGCGCTCGCGCTCGGCAAGCGCCTCGTCTACAGCGACTCCACCGAGGACTCGCGCCCGATCCTGGAGCGCTCCGGCCTGATGAAGGTCTCGACGACCACGCCCTACCATCGCCGTCGTCCGTAACCGAGGTCAGGATGCCCGGATCCGGGCCGTCGGCACGGCGGAGCCGCTCCCGACCTCGGTTGCGAACCGCCCGACCCCGCACGACGAAGGCCGGAAGCCCCGATCCGGCCGCGAAACGCCCGTTCCCGCGTTCCAGCCTTGCTTCCGCAGCCGTTCCCCCGGTCAGTCCAGCTCGGTCGGCCGCGCCGGCTCCTTCAGCAGCGCCCGCGCCGCCATGCCGATGACCGCACTGTAGGTCGGATACGCGAACCGCACGTTCGCGAGCGTCGCCACGTCGACCCCCGCCGCCATCGCCGTCGTCACCGACTGCACGACCTCGATCGCGTTCTCGCCGACCGCGTGCGCGCCGAGCAGCAGCTCGCGGCGGCGGTCCGAGATCAGCGTCAGGAACCCGCTCTCGCGGTCGTCGATCACCGCGCGGTCCACGTTCGAGAACGGCACCGAGGCCACCACGCACTGCGGGTCGCGCTCGCGGGCCTGCTCGAGCGTGAAGCCGACGCCCGCGTAGTCGGGGTCCGTGAATCCGCCGGCGGGCAGCAGGTGCTGCGGGGTGCGCCGGTTCGCGCCCAGCACGGCGTTCTCGGCCGCCGCCTCCGCCTCGAACTGCGCCGCCTGCACGAGCATGTCGCGCCCGTTCGCATCGCCGACCGCGAAGACGTGCGGCACGACGGTGCGGAAGTACTGATCGGCCGGGATCGCCGAGCGCACGACCTCGATGCCCGCGTTCTCGAGCCCGAGGTCCTCGACGTCGGCAGGCCAGCCCGTCGCCATGATCACGGCGTCGAACTCCTCGGCGTGCGATCGCCCCGCGTCCTTCCAGCGCAGCTTGAGGGCGCCGTCGGCGCGCTCGATGCTCTCGACCGTCTCGATGCCCGTGCTCACGTGCACGCCCTGGCGCTCGAACGCGGCCCCCACGTACTCCGAGATGCTGGCGTCGGACGTCATGAGGATCCGCGGCGCCACGTCGAGCAGCGTCACCTCCGAACCGAAGGCGTTGAAGACCGTCACCAGCTGCGCACCGGTGTTCCCTCCGCCGATCACCGCGACCCGGCGCGGGAGCGAGGGCAGCGCCAGCACGTCCTCGGGGACGGTCGCGAGCTCGGCGCCCGGGATCGGCAGGCGGCGCGAGTGCCCGCCGACGCAGACCAGGATCGAGGAGGCCGTCAGCCGGCGACCGCTGTCGAGCACCAGCGTCGACTCGTCCTCGAACCGCGCCCGCCCCTCGTGGATCAGCTCGACGCCCTCCTCCTCGAAGCGCTGCGCCTCGCGCTTGATCGAGCGCACCTCGTCCACGCGCTCGTGCACGTGCTGCACGGTCGCCGCCCAGTCGATCCGCGGGGTGCCCACGTCGACGCCGTAGTCGGAGGCGGTGCGCGCCTCGCGGATGATCCGCGCGGTCTTCGCGAGCACGCGCGTGGGCACGCAGCCCGTGTTCACGCAGGTGCCGCCCACGCGGGCGGCCTCGAGCACGACGACGCGCGCTCCGAGTTCGGCGGCCCGCAGCGCGGCGGCGGTGCCCGCGGGCCCCGCGCCGATCACGGCGACGTCGTAGTGCTGGATGCTGTCGGGCACGGCGGCCTCCCGGTCGAGTGGATGTCCCCGCATCCTGGCGCGCGCGGCCGGAGGTTCTCCGAGAGGTCGGGGAGGCTTGACACGGGGTGGTGGGCTCAGGGCTCCTGCACCCGCTGGAAACCTCCCTCGACCGACCCGTCGGAGCGCAACGACACCCGCGTGTAGACGGGCGTGCCGTCGGCCTGGTCGGTGCCGACGACGTCGAGCGATCCCGCCTCGAAGAACGCCTCGAGCCCGGTGCAGCCCGCCGAGAGCGAGCCGTCGCCGCGCTGGAGGGCGAGGCAGAGCGAGACCCCGCCCGGTGCGGTCACCAGGAGGCGGTCCTCCTGCGCGGTGTCGAACTCGGGGGTGAAGACGTCGGCGTCCCGGGCGATGAGCGCCATGCCGGTCGGCAGATCGGTGGCGACGACCCAGCCCTCGAGGAGGGTCGCGTAGCGGTCCTCGAGGCGGGCGGTCGCGGAGGGGGTCGGAGCGGGCGTCCCCGCGGCACCGGGCAGGAGGGCGGTCGCCGCGGCGCCGAGCACGAGTCCCACCGCGAGGGCGGCGCCGACCAGCAGGAAGGGGTGCCGGCGCCGGGCGGGCGGCTCCTCCGAGGTGGGAACGGCGGAGGCGGCGGTCGCGGCGGCGGTTCGGGGAGCCGTCCGGGGCTCCGTCTCGGCCCGCTCCGCCTCCGCCCGCTCCGTCTCGCGTTCCCCCCGGAGCCGCCGCTCGGCCTCGCGCCGGCGGGTCTCGTCCCCGGCGTCGCCGCTCGGTCGCGCGAACAGCGCGCGCTCCAGATCCTTGCGCTCGTCGTCCTCGGCCTGCACCTCGCCAGTATGGCCGAGGCGCCCGAGCCCTACTCGAACATCTCCGCGAGCAGCGCCCACGCGTCCCCGTCGACGACGCGCTCCGAGCGCCGCACCGGCCACCGCACCTCGTCGCCGTCCCACGACGGCACCACGTGCAGGTGCAGGTGCGGCACGCTCTGCCCCGCGGAGGCGCCGCTCGCCTGCAGCACGGCCACTCCCGTCGCTCCGAGGGCCGCCCGCATCGCCCGGCCGACCCGCTGCGCGAGCGACATCGTCGCCGCGAGCGCCGCGGGGGAGGCGTCGAGCAGCCCCGCGCTGTGCTCGCGCGGGACGACCAGCGTGTGCCCGGGTGCGAGCTCGGAGGAGGGGAGCGGACGGAACGCGACCGCCTCCGCCTCCTGCTCCACCCAGGTCGCCTCGCCGTGCCCGGCGATCAGGTCGCAGAACACGCAGGTCACGCCGGTCCCCCGATGAATTCGCGCAGCACCGCGATCCAGTCCTCGGCCGCGTCGAGGTGCGCGTCGTGCGATCCGCCGGGCAGGTCCACCCGGCGCGCGTCCCGACCGCGCGCGGCGAAGGCGTCCCGCAGCTCCGGTGCGAACATGCCGTTCTCGCCGTAGACGAGGAGGGTCGGCGCCGCGACGCTCTCCCACTCCGTCCAGCGCGGCGCGGCCAGCGTTTCGACGATGCGCGCCATCATCTCGGGATCGAAGCGCGGGCGCAGTCCGTCCGGCGCCTCCTCGAGGTCGGCGATCCAGGCGTCCGCGAGCTCGCCCGTGCCCAGGAACGCCCGGGCGGCCCGGGAATCCGCGAAGGGCAGCGGCCACGAGCGGAACCAGTCGGCGACGGAGTCGTCCGGGTCGCCGCCCTCCGCTGTCTCGAGCAGCACGAGCCGGTCGACGAACTGAGGATGGGCGGCCGCGACCAGCATCGCGGTGTGCGCGCCCATCGACTGGCCCACGAGCACCGCCGGGCCCACCTCGTCGAGCAGCGCCGCGACGTCGGCGACGAAGGCCGCGCGCGACACGTCGGAGGGGTGCCGCTCGCTCCGACCGTGGCCTCGCGCGTCCAGCAGCACGACCCGGTGCTCCGGCAGGGCGCGCGCGGTCGGCTCGAACTCGGCGGCGCTCCCCGCGAGGCCGTGCAGGATCACGACGGGCCGGCCGTCGCCGCCCGAGTCGAGGACCGAGAGCCGGGTGCCGTCGGGCGCGACGAGCGCGCGGCGTTGGAGGTGCATCCGTCGAGCGTAGGAGGCGCAGGCACCTCGACTGGGTGACGGGCCGCGATGCTGGGATGATCGGGTGCGGCTCCGGATGCTCCGGTGCCCGGAGCGGAGCACCCCATGGGACTGCTGATCTACCCCGGCGGCATCGAGGCCGACTTCGAGGACCGCCTGCTGGCGCACCTCGAGATCGTGATCACGGCCAAGCTGCGCCGCGACGAGTCGTTCGCGTTCTCGTGGACGCAGACGCAGGACACGGGCGGCGGGCGGATGAAGATCTGGCTGCACCCGTCGGTGCCGCTGTCGTACAAGTTCTTCGGCGGGCGCCAGCCGGCGATCAACCGCGCGTGGGTCGACGCGCTGATGGTCTCGGCGAGCTCGCAGTCGGGCCTGCAGGTCGTGGCCGAGCCCGACCAGCAGGGCTGACGCCGCCCGTCTCTCCCGTGCCGGCTCCCGCTCCTCCAGAAGTTGCGGTGAGCGCGCGCCGTCACCGCAACTTCTGGAGGAGCGGCGGCGAGGGCGGTCGGCTCCGCCTCAGCCCTTCGGCTCGGGCAGCACGCGCAGCCCGGCCGGCGACAGCGCCGAGCGCAGCAGCAGGTCGATCCACGCGCGGTTCAGCGGCTGGCCGCCCGCGGAGTCGTAGCTGAAGTAGAGCGACGAGCTCTTCGAGACCCAGATGCTGCCGTGGCGGCCGGGACGCGCCGTCGCGACGTCCTCGCCGACGTCGGGCTCACCGTCCCAGTGGAACGAGAAGCTCTCGTTGCGGCGCAGCTTCGAGATGATGACCGCCTCGACGTGCCGCAGCGCCCGGTCCTCGACCTCGACGGCCGGAGCGACTCCGTAGATCAACTGGCCCATCGTCTTCCCTCTCGCCGATCAGGCGATCATCCCATGCACAGGGTCCGGCGGGGTCGTACCGCGTCCTCGGCAGACTGTGCTCGCTCCCAGTCCCGCACAGTCGAATTGACGCAGGCGAGTTCCCTCGCACCGTCTTGACGGCTGCTGAGCGCCTCCGCAGACTGGGAGCGCACACAGTTCAAAGGAGAACCTGCCGAACCGATCCGGCTCGAGCACGCGCAGAGCGCGCGACTCGGGCCCCGCGAGCGCCTCGAGCGCCACCGCCTCCCCGCCCGACCGGGCCCTCTCGCCGCTCCGCTCCCGTGTGCGCACCGGAGCGACGTCAGGCCCCGCGGCGGGCGCACCACCACGAAAGGACACGCATGTCTGCACGCACCAGGAGGACCGCCGGCACCGCCGCCGTGGCCGCGGTCTCCACCCTCCTCGGCACCTTCGCCGGGATCGGGGCGACCAGCGCCTCGGCGGAGGAGGGCCCGGTCGACGCCGGGATCTTCGTCGACAAGGTCGACGGCCTCCCCGCCGACTTCATCAAGGGCGCCGACATCTCGAGCATCCTGTCGCTCGAGGAGAGTGGAGTCGTCTTCCGAGACCCGTCGGGTCAGGAGGCCGACGTCTTCGAGGTCCTCGCCGACGAGGGCGTCACCTCCGTCCGCGTCCGGGTCTGGAACGACCCGTTCGACGCCGAGGGCAACGGCTACGGCGGCGGCGACGTCGACGTCGACCGCGCGATCGAGATCGGCGAGCGCGCCACGGCCGCCGGACTGGGCCTGCTCGTCGACTTCCACTACTCCGACTTCTGGGCCGACCCGGGCCGTCAACTCGCGCCGAAGGCCTGGGCGGGCCTCGCCGCCCCCGAGCTCACCACCGCGCTGCACGACTACACGGCCGAGTCGCTCCAGCGCTTCGAGGACGCCGGAGTCGACGTCGACATGGTGCAGATCGGCAACGAGACGAACAACGGCATGGCCGGGTACACCCGCGCCGCGACCGACATGGACGCGACTCTCGCCGGGCTCTTCTCGGCCGGCAGCTCCGCGGTCCGCGAGGTGCTGCCGGGGGCGCAGGTCGCCGTGCACTTCACCAACCCCGAGACCCCGGGCCGCTACTCCGCCATCGCCGCGGGCCTGGACCGCTTCGACGTCGACTACGACGTCTTCGCGAGCTCGTACTACCCGTTCTGGCACGGCAGCCCCGAGAACCTCACCGCCTCGCTGTCGCAGATCGCCGACACCTACGGCAAGAAGGTCATGGTCGCCGAGACCTCCTGGGCGCACACCCTCGAGGACGGCGACGGCTACCCGAACGTGATCGGCGAGGGCACCGCGACCGACGAGTACCCGATCAGCGTGCAGGGCCAGGCCACGGCGCTGCGCGACGTGATCGCCGCGGTGCACGCCGTGGGCGACGCGGGCATCGGCGTCTACTACTGGGAGCCGGCCTGGCTGCCCGTCGGACCCGCGAGCGACGTCGAGCAGAACCGCGTGCTCTGGGAGCGCGACGGCTCCGGCTGGGCCACGAGCTTCGCCGCCCCGTACGACCCCGTGCACGTGGGCGACGACTTCGGCGGCTCCGGCTGGGACAACCAGGCCCTCTTCGCCGCCGACGGCACTCCGCTGGAGTCGCTGAGCACCTTCCGCTACGTCGACACCGGAGCGGTCGCGCCCCGCGCGGTCACCGGAGTGGACGCGGTCGAGCTGACCGTCGTCGACGGCGAGCCCGTTGTGCTGCCGGCCACCGTGTCGGTGGACTTCAACGACGGCTCGGTCGAGACTCCCGCGGTGACGTGGAGCGGAGCCGCCTCGTGGATCCGCGGACCCGGCGAGTACACGATCCCCGGCCGCACGGCCTCCGGACTCGACGTCTCGGCGATCGTCGTGGTCGTAACTCCGAACCTCGTGGCGAACCCCGGCTTCGAGGACCCGGACACGTCCGCGTGGACCTTCACGGGACCTGCCGCGCGCACGCAGACCGGTGACGCCGCCGAGGGCGACTTCGCCGTCACCTTCTGGAACGGCACCGACTACGAGACCTCGGCACGCCAGACGATCACCGGAGTGCCGGCCGGCGCGTACACGCTGCAGGCGACGACGCAGGGCACCAACAGCCCCGCGAGCGATGTCCGCACGCTGAGCTCGACCACCTCCGCGGGCACGACCAGCGCCCCGCTGGAGCTCACGACCTGGAGCTCCTTCTCGACGACGACGGTCCCCGTCGTGGTCGGCGAGGACGGCGTGGTCGAGATCGCCGCCGAGTTCGCGCTGACCGGCGGAGCGTGGGGCGTCCTCGACGACGTCCGCCTCGTCGCCGACACCGCGGAGTCGACGGCCGACACCACCGCCCTCGCGGCGGCGCTCGCCGAGGCCGACGCCGTCGACCGCGCCGCGTGGACCGAGGAGTCGCTGGCGCGCCTGGACGAGAGCCGCGCGATCGCCGCGGTCGTGCTCGCCGGATCCGCCGCGACGCAGGAGGACGTGGACGCCGCCGAGCGCGGACTCCGCGATTCCCTCGACGCCCTCGAGAACGCGCTGCGCGTGAGCCTCGGCGCGACCGTCACCTGCGCGGCCGGCAAGGCCGTGATCTCGGTGAAGGCCGTCAACGGCGGGACCGACCGCGTCGCCCTCTCGGTGCGCACCCCCTACGGCAGCGCGACGCTGCCGTCGCTCGCCGCCGGCAAGACCGCGTCCGTGACGGTGCCGACCCCGCTCCGCGCGGTCCCGGCCGTCTCGCTCACGGTCGACGTGCGCGGCACGGTCGCCGGCGAGCCGGCCTCCGCCGCGGTCCCGGTCGAGTCGTCGGCGACGCGCTGCCGCTGACCCCTCGGTGAGCCCCCGCGAGGTGCCACTCCGGTACACGACACGCCGTCCCAGGCGTGCCGGAGTGGCATCTCGCGCGCGCGGACCCCTCAGCCCGAGTGCGTCGTCACGAGCAGGTACCGCGCCGCACCGGCCGCATCCGCCGGCACCGACCAGCGGTGCGGGCGGAGCGTCTCGATCGTGACCGACTCGCCCGCCGAGACCGTGCGCGAGGCGCCGTCGGCGTAGGTCAGCACGGCGGCCCCCTCGGTCACGAAGACGAACTCCTCGCCCGGATGCGCGAAGTCGACGTCGTCCGACTGGCCCGGCTGCGCGGTGAAGAGGTACGCCTCCGTCCGGCGGCCGGGTCCCCCCGCGACCAGGCGTGCGCGCGGCGCGTGCGGCGCATCGCTCGCGCGCAGGTGCGCCTCCGGAGTCGTGTCGTCGGAGGAGGCGATCGCCGGCACCAGCTCGGCCGGCGGCACCTCGAACGCCGCGGCCAGCGCGTACAGGGTCGAGAGGCTCGGCAGCAGCCGGCCGTTCTCGAGCTTCGAGAGGAACGGCTGCGACACCCCGGCCTGCGCGGCGAGCGCCCGCATCGACAGACCGCGGGCGGTGCGCAGGGCGCGCACGAGGAGGCCGATCTCGGAGGCGAGGGCGGGTGCCTCCGCGGCGTCGTCGCTCATCGGTCCTCCGGGTGGTGCGGTGGTGCGCTCTTGCGGCGGCTGATTACTGCTGGTTATCATCGCCGTGTTGATAACGCGAGGTTATCAGCCCTCCGGTCGGGAGCATCCGATCGCCATCGAAGGGCAGCACCGTGACCAAGCAGATCTTCCTCGGCGCGTTCGAGGAGTTCACGCCGAACTTCATCAGCAACGCCTGGCACCACCCCCGCGGAGACACGAGCGGATTCGCGACCCTCGAGTACTGGCAGGACCTCGCGCGGAAGCTGGAGGACGCCGGCTTCGACTTCCTCTTCCTCGCCGAGGCGCTGGGCTACCCGATGAGCGGCGACGACGTGCCCGAGGTCGTCATCCGCGAGGCCGTCCAGGTCCCCGTGCACGACCCGCTCGCGCTCGTCAGCGGGCTCGCCGCCACCGTCGACCGCCTCGGCTTCGTCGTCACCGCCTCCACCACCGCGCAGCAGCCCTACCTCAACGCCCGCACCTTCACGACGCTCGACCACCTGACCAAGGGCCGCATCGCCTGGAACATCGTCACCTCCGACAACCAGGTCGCGCTCACCAAGCTCCTCGGGCACGACGGAGTCACGCCCCACGACGAGCGCTACCGCCGCGCCACAGAGTTCGTCGAGCTGTGCCTGAAGCTCTGGGAGGGCGCGTGGGAGGACGACGCGGTCGTGTACGACAAGGCCACCCGCACCTTCGCCGATCCGGCCAGGGTGCACCGCATCACCCACGAGGGCGAGTACTTCCGCTACGACGGCTACTTCCCGGCGATCCCGTCCGTGCAGCGCACGCCGCTCCTGCTGCAGGCGGGCACCTCCTCCGCCGGTCGAGCCTTCGCGGGCCGGTACGGCGAGTGCGTCTTCATCCAGGACCGCGACCTCGGCAAGGCCGCGGCGACGGTCGCCGATCTGCGCTCGCGGGCGGAGTCGAACGGCCGGGACCCGCGCGACATCACCGTCATCCCGTCCGTCTCGATCATCGTCGGCGAGACGGAGGAGGACGCGCTGCGCCTCCGGGCCGAGCTCGACGCGACGCCGTCGCGCGAGGCGGCCGCCGCCCTGTTCATGGGGTGGAGCGGAGTCGATCTGATGTCGTTCCCGCTCGACGCGACCCTCGCCGAGGTGACGACCGAGGTCGGGCAGACCATGCTCGCGATGTTCCAGCAGCCCGAGTACAGCCCGACCGTCGCCGAGATCCTCGACGTGATCACGTCCTCGATCGGAGGCATGCGCGTCACCGGCACCGCCGAGTCGGTGGCCGATCAGCTGCAGGAGATCGTCGACCGCACCGACGTCGACGGCTTCCTGATCGAGTACACCTACGGCTCGTGGGAGACGTACCGCGACTTCGCCGAGCAGGTGATGCCGCTTCTGCGCGAGCGCGGGATGCTGCCCGAGACGCCCCGCTCCGGATCGATGCGCGAGCGGATCCTCGGCCACGCGGTGCCGACGCTGCCCGCCGGGCACCCCGGCTCGGCCTTCCGCGTCGGCGCTCCGCGATGACCCTCGTGGCGGCTCCGGTCCACCTCGCGGTGCCGGCCCCCGTCGCGGCCGTGGCCGCCCTGGTCGACGGCGAGCCGGTCGGGATGGTCGTGGCCACCCTCGCGCTCGGCGTCAGCTTCGACCCGCCGCTCTGCACGATCGCGGTGCAGCGCTCGTCGTCGACGTGGCCGCAGCTGGCGGGATCCGAGCGGCTGGGCGTCTCGGTCCTCGGCGCGGACCAGGACGCCGCCGTCCTGCGGCTCGCCTCGCGCGACCGTGCGGGGAGGTTCGCGGGCGTCGGCTGGACGGCGTCCCCTCTCGGAGCGGTCTCGATCGACGGCGCCGTGCTCGACCTCGAGTGCTCCGTCGAGCAGGTGCACGACGCGGGCGACCACCTGCTCGTCGTGCTGCGCGTGCTCGACGGCCGGCACGACTCCGCTCGGGACGCGCTGCTGGCCCGGGACCGCCGCTTCGGCCGCTACGTCGAGTCGGCCTGAGCGGCCCGGACACGCGGAACCCGAACGAGCGGATCCGGGACGCGCGGATCCGGACACGCGGAAGCCCCGGGCGCCGGGGCGCCTCGGGGCTTCTGCGGGTCCGGAGTCAGCCGGACGGGTTCTCGACCGGGTCGCCCTCGGGGTCGGTCGCGGTCTCGGGGTCGACGGTGTCCGGATCGACGGTCTCGGTGTCGGGAGCGTCGGGCGTGGTCTTGTCTGTCATCGGATCCTCCTTGCGGTCGTGTCGGATCGTGCGGTTCGCCTTCCACGCTACGGCGCGGGCTCCGTGGGCCGCGCCCCGTTGACGCGAAGGGCGGACGGATGCGACGTGAGCGCTCGGGTGCGGGGGTCGTGCGCTTCGGCGCGCTCGAGTGCCGCAGCGAGGGCGAGCGCTCCGGCGTCGGCCGCGCGGACGACGAGCCGGTGCCGGAGGGTGAGGACCGACGAGCGGAGGAGGCGGAGCATCCGACCATCCTCGCCGGATGGTGCTCCCGCCCGGCGTCCCGCGCCAGCGCTCGTGCCAGCAACGCGCTTGTTCCGCAAGGCCTGGAGCGCGAATGGGCGGATTCGTACTCTCGACAGGACCGATACGAGGAGCGCCACCTGATGATCCGAACCACCGTCACGATCGACGGCAAGACCTACG
Source organism: Rathayibacter sp. SD072 (assembly GCF_017355185.1). Classification (GTDB taxonomy): domain Bacteria; phylum Actinomycetota; class Actinomycetes; order Actinomycetales; family Microbacteriaceae; genus Rathayibacter. The sequence goes on along the minus strand of NZ_JADILJ010000043.1, from coordinate 9,775 downwards.
GGCTCTCGCAGGGGGCCGATGTGACCGGTCTGAAGGCGTCGACGACCGAGGCCTCGCGGTCGGGCGGCGGCATGGTCGACTTCGTCGTGGTGGGCAACCGGCGGGTCAGCGCGCTCGTCTCGCCCGGCGTCCCCGTGATCTTCGAGGACATCGAGGTGCCCGACGACGATCGCGACACCGGCGACGTGCAGGAGCCGTGGGACGACATCGACTACCTCGACTGACGCGCTTCCCGGGGCTCGGCCCCGGGTGCTGAGCGCCTGAGGGGTGCCGCCGGCTCGACCCGGCGCCTCTCGGGCACCTTCCGGCGGAGCGGGGGAGCGCCTACTCGGCGTCCTCCGCCTCGGCGAGCTCGCCCTCGACCAGGGCGCACGCGGCCGAGGCGAGCGCGGAGCGCACCGCCTCCTCCGTGATCTCGAGGATCCCGGCGATCGCCTCCACGTCGTGCCGGCCCGTGTGGCGCAGCAGCCAGCACTGGCGCTCGACGGCGGGCAGGGCGTGCAGGCGGCGGTGGAATCCCGAGCGCAGGAGGTCCTCCTCGCGGAGCCGCGGAGCGGTGCCGATCGCGAGCGCCGGATCGCTGCGCTCCAGACTCGCCCGGCCGATCTCGGTGCGCGCGAGCTCGAGCGCCGACGCCTCGTCGACCACCTTCGGAGTGCCGCTGCGCAGGGTGACCACCGCGTTCTGCAGGGCGGCTCCGGCCGCCGACTCCGACAGCGTGAGCCGGTACGCGTACGCGTGGAGACCGGCTCCGCGCGAGGCGAGCACGCGTCCGACGAGCAGCTCGCGCTGCTGCTGGGCCTGCGTCCTGCCGACGGCCGCCACGGGCCCCTCGTACGCGTTCACGGTCGCTCCTCGGATCGTCGTGGCCCGTCGTGGGGTCACGACCACCGATCGTAGGGCGGAGAGAACGATCGTTCTACCCTTGACTTCTGCGAGTTCTTTCATGCGACCGCATGGAAAACGATTCCCCGGGTCGAGCGGTCGACGCCGATCAGTCGCGAGCGCTGAGGATGCAGAACTCGTTCCCCTCGGGGTCGGCGAGCACCACCCACGACTGCTCGCCCTGACCCACGTCGACGCGGGTGGCGCCCTTCCCGAGCAGCCGCTCGACCTCGGCGCCCTGGTCGTCCGGTACGAAGTCCAGGTGCAGGCGGTTCTTCACGGTCTTGCGCTCGGGCACGTCGAGGAACAGCAGACTCGGTCCGCGACCCGACGGAGCGAGCAGCTCGATCCCCTCGTCGTCCTCGTCCACGACGTCCCAGCCGAGCGCCTCCTGCCACCAGTGGCCGAGCGTGCGGAAGTCGGTGCTGTCGATGATGATCTCTTCGAGTCGGAGGCCCATGACTCGACGCTATTCGCCGCTCCGGCCGTCGCGGAAGCCCTTGCCCCGCTGCGGCCCACCGACCCCGGCATGCGGTCGCCGCATCGCGCCGTCGTGCCGTTCCGGCATCGGGACTCGCCCCGTGCGCCGGCGCGCGGCATCCTCGTCTCCGAGGGAAGGGACCGCCGTGACCACTGCACGCGACCACTGGGAGGCCCGCTACGCCGACTCCGACCGCATCTGGTCGGGCCGGCCCAACGCCTCGCTCGTCGACCTCGTCCACGCGCTGCCCCCGGGCCGCGCCCTCGACCTCGGCTGCGGCGAGGGCGGCGACGCGCTCTGGCTCGCCGAGCAGGGCTGGAGCGTCAGCGGACTCGACCTCTCCGAGACGGCGCTCCGGCGCGGTCGGGCGGAGGCGGAGCGCCGCGGCCTGGTCGTCGACCTCCGCCAGGCCGACCTCGGCGCCGAGTGGCCCGTCGACGGCCTGTTCGACCTGGTCTGCGCGAGCTTCCTGCACTCGATGGTCGAGCTGCCGCGCACCGCGATCCTCCGTCGTGCGGCGACGCAGGTCGCTCCCGGCGGCAGGCTCGCGATAGTGACGCACGCCGCTCCACCGCCGTGGAGCGCGCACCGGCACGCGCTGCAGCACCTGCCCGCGCCCCGGGAGGAGCTCGCCGAGCTCGCCCTCGACGCGGCCGACTGGATCGAGCGCGAAGTCGGCACCCGCGAGCGCTCCGTCACCGGCCCCGAGGGTCATGACGGAGTCCTGCTCGACGGGGTGATCCTGCTGGAGCGCCGCGCTCGGTAGCGTGGCGGGACACCCACCACCAGGAGGCACCGTTGCCGCTCGACCCGTACCTCGCCGCCCGCGTGCCGCTGCTCGAGGGCGTCCTCGACCCGGGCGACCCGGAGCAGGCGGCCCGCCTCGCCGAGTTCGCCGTCGATCCCGCGCCCTGGACGCTCCCCGAGGGAGTGGTCGTGTCGGACACCGCGATCGACGGCCCGCACGGACCCGTCCCGCTCCGCGTCTACGAGCCCGCCGAGCCGACCGAGCGCGCGCTGCTCTGGGTGCACGGCGGCGGATTCGGGGCGGGCGACCTCGACATGCAGGAGTCGCACGTCGTGTCGGCCGAGCTGGTCGGCCGCTCCGGAGCCCGCGTGGTCTCGGTCGGCTACCGGCTGGCGAGCGCGAGCGTCCGCTACCCCGTGCCGCTCGACGACGTCCACGCCGCCTGGCGGCACCTGCGGAGCGGGACCCCGGAGGCGCACCCCGTCGCGATCGGCGGAGCCAGCGCCGGCGCCGCGCTCGCCCTCGCCACGGCCCTGCGCGAGCGCGACGCCGGAGCGACGCCGCCGGACCACGTGCTGCTCGCCTACCCCTTCGCGCACTTCCCGAACCCGGCCGTCGACGATGACGTGGCCCGCGAGCTCATGGCGCTGCCCGCCGCGATGCGCTTCCCGACCTCGAGCATCGAGTCGATGGTGCGCAACTACGTCGGCCGGATCTCGGACCTCCCTGTCGACGCGCTGCCCGGCGCCGCACCGCTGGCCGGCCTCCCTCCGGTCACCGTGATGGTGAGCGAGTTCGACGAGCTGCGCGGCTCGGCCGAGCTCCTCCTGCGCCAGCTGGCGGAGGCGGGCGTCGCCGCGACCGGGTACCTCGCGGCGGGCATGCCCCACGGCCACCTGAACCGCACCCCCTCGCTACCGGAGGTCGACCGCTCGCTCGCGGTCTTCGCGGCGCAGCTGCGCGCGCTCGGCTGAACGTCGGCGTCATCGCCCGCGCGGTCGCCCGTCGGCGCGATGAGGTCCCCGAACCCGCCCTCGGCGTCCGGCCAGCACATGGTGATGAGGTGTCCTGTCTGCACGGTCACCGGTCCTGGGTGCTGGGCTGAGGAGTGACGGCCGGAGCCGTGACGCTGCCCACCGCGTCGACAGAGGGCCGGATGAACCGCCGGCCCGACGGTGCGTGCTCGCTCCGGGTGCGCCTACCGACTCACCGCGCTGCGTGTCAGAGGATCAGCTCGGCCTCCCAGTTGGTGCGCTGGATCGAGGCGTCGAGGTCGCGCAGCTCGCGGGCGATCTCGTCGGCCCGCGTCCGCAGCTCCTTCACGGGCAGGGCCGACAGCCGACGCAGCTCGCTGCGCATCTGCCGGTTCCCCCAGGACCCGGCCGCCGCATCGGCGGCTCGGACGAGGATGCCGTGGTGCGCGCGCAGGGTCTCGCGCCGGGCGAGGGCGGCGGTGACGGTCGCTCCGTCGGGCGTCGGCGTCGTCGTGTTGGTGATGTTGATCGCCGTGACGAGCCTCTCGAGGGCCGCAAGAGCGCGCGTGCACTCGTCGAGCAGCTCGGCCGGATCCTCGGACGGCGCCTCTCCCTCCTGGTAGGACGCGTTCGCGACGATCCGCGACTGGAGGGCCTCGATCCGCTTCTGCAGGTCGGCGCGCTCGAGGAGGGCTTCGGCGAGTCTCATGCTCGAAGCGTCCCACAGGGGGCCGACATCCGTCCCGACCCCGATCCGCTCCGGCGTCTAGGCTGCGACCGTGCCGCTGCAGAATCACCCGGGTGATGTCGAGTTCCCCGTCCGTCCCCGACTGCGGTTCGCGCGGCTCGCGGAGCAGCGCCGTCGCTCACGGGGCGGGGGGAGCGGACGGCGCGCCCTCCTCCTCACCGCCGGGGCCGTGCCGTTCGGCGTCGTCGGGTTCGTGGTCGGACTGCTGCAGAGCTCGGACGACGACCCGGCCTTCCCCTTCTTCACCTTCGCGGTCGGCCTCGCGCTCGGCCTGGCCGCCGGCTCGATCGTCGGCACGATCCGCGACGCGGGCGCTCCCCGCCGCGAGCAGCTGTCGTACCTCGCCCAGGCGGGAACCGCCGCGCCGACCCCGCGGCAGCAGCAGCTGCTCGCACTCGACGCGATCAGCGACTTCTCGTTCGGCGGGTGGAACTCGTCGCTCGCCTTCCAGCCGAGCTGGGCCGAGCTTCCTCAGCCGCTCCGGGCCCGCTTCTCGGACGGCGCGAAGGGGTCCCCGTGGAGCGAGCTGCCGATCCCGCCGTTGAGCGAGCAGCGCGCCGCGCTCGACCGCGACTTCCGCATCGCGTCGGCCGAGGACGTCGAGCTGTTCGTCGCCGACGTGCTCGCCACCGGCCCGCTCTCGGCCCGCTTCGCCGAGGTGTCGGCGTCGGAGGAGGCCGAGCGGATGCGCTCCCGCGTCTCGGCGCTCACCGGCGAGAGCGAGTTCCACCTGCTCGAGCGGGCTCAGCCGATCGGCGGGCGAGCGCCGGTGCTGCTGCTGGCGGGCGACGCCGAGCGCACGATCGGAGCGATCCGCTACGCCTACGTCGCCGGCTACCTGCCCGCCGAGCGGGCCTGGCAGCTCCTCGCGAGCATCGGCGACCGCGTCTTCGAGCAGTACGACGGCTGGGACGACTACCGCCGCGACGCCGCGGTGGCGATCGCCTTCCGCACCGACTCGCTCAGCGCCGTGCAGCAATACCACCGGCTGCGCTCGGAGCTCGCCGCGTCGTCGTGGCCCGCCGCCTCGCTGCCGTACCCGGGCTGACCCGACCCGGGCCGGGCCGCGCGGACCCGACCGCTCACGCCTCCGATCGCGGCGCGCGGACCCCGTCGAGGGCCGCCGCGAGCTCGGAGCGGGAGCGCACGCCCAGCCGCCGGTAGACGGTGCGCAGCTGCGTCTTCACGGTGTTCACGCTGACACCCCGCTCGTCGGCGATGTCCGCGAGGGTGGCGCCCTGCGCCGCCGAGAACGCGATCTCGCGGTGCACGGGGCTGAGATCCGATGCCCGGGGCGCGTCGGAGTCGCGGAGGATCCGCGCGATGCCGTGGTCGCCGAGCGAGGCGAGCTCGTCGGCGACCCGGCGTCTGCGGTCGGCGGGCAGGAGCGCGAGCACGCCGAAGCTGTCGTGGGCGTGCGCGAGGGCCGCCGCCTCCTCGAGCGTGCGCGTGGGGTGCGCGGAGGAGGCGAGCAGCGCGGTGATCAGCACGCGCGGCGACTCCCCGCTGTCGAGGAGGGGACCGGCGAGCCGCCGGGCGGTCGACTCGTCGCCGCGCAGGTTCGCGGCGAGGGCCTCGGTCGCGGCGGCGATCCTTGCGACGAGCGGGACGGTGTCGTCGATCGGCTCGGCCTCGGCGGGTCCGCCGGTGAACGCGTGGATCGCGCGGACCAGGTCGGACTGCCCGCGTCCGCTCCGGGGCCCCGTCGCCGCGAGGGTCGCGTCGATGCGGCGCCGGACCAGGTGCGAGGAGAACGGCCGCCCCGCCGCCGCGAACGCCCGGACGAAGTCGACCGCCGGTCCGCGCTCGCCCGCCGCCGCCCCGTCGAGCCCGTCGAGGAGGGACACGGCGCCCTCGGGGTCGAAGTGGTCGATCCTGAGCAGCGCCTCGGCCAGCACTCCGGCGACGTCGGATCCCGGCGCCCGCAGGATCCCCTCGGTGTCCGGGACCCGGGCGAGCCACTCCGCCGCCGACATGTTGCGACCGGCGACCGCGTGGAGGTAGGCGGCCGATCCGGCCGTCGCGGCCGCCATGCCCCGGTGCCCGATGACCGCCGACCACTCGTGGGCCGAGAGGTGCAGGGCCAGCGCGTCCTCGAGTCGGGAGTCCTGCTCGCAGGTCAGCGCCCACTCCTGCAGGATCTCGGGCAGACCGGCCGAGATCGACGCCTCCTCGATCGGCGGGAGGCGCCGCAGCAGGTCCTGCCCGGACTCCATCAACCGGAAGGCGTCGTCGAGCCGTCCCTTCGCCCGGGCGGCGGAGCCGCGCGCCGCCCACACGCCGAGCTGATCGGCGGGGCCCATCGGCAGGGGGAGGGGCCGCCGCCCGGGCGCGGGGTCGATCCACGCGTCGCCGTGCAGGGTGCGACCGAGGTGCACCATCGCGATCCGCAGCCGCGGTGACCGGTCCATCACCTCCTCCGGCATCCGCTCGAGCGCGTCGAGGAGCCCGGCGGGCTCGCTCTGCGCCAGGTGCGTCCAGGAGGAGCGGAGCAGCTCCTGGACGGCGACCCAGTCGCCCGCCTCCACGGCCCTCGTCAGCCGGGCCCCGCGGGCGCCGGTCGTCACGAGGACCGCTCGGCTCGGTCGGCGCCGTCACGGCCGACGCTCTGCAGTACCGCGAGGAGCTCGTGACGCGAGGAGACGCCGAGCTTGCGGTAGACGCTGCGCAGCTGCGACTTGACCGTGTTCGCGCTGACGTGCAGCGCCGCGGCGATGCCGATGACCGAGTCGCCCAGGGCGGCGTGCTCGGCGACCTCGCGCTCGCGCGCGGTGAGCAGCGAGAGGGCCCTCTCCTCGGCAGGCTCGATGGCGCGCGGGACGACGACGCCTCGACCGCCGAGGAGCCGGGCGACCTCGTGGCGGTCCTCGCTCGGGAGCTCCGGCAGGAGCCAGAGGAGGCGGTGCTCCGCGAGGAGCTCGGCGATGCGCTCGAGGTCTCCGCACGAGCGCTCGGGGGCCGCCACGAGGGCCAGGACCTCGGCGCGGGGCGCCGTCGTCCGCCCGCGCAGCGGCGCCAGGAGCACGCGAGCCTCCGCGCGCCGCCCGCGCTGCACCAGGTCGTGCGCGCGGAGGGCGGTGGTGAACTGCTCGAGGAGGGTCCTCGTCGGGGAATCGGGCCCCAGTGCGTCGCGCGCCTGCTCCCTCCGTCCGTCCGCGGCGAAGAGGAGGTAGCGGATGATGCGCAGGTGCTCGGTCTGCGCGTCGGTCGCGGCTCCGGGCGGCAGAGCGGCGAGATGGGTCTCGAACTCCACGGCGAGCCGGCGCGTCCCCTGCCGCTCCCACTCGACAGCGGCGCGGAGGTGGAAGTACGGCGCCCAGCGGTGGCCGATCGCCGCGCGGTCGATCCGCGCGATCAGCCGACGCGCCTCGGCCCGGTCGAGCTCGTCGAAGCGGAGGAAGCCCTCGGCGAGGGTCGCCGACACGGCGCCCGCGAGCGGATCCGCCGCACCACTGCCCGTCGCGGCGTCGGCGAGGGCCCTCACCGCCCGGGCGCGCTCACCGCGGAGGGCTGCGAGGAGCGCCGCCGCACCGCCGGCGAGCGACAGCATCCGCGGGGCGGAGCCGGACAGTGGTGCCGACCGCACCGCGGCCTCGTACTCGTCGAGGGCGTCCTCCGTCGCTCCGGCCTCCTCGAGAGCACAGCCCCACTGGTAGTGCAGCTCCGCGCGGACGGCGTCGACGACGGCGCTCGACCCGCAGGGGATCGAGCCGAGCAGCTCGCGCGCGTCCTGCAGAGCGGGGAGAGCCTCCCGCGCCCGGTTCGCGCGCCGGAGCTCCGCGATGCGTGCCGTCGTTTGGAGGAGCCCGGCCGGCTGCTCCTGCGCCCCGGCGGGACGCGCCTCCGGTGACCGGCTCCGCAGGAAGTCGCGGGCGCGGATCCAGCGCGGACGCTCGTCCAGGACGCTGTCCGGCACGCGATCGAGCGCGGCGAGCAGGACGGGCGCGTACTCGTGGACGGAGCGGGACCAGTGTCTGTCGAGGAGTTCGACGACGGCACTCCAGTGCTGCTCGTCGAGTGCCGCGGCGAGGCGGTCGAGAGCGTCGGCGGTGATCACGGGCAGATGCTTCCTCGGTGGATCGTCCTCGCGGGACCGACGTGCCCGGGGTCGGTGCGAGGAGAAGGGACGGCAGGCGCCCCAGAGTACGGCTGTGAATCCTTTCAGTGCGCGGTGGCGCTCGTTACTGCTCCCGCTGCTCCGGCTCGAGGCGGCGCAGGTCGCGCTGGAGACGCTGGGAGCGCAGGTAGCCGCTGAGCGCGTGCCCGTGCGCGGGCGGAGTGGAGAGGTCGCCGAGGACCGCGCGGGCCGTGGCGAGCCGCGCCCGCCGGATCTCGTTGAAGACCGTCGTGCCGTTCGCCGCGAACACCCGCTGAAGCGTGCGCTTGGGCACGCCGAGGCGTTCCGAGACCTCGTGCACCGACAGCCCGGCGTCGGTCGACATCGCCGCGATCAGGGCGAGGGCGCGCGTGTGCACCGTCTCGGTCCGCTCCCGCGGGAGGGAGGTGGCGAGCACCGCTCCGGTGAGCTGCTCGACCGCTGCGCGCACGAGGGGGAAGGCGGGCGACTCGGCGTCGAGCGCCGATCCGAACGTGGCGTTGACGGTCGAGAGCAGGATGCCGCGACCCGCGCCGTCCGCCTCCGTGACGAGAGCGCCCGAGTCGTCCCAGTCGAGGAGGCCGAGCAGCGGGCTCTCGAGAGCGATCTCGATGCGCGCGCTCGGGGCGTCGGTCACGATCGTGAAGGAGTGGCTGCGGCGGAGGAACGCGATGCATCCGACGCGCACGAGCACCTCGAGCGCCGACGGGTCGTCGGGCTGCACGACGATCTCGCCCTCGAGGGGGATGAGGAGGCGCACTCCCGATCCCGCGGGAGCGGCGCGGTGGAGCCGGCCGGGGGTGTGCCAGAGTCGCACGACGTCGAAGGAGCCGCTCCGGAGCACGTCGGCGACGACGCGCAGCGGACCGGAGGGCCTCGCCTCCAGCCCCATGCGACCGAGCCAGATCCTCGCGTCCTGGTCTCGGCGGGTCACGCCCCGCTCGATGGACGTCCGTTCGATCGGCATGCTGTTCACGGTGGTGCCTTCCTGTCGGCCGTTCGGGCGGCGCGACAGGCGCAACACTGCACCCGGAGGAGCAGGTGCCGTGGGGATTTCACCCGTCGCGGCCCGGGAAATCACCCGCTCGCCGCGCCGAGCCGGTCCTTCGAGTCGAAGGGCCCTCCCTTCGGGTCACAGCAGGAACAGCGCGGTCACCGGACCTGCGGCGGCCGCTCCCGCGCCACCGTGACGCGCACCTGGGCGTGCCCGCTGACGGGGGCGCCGTCCGCTCCGGTGCCCCGCACGACGATCGTGTTGAGGAGGGTCCTCGCGCGCGGGAGCACTCTCGCCGTGTACCGCGCCACGGCCACGAAGCCGGCGCCCGGCTCCATGCGCTCGTCCGGTCCGGCCAGGACGATGGGCGCTGCGTCGTACTCGAGGTCGGTGTCGACGTCGTCCGAGAAGCCGCCCTGCAGGAGGTGCAGGTCGTGCAGCGGCCCGGCGGTGTCGTTGCGGACGTGGAACCAGAAGGCCAGGACCAGCGCGTCCGCACGGCGGGCGGGACCCCGGCCGGAGTGCGAGACGGAGAGATCGAGGTGGAGGCGGGGTACGGAGCGACCGGGGGCGATCGTGCCGCCGGACGGCGCCGCGAGGATCGAGGTCAGGGGCATGGGGGTCTCCTCGGGGTGGACGGGCGGCGGCGGGACGATGATCGGCGGGCCCCGCACTCCGCGTCGCGCCGTCGGCGCGAAGCCCCGGATCCGGGGCGCGAGCGGCGGGATCCGCGGCGGGTCGCGCCCCGACCCGCGCCGGACGTCGTGCGCCGGAACCACTGCGGATCGCGCCATCGCGTCATCAGGAGCGGGCGGCGGAGTCTCTTCACCTGTCTCTTATTACACATCT
>NZ_JADILJ010000042.1 GCF_017355185.1 Rathayibacter sp. SD072 | reverse complement strand
TTTTTTTCATCATTAGAGATCTTTCATGCATTTGTTTTTGTTTTTTTATGTTCGTCACAGCACAACCCCAAGGTAATCCGCGCGGAGGATCGCCGGCAGCGTCAGTTGTGAAAAGGGGAGGGGGGGGGGGTGGGGGATCCGAGGCGGACCGCTCTCTCACCCGGGCTCTCATGCGACCACAGTCCCGCCGTTCGCGTCGGCACTTGCGGACGGCCCCGAGTCGTGCCAGGGCGGACGGCTCCGAGTCGTGCCAGCCGCAGGGGTCGGAGCGCCCCGGAGGGGTTCCGACGATCCGAGGAGGACGGACCGGGCGCTCCGCGGCACCCTGGGTGCATGACCTCGCGGATGATCGATCCCTCCGTCCCCCCGAGCGGCCCGGGCTGCGTCGAGTGCGAGCGGACCGGCTCGTGGTGGCTGCACCTGCGCCGGTGCGCGCGGTGCGGGCACATCGGCTGCTGCGACGACTCGCTGAACCGGCACGCCACCGCCCACTGGCGTGCGACCGGGCACACGGTCATCCAGAGCTTCGAGCCCGGCGAGGACTGGTTCTGGGACTTCGGCGCCGACGACTGGACGACGGGTCCGCGCCTCGCCGACCCGCGGGGCCGTCCGGCGGGGCAGAGCACTCCGGGGCCGGCCGACCGCGTGCCCCGCGACTGGCAGGAGCTCCTCGCGGAGCGCGGCTGAGCCCGGGTGCGCGGGGCCGTCGGCTCAGACCTGCTCGAAGCCGTCCAGAGCCTCCGCCTCGGCGATCCGCAGGCGCATCTGCCGGTAGCGGTGGAACTGGTAGGCGCCGTGCAGCACGGCCAGCAGGAGGGCGGCGGCGATCCCGGCCGCGATCGCGCGCGACTCGTCTCCGCCTCCGACGGCCAGGGCCAGGGCCGCTCCCGCTCCGGCGACGATCGAGTTCACGACGCCGATCGCCGACGACATGGTGAAGAAGATGCCGCGCCAGCTGCGCCTCCGGCCGATCTCGAGCAGCTCGTTCGGGGCGTGCGGGCCGCGCGGCATCGTGAAGTAGCTGCCGGCGCCCGGCAGCAGGGTGCCGTAGTAGCGGCGGATGCGCTGGATCGCCGTGAGCGCGGCGATGTCCTCCATCGAGGTCTGCACGAGCCGCTCGTAGGTGAAGACGCCCAGCAGGACGACGACCGGGATGATCACCGCCAGGAATCCGAGCGCGTACGGGGTGGGCGCGAGGAAGCCGAACGCGACGAGCGAGCTCGACAGCATCGTCAGGTAGAGGGACGCCCTGCTGCTCGACTCCGTCACGGTGATGCCCCTGGCGGACTCCAGGACGAAGTGCTCGGTGACCAGCGCGGTGAGGAACGCGGCGGGCCGGTCGGGCAGCGACGCGGCCGACACCGCCGCCTCGGGCAGCGGTTCCGACGGCGGTTCGTCGACGCGATCGCCCGAATCGCGGTTCACGACGTCTCCTGCAGGTGGCGGTGGGCGAAGGTCACGGCCATGGCGCCCTCGCCGACCGCGGAGGCGACGCGCTTGACCGAGCTGCGGCGCACGTCTCCCGCCGCGAACGACCCGGGGACGCTGGTCTCGAGGTAGAACGGGGCCCGCTCGAGCGGCCAGTCGGCCGCCGCGTGGTCACCCGTGAGGTCGGGGCCCGTGACGAGGTACCCGGAGGCGTCGCGGACGATCCCGGTCCCCTCGGCCCAGGAGGTGTCGGGCGCGCCGCCGATGCAGACGAACAGGTGCGAGGTGGCGAGGGCTCTGCGCGCACCTGTCGCGGTGCTCTCGACGTCGATCGACTCGAGTGCCGCGTCGCCGTGCAGAGCGCTCACCCGCGAGTCGAGCGCGACCGTCACGTTCGGCTGCCGGACGACGCGGTCGGCGAGGTACGACGAGAGGCTGTCGGCCAGATCGGGCCCGCGCACGAGCATGGTGACGTGCCGCGCGTGGGCGGCGAGGTTCATCACCGCCTGGCCCGCCGAGTTGCCGCCGCCGACGACGACCACGTCCGCGCCCTCGCAGAGCGGCGCCTCGCTGGTCCCGGCTCCGTAGTAGACGCCGACGCCGAGGAGCTCGTCCTCGCGGTCGAGGCCGAGTCGGCGCCACTCGATGCCGGTGGCGCAGATGTTCGAGCGGGCGACGACGGTCGACCCGTCGGCGAGCCGGGCGTGGATCCGGTCGTCGGGGAAGCGCGCCCGGATCCCCTCGCGCATCATCAGCAGCTCGGCGCCGAAGTCGACGGCCTGCTGCCGGGCGCGCTCGGCGAGGTCCGCGCCCGCGATGCCGTGGGGGAAGCCGAGGTAGTTCTCGATGAGGCTGCTGTAGCCGGCCTGCCCGCCGATCGCGGACCGCTCCAGGACCACCACCCGCAGCCCCTCGGAGGCGGCGTAGACGGCGGCCGAGAGGCCCGACGGCCCCGCTCCGTAGATCGAGAGGTCGTACTCGGTGAGCCTCGGTGCACTGATCCAGCCGAGCCGGGCGGCCACCTCGGCGATGCCCGGGTCCCCCGCCCGCGTCCCGTCCGGGAAGACGACGAGGGGGAGGGCCGCCTCGGCGAGCGGCCTGCCCGCGACGGCCAGGCACTGCTCGTCGGTGTCCAGCGGCGACCAGGTGAACGAGACGACGCTGCGCGAGAGGAAGTCGCGGATCTCCCACGCGTCCCGGCTCTCGCGCCGCCCGTAGAGGCGGACCTGCGGGAGCCCGGGGTCCGGGGTCGGCCGACCGGGAGCGGACGCCGTCACGAGGCCCGCCGCCGCTCGTGGCCGCCGCGGAACCGCATCAGCTTCAGGCACAGGTGCAGCGCGCTGCGGGCGAGGCCGTCGTCGAGCGCGGCCCGGACGGTGGGCGGCAGGTTGTCCAGCCGGTAGTAGAGCGTGGTGCGGTGGATGTGCAGGATCGCGCACGCCTCCCGCACGCTGCCGCGCACGTCGAGGTAGGCCTCGACGGTCTGCCGCTGGACGTCGTCGCCCTTCTCGAGCAGCGTCGCCGCGGCGGGCGACAGCACCGCGAGCTGGGAGCTGTCGGCGGCGACGGAGGACAGGAGCACCCAGGCGCCGAGGTCGGCGATGTCGCCGCGGTCGCGGCCGTCGGGCAGCGAGCTGACGATGCTCGCCGCGAGCGAGGCGTGGTCGGCGGTCGGTCGGAGATCGTCGTCCTCCCGCCGATGGCGGGCCGAGCCGATGGCGAGGACCCGCGCGCCGTGGCGGTGCGCCTCGGCGCGGAGCACCGCGTCCGTCTCGTCCGCCGGGCCCGCTCCCGGCTCCTCGGTGCCGACGAACAGCAGCATCCCCCGCTCGTCGCCCAGGAGCACCAGGCCGGTGGAGGGGGAGGCGTCGAGACGGTGCGCGAGCGACGCCCTCCGCAGTGCTCCGCCCGCACCCTCCAGCAGCACGGCGCGGACGACGGTGCGCTGATCGCGGCGCAGCCAGTGGCGCTCGACGGCCTCGGCGAACGCCGCCCGGCGCCGTGCCTCGTCGGGCGCCAGCAGATCCGAGAGCAGCTCAGCGCGCCGCGAGGTCCCGGGGGTCGGGGTCGACGGGCTCAGGATGCGGCGGACCGTGTCGACCGCCGCGCCGATGAGGGAGTAGTGCTCGGGAGTCAGCGGCGGCAGCTGGTCCTGCCCGACGCGGAGGACCGCGAGCCGGCCGCGGGGGTCGCTGACCGGGAACACGCAGCGCCGGGCGTCCGGCGCGCCGAGGCGGAGGGGCTCCTCCGGGACGAGCGACGGCGGGCGCTGACCGCTCGGGCGCCCGGTGCTCGCGGCGAGGACGCGGGCGCGGGCGTCCTCGATCGCGATCGGCCGGCCGAGTGCTCCGGCGAGCTCGTCGACCACGTCCTGCAGGGTCATCGGCCGAGATCCGGAGGAGGGGTCATGCGGCGATCCTCGTGGACGGTCCCCTCCGCTAGCGTGACCCTTCCAGGGCCCCCTTCGCTCCCGTGCCGGACGTCACGCGCTCAGGCGTCGAGGGTCCACTTCGGCCGGACCCAGTGGCACGTGTAGCCGCCGGGGTGCTTGCGCAGGTAGTCCTGGTGCTCCTCCTCGGCGTCCCAGAACTCGCCCGCCGCTTCGACCTCCGTGACGACCGGGCCGGGCCAGCGGCCCGACGCGTCGATCTCGGCGATGGTCTCGCGGGCGACCCTCTCCTGGTCGGGGGACAGGAAGAGGACGACGGAGCGGTACGCGCTGCCGATGTCGTTGCCCTGGCGGTTCCTCGTCGTGGGGTCGTGCACCTGGAAGAAGAACTCGAGCAGGTCGCGGTACGGGAGCTGCTCCGGATCGAAGTCGATCTCGACCGCCTCGGCGTGGTCGCCGTGGTGGCGGTAGGTCGCGTTCGGCGTGCTGCCGCCGGCGTAGCCGGCCCGGGTGCCGAACACACCGGGCATGTCGCGGAGGAGCTCCTGGAGCCCCCAGAAGCATCCGCCGGCGAGGATCGCGCGCTCCTCGGCCATCAGGCGCCGACCCTCGGGTCGTGCGCGGGAGCCTCGCGGGGCAGGGAGGTCGCTGGGAGCAGTGGATCGGTCATGGGAGCAGTCCATCACGGACGAGGAGGCGCCGGTGCGCGTCGGAGGACACTCCGAGCAGCTTCGTCCCTGGCCCTCCGACAGCCACGCTCGGGCGAGGGCCGGTCGTTACCGTGAGGGGCGTGGACGACGGACCGGATGTGCCGCGGGAACAGGGCCGAGCCCTGCCCGCCCCGTGGGCGGAGCAGCCCGCGGTGCTGCTCGACCGGCACCTCCGGGTCGTGTCCGCGACCCCTCTCGCGCGGGCCCTCTCCCCCCACTTCCTCGAGGGAGCCGACCTCGCCCGCTCCACCTTCCTCGACGCGCTCGCGCTGCAGGACCTGCCCTGCTGGCGGGACGCTGCGGAGCAGGTGACGGCGCTGCTGAGCGCCTCGCTCGATCGGCACGACGGCGATCGGGAGTTCCGGAGCATCGTGGGGGAGCTCTCCGTCAGCAGCCCCGCCTTCGCCGCGGCCTGGGCGCGCGACGCTCCGGCGCGGGAGAGCGGATCCGTCCGCTTCCTCGGCACCGCCGTGGGCACCGTCCCGCTGGACTACCGCCTGCTGCGTCCCCCGCAGGACGACGAGTGCACGCTGCTCCTGTTCGAGCCCGCCGACGCCGCCGCTCGGCGCGCACTCGAGCGTCTCGCCGTCACCGTCCGGGAACCGCCGCGTTCGGGGTGACGTGCGCCTCCGCTCGGCGAGCAGCGGGCCGGAGCGACGCGAAGTGGTCGACCGCTGCGGCGGCGGGAGACCCCGCTCGGGCGAGGTAGGTCACGACGAAGCGGCCCGGCGCCACTGCGGATTCGAACGTCTGCATGTCGAAGTCGAGCCACCCGAACGGGGCGACGTCGATCCGCAGCGCCCTCTGCGTGATCGGCCGGACCTCGTACTCGGCCCAGACCGACCGGAAGAGCCGGTAGCGGACGGAGCACTCGCCGACGATCTCCTGCAGGCGCGCGTCGTCGGGATCGCTGTAGAACCGCAGGGCCGCGATCAGCTCGCGGAAGATGCTGTCCCACACCTGCAGCTGGTCCTCCGGGATGCCGTCCTCGCGAGCGCTCGCGTACCCCTCGGCGACCGAGAGGAGCAGGTTCGCCCCCGGCACTCCCTTCTCCGGGGCGATGCACCGCAGGAGGTCGTTCGTCGCCAGGACGTCGAGGTTCCGGTCGAACGCGAACGCCGGCGTCATCGGCCAGTGCTCCAGCAGGGCCTCCATCGACGGGTGAGAGCGCGAGGAGGCGGCCCGCGGAGGCAGCGGCCTGGCGACCCGGAACAGATAGGCGCGCTCGAACTCGTCGAGGTCGAGCGCCTGGGCCAGAGCGCCGAGCACCTGGTCCGAGGGCGTGATGTCGTGACCCTGCTCGACGCGGAGGTAGTAGTCGCGGCTGATCCTGGCGCGGTCGGCGACCTCCTCCCGGCGCAGACCCGGGACCCTCCGCCGGGTCCCGGCGGTCGTCAGCCCGATCCGCTCCGGTCGCAGCGCCGCACGCCTGGCGCGGAGGAAGTCGGCGAGGGGAGTGCGGCTGCTCATCGTCTGACTCCGTCGGAGGATCCGCCGGAACGAGCGGCGGGCGGCTGGGGGCCGACCCGATCCGCCTGCTCCGCGATCGCGCTCTCGGCTCGAGCATCGACCGGCGGGAGGACGGCGCCGGGTCGGCTCCAGTATGGCTCCCTCCGGCCCGATCGTGAGAGCGCTCCCGTCCAGGAGCTGCACCACCCGCAGCGGGCGACCTCGCCGCCCCAGCGCGTCACTGCGCGGGGGTCGCACCGCCGCTCGGGCTCGGGGACGGGGTCCTGCTGGCGAAGTAGTGCCTTTCGAGCGGCTCGCCCTGCACGTGGGCCAGCGCTGCCGTCCGGATCTCGCGGTCGCGGCCGGTGAGGCGCTGGGTCTCCTGCCGCCGGAACTCGCCCCAGGACGGCACGACGAAGGTCTCGAGCTGCAGGCCGGCCTCCTCGCCGCTGCGGTAGAGGGCCCACCTCGAGGCGCCGGTGCGGCGGCGGGAGCTCTCGACGCGCCGCATCGCGGTGCGGAACGCGGCGAGGGAGTCGGTGTCGACCCGGTAGGAGACGGTCACCAGCACAGGCCCGTCCGCGGGCTCCGGCTCGAACACCAGGGTGGGTGTGGGCCACGACATCGAGATGCTGCGATCGATCCTCCCCGTTCCCGGCAGGAGGGGGAGCATCCGCACGCTGGCCGCCACCACGAGCAGCAGTCCGGCCGACGCCGCGTAGGCGGTGGGGGTGCCGAGCGCCTGCGCCGCCAGACCCCAGCCGATCGAGCCGACGGCCATCGCTCCCATGAAGACGAAGAGGTAGATCGAGGCGCCGCGGGAACGCACCCACTGGGGCAGCGTGAGCTGCAGAGCCGCGTTCAGCACGGTGAGGGTTCCGATCCAGGCCAGTCCCGCGAGCACGAGCAGGATCAGCGTCGGTGCGAACGGGAGGAACGCCGCGGCGAGGGTCCCCGCGGAGAAGAGCACGGCGCTCGTCGTGATGACGACGTTGTCGGAGAACCGGCGCCGGGCCGACGGCAGGGCGAAGACGCCGATCACGGCACCGGCGCCGAGGGCTGCGAGGAGGAGGCCGTACCCGCTCGAGTCGAGGTCGAGGCGCTTCGCGGTGAGGGGCAGCAGGGCCCACAGAGCACTGGCCGGCAGCGCGAAGAGCGCCGATCGGAGCAGGATCCGGCGGACGAGGTGCGCCGAGGCGACGTACCGGATCCCCGCCTTCAGAGCGGCGCCGAACCGCTCGCGATCGTCGAGGCCGCTCTGGGCGGGCCGCTTCCACCAGAGGAGCGCGATCACGGCGAGGACGAAGCTCAGCGCGTTGATGCCGAAGACGACGGGGGCTCCGAACGCCGACAGGACGACTCCCGCCAGTGCGGGGCCGATCGCTCGTGCGCCGTTCACCGTCACCCCGCCGAGAGCGGACGACGCGGCGATCAGGTCGCGGGGCACGAGCTCCGGCTGGATCGCCTGCCACGCGGGCGAGGTCAGGGTGGAGGTGATGCCGAGCAGGAAGGTGAAGGCCAGGATCGTCCACGGCGACAGAGCACCGACGGCCGCGACGACGGTCAGAGCGGCCGCCAGCAGCGCGCTGGCCGAGGATCCCCAGATCAGCAGCCGTCGCCGGTCGAGGGAGTCGGTCAGCACGCCCGCCGGCAGGGCGACCAGGAGCGAGGGCGCCAGGCTCGCCGTCTGCACGAGGGCGATGACCACCGCGCCCGCGGCGGCCTCGACCAGGTACCACTGGGCTCCGACGGTCTGCATCCACGTGCCGATGTTGCTGCCCAGCTGGGCGAGCCACAGCACCCGGAACGCGGTGATCGCCAGGGGCGCCCAGGCCGACGGCCGAGCCGGTGGAGAGGAGGCGGGTGACGTCATGCTCGGACCCTACGAAGCCCCGCCGGTCCGCGCACCGCCGAGCCCGGAGGACTCGACAGATGACGGAAGCGGGCTCCTCCGCGGTCCAGCCTCGTCGGCACGACGAGCGCAGGTGCCCCGGAGTGTCCGGCGCACCTGCGCAGCACGGGTGCCTGTGCGGTTCCCGCTACTCCCGGATGAACGCCAGGAGGTCGGGGTTGATGACGTCGGCGTGGGTCGTCAGCATGCCGTGCGGGTAGCCCTCGTAGATCTTCAGCGTGGAGTTCTGCAGCAGCTCGTGCTGCTTCAGGGCGGCGTCCTCGTACGGCACGACCTGGTCGTCGTCGCCCTGCATCACGAGGACCGGCACGGTGATGGCCTTCAGGTCCTCGGTCTGGTCGGTCTCGGAGAACGCGGCGATGCCCTCGTAGTGCGCCAGCGCGCTGCCCGTCATGCCCTGGCGCCACCAGTTCGCGATCACCGGCTCCGAGACCGTCGCGCCGGGTCGGTTGAAGCCGTAGAACGGTCCCGAGGCGACGGCCTGGAAGAACTCCGCGCGGTTGGCCGCGAGCGCCTCCCGGAAGCCGTCGAAGACGGAGAGCGGCGTGCCCTCGGGGTTCGCCTCCGTCTGCACCATGAGCGGAGGCACCGCCGACACGAGGACCGCCTTCGCCACGCGTCCCTGCGGCTCGCCGTACTTCGCGACGTAGCGGGCGACCTGGCCGCCGCCGGTCGAGTGGCCGATGTGGACCGCGTTGTGCAGGTCGAGGTGCTCGACCACGGCGTTCACGTCGCTCGCGTAGTGGTCCATGTCGTGGCCGGTGCCCACCTGGGTGGACCGTCCGTGCCCGCGGCGGTCGCTCGCGATCACGCGGTAGCCGTGCGCGTGGAAGAACAGCAGCTGCGCGTCCCAGTCGTCCGAGGACAGCGGCCAGCCGTGGTGGAACACGATCGGCTGCGCGTCCGCGGGCCCCCAGTCCTTGTAGTAGATCTCCACGCCATCGTCCGTGGTCGTGAACGGCATGATTCAACCTCCGTGGTCAGGTCGACGCCGAGCCCGGCCCGGGTCGAGTGCAGGGTCATCCCTCTCCCAGGGGTGGGAGCGGTTCCACGCTAACGGCGGGCCTCGGCGGGGCCGGCGGTGCGGATCGATGTTCCTACTTTTGTCCAGACCCTCCTCAAGGCGGAGCGCTCCCGGCCGCCCACCGGGTTCAGCGCGTCCGCAGCGCCTCCAGCAGCGCGGCCGGCGTCTCGGGGTCGCGCAGGCTGATCGCGAACTCGCGCTCGCGAGTGGTCCGCACCACGAGCCCGGGGCCCGCGTTCAGGATGAGCGCCGAGCGGCCCGGCATCATCCGGTAGCCCCAGCCGCCCCACTCCGCCGGCCGCAGCTCGGCCGTGCCGACCGAGGCGATCGTCTCGAGCGGGATGCGCCGCAGCGGGATCCCGAGCACCCGCGACACCACGCGCAGCCCGCGACGGTCGGCCGTGACGCGCAACCGCGTGAAGCCGAGGACGACGATCGCGCTCGCGCCGAGGACCACGGCCATCGCGATCGCGGGGCCCGTCGAGCCCTCGGCCAGGAGCGTCGACACCGCGACGGCCGCGGCGACCGCCAGGACGGCTCCGACGACCGCGAAGACCCGGCCCGTCACGGTGTGCGACCAGGCGCCCGACTCCGAGTCGCCGAGCGCCATCCGCTCGACGCGGGTGCTCGACTCCGAGCGGCTGCGCGGAGCGAGGGCGCCCGGCACCGCCGCGTAGGCGAGGCCGCCGAGCAGCACGATCAGCCAGCCGCCCAGCTGCGCCCCCTCGGCCGAGCCCGCCGCGAGCGTCGTGCCGACGGACGTCGCCCAGGCCGAGGCGCCGAGGCCCGCGACGAGTCCGAGGCACGAGAGCAGCATCCGCGAGCCGCGCCCGAGCAGCGCCGCGACGATCCCCGCCACCGCGGGAGCGCCCGAGAGGACGAGCGCCAGGGCCAGCAGCGCGCTCGTCGGAGCCGTCTCGTCGGCGGCGCCGGTCGAGGACCAGTGCGAGGCGAGCACGGGCGGCACGTCGAGCGCGACCCGCGAGACGAGCACGGCGAGCGCGGGCAGCAGGAGGGAGGCGGCGGCCAGGAGGGAGCGGGAGCGGTCGGTCACGGGGTGGTCCTCTCGATCAGGCGGATGAGGTCGGCGGAGCTGATCCCGCTGCGGCGGGCCTCGGCGACGAGCTGGTCGACGAGGGCGGTGACGCGCACGAGTCCGGGGCCGGCGGACTCGGAGACCCAGGCGCCCCGGCCGCGGCGCATCTGGATCAGGCCGTCGTCGCGGAGCGCCGCGTAGGCGCGGAGCACGGTGTGCATGTTGATGTCGAGCGACTGGGCCAGCTCGCGCGCCGGGGGCAGGCGGTCGCCCGCCGAGAGGGCGCCCTCGGCGACGGCCGTGCGCACCTGCGCCTCCAGCTGGTCGGCGAGGGAGCGCGGCGAGGAGTGGTCGACGCGGAGCAACATGTTCGCAATGTTAGTATAACAACTGCTCTGGACGCCAGGGACGGGGTACCGTGGAGGGACTCGACCCCGGGGGAGGGGATCCCGATGACCGCTTCGTCGTCCGACCGCGCGCTGGTCACTCCAACCGCCGCCTCGCGGGCCGCGACCCTCCGTCTGGCGGGGATCCTCGTCGCCGCCGCGGGTCTGCTGCAGATCGCGGCGTGGTTCCTGCCACTGGATCTCGCGGTCACCGGCCTCGGTCGCCTCGGCGCGCTGATCGCCGCCGCCCTCCTCGCCGCAGCCGCCTCCGCCCTGGCGCGGGGCTCGGACGCGAAGGGCGGCATCGCGGGGCGGACGGGCGCGGCCGCGTTCCTCGTCGTCGCCGTCCTGATCGTCCTCCGTCCCCTCGTGGCGTGGTTCTCACCGAGCGGAGCCGAGCCGACGCGGGGGATGGCGGTCGCCTCCGCCCTCGTGCTCGTGATGGGCGCCGCCGCGATCGCCGCGGCCGTCGTCGGGCTCGTCGCCCTGCAGCGCGCGCGCACGGCCCGGACCTCGGTCACCGTCGTCGGGCTCGTCGCGGTCGTCGCCGCGGCAGCTCAGGACTACGTGCCCTCTCTCGGGCTGCTCGTCGACTCCTCGCCGAGCCAGGAGCTCCTGATCGCCCTCTGGACGATCGGCTCGTTCGCCGAGGCGCTCTCGCTCGTCGCCCTCGGCGCGGTGATGCTGCTCGCCTCCCGCTCGATCGGCCGCGAGGGCCGGTAGCGCCACCGGTCAGTGCGCCACCCGTCAGTGCACCACCGGCCAGTGCGCCTCGCGTCAGTGCGACAGCGCCAGCGACACCGCCAGCACCACCATCACGACCGCCACTCCCGCGTCGAGCACCCGCCAGGCCGTGCGGCTGCGGAACAGCGGACGCAGCGCCCGCGCCCCGAATCCGAGCGCCGTGAACCAGAGCACGCTCCCCACAGCCGCTCCGGCGCCGAACCACCAGCGCTCGTCGCCGTGCGTGTTCGCCACCGACCCCAGCAGCACCACCGTGTCGAGATAGACGTGCGGATTCAGCAGCGTCAGCGCGAGGCACGTCGCGACCGCGGTGCGCAGCGACGTGGAGGCGCCGGCCGGGTCGCCCTCGAGCGTGCCGGGGCGCAGTGCCCGCTTCGCGGCGAGGAACGCGTAGCCCAGGAGGAACGCGATGCCGCCCCAGCGGATGACGACGAGCAGCCAGGGCGCCGACTCGAGCACGGCGCCGATCCCCGCGATGCCCAGCACGATCAGCGCCGCGTCGCAGAGAGCGCAAATGACGACGACCGCGAGCACGTGCTCGCGGCGCAGGCCCTGCCGGAGGACGAAGGCGTTCTGCGCGCCGATGGCGATGATGAGCGAGAGGCCGAATCCGAGACCGGAGGCGGCTGCGAGGAGGGGGGACACGCTCCCGACGGTAGAGCGCGCCGTTCCTGTAGACCAGCTCACGCTCCTTCAGTACCGTAAGCAGAACTGATGGGAGCGAGCCGATGCTGACCGATGATCTCGACCTCTCCCGCCTCCGCGCGCTGGCCGCCGCCGTGCGGCACGGCTCCTTCGATGCGGCCGCGCGGGCCCTGCACGTGACTCCCTCCGCTCTCAGTCAGCGGATCAAGGCGCTCGAGACCGCGGCGGGGCGGGTGCTGCTCGTCCGCTCGCGCCCGGTCGTCGCGACCGAGGCGGGGGCCGGCCTCCTCCGCCTCGCGCGGCAGATCGAGCTGCTCGCCGAGGACGCCGTCCGCGCCCTCGGCGGCGAGGAGGCGGAGGGCGCGGGCCCCGTGTCCCTCGCCCTCGCCGTCAACGCCGACTCCCTCGCCACGTGGGTGCTGCCGGCGCTCGCCGGCGTGCCGGGCGTCGTCTTCGAGCTGCACCGGGAGGACCAGGAGCACACCACCGCGTTCCTCCGCGACGGCACGGTGATCGCGGCGGTGACGGCCGAGTCGGAGGCGGTGCTCGGCTGCTCCGTCGCTCCGCTCGGCGTCATGCGGTACCGGGCGATGGCGGCGCCCGCGTTCGCCGATCGCTGGTTCGCCGACGGCGACCTCGACGGGCTGGCCGACGCTCCCGTCGTCGTCTTCGACGAGAAGGACCGGCTGCAGGAGCGGTTCCTCGCCGCGCACGCACCGCACGCCGCTCCGCCGCAGCACCGGGTGCCCGGCTCGACCGACTTCGAGGCCGCGGTCCGTCTGGGCCTGGGCTGGGGCATGCTGCCGGAGCTGCAGGCCCCGGTCGGCGATCCGGGGCTCGTCGCCCTGGGCGGCGAACCGGTCGACATCCCCCTCTACTGGCAGCAGTGGTCGCTGCGCACGCCGAGCCTGGATGCGGTGTCGGCCGCGATCGCCGACGCCGCCCGCGCGAGTCTGCGCTGACCGGACCCGGCGGTCGGCACCGACGCCGTCAGACCGCGAACACGTCGCGCAGCGTCACCGTCTCGAGCGAGCGCTCGCGCAGGAGGTCCACCAGCTGCGCGTACACCTGCGTCACCGGGTCGAAGTTCGCGTGCCCGATCACGATGCGCTGCGGCCGGAACCACTCGTCGGCGAAGCCCAGCAGCTGATCGGTCGTGATGAGGCCGGAGTCCGACAGCGAGCCGTACCAGAGCGTCGTCGCCGTGTAGCCGATGCCCGCCGCGGCGGCCCGGCTCGCGCTGTCGGTGTAGCCGAACGGCGGACGGTAGAAGGGAGCGGCCTCGACGCCGTAGGTGGAGCGGATGAACTCGCCGTTGCGGCCGAGCTCCTCCTGCACGCCGTCGGCACTCAGGCTCGTGAGGTCGACGTGCGACCAGGTGTGGTTCGCGAGCTGCACCTGACCCGAGGCGACGAGCGGTGCGAGGGCGGGCGCGCAGACGGTCCAGGAGTCGTACTGCCCGTTCAGGAAGAACGTGAGCCGGGTGCCGGTGTCCGCCGCGAACTGCGCGTAGGCGGCGACGACCTCGGTGTCGGCGCCGTCGTCGACCGTCCAGGCCATCAGGCTCCCCTCGCCGGGCAGCTCCGTGATGACGCCCTCGGGCAGGGGCACGCGGGCGCGCACGGGAGCGGCGGCCGCGGTCGCGGTCGGCACGGGCCGGGGCGGTGGAGTCGGTGTCGGGGACGTGCTCGCCGCGACCGGAGCGGCCGTCAGCGGGGCGGGCCGGGCGTCGGCGGTGCAGCCGCTCAGTGCGGCCGCCGCCGACGCGATCCCCAGCAGCAGCGCGCGACGCCTCACCGATCCCATGGTCCCCCCTCGTCGGCGCGCCGATCCCCCCGGAGCGCCCGAGCGACCGTATCGCGACGCCGACCGCGTCCGCACGACGAGGCGTGCGGCGCGGCGGGGTGGTGCCCCCGCCCGCGGGCGCGCGAGGATGGACGCATGTCTGGGAAAGCACTTTCCGTGGAGGAGATCGTCGACGGGCGCCATCCGCTGCGCAGCGTCGTGGGCCTGCTCCGGAGGCGCCCGCGCCGCATCCTCGCCGCCGTCGCCTTCTTCGCGGTGAAGGACACCCCGCTGTGGTTCCTCCCGGTCGTCACGGCGCAGGTGATCGACATCGTCGTCGCGGGCGGGCCCGGCAGCGGGCTCCTGCTGTGGTCGGTGATCGCCCTGGTGCTGCTCGCGCAGAACTACCCGAACCACGTGATGTTCGTGCGGCTGTTCATGGGCACGGTCCGCGACATGGGCGCGGATCTGCGGAAGGCCATCGCGAACCGTCTGCAGCTGCTCTCGATCGGGTTCCACGCCCGGGCGAACAGCGCGATCGTGCAGACCAAGGTCGTCCGCGACGTCGAGAACGTCGAGACGATGCTGCAGCAGACCGCGAACCCGCTGCTCTCGGCGGTGATGGTGCTGATCGGAGCCGTCGCGATGACGGCGATCAACGTGCCCGCGTTCCTCCCCGTCTACGCCCTCGCCATCCCGCTCGCGGTGCTGCTCCGGCGCATCCTGCAGCGGCGGAGCATGCGCCGCAACGAGCAGTTCCGCCGCGAGGTCGAGCGCTTCTCGGCGACCGTCGGGGCGATGGCGACCCTGATGCCCGTCACCCGGGCGCACGGTCTCGAGCAGACCGCGGTGCGCACCGTCGCCACCGGAGCCGAGGGCGTGCGCGAGGCCGGCTTCGAGCTCGACCTGCTCAACGGCCGCTTCGCCTCGCTCTCGTGGGTCAGCCTGCAGCTGCTCGGAGTCGGCTGCCTGGTGCTCGCCGCGTGGGTCTCGATCTCGGGATGGCTCCCCGTCACCCCGGGCCAGGTCGTGCTGCTGAGCAGCTACTTCGCGCTCCTCACGTCCTCCATGACCAACCTGCTGATGCTGCTGCCCCTCGCCGCCCGCGGCTTCGAGTCGGTCCGCTCCATCGCCGAGGTCCTCGAGGACCCCGACCTCGAGCACAACGAGGGCAAGCGCCCCGTCGGCGAGGTGCACGGCCGCCTCACCCTCGAGCGGGTCGACTTCCGCTACGGCGACGACGGACCCGCTCTGCACGGCATCGACCTGGACCTCCGACCGGGCGAGACGGTGGCGTTCGTCGGCGCGTCCGGATCCGGCAAGTCGACCCTGCTCAACGTGGTGCTGGGCTTCCTCCGCCCCACGTCGGGGCGGATCCTGCTCGACGGCGTCGACATGGAGACGCTCGACCTGCGCACCTTCCGCCGCTCGGTCTCGGTCGTGCCGCAGGAGTCGGTGCTCTTCGAGGGCACGATCCGCGACAACATCGCCTACGGCCTCGGCGACGTGTCCGACGAGCGGATGGAGGCGGCGCTGCGCGACGCGAACGCGTGGGAGATCGTCGAATCGCTCCCCGACCACTGGCACTCCGTCGTGGGGGAGCGCGGCGCCCGCCTCTCGGGTGGGCAGCGCCAGCGGCTCTCGATCGCCCGCGCCCTCATCCGCGACCCCCGCGTGCTCCTGCTGGACGAGGCGACGAGCGCGCTGGACCCCGAGTCGGAGGCGCTGATCAAGGACGCCCTCGGCCGGCTGACCGAGGGGCGGACGACCCTGGTCGTCGCCCACCGCTTCTCCACGATCCGCTCGGCCGACCGCATCGTCGTGCTCGACGCCGGCCGCATCGTCGAGTGGGGCTCGCACGACGAGCTGCTCTCGGTCGGCGGGCACTACGCGCGGATGCACGCGGCGCAGTCGGGCTGAGGCGCTCTTGCCCGCCGCCCGCCGCATCACGTAAGCTACTCAGGTTGCGTGCATCTGCACGCGCTTGCGTGCTGCCCGAGCGGCGGAGGTTCCGACCTCCGCGACGAGCGGGCGGTATGCCGACAAGTGACCTTGGGTGGGTCGAGCGGGGCCGAGTGCCGCGTGCGCCCCACGGTAACCACACATGGAGGAAACCATGGCAGCAGTCTGCCAGGTGACCGGAGCCGTTCCCGGCTTCGGGCACGCCATCTCGCACTCGCACCGGCGCACCAAGCGCCGCTTCGACCCGAACGTGCAGAAGAAGACGTACTACGTCCCCTCGCTCCGCCGTAACGTCACCCTGACGCTGTCGGCCAAGGGCATCAAGGTCATCGACGCCCGTGGCATCGAGTCCGTCGTCAAGGACATTCTCGCTCGTGGGGTGAAGATCTAATGGCAAAGCAGCAGGACGTCCGTCCCATCATCAAGCTCCGTTCGACGGCAGGCACCGGTTACACCTACGTGACCAAGAAGAACCGTCGCAACGACCCCGACCGTCTCGTGCTGAAGAAGTACGACCCCGTAGTGCGCAAGCACGTCGACTTCCGCGAGGAGCGCTAGAAATGGCCAAGAAGAGCAAGATCGCCCGCAACGAGCAGCGCAAGGTGATCGTCGACCGCTACGCCGCCAAGCGCCTGGAGCTCAAGAAGGCTCTCGTCGACCCGGCCGGCACCGACGAGTCCCGCGAGGCCGCCCGCGTCGGCCTCCAGAAGCTCCCCCGCAACGCCTCGCCGGTCCGCGTCCGCGGCCGCGACGCCGTCGACGGCCGCCCCCGCGGCAACCTGTCGAAGTTCGGCATCTCGCGTGTCCGCTTCCGCGACATGGCGCACCGCGGCGAGCTGCCCGGCATCACCAAGTCGAGCTGGTAGTCAGCGGCGCGCAGCGCCGCTGACTACCAGCGTGCCGCTGCGCTCACACCGAAGGGGGCTTCGCGATCTGACGATCGCGGGGCCCCCTTCCGTGTTCCCGTGCTCGGAGTGCCGTCGGCACTCCTCGCCGCGGTCGGCGTTCGCAGACGGTCGCGTTCCGCAGAGCGTCCTGCGTACCGCTCCGCGGAATCGCTTGGCACGCGATTCCGCGATGCGCTCGGCCTTGCGCGACGGGGTGCAGTCGGTGTTCCTGTGCTCGGAGTGCCGTCGGCACTCCTCGCCGCGGTCGGGCGGTGCCCCTGTGCGCGGAGTGCCGTCGGCACTCCTCGCCGCGGTCGGGCGGTGCCCCTGTGCGCGGAGTGCCGTCGGCACTCCTCGCCGCAGTCGGGCGGTGCCCCCGTGCTCGGCGTGCCTGCGGCACTCCTCGCCGCGGTCGGCTTCCGCGGACGGCCGCGTTCCGCAGAGCGTCCTGCGTACCGCTCCGCGGAATCGCTTGGCACGCGATTCCGCGATGCGCTCGGCCTTGCGCGACGGGGTGCAGGGTCACAGCTCGCGTTCCGCATTTCGGGTGCTCCACTCCTTGCTGGTCGAGTAGCCCCGGAGGGGCGTCTCGAGACCCGCCGGAGCCGGAGGTGCGGTGTCGGCGGGTCTCGGCCGCAGGTGGATCGGCAGGTGCGACCGGAGAGGGCGTCTGCGACTGGTCGCCGCGGTCGCGATCCGTCGTGATCGGTCGTCCGGGGTGAGTGATCCGTCGAAAACGGTCGCCGAGAGCGATTCGGCAGAGCCGTCCGCGACGGATCGGCGTCACCCGGCACGTCCGCGCGCGCAGGACACCCGGGTAAAATCGAGTGCATGAGCACCCCCAGCCTTCCCAGCGTCGCCGAGATCGCGGCGCTCATCGACCACGCGATCCTCAAGCCCGAGCTGACCCGGGCCGAGGTCGACGCGCAGCTCGACGAGGCCCGGGCGTCGGGGGTCTTCAGCGTCTGCGTCCGCCCCTCCGACATCGCCCACGCCGTCAGCCGCCTCGAGGGCTCGGGCGTCCTGGTCGGCACCGTCATCGGCTTCCCGCACGGCACCACCTCCACCGCCGCCAAGGTCGCGGAGTCGCGCCAGGCCCTCGCCGACGGCGCGAGCGAGCTCGACATGGTCGTCAACATCGGGCGCCTGCGCAGCGGACTGCTCCAGGACGTCGAGGACGACGTCCGCGCGGTGGTCGAGGCCGCCGACGGCCACGTCGTCAAGGCGATCCTCGAGACCAGCCTCCTCGACGACGAGCAGATCGTCGCGGGCAGCGAGGCGTCCGAGCGCGCCGGCGCCGACTTCGTCAAGACCGCCACGGGCTTCGCGGGCGGCGGCGCCAACGAGCACGATCTGCGCCTGATGCGCGGCGCCGTGTCGGACGCGGTCCAGGTGAAGGCGTCCGGAGGCGTCCGCGACCTCGACACGCTGCTCGCCTACCGCGGGCTCGGTGTCACCCGCTTCGGCACCAGCGGCTCCGCGACGATCCTCGGCGACCTGGCCGCCCGCCTCGCCGGCGACTCCTCGGCGGCGCGCGTCGACTCCGCCTCGTACTGACCGTGACCGAGCGCCCGGCCGGCCCGGTCGCCCGCTGGACGGCGTACACGCGCCGCCCGCTCGAGGAGAGCGCCCGCGCGCTGAAGGAGCGCGTCTACGCGACCTTCACCGGGCTCGCCGTGATCATGATCTACGCGGTCGGCGACCACCCCGACGCCGGTCACGCGCTGCGGAGCCTCGTCGTCTCGATCGTCGGCATCTCGGCGGCGGGCTTCACGGCCGAGGTCATCGCGCACCAGGTCACCCACGCCGCGCTGCCCTCGATGTCGGAGCCGCGCGTCATGCTCCGCATCGCCGCCGGCGCACTCGCCTCCGCCTCCCTGCCGGTGCTGGCGCTGCTCGCGGCCGTCCTGGGCTGGGTGGACGCCACCACCGCGCTCTGGATCGGCGTCGCGATCTACGCCGCCGTCCTCGCCGCCATCGCCCTGATCGCGGTGGGCCGCGCGGGGCTGACCTGGCGGCAGGGCCTCGTCTCGCTCGCCTTCCTCCTGGGCCTGGGCGCCCTCGTGGTCGGCGTGCTGGCGCTCGCGCACTGAGCGCGGCGTAGGCTCGGAGGCGATGTCGTCACGCACCCGGGTCGAGCTCGGCCGCCGCGAGGATCTGGGCGCCGACTGCGCGAACTGCTTCGGGCTCTGCTGCGTCGCCCTCGCCTTCGCCCGCTCGCGCGACTTCCCCGTCGACAAGCCCGCGGGGGAGCCCTGCACGAACCTCGACTCCGAGGACGCGTGCACGATCCACCGGTCCCTCCGCCCGCAGGGCTTCGTCGGCTGCACCGTCTTCGACTGCTTCGGCGCCGGTCAGAAGGTGTCGACGCACACGTTCGGCGGCGTCTCGTGGCGCGGCGACGCAGAGGTGCGCGAGCGGATGTTCTCCGTCTTCCCGCTGGTCCGTCGACTCCACGAGCTGCTCTGGTACCTCGACGTCGCGCTCGCGCTCGACGAGGTCGATCCCGCCACCCGGGACCGCGTCCGCCGCCGCTTCGACGCGGTGCACGCCCTCACCCTCGCCTCGCCGGAGGAGATCCTCGCGGCCGACGTCGACGGCGAGTTCGCCGCCGCCCGTCCGCTCCTGATCGCCGCGAGCGCGGCCGCCCGCGCCGGGGTGCGCTCCCGCCCCGACCGCAGGCTCGTCCCCGGCGCCGACCTGCTCGGAGCGGATCTGCGCGGAGTCGACCTCCGGGGCGCGGATCTGCGCGGCGCCCTGCTGATCGCGGCCGACCTGCGCGGAACCGACCTCGGCCGCTGCGACCTCCTCGGTGTCGACCTGCGCGACGCCGACGTGTCGGGCGCCGACCTCTCGAGCGCCCTCTACCTCACCCAGGCGCAGGTCTCGAGCACGCGCGGCGACGCCGCGACCGCGCTCCCGCCGCACTTCGAACGGCCGTCGCACTGGTCGGGGACGACCGCACCGGTCGGCGCGACGCCGCCCCGCCCCCGCAGAACAGGACGACGACGATGACCTCGACACCCCCGACCCCGATCCGCTTCGCGATCGTCGGCTCCGGCTGGCGCACGGGCTTCTTCCTCCGCCTCGCCCGCGACGTGCCGGAGGCGTTCCAGGTGACCGGGATCCACTCGCGCTCGGCGCGCCGCGACGAGGTCTCGGCGCGCTGGGGCGTGCCGGCCTTCGCGAGCGTCGACGAGCTCGTCGCGCACGGCGACCCCGAGTTCGTGCTCGTCGCCGTCCCGGTCGAGGTCGCCTCCGGCATCACGGCCGATCTGGTGCGCCGCGGCGTCCGCGTGCTCGAGGAGACGCCTCCGGCGCTCGACGTCCCGGCTATGCGGCGGATGTGGGACGAGGTCGGCGGCTCCGGACTCGTCCAGGTCGCCGACCAGAGCCTCTTCATGCCCGCGCATAGCGCCCGCTGGCGAGCGGTCCGCTCGGGGGTCATCGGCACTCCGACGCACGTGCAGGTGTGCTCGAACCACCTGTACCACGCCGTCTCGATCATGCGCGGACTGCTCGGGGACACCGGCGACGCGACCCGGGTGAGCGCTCGGGACTTCCGCGCGCCGCTCCTGGATCCGCTGAACCGGCACGGCTGGACCGGCGCGGCGGAGCCGGAGGAGCGGACGACCACCCTGGCGACGCTCGACTTCGGCGGCGGACGCTCGGGGCTGTACGACTTCGTCGACAACCAGTGGTTCTCGCCGGTGCGCCACCGCCGCCTCACTATCCGCGGGTCGCACGGCGAGATCGACGGCGACAGCGTCGTGCGGGTGGCCGGCCCGCGCTCGGTGGTGGAGTCGCGGATCACCCGGCGGCAGACGGGGATCGACCACAATCTCGAGGGCTTCCACCTCGACACGATCGCGCTGGACGGCGACGTGCTCTTCCAGAACCCGCACCCCGCGGCGCGGCAGTCCGACGAGGACATCGCCGTCGACGCCCTCGTCGGGGCGACCGGCGCCTGGGCACGGGGCGAGGGACCCGCCCCCTATCCGCTCGCCGACGGTCTGCAGGACCACCTGCTGGGTCTGGCGATCCGCGAGTCGGCCGACTCCGGGGCCGACGTCACGACCGCCAGGGAGCCGTGGGCCGATGCCCTCACGACGGAGTCGGTGTTCCGCTGACGTCGTCGGGCACGCCCTCGATCACCTCGCGGTGGAGCAGGTGCGCTCCGTTCCAGCACTCGATGATGCAGCGCGGGAACGCCTCGCGGTCGGGGGAGCGGAGCCACACCGTCGCGGCCTCGCGCGCCCACGCGTCGGAGGCGTAGACGCCGATGACGTCGGTGCGGTCCTCCCACGGGGACGCCGTCGACAGCACGAAGTGATCGCCGGACATGGCTGCTCCTCGGAGTGGGGGGACGTGCCGGACGGTGTCGGGTTCGATCGGCGCCGGTGCGGTCGCCTCCACGCTAGCGGGGCGGAGTGCTCCGGGTCAGCCGATCGTGCCGCGGAGCCGCTCGTTCAGAGCGCTCAGCGCGGCCGCGAGCTCGTCGAGGTCGGCGCCGGGGAGCACGCTCCCGCCCTGCTCGAGGCTCCGGCGGAGCAGATCGGTCTCGCGGTCGGGCAGGCCGCGGGAGGCCAGCAGCCCTTCGAGGGTCGCGAGGACCGCGACGAGGGCGACGGCGTCGTCGACGTCGAGCGGTCGGGCGCAGGTGTTCTGCATGCGGTGCTCCGTTCGCGATCGGGACCGGGGGATCCGGATCGGGTGAGGGCCGGGAGGTGCCCCGCAGCCGAGGGCGGCGGGGCACCGGGACGCGGGACGCGTCAGTTCTTGAAGACGTCCTTGACGTCCTCGCCGGTCTTCTTGAGGTCGGCCGCGTGCTGGTCGCGACGACCCTCCTCGACCTTGCCCTCGTCGCCCTGCATGTTCCCGAGAGCCTCCTTCGCCTTGCCGGCGAGGTCCTGGGCGGCGTTCTTGATCTTGTCGTCGAGTCCCATGCGGGTCTCCTTCCACTGGTGTTCGGATCGGCCGGGCGGGTGCACCGGCCGGGGAGGCCGGCGACCGGGGGAGCGGTCGCCGACGGGGTCGTGGGGGTCGCCTAGGCGACGCGCGGCTCTGCCTCGGGCGCGTCGTCCTCGGGGATGAAGACGTCCTGGACGGTCACGTTGATCTCGGCGACGTCCATGCCGACGATCTCGCGGATCGCCTCGGCGACGGCCGAGCGGACGCCCTCCGCGACGGACTGCAGCGCAGCGGGGTACTCGGCGACGATCACGACGTCGGCGGCGACCTGGCGCTCGCCGACCTCGACCTTGACGCCCTGGCCGCGGTCGTCGTTGCCGATGGCGCTGCGGATCGCGCCGATCGCGCGGGCCGCTCCTCCGCCGAGCGCGTGGACGCCGGGGACAGCGCGGGCGGCGATGCCCGCCACCTTCGCGATGACGGCGTCGTCGATGACGGTGCGCCCGACTCCGGTGCCCGTCGTGGTGGTCGCGATGCTGTCGGCCATGGTCTCCTCTTCCGCTTCGTGCCCGATCCGGTCGATCGTGGCGTTCTGGGAGTAGGACGCGGCCGGGCGCCGGATCGTCACGCTGCGACCGGGCTCCCTCAGCGAACTGCCAGAGAGACCGCCCGCCGCGTCACCGGGCGGTCGTGCGCTCCAGGAACGCGAGCGTCCGCTCCAGCGCGAGGCGCGCGTCGGGGAGCTCGAGGTGGAACTGGTACTCGTGCCCCAGCTGCGCCTCGTGGCCCTCGCCCCAGAACAGGTCCGTGACCGGGACGCCGAGCGAGCGCAGGTGCGCGGCGAACGGGCGCGACTGCCGGGCCGTGAGGGCGTCGGCGTTGCCTCCGCTGATGAACACGGGAGGGAACCGGGGCGTCACGTGCTCGATCGTCGACATCTGCCTTCCGGCGGGCGAGTCCGTCCAGCCGCGGTGGCCGGTGTAGGCCCAGAGGGCGGCGCGGAACGCCCAGCCCGCCACTCCGGTGACCTTGGAGACACCGGAGAGGTCGAAGACGCCGCAGTGCAGGATCACCGCGCGCAGCGCGTCGACCGGGAGCGTCGTCGTGAGGCCGGCGTCGCGGGCGTAGGAGGGGTTGGTGACGGCCGTCGCGAGCTGGCTGGCCAGCTGCGCCCCCGCGGAGTCGCCGGCGAGGACCATGCCGTCGCGAGCGATCCCCAGGCGGCCGGCGTGGCGGCGCAGGTGCTCGAGGGCGGCGAGGAGCTGCTTCGGCGCGGTCGGGTAGACCGCTTCGGGGCCGCGTCCGTAGTCGAGGCCGACCGCCGTGTAGCCGGCGTCGGCGAGGAGGCGGAGGTAGGGCTCGACGTCGCGCCGGTGGCACGAGATCCACGCCCCGCCGTGGATCCAGAGCACCGTCGGGCGCGAGCCGGGGCCGGGAGAGCGGAACACGTCGACGGTCGTGGCCGGAGCGCCGTCGCGTGCGGGCACGATCTCGGCGACGCGCGTGATCCCCTCCGGGACGAAGGGGCGCATCTCCTCGGCGGTGCGCCGCGCCTCGCGCTCGAACACCGCCCGGATCGCGAGCGCGGACGGCCACGGGGTGGCCTGGGCCACCGCGCCGGCCGCGGCCAGCACGCCTCCGGCGCCCGCGATCGCTCCGGTGGTCGCGGTCGTGCGCTTCATCGTCGTCCCCCTCCCGGCGCCGGGCGCCCGAGCCCCCTCGGCGGCGCCGCGTCGCTGCAGGTCGAAGGCTACGCACTCGATGTTTCGCCCGTGCGACGGGATTCGCCCGCGGAGCGCTCGCCGTGGTGCGATGGAGGAGTGACGGACGACGCGAACGCCCCGGCTGCTCCTGCGGACGATTCGGCGGCGCCCCCGCGGAGCACCCGGGAGTACCTGCTCCTCGGACTGATCGGCGCGATCGGCGGCGTCCTCTCGGGAGCGTTCGGCGTCGGCGGCGGCATCGTGATGGTGCCCATGCTGGTCGCCTGGGCCGCGATGGACCAGCGCCGCGCCTCGGCGACGTCCCTCCTGGCGATCGCCCCCACCTCCGTGGCCGGCGCCTTCGCCTACGCGCTCACCGGGCAGGTCGCGTGGCTCCCGGCGGCGGTGATCGCGGCCGCCGCGGTCCTCGGCGCGCTGCTGGGCTCGTGGCTCCTGGCCCGGCTCCCCCTCGGGGTGCTGCGCTGGCTCTTCGTGGCGCTGCTGATCGCCGCCGCGGTCCGGATGGCCGTCTTCGGCTCGAACGAGACCGGCGACGTCGCGGAGGGCTGGGGCGTGTGGCCGGGGTTCGCGGGCCTGGGCGCCGCGATGGGGATCGCGTCGGGGCTCTTCGGCATCGGAGGAGGGGCCATCGCGGTGCCGGTGCTCGTCGGCGCGTTCGGGCTCGCCGATCTGCTGGCGAAGGGCACGTCGCTGGCCGCGATGATCCCGACCGCGATCAGCGGATCGATCGCCAACGCCCGGAGGGGTCTGCTCGACGTGCGCGCGGGCCTCGTCGTCGGCCTCGCCGCGACCGCCTTCTCGTTCGCGGGCGTCGCGCTGTCGTTCCTCCTGTCCGCGCGGCTGTCCGGGATCCTCTTCGCCGCGCTGCTGCTGCTCGCGGCACTCCAGCTGGCGCTGAAGGGGCTCCGGAGCCGCGCGCGGGTGTGACTGCCCGATCCGGTGCCCCGCGGTCAACGCCCTTCTCGCGCGCACGACGCGGGCCCTAGCGTCCAGGCAGGCGGTCCGGCGGGCGGGCGCCGGGAGCGGAGGAGACGACGATGACGCAGCCGAACGGAGAGCAGCGGGGCGACGGCAGGCGGAGCGCACCCCGGGGAGGACCGGCCTTTTTCCGCGACGTCGTCCCCGGGGTGCACCGGATCGAGCACGCCTACACGAACCTCTACCTGATCGAGGAGGCCGGGCGGATCACCCTCGTCGATGCCGGCCTGCCCCGCACCTGGCCGCACCTGCTGCGCGCGCTGGAGGTGCTCGGCCGCGAGCTCTCGGACGTGGACGCCCTCGTGCTCACGCACGCGCACTTCGACCACGTCGGCGTCGCGCGCCGGTTCGCCGAGCGCGGCGTCCCGGTGCTGCTGCACCCCTCGGACGCCCCGCTCGCGGCGCACCCCTACTCGTACCGGAGGCAGCGGACGCCGTTCGTGTACCCGCTGCTCCATCCCTCGGCGATCCCCGTGCTCGGCGCGATGGCGCGCGCGGGCGCGCTGGCCGTGCCTCCGCTCACGACCACGGCGGCCCTGCACGAGGGCGGGACGCTCGACGTCCCGGGATCGCCCGTCGTGCTCGCCACCCCGGGTCACACCGACGGGCACGTCTCGCTGCACCTCCCCGAGCGGGGCGCGGTGATCGGCGGCGACGCCCTCGTGACCCTCGACCCCTACTCCGCCCGCACCGGGCCGCACCTCGTGGCGCGCGCGGCCACGGCCGACACCGACCGCTCGCTCGCGTCGCTCGACGTGCTGGCGGCGACCGGCGCGCAGACCCTGCTGCCGGGGCACGGCGAGCCGTGGCGGCTCGACGTCGCGGCGGCGGCGTCGCAGGCACGACGGGCGCCGATCGCCTGACGTGCCGACGGTCTGACGGGATGACCGCCTGACGGGCTCAGCCCGCGATCAGCGCGGTGAGCCGGTCCGCGACCGCTCCGATCGACGACACCGCGCCGAGGGTGACCAGGCAGGCGATCCCCCAGAACCAGGTGGCTCCCGGAGCGGCGGCCCTGCGCCGGTCGAACGCCAGCCACCAGGCGCCGACCACCGAGACGCACAGGCCGACGACCGAGCCGAGCGCCATCCGCACGTGGTCGGCGGGACCGGGGGCCGACCAGGAGTTCGTCGCGACGGCGATCGCGACCGGGACGACGATCATCGCGAGCAGCCCCAGCAGGACGGCCCGGGTGGTGCTGCGGGGCGCGGGGCCGCTCGTGCGGGTCAGCGCGCTCGTCGTGCTCATGGCTCGTCCCCCGTCGTGCCGGGGCGTGGCCCGGCCCTCCGACGCTACCGTCACCGTCGCCCCCGCGCCCGTGGGAAAATCGAGTCGATGTCCCCTCGAGTCGCATGAGCGCGTTCACCTACCTGGCCGCGTCGATCCCCCTCCGCCTCGCGAGCGCGGGCATGGTGGTCGCCCTCCCCGTCCTCGCCGTCGAGCGGCTCGACGACGTCGCGCTCGGCGGTCTGCTGACCGGCGCGGCGCTGTTCCCGAGCGTCGTCGCGGCGCCGCTGGTCGGCACGGTCCTCGACCGGGTGCGGCATCCGCGCCGCCTGCTGGTGGCCTCCGCGATCGCGACCGCCGCGGCGTTCTCGGTCGCGGCGTTCCTCGGCGACGTGCCCACCGTGCTCATCGCCGTGCTCCTCGTGCTCGCCGGGCTCTCGACCCCGGTCTCGATGGGCGGCATGTCGAGCTTCGTCACCAGTGCGATCCCGGACGCGCGCCGCGCTTACGCGCAGGACTCGCTCTCGTACAACGTGGCGTCGATCGGCGGACCGGCGCTCGCCGGCCTCGCCATCGCCGTCGCCGACGCGCGGGCCGCGATGCTCGTGATGGCCGCCCTCGCCCTCATCGGCGTGCTCGGCTCGCTGGCGCTGCGGATGGACGCGCGACCGGCTCCGACCGTCGGCGTCCGCCGCACGATCGCCGCGGGGATCACCCATCTCGTCCGGCACCGTCCGATCGCGGTCGTCACCCTCTCGGGCACCCTGAGCCAGATCGGAGGAGGCGCCGCCGGTGTGGCCGCCATCGCCCTCTCGATCGAGCGGCTGGGCACGACGGCCGGCGCCGCCTGGATCCTGACGGCCTTCGCGGTCGGCGGCCTCCTGGGCGCCGTCGCGGTGGCCGCCCGCCGCTGGACGCGGCGCCCGCCGTCGTGGGTGATGGGCGCGGGATTCGCCGCGACCGGCGCCGCGCTGCTGCTCGCCGCACCGGACCTGGGCATCGTCGTCGTGATCGTCGCGTTCGCGGTCGCCGGCGTCTTCACCGCACCGGCCAACGCGGCGATGCTGCTGCTGCGCGATCAGGAGAGCCCGGCGGCCGTGCGCTCGCAGGTGTTCACGATCGGCGCGGGGCTCCGGGCGGCCGCCGCCGCGGTGGGGGCGACCCTGGCGGGCGCGGCCTCCGGCCTCGATGCGGGCTGGCTCGTGATCGGGATGGCGTCGATCTGGATCGTCTCGGGAGCGCTGCTCCGGGCCTTCCCTCGGCCCGACCAGGCGTCCGTGCCGCAGAACGTCGGCTGAGACGGGGGTCTCTCCGCTGACGGCCGGGAGACCCCCTCGTCAGCCGACGTTCTGCGCGCCAATCAGGCCGCGACGCCCGCGAGGCTGCCCGTCGTGAGGCCCTCGGGGTCGGTGATCAGGCAGTTGATCGTGCGGTCTCCGCCGCCCCAGCTCTCGGAGGTGGGGTAGTAGTAGCTGAAGTCGTACTTCGACTCCTGGTAGGTCAGCCCGACGAAGGCGTCGTAGGCGGCGAGGCAGCCGTCCTCGGCCTGCTGCGTGGTCGCGTCCTCGCCCGGGTACTCGTCGGCCTCGGCCATCGTGATGTTCTGGAAGACCTCGTAGCTGTGCGGGTCGGTGCACGGCACGGTGGGCACGTCGGTGACCTCCGTCGCCTCCTCCGTCAGCTCGTCGTTCAGGCAGTCGCCGACGCGCAGCTGGAAGACGTCGGTGGTGCCGCCCTCGGTGATCTCCCCCGACGTCTCGTCGCGGGTCTCGCCGCCGGCGAGGCTGTTCAGGCCCGAGCAGCCGCCCAGGCCGAGCGCGAGGGCCGCTGCCGCGACCAGGACGAGGGAGGAACGGCGGCGGTTCATGGAGGACTCCTGGTTCTGCGGGGGCGCGTCGCGCCCGCGGGACAGCGGACTCCCCCAACCTAGGGCTCTGGCGACTCCGACTGCAGGGGGATGCGGGAGGCGACGTCCAGGCAGGAGGAGTCGAATGGGGGCATGGCTCAGAAGACGGTCGCGGACCAGCTCATCGCCCAGCTCATCGACGCCGGGGTCTCCCGGATCTACGGCATCGTCGGGGACTCCCTCAATCCGATCGTCGACGCGGTGCGCAGAAGCGGCGGCTCGGCGAAGGGAGGGATCGACTGGATCCACGTGCGCAACGAGGAGGCCGCGGCCTTCGCCGCGGGCGCCGAGGCCCAGCTGACCGGGAGGCTGGCCGTCTGCGCGGGCAGCTGCGGACCGGGCAACCTGCACCTCATCAACGGCCTGTACGACGCGCACCGCTCCGGTGCCCCGGTGCTGGCCATCGCCAGCCACATCCCGAGCGGCGAGATCGGCTCGTCGTACTTCCAGGAGACGCACCCCGACCGGTTGTTCGTCGAGTGCTCGAACTACTGCGAGCTGGTCTCGACCGCGGCGCAGGCCCCCCGCGTCGTGAACGCCGCGATGCGCAGCGCGGTCGCGCTGGGAGGCGTGGCCGTCGTCACCCTGCCCGGCGACGTGGCCGAGTTCGAGGCCGTGGGGGAGTTCCCCGCGTTCGTGCTGCCCGCGCCGGCGGTGCTCGTGCCGGACGACGGCGACGTGCGGGCGCTCGCCGCCGCGATCGACTCCGCGAAGACGGTCGCGATCTTCGCCGGTGCCGGCGTGCGGAACGCGCACGACGAGGTCGTCGCCTTCGCCGAGCTCGTCGGAGCGCCCGTCGGGCACAGCCTCCGCGGCAAGGAGTGGATCCAGTACGACAACCCGTTCGACGTCGGCATGACGGGCCTCCTGGGCTACGGAGCCGCGCACGCGGGCATCCACGACGCCGACCTGCTGATCCTGCTGGGCACCGACTTCCCCTATGAGCAGTTCCTGCCCGACGCGTCCGAGGTCGTGATCGCGCAGGTCGACACCGACGCGTCCAAGCTCGGCCGCCGGGTCAGCGTCGCGCACCCCGTGCACGGGGACGTCGGCGCGACCCTGCGCGCCCTCACTCCGCTCGTGCAGCGCAAGAGCCACCGGTTCCTCGAGAAGACGCTGAAGAAGCACGAGAAGCTCGTCACCGGGGTCGTCGGGAAGTACACGGAGGTCGAGAAGCGCCGACCGATCCACCCCGAGCTCGTCGCCTCGACGCTCGACGGACTGCTCTCGGAGGACGCGATCGTCACCGCCGACACCGGCATGGGCAACGTCTGGCAGGCGCGGTACATCACTCCCAACGGCCGCCGCCGCCTGATCGGCTCGTACCTGCACGGCTCGATGGCCAACGCGCTGCCGCAGGCAGTCGGCGCCCAGCTCTCGCACCCCGGGCGCCAGGTCGTCTCGCTCAGCGGCGACGGCGGGCTCTCGATGCTGATGGGCGAGCTCGTGACGGTGGCCGCGTACCGGCTCCCGGTCACGATCGTGGTCTTCAACAACTCCACGCTCGGGCTGGTGAAGGTCGAGATGCTGGTGGACGGCTTCCCGGACTTCGCGGTCGACGTGCCGATGGTCGACTACGCGAAGGTGGCCGAGGCGATCGGCATCCGCGGCATCCGGGTCGAGGATCCGGAGGACGTCGAGGGAGCGCTGCGCGAGGCGCTCGCCGAGGACGGGCCCGTGCTCGTGGACGTGGTGACGGATCCGCTCGCCCTGTCGCTGCCGCCGACCGTCACCGGCGCCCAGGTGAAGGGCTTCGCGCTGGCGATGTCGAAGATCGTGATGAACGGCGGAGCCGGCGAGGCGATCGCCCTCGCGCGCTCCAACGTGAAGCACGCGCTGCCGTGAGAGGACTGGCGTCGGGGACCTGGTTCGTGCGTGGCTCGAGCCTGCCGCTGTGGCGGGGGAGGGAGGGGGTCGCGATCACCTACGCGCCGCTGCCGAGCGGCGAGATCGCCGACGTCGTCAGCTGGCGCGGCCGGCGCTCGACGCGGCACGTCGTCGGTCTGGACGCCCCCGATCCCGACGATCCCGACGGCTTCCGCTGGCGCGGCGTCGAGCCGCTGACGCTGCTCGCGCGCAGCCGCTGGTCGTTCGTCGCGGCCGACGAGGCGGCGGGCTGGGCGCTCACCCGGTTCGCCCGCACGCCGTTCACTCCGGCGGGAGCGGATGTGTACGTCCGCGACGCGCATCCCGCTCCCGGAGTGCTCGCGGCGGCGCTGCGGGCGTGCGCGGCGGATCCGCGGACGGCGGCGCTGCGGCCCCGGATGTTCGAGGTGGCGCCCTAGGGCCTCCGGCAGCGCGGGCCTCAGCCGGTGGCGTCGCCCGCGAGCGACACCGAGTCGGCGTCCATCCGCTCGCCGCACTCCGCGCAGTGCAGCACGGGATCCAGGCGGGCGCCGCAGCGGTGCCGGTACGGCTGCACGGCCGACGGCCCGCGCGCCCAGCGCTCGCCCCAGGAGGCGAGGGCGATCAGCACGGGCACGGCGTCGCGCCCGGCCTCGGTGAAGCGGTACTCGAAGCGGGGCGGCCGCTCGGAGTAGGCGACGCGCTCGATCACCCCGTGCCCCTCGAGGGTGCGCAGCCGCGCCGTGAGGACGTCCCGCGGCGCGCCGGTGAAGGCCCGGATGCGGTCGAAGCGGTGCTCGCCGAACGCGATCTCGCGCAGCACCAGCAGGCTCCAGCGCTCGCCGAGCACCTCGAGTCCGGCGGCGATGGGGCAGGCCCGGGGAGTGATGCCGTCGGCGCTCACGGGATCTCCACTCCGGCGCGTCTCCGCACCTCGTCGAGTGAGTTGGGAATTCCAACCCACTGCTCCGATGTTGCCACCTGCAGAGGTCGTGATCACCGCGACCCGCAGAATCGGGAGCTTCCACCATGCCATCACTCCACGGAGCCGTCGTCCTCGTCACCGGAGCGAACGGAGGGCTCGGATCCGAGTTCGTCGCTCAGGCCCTCGCGCGCGGCGCGGCCAAGGTCTACGCCGCCGCCCGCCGCCCGAAGGAGTGGGGCGACGAGCGCATCGTGCCGCTCGTGCTCGACGTGAACGACGCGGAGTCGGTCGCCGCGGCCGTCGAGGCGGCTCCCGACGTGACAGTGCTGGTCAACAATGCGGGTGTCTCCGGAGCGAGCTACAGCCTGCTCGCGCTCTCGACCCAGGAGCTGCGCGATGTGATGGAGACGAACTTCTTCGCTCCCGTGCTGCTGGCGAAGGCGTTCGCGCCGCGGCTGTCCGAGGCCTCGGGCGCGGCGATCATCGACGTGCACTCGGCCCTCAGCTGGTTCGCGGTGGCCGGCGGCTACAGCGCCTCGAAGGCGGCTCTGTGGTCGGCGACGAACTCGCTCCGCCTGGAGCTGGCTCCGCAGGGCGTGCACGTGCTGGGGCTGCACGTCGGCTACGTCGACACCCCGATGGCGGCGGGCGCCGAGGGGCCCAAGGCGAGCCCCGTCGACGTCGTCGGCCAGACCTTCGACGGACTCGAGTCGGGCGCCTTCGAGGTCCTCGCCGACGAGACGAGCCGCCAGGTCAAGTCCGGCCTGACGGCCCCCCTCGAGGCGGTCTATCCCCAGCTCGCGGGCGCCTGAGGTCTGCAGAACGTCAGCCAGGAGCGGTCCTCGCGCACGAGGGCGGCTGATGACCGCTCCTGGCCGACGTTCGATCGGCTACTCGCCGAGGGCGATCGCCTGCGCCTCGACGAGCTCCGGCTCCGCGCCGTGGGCGTCCGCCCGGGCGAGCGTCCGGCGGCCGAGCAGCACGATCAGCGCGGCGACGAGCACGGCGCCGGCGGCGGCGTACATCGGGAACGCCGGCGAGATCGCGGCGGCGAGGGCCGAGGCGGCGGGCGGGGCGATCGCCCCGCCCAGGAACCGCACGCCGGAGTACGCGGAGGAGGCGACCGAGCGCGGCAGGTCGGTGGCCTCCATCACGCACTCCGTGAGCACCGTGTTGACGACGCCGAGCAGGAGCCCGCCGACGATGATGCAGACGATCAGGCCCACGCGCGACGAGATCGCGAGGCCGCCGGCGACGAGGTCGAGGGCCAGCAGCACCAGCACCGAGCGCAGCACGACGGTGCGCGGCAGGCGGGCGGTGAGCAGCGGAGCGGCGAAGACCGAGGTGATCGCGACTCCCAGGCCCCAGCCGAAGAACGTGAAGCCCAGGCCCATCTCGTCCAGCCCCAGCGGGTAGGGCGTGTAGGCGAGCAGCACGAAGAAGCCGATGTTGTAGAAGAGCGCGGCACCCGCGAGCGTCCGGATCGCGGGGACCGCGAGGGCCGTGAACGGTGCCGAGAGCGGAGTCGGGGTCGGCCGGGGTCCGTCCTCGCGCAGGAGCGTCGCGATCGCGATGAAGCCGACGGCCATCAGCACCGCGGTGCCGAAGAACGGCCCGCGCCACGAGACGCTGCCGAGCAGGCCGCCCAGCAGGGGGCCGATCGCGATGCCGACGCCCAGCGCGGCCTCGTAGAGCACGATCGCGGCGGAGCTGCCTCCGCTCGCCGCTCCGACGATGGTCGAGAGCGCGGTCGAGATGAAGAGCGCGTTGCCGAAGCCCCAGCCCGCGCGGAAGCCGATGACGCCCTCGACGCTGCCGGCCGTGCCTGCCAGCGCGGCGAACACGACGATGAGCACGAGCCCGATCATCAGCGTCTTCTTGGCGCCGATGCGGCTCGAGAGCCAGCTGGTGAAGAACATCACGACGCCGGTGATGACGAGGTAGCTGGTGAACAGCAGCGACGTCTCGGTCGGGGTGGCCTCGAGGCTCTCGGCGATCGCCGGGAGGATCGGATCGACCAGGCCGATGCCCATGAAGGCGATGACGGCCGCGAAGGCCACGGCCCAGACGGCGAGCGGCTGCCGGAGGATCGAGCCGCCGGCGGGGGAGTGGGCGGGAGTGGACACGGGGATGCCTTTCGGGAGTCAGGGTCAGGAGATGCGCCGCACGCGCTCCTCGACGAGGGCGGCGGCGCGCTCGAGCACGCGCCGGTCGTCGTCGTCGAGGTCCGCGAACAGGGGCGCCAGGGCGGAGTCGAGGCGGAGGCGGTGCTCGCCGAGGGCGGTGAGGCCCGCGTCGGTGGCCTCGATGAGCCAGGCGCGGCCGTCGCTCTCGTCGTGCACGCGGCGGATCCAGCCGGCCTCGTCGAGCCGGGCGATCAGCCCG
This sequence comes from Rathayibacter sp. SD072, assembly GCF_017355185.1. Classification (GTDB taxonomy): domain Bacteria; phylum Actinomycetota; class Actinomycetes; order Actinomycetales; family Microbacteriaceae; genus Rathayibacter. The sequence goes on along the minus strand of NZ_JADILJ010000042.1, from coordinate 159 downwards.
GTCATCGTGGGCTGCGTCACCCGCACGCGCTCGGCGAGCTCGCCGAGGCGGAGCGGGGCCGAGGCGCGCAGTTCGGCGAGCGTCGACCAGACCGCTCCGGACTGCGCGCCGAGCCCCGTCGCTCCGCTCGAGCGGCCGGCGTACCGCGCGAGGGCGGTG
>NZ_JADILJ010000041.1 GCF_017355185.1 Rathayibacter sp. SD072 | reverse complement strand
CGTGCTGACGGTCGGCGATCCGGGCAGCTCGCCGGCGAACGCGGAACCCGCCCGCCCGATCGGGTCCGTGCCGCGGACCGAGGTGGACGCGGTCGGATCGGCGCGGTCTCCGTCGACCTGCAGCGCCGTGATCTCGGGCATGTAGCCCTGCGTCTGCTCCTTGCGGTTCCACGACGGCTGCCAGGTGTCGCCGGTGAAGAGGGAGGAGTCCAGGACCAGCGAGGTGATCGGAGCGCCGGCCGTCGCGGGGTCGGCCGCCCATGCGCTCCCGACCTGCGCTGCGAGGTCGTCGAGGTGCGCCGCTCCCGGGTAGAACGACTCCTGCCCGCTCGGCAGGCGGCTGAGGGTGAGGTCGCCGCCGCCGACGAGCACGACGGAGCCGGGCGCCTCCCCGCGCACCACGGTCGTGGCGATGCGCGTGTCGGGTCCGAGCACCGCCAGAGCGGAGGCGGCGGTCAGGATCTTGAGGGCGCTCGCGGTGCGCGAGGGAGTGAGTCCTCCGCGGTCGAACAGCACCTGGCCGGTCGCCGCGTCGACGACGCGCGCCTGCATCGACCCGAGCCGCGGGTCGGCCGCCGCGTCGGCGACGGAGCAGGTGCGCAGGGCGGACGTGATCTCCGCGGCGGTCGGCCGGGCGGAGGGAGTGGGAGTGGCGGTCGGGGCGGCGGTCGCGGTCGATGACGGGGTCGAGGTGGCGGCCACCCGGGGCGCGTCACCGCCGATCGCCGCTCCGACGGCGACCGCGCCCGTCCCCAGCAGCACGGCGACGACGGCACCGGACACGGCGAGCAGCCACGGCCGTCGGCGGGCGGCGTCGGTCGGTCTCGGCTCGGTCATCCACGACATGGTAGTCGCGGCTCGCGAGCGGCTCCTGGAAGCCGGATCAGCGGGATCGTGCGACCGGCTGCACTCCTGGCTGTACCTGCAGGTGCAATGTGGAGCCGCCTGTGGGAATCGAACCCACGACCTTCTCATTACGAGTGAGACGCTCTGCCGACTGAGCTAAGGCGGCGTGAACAGGGGCCTGAGCCCCGGACACGAGTACACAGCATACCCGCTGCCGAGCCCGGTCGTGAACACGACGGCCGGCACGGCCCACCCCCTCACGCGAGGACGGCGCGGAGCTCCTCGAAGGACGCGGCCACACGGCCGGCGAGGGCCTCGCGTCCGTCCTGGTCCGCCCAACCCGCCCAGGCGTGCCGCATCGCGGCGAGTCCGACGAGGGTGAGCATACGGGCGCGGCTGCGCGCGCGTTCGACATCGGGCTCGGTGCGCGAGAGGCGGTCCGCCACGAGCTCCTCCACCGCGATCTCGAAGTCGCGCATCCCCGCGATCTTGAGACCGACGAGCTGCGGGTGCTCGCGGAACAGCTCGCGCCGGAGCAGGTGCAGCTCGCGGTCGTCCTCCATCGGCTCCTCTACGGCGGCGACGAAGACGCTCTGCAGCGCCTCGAGCACCGGGCCGTCTCCCCGGAGGAAGTCGGCGGCGGTGTCGTCGGTGATCACGGGGAGACCGCCGACGAGGGCGTCCTCCTTCGAGGCGAAGTAGTTGAAGAAGGTCCGGGTCGAGACATCGGCCTGCCGCGAGACGTCCTCGATCGTCACGCGGTCGGGGCCGCGCTCGGTGGCCAGGCGGAGCACGGCCATCTCGATCGCCCGTCGGGTGGCGAGCCGCTTGCGCTCGCGGAGGCCGGGGCGGGCGCCCGGGGCGCCGGTCTCGTTCAGCACTGCGGATCCTCCTCCGGCACGACGCCCTCGAGCAGGTAGGCGTCGACCGTGTCGTTCACGCACGCGTTCGACTTGTTGTAGGCGGTGTGCCCCTCGCCGGTGTAGGTGAGGAGCCGGCCCTCGGCCAACTGCCCGGCAAGTGCCTCGGCCCAGACGTAGGGCGTGGCGGGATCGTTGGTGGTGCCGACGACCAGGATCGGCGCGGAGCCCTCCGCCGCGATGGGCGCGCGGGAGCCCTCGAAGGCCGCCGGCCACTCGCTGCAGAGGATGTCGCCGTAGGCCATGTAGCGCCCGATCGTGGGAGCCGCCTCCTCGAGGGCGGCGGCGTCGGCCCGCATCACGGCGGTGTCACCCGTGTAGGAGTAGTCGACGCAGTTGATCGCGAGGAACGCCTCGGTCGCGTTGTCCCGGTAGCCGCCGTCGGCATCGCGTCCGTTGTAGGCGTCCGCGTACTGGAACGCGGTCTCCGCCGCGCCCTTCCGCACCTCCGCCAGCATCTCGCTCAGTGCGCCCCACGCCCCCGAGTCGTAGAGCGGGTAGACGATCGCGGTGAAGAGGGTGCTGGAGCCGAGGACGCGCCCGTCGGCCGCGCGGATGGGCGACGCGTCAACGCGCTCCAGCATCGCCCGGACCTGCGCCATCCCGTCCTCGACCGAGCCCGTGAACGGGCAGGCCGCGGTGCCGAGGCAGTCGGCGAGGTAGGCGCGCAGGGCGCTCTCGAAGCCCTTCGCCTGCTCGCGCACGACGTCGAGCGACGTCGCGGCCGGATCGATCGCCCCGTCGAGCACGAGACGCCCCACGCGGTCGGGGAAGAGTCCCGCGTACGTCGCTCCGAGGAACGTCCCGTAGGAGTAGCCCAGGTAGTTCAACGACTCGTCGCCGAGAGCGGCGCGGAGCACATCGAGGTCGCGCGCGGCGTTCGGCGTCCCGACCTCGCCGAGGAGCGCGCCACTGCGCTGGGCGCAGGCGTCGGCGAACGCCGCGGCGGCGGTCCGCTGCGCCGCGATCCACTCGTCGCTGCCGCGCTCCCCCGGCGTGATGTCGTACAGGTAGGAGTCGAGGCCGGCGTCGTCGAGGCACGAGACGGCGGTGGAGGCGCCGACGCCGCGCGGATCGAAGCCCACGACGTCGTACCGGGCGGCGAGCTCGTCGTCGACCGCGTAATCGACGCTGTCCCGGATGAAGTCGACGCCCGAGGCGCCCGGGCCGCCGGGATTCACGAGCAGCGAGCCGAGCGCCGGCTGCTGCTCGGCGGGGTGGCGGACCAGTGCGATCGACGCGGTCTCCCCCGTCGGGTCGTCCCAGTCGAGCGGCACGGTCGCCTCGGTGCACTGCGCGTCGTCGCCGCAGTCGTCCCAGACGAGGACCTGCCCGTAGTACGGCTCGAGAGCGGCGTCGACCGACTGCGGAGCGGGAGTGGACGTCGTCTCCGCGGGGCCCGGCGCGAAGCAGCCGGCGAGCAGCGCGGTCGTCGCGAGCACCGCGGAGACGCCGAGGGCGCGGCGGGCGCGCGTCACGCGGCCACCGGGCGGCGTGCGGCGACGACGAGCATCGCCTCGAGGGCGAGGACGGGCGACACGTTGGCGTCGATCCGCTGGCGCGCGGTCGAGACGGCCTCGAGCACGGCGAGTGTGCGCTCGGGACGGGTGGACTCGGCGAGCGCGGTCATCTCGGCGCGGACCTCCTCGTTGATGACGCCGCCGGGGGCGCCGAGCTGGAGCCGGACGACATCGCGGTAGAGCGAGAGCAGGTCGACGAGGATCCGGTCGAGCCCGTCGCGCAGGCTGCGGGTGGCGCGGCGCTTCTGGTCCTCCTCGAGGGCGCGCAGCTGCGACCGCAGCTGCGGCGGGATCGTGCCCCCCGGCTCCACCCCGAGCGAGCGGAGCGCCTGCGCGCGCTCGACCTCGTCGCGCTCGAGCGTGATCGCCTTCGCGTCCTCCGTGGCGACCTCGATGAGGCGGGCCGCCCCGAGGACGGCGTCGGAGACCCCGCGCAGGCGCAGAGCGATGCGGAGGGTCTCCTCGCGCCGCTCGCGCGCGTTCGCGTCGGTGGCGAGGCGGTGCGCCATGCCGATGTGGCTCTGCGCCTGGCGCGCGGCGCGCTCCGCGGTCTGCGCGTCGACTCCGTCGCGCCGCTCGAGCAGCCCGGCGACGTCCTCCACGCTCGGCACGCGCAGGCGGACGGAGCGCACACGGGAGCGGATGGTGGGCAGGAGATCTGCCTCGCTGGGAGCGCAGAGGATCCAGACGGTGCGCTCCGGCGGCTCCTCGAGCGCCTTCAGGAGCACGTTGGACGTGCGCTCGCTCATCCGGTCGGCGTCCTCGATCACCATCACGCGGTACCGCGAGACGGACGGCGAGTACTGCGAGCTCGAGACGAGCTTGCGCACCTCCTCGATCGAGATGATCACGCGCTCGGTCGCGAGCACCGACAGGTCGGGGTGCGAGCGCGCGGCCACCTGGCGGCAGTCGGGGCACTCGCCGCAGCCCCCGTTCCGGCACAGCAGCGCGGAGGCGAACGCGTAGGCGAGGTTCGACCGGCCGGAGCCGGGGGGCCCGGTGATCAGCCACGAGTGCGTCATGGACGCCGACTCGTCGCCCGAGGCGGTGCGCGGCGTCGAGGCGTCGCGGAGGGCGCCGATGGCGTGCTCCTGACCGACGAGCTGGCTCCAGACGTTCACGGGACCACGCTACCCGCGAGCACCGACAGGGCCGCCGCCGTCGGAGCGCCGGCGCTCGAGGAGCTCCTCGACGCGGGAGCGCACCGCGGCCGCGAGCTCTTCGACGGGCAGGGTCGCGTCGAGCACGAGGAAGCGCTCGGGGTCGGAGTCAGCGATCGCGAGGAAGCCGCTCCGCACGCGCTCGTGGAACTCGGCCTTCTCCGCCTCGAGCCGGTCGAACCGGGTGCGAGCGGCGTCGAGCCGCGAACGGGCCACCGCTGGATCGAGATCGAGCAGCACGGTCAGATCGGGGCGGAAGTCGTGCGTCGCCCACTCCGAGAGGCGTCTCACCTCGCCCGCGTCGAGCACGCGCCCGGCGCCCTGGTAGGCGACGGAGGAGTCGATGTAGCGGTCCTGGACCACCACCTCGCCGCGCTCGATGGCCGGTCGCACCAGGGTGCCGATGTGCTGGGCGCGGTCAGCCGCGTAGAGCAGGGCCTCGGCGCGCGGGTCGATCTCGCCGCGATGGTGCAGGACGATCTCGCGGATCTGCACCCCCACCTCGGTGCCGCCCGGCTCGCGCGTGCGCACGACGGTCTCGCCCCGCGAGCCCAGCCACTCCTCGAGCAGCCGGGCCTGCGTGGTCTTGCCGGCGCCGTCCCCGCCCTCGAGGGTGACGAACAGCCCGGTCACTCCGTCGCGCCCGTCGCCTCCGACGCGGCCGCGGGCTTCTTCGCGGCCGGCTTGCGCGCGGTGGTGGACTTGGCCGCAGTGGTCTTCGCGGCGGTCGTCTTGGCAGCCGTCGTCTTCGCAGCCGTCGTCTTGGCAGCGGTCTTCGTGGCAGCCGTCGTCTTCGCCGCAGTGGTCTTCGCCGCAGTGGTCTTCGCCGCAGTGGTCTTCGCAGCTGTCGTCTTCGCCGCCGGCTTCTTGGCCGGAGCGCGCTTCGCCGGGGCCTTCTTGACCGGTCCCTTGGCGCGCTTGTCGGCGAGCATCTGCACGGCCTGCTCGAAGTCGATCTCCTCGATCGTCTGGCCCTTGGGGATCGTGACGTTCGTCTCGCCGTCGGTGACGTAGGCGCCGAAGCGGCCGTCGCGGATCCGGATCGGCTTGCCGCTGACCGGGTCCGCCTCGAACTCCTTCAGAGCGCTCGACGCCCGCTTCGCTCCGTACTTGGGCTGCGCGAACACCTCCAGCGCGGTCGGCAGATCGACCTCGAAGATCTGGTCCTCGCTCGTGAGCGACCGGCTGTCGGTGCCCTTCTTGAGGTAGGGGCCGTAGCGGCCGTTCTGAGCCGTGATCGGCTCGCCCGTCTCGGGGTCCTCGCCCACTGTGCGCGGGAGGTCGAGCAGCCGGAGCGCGGTCGCCAGGTCGATCGACGCGACGTCCATCGACTTGAAGAGGGAGGAGGTGCGCGGCTTCACGACCGCGGGCTTCTTCGCTCCCCGCTTGGCCGGCGCGGGCTCGACGACCTCGCCCGTCGCCGGGTCCGCGGTCGTCTCGGGCTCGGGGTCGACCTCGGTGACGTACGGGCCGAAGCGCCCGTCCTTCACGACGACGGTCTTGCTGCTTTCGGGGTTGCTGCCGAGCACCCGGTCGGTCTGGACCGGGGCGTCGATGAGCTCCTGCGCTTTGGCCGGCGTGAGCTCGTCGGGAGCGAGCTCGAGCGGCAGGTTGACCCGGCGCGGCGTCTCCTGACCCTCCTCCTCGGCGACCTCGAGGTACGGGCCGTACTTGCCGATCCGCAGCGTGATGTCATCGGTGATGCGGATGGAGTTGATGCTCTTCGCGTCGATCTCGCCGAGGTTGTCGACGACGTTGCGGAGTCCGGGGTGCGCACCGCCGCCGAAGTAGAAGCGGTTCAGCCAGTCGACCCGGTCCTCCTCGCCGCCGGCGATGCGGTCGAGGTCGCCCTCCATCTCGGCGGTGAAGTCGTACTCGACGAGGTCCGAGAAGAAGTCCTCGAGCAGGCGGACCACCGAGAACGCGATCCAGTTCGGCACGAGGGCCGTGCCGCGCGGAGTGACGTAGCCGCGGTCGACGATGGTCGAGATGATCGACGCGTAGGTCGAGGGGCGCCCGATCCCCAGCTCTTCGAGCGACTTGACGAGGCTCGCCTCCGTGTAGCGCGGGGGCGGCGAGGTCTCGTGGCCCTTCGCCTCGACCTCGGCGACGACCAGGGACTGGCCGACCTCGAGCACGGGCAGCTTGGCGTCCTTCTCGTCGCGGGCGCCGTGGCGCTCCTCGTCGCGGCCCTCCTCGTAGGCGAGCAGGAAGCCGCGGAAGGTGATGACCGTGCCGGACGCGGTGAACTCCGCGCTGCGGGCCGTGTCGCCGGCCGGGTTGGCCTCGAGAGTGACGGTGGCGGTCGAGCCCTTGGCGTCGGCCATCTGCGAGGCGACGGTGCGCTTCCAGATCAGGTCGTAGAGGCGGTGGTCGTTGCCGCGGAGGGTGCCCGCGAGCTGGTCGGGGGTGCGGAAGGTCTCGCCGGCGGGCCGGATCGCCTCGTGCGCCTCCTGTGCGTTCTTGTTCTTGCCGGAGTAGAGGCGCGGCTTGTCGGGCACGGTCTCGGCGCCGTAGAGCGCGGTCGCCTGCGAGCGCGCCGCGGTGATCGCCTGCTGCGACAGGTTGGGCGAGTCGGTCCTCATGTAGGTGATGAAGCCGTTCTCGTACAGCGACTGCGCCACGCTCATGGTCTGGCGAGCCGAGAAGCGGAGCTTGCGCGCCGCCTCCTGCTGGAGCGTCGACGTGGTGAACGGAGCGGCGGGCCGGCGCGAGTAGGGCTTGGACTCGAGGTTCGTGACGCGCACGAGCGTCGCCGGATCGCGCAACGCGGTGGCCAGAGCGGTGGCGCTGGTCTCGTCGAGCACGGTGACGTCGCTCTTGAGCTCTCCGCGGTCGTCGAAATCGCGGCCGCTTCCGATGCGCTTGCCGTCCAGGCGCGCCAGTCGGGCGTCGAAGCCCGCCGAGGCGTCGGACTGGGGAGCGAGGACCGTCGCGAGGTCCCAGTAGCTCGCCGAGACGAAGGCGAGACGCTCGCGCTCGCGGTCGACGACGAGGCGGGTGGCGGCGGACTGCACGCGTCCGGCCGAGAGCCCGGGTCCGACCTTGCGCCAGAGCACGGGCGAGATCTCGTAGCCGTAGAGGCGGTCGAGGATCCGGCGGGTCTCCTGCGCGTCGACGAGGGAGGTGTCGATGTCGCGGGTGTTCTGGCTGGCCTTCTGGATCGCGTCCTTGGTGATCTCGTGGAAGACCATGCGGTGCACGGGGACCTTGGGCTTGAGCTCCTCGAGGAGGTGCCACGCGATGGCCTCGCCCTCGCGGTCCTCATCCGTCGCGAGGAAGAGCTCGTCGGCGTTCTTCAGCGCGCGCTTGAGGTCGGCGACGGTCTTCTTCTTCTGGTCCGACACGACGTAGTAGGGCTCGAAGCCGTTGTCGACGTCGACCGAGAACTTGCCCAGCGGGCCCTTCTTGAGCTCGGGCGGGAGGTTCTTGGGCTCGATGAGGTCGCGGATGTGGCCGACGGAGGCGAGCACCTCGTACCCGTCGCCCAGGTACTGGGCGATGGTCTTGGCCTTCGCCGGCGACTCGACGATCACCAGCTTCTTCGTGCCGGACACAGTTCTCCTCGGTTGATGCTGTCGGGTCGGACGAACAGGGTGTCCGACGGGTCCCCGTCCAGGGGGAGGCGGTGCGCGGCGACCGCACGGGGAACGGTCATCCGTTCACGTGGGCTGCAGGCGCCCGACAGGCACACCATACACACCGAGTCCGGGGACGGAGGCCCGGTCGGGGGCCGGATGAGGCTGAGAGCGAACCCTGAGCGCGCCGAACGCCGACCGACCGGAAGGCCCTCTCCTGGTGACGCGGCGCCCGGATCGGCGCATGATGTGGTGCATGGCAACGACGCTGACTCCTACTACTCCCGCCCTCTCCGCGTACACCGCGAAGCTCACCGACGGACCGCTCGAAGGCAAGACCCTCCGACGGCCGTACGGCGACGAGCAGGCTCCTGCCGCTCGCCTCGAGATCCCGACCGGCCGGAACGGCTCCCGCTGGATCTACCTGCTCGCCGGGTCCCTCGAGCACGACGAGGGCGCCGGATCCCTGCCGACCGCCGCCGCCTACCGGTACCAGCGGCTCAGCTCCGACTGATCCGCCGCCGGGGCCGCCGCGTCACGGCGGCGGCCCGGCCCGGGAGCGCGCCGGCAGCACGACCGGCCCGACGGACACCACGACCTCGACGGTCGCGACTCCCTCGTCCACTGCGCACTCCGAGACCTGCGCCGCACCCGCCCGGGCCACCCGGTCGGCCGCGCCGCACGGCTCCCCCGGCAGGAGTCCCGACGCGACGTCGGCCGCGGCGAGCGCCGCGCCGTCGGCCGCCGCGACCGCGCGCTGATGCCCGACCAGCGCGCCGCACCCGGCGAGTACCGCCGCGGTCACGAGGATCGTGCCCGCCACCACTCCGATCGCCGCCGTGGCGGCCGAGCCGTCCTCCGGTGCGCGCACCCGCACCGGGCCTCCCCAGCGGCCGGTCACCCTCCGCTCCCCAGAGCGCACGAGCGGATCGCGACCGGCACCTCGAGAACGGGCAGGGGCCGGAGCCGGGCCGCCACCTCGACGCAGACCAGACCGCCCTCCGTCGAGACCCCCACCTCGGCCCGCGGATCGACGCGACCCACCGGAGGGGCCGGGTCGTCGCCCCGGGCCGAGGACCGGGCGCTGTCGGCCGCCGCGTCCACCAACCGCACGTACTGGGCGGACGCCGCGACCGAACCCAAGCAGAGCGCGAGCACGACGACCACCGCGGGCAGGACGACGGCGAGCTCCGCGCTCGCCGAGCCCTCCTCCTGCGCGGCGCACCGCACGAGGCGCCGCGTCCAGCCGCTCACCCGCCCGATGTCAGGGCGCGGGTGACCAGGTCGGTCAGGATGCCCCTGACCTCGTCGCCCTTGAGGATCACGACCAGCAGCCCCGCGAAGCCGACCGCGGCCATCGTCGCGATCGCGTACTCCGCGGTCGCCGATCCCTCCTCGTCGGCCAGTCGCGCTCCCCAGCCGCTCCACCCCGCCGTCGCGCCGCCCCGCAGGCCTCGTCCGTCGTACCCGTTCATCTCCGCTGCTCCGTCCCGCCCCCTGTGCCGTGCCCCGGGACGAGCATCGCCGAGCCGCTCCGGCACCGCGGACGAGCCCGTCGCGATCCGTGCAGAGGTCGCCCGGACCGCGGTTGGGGAGGAGCGCCGTCACGACGTGGCCGCGAAGGTCGACAGCAGCACCGACACGATCATCGGAGCCACGCCCAGGAGGAGGAACGCGGGCAGCACGCAGACCCCCAGCGGCAGCATCAGCATCACTCCGAGCCGCGCCGCCCGCTCGCGGGCGAGACCCGCCGTGCGCAGGCGCACGAGCGTCGCCTCGCTGCGCAGCAGACGACCCGCCGGCACCCCCGCACCGCTGGAGAGCGCGAGGATCGCGTCGGCCCCCTCGAGAGCCCGGGCGTCGGACGCGAGACCGCACTCGGCGAGCGCCGCGAGCACCTGCGCTCGCGCCCGGTCGATCGCGCCGCCGCCTGCGAGGGCGACCGCGAGCAGGTCCAGCGCGAGCCCCGGAGCCGCGCCGCCGGGATCGGCTCCGCGGACGAGCCTGCGCGTCCAGAGCTGCGCGAGGACCATCAGGCCCGCCCCGGCCCCCAGGCAGACCAGCCCCGGAGCCGTGCCCAGGAGCACGCCGACCACGTCGAAGCCGAGCACGGAGCCGAAGCCGAGGCCCACGAGCGGGAGCACCCCGACGACCCGGCCGGTGGCCGCGGGACCGGCCAGCGCCACATCGATGTCGCGACGGGCCCGACCCGACTCGCGCATCGACTCGGCCAGTTCGGCCAGAGCCGCCGCGACCGGTGCTCCGGAGTCGGCGGCCACCCGCCACGACGCGGCGAGCGCCGCCCACGCGGCCTCCTCGCCGTCGTCGCGCCGGGAGCGGCGCCGCTCGCCCGAGCGACGGGAGGCGGGCACGCCCCGCAGGAGCGCCTCCGTCACGTCCCCGCCCCGCGCCGCCTCGAGCGCGACCGCGCGGAGCAGCCTCCTGCGACGAGCGGCCCCGGCCGCTCCCGCCTCCCCCGCCGAGGCGAGGTGCCCGAGAGCGGACGCCGGCGCCACCCCCGCGGCCAGCAGCACCGAGAGCCGGTGCACGACCGCGGCGACCTCGTCCAGGCCGTCCGCCGAGCGCCTCATCGCCGGGACCGGGCGCGCGCGGGCAGCACTCCCTCGTCGATCCGCAGGCGCCCCTGCGCGTCCAGCGCGAAGCACCCCCAGGACGACAGCCGCCGCCGCCCGTCGCCCCGCTCGAGATGCAGCACGAGATCCAGAGCGCTCACCGCCTGCCGGGCGACCGCCTCCGGTCCGAGCCCCGCGAGGGCGCCGAGCGCCTCCAGCCGCGCCGGCACGTCGGCGAGGGAGTTGGCGTGGATCGTGCCGGCTCCGCCGTCGTGACCGGTGTTCAGCGCCGAGAGCAGCTCTCGGAGCTCCGCTCCGCGGCACTCGCCGAGCACCAGGCGGTCGGGGCGCATGCGCAGCGCCTCGCGGACCAGCCGGTCCAGGCCCACGCCCCCCGCCCCCTCGAGGTTCGGCTGGCGGGACTCGAGCGAGACGACGTGCGGATGCGCGGGTCGGAGCTCCCCCACGTCCTCGATCGCGACGATGCGCTCGTGCGGGGGTGCGCAGCCCAGCAGCGCCTGGAGCAGTGTGGTCTTGCCGGACCCTCCCGCCCCCGAGACGAGCAGGTTCCACCGCGAGGCCACCGCGCGGCGCAGCAGCGAGTCCTGCCCCTCGTCCACCATCCCCGCCGAGCGCAGGTCGTCGAGGCTCCAGGCCGCGGACTGCGGCACGCGCACCGAGATGAGCGCTCCGGCCGTCGCCACGGGCGGGAGCACGACGTGCACGCGGACACCGTGCCGGAGCCGCACATCGACGCAGGGGCTCGCCTCGTCGACGTGCCGACCTCCCGCCGCGACGAGGGACACGGCCAGGCGGCGCACCGCCGCCGCGTCGAACGTCCACTCGGGCTCCCGCACGGCGCCGCTCCCGCGGTCGACCCAGAGACCGGCGCCGCCGTTGACGAAGAGGTCCGTCACGGCGGGATCCGCGGCGAAGGGGGCGAGCAGCCCGAGGGCGGCGGCACCGGGGCGGACGACGGGCGGCGGAGCAGGCGGCGCCGGCGCGGGCGGGGCCTCGCTCCGGTACGCAGCGGGGACGAGCGGGACGAAATCTGCGATCATCCCGGCACGGTAGAGCGGGGATCGGCTCGGACGATCGGGCCGGCCCGGATCGGTGGAGGCACGCCGGTCGGACGAGGCTGGGGAGGACGACCGAGCGCCCCGCGACGCCGGCCTCGTGCGATCGCGGTTCCGCGAGCTCAGCGCTCCAGCGGCGATCCCGCCTCGCAGTGCAGCTGCTGCACGGGGCGTTAAGAGAAGGGGGCGGCACCCATTGGGGGGAACAGGTGCCGCCTCGGCGGCGCGGGATTGGGGGGAATCACTTGCGCCGCTGAGACCGAAGTTCATTCGGCCGTATGCAACAGTACGGCACGACGCCCTGATCACCAAGCTCGGATCCCGCATTCGAGCGCCTCTCAGCGATAACCGACGAGTGCCGCGTGGATCGGAGTCGCCGCCGCGGTCTCCGCTGCGCGCTACGGTGGAGCGAGATCGGCCGGCAGCGGCCGTGCCGGTGCACTCGCGAAGGAGCGAATCGCAGATGACCACTCCCCCGGACGACCTCGCGGCCCCGGCCTCCGAGACCATCGACAACCTCCTCCACGAGACGCGCCGGTTCCCGCCCCCCGCCGACTTCGCCGCGCAGGCCGTCGCGACCGCGCACCTCTACGACGAGGCCGCCGCCGACCGCCTCGGCTTCTGGGCCGACCGCAGCCGCGAGCTGCTGCACTGGCACCGTCCCTTCACGCGCACCCTCGATTGGAGCGAGGCGCCCTTCGCGAAGTGGTTCGACGACGGCGAGCTCAACGTCGCCTACAACTGCCTCGACCGGCACGTGCTCGCCGGCCACGGCGACCGCGTCGCGATCCACTGGGAGGGCGAGCCCGGCGACACGCGCACCCTCACCTACGCGCAGCTCACCGCCGAGGTGAAGCGCGCCGCCAACCTCCTCACGAGCCTCGGCGTCCACGCGGGCGACCGCGTCGCGATCTACCTCCCGATGGTTCCGGAGGCGGTGATCGCCATGCTCGCCGTCGCCCGCATCGGAGCCGTCCACTCGGTCGTCTTCGGCGGCTTCAGCGCCGAGAGCCTCCGCGCGCGGATCGACGACGCCGAGGCGAAGCTGGTCATCACCGCCGACGGCGGCTGGCGCAAGGGCTCGGTCTTCCCGCTCAAGCCCGCGGTCGACGCGGCGCTCGCGATCGGCGGCGAGGACTCGCCCTCCACGGTCGAGCACGTGCTCGTCGTGCAGCGCGGCGGCAACTCCATCGAGTGGCAGGAGGAACGCGATCTCTGGTGGCACGAGGAGATCGTCGCGGTCGACGCCGACCACACGGCGCGCGCGTTCCCCGCCGAGCAGCCCCTCTTCATCCTGTACACGAGCGGCACGACCGGGAAGCCCAAGGGGATCCTGCACACCAGCGGCGGCTACCTCACCCAGGTCGCCTACACGCACCGCGCGGTGTTCGACCTGCATCCCGAGACCGACGTCTACTGGTCGACCGCGGACGTCGGCTGGATCACCGGCCACAGCTACGTCGTCTACGGCCCGCTCGCCAACGGAGCGACCCAGGTGATGTACGAGGGCACTCCCGACACGCCCCACACGGGCCGCTGGTGGGAGATCGTCGAGAAGTACGGGGTGACGATCCTGTACGCGGCGCCCACGGCCATCCGCTCGTTCATGAAGCTGGGTCGGCAGATCCCCCAGCGCTTCGATCTCTCGAGCCTGCGGCTGCTCGGGTCGGTCGGCGAGCCGATCAATCCGGAGGCGTGGGTCTGGTACCGCGACGTCATCGGGGGCGGCCGCACGCCGATCGTCGACACGTGGTGGCAGACCGAGACCGGCGCGATGATGGTCTCGCCGCTGCCCGGGGTGACGACGCTGAAGCCAGGCTCCGCGCAGGTGCCGCTCCCCGGGATCTCGATCGACGTCGTCGACGAGGCCGGGCGCTCCGTCGGTCAGGACTCCGGCGGCCTGCTCGTGATCACGGAGCCCTGGCCCGCGATGCTCCGCGGCATCTGGGGCGATCCGGAGCGCTACGTCGAGACCTACTGGTCGAAGTTCGGCGACCGCTACTTCGCCGGCGACGGCGCGCGGCGGGACCGCGACGGCGATCTCTGGCTGCTGGGCCGCGTGGACGACGTGATGAACGTCTCCGGTCACCGGCTCTCGACGGCCGAGATCGAGTCGGCCCTCGTCTCGCACCCGGTGGTCGCCGAGGCGGCGGTCGTGGGCGCGGCGGACGAGGCCACCGGCCAGGCCGTCGTCGCGTTCGTCATCGCGAAGGCCAGCCAGGCCGAGACCCTGGCGGGCGGTCACGACGAGCTGGTCGCGACGCTCAAGGCGCACGTCGCCGAGCACATCGGGGCGATCGCCCGGCCGAAGCGGATCCTGATCGTGCAGGAGCTCCCCAAGACGCGCTCGGGCAAGATCATGCGCCGACTGCTGCGCGACGTCGCGGAGGGACGTGCCGTGGGCGACACGACGACGCTCGCGGACACGCAGGTCATGAACGTCATCTCGTCCGCGGTCGCCGCGGACTGACGGCGGGGCGCGGGTCCTTCCGAGCCCCGCCGCCGGGATCAGGCGAAGGCGACGACCAGCTCGACCTCGACGGGAGCGCCGAGCGGCAGCTCCGCGACTCCGACGGCCGAGCGCGCGTGGCGGCCGGCCTCGCCGAAGACGTCCCCGAGCAGCTCTGACGCGCCGTTGATCACTCCGGGCTGGCCGGTGAACCCGGAGGCGGAGGCGACGAAGCCGGTGAGCTTGACGATGCGCGTGACGCGGTCGAGCGAGCCGATCGCGTCGGCGACCGCGGCGAGGGCGTTGAGCGCGCAGACGCGGGCGAGCGCCTTCGCCTCCTCGGGATCGACGAGACCGTCGCCCGAGCCGACCTTGCCGGTCGCGGGCAGAGCGCCGTCGACGAAGGGGATCTGCCCGGCGGTGAAGACGAGGTGCTCGTGCACCACCGCGGGGACGTACGCGCCGGCGGGGGCGGCGACGGCGGGCAGCTCGATCCCGAGCTCGGCGAGGCGCTCCGCGACGGAGGGCCCGCTCACGCGCCGGCCTCGACGACGGGGCGCTTGAGGTAGGCGACGAGCCCGCCCTCGGGACCGGTCACGATCTGCACCAGCTCCCAGCCCTCGGAGCCCCAGGTGTTCAGGATCGCCGTGGTGTTGTGGATCATCAGCGGGGTGGTGACGTACTCCCAGCGCGGAACGGACATGGCTCTCCTCGAGTGAAGGGCGCGCCGCCGCGAGGCGGTGCGGGCGGACGTCGGCCGCGTCCGGTGCGGTCGCGGCGACTACGCTGATTCTATGTCGGGGGCAGGCGAGACCAGGGTCGTCAAGTCGATCGGAGGCGCCGTGGGCGGCCTGATCGGAGTGGTGGCGATGAGCGTCATCGCGGGGGTCCTGGTGGCCGCGTCGATCACCCCGGCGATCGCGCTCGGCGGCATGGCCGCGAACAACGGCGTGCAGATGTTCGACAACCTCCCCGGGTACCTCGAGATCGGCACCCTCGCCGAGAAGAGCAACATCTACGCGAAGGACGCCGCCGGCCAGGACGTCCTGCTCGCGTCCTTCTACGCGCAGAACCGGGTCGAGGTCGGCTGGGACGACATCTCGCCGTTCGTGAAGGACGCCGTCGTCGCCTCCGAGGACCCGCGCTTCTACGAGCACGGCGGCATCGACCTGCTCGGCACCGTGCGCGCCGCCGCGACGACGGCCGTCGGCGGACGGGTGCAGGGCGGCTCCTCCATCACACAGCAGTACGTGAAGAACGTGCTCGTGCAGAAGGCGGAGGCCCTCTCGGACCCGATCGAGCGCGACGCCGCCTACCGGGAGGCGACCGAGACGACCCCGGAGCGCAAGGTCGCCGAGATGCGGCTGGCCATCGGCCTCGAGAAGCAGTACCCCAAGAACGACATCCTGCTCGGGTACCTCAACATCGCGCTGTTCGGAGGAACGGTCTACGGCATCGAGGCCGCCGCGAACTACTACTTCGGCGTCAGCGCGCGCGACCTGACCCTCGCGCAGTCCGCGGCGCTCGTCGCGATCGTCAACAACCCCGAGAAGTTCCGCTTCGACCGGCCGGCCGACCCCGCCAATCCCGCCGCCGCGGGCTACCCCGAGACGCTCAACCGGCGCAACTACATCCTCACGCAGATGAACAAGGAGTCGAAGGCGACGCCGGAGCAGATCGCCGAGGCGGCCGCGACGCCGGTGGCCCCGTCCATCACCGAGCCCAGCACCGGCTGCCAGACCGCCGGCATCGCCGCGTTCTTCTGCGATTACGTCACCTGGGTGATCAAGAACGACGACGCCTTCGGAGCGAGCCAGGACGAGCGCGACGCGACCTTCAAGCGCGGCGGCTACCAGATCTGGACGACCCTCGACACGGAGCTCCAGCAGGCCGCGGTCTCGGCGACGGACGCCTGGGTGCCCAAGTCGATGGCGTCCGTCGACATCGGCAGCTCCAGCGTCTCGGTCGAGGTCGGCACCGGCAGGATCCTGGCGATGACGCAGAACAAGGACTACTCCAACGACCCGGACGTCGCGGGCGCCAACTACACGAGCGTCAACTACAGCACCGACTTCGGCTACGGCGGATCCTCGGGCTTCCAGGTCGGGTCGACCTACAAGGTGTTCACGCTCGCCGAGTGGTTGCAGGAGGGGCGCTCGCTGGGCGAGAGCGTGAACGGCGTGCGCCGGGCGTACACGAACTTCCGCGACAGCTGCGAGCCCGACGGGATCTACTACGGCGAGTCGTGGGACCCCAAGAACGACGAGGGCGGCGACGGAGGCGTGTACTCGGTCGTGGACGCCACGAAGGGCTCGATCAACACGGGCTTCGCGGCGATGGCCGAGCAGCTCGACCTCTGCGGCATCCGCAACACCGCGCTCGCGATGGGCGTGCACCGCGCCGACGGCACGGAGCTGCAGAAGTTCGCCCCGACGATCCTCGGCACCAACGAGATCGCTCCACTGACCATGGCGACCGCGTTCGCGGGCTTCGCGAACAAGGGCACCGTCTGCACGCCGGTGGCCATCGACCGGATCGTCGACCGCTCCGGCGCCGACGTCGCCCCGCCGACTTCGGAGTGCACGCAGGGCCTGTCCGAGAAGGTCGCGGCCACCGCCGACTTCGCGCTGCAGCAGGTCATGACCGGAGGGACCGGCCGCGCCTCGGCCACCGGGACCGGCATCCCGCACATCGGCAAGACCGGCACCACCGACAACGCGGTGCACACCTGGATGGTCGGCGCCAGCACCGAGGTCGCGACGGCGACCTGGGTCGGCAACGTCGTCGGCAAGACCTCGATGCGGGGGCTGCGCCTGAACGGCGTGAACGCCGGGCAGGTCCGTCATCAGATCTGGCCGAGGATCATGCGGGTCGCCGACGCGAAGTACGGCGGCACCGCGTTCCCCTCCCCCGAGCGCTCGCTCGTCGACGTCCCGCAGGAGGCGGTCCCCGAGGTCACGGGTCAGAACCCGGCCGCCGCGGCCGAGCGCCTGCGCCAGCTCGGCTTCACCGTCACCGTCGATCCGGCCCGCGTGCCCTCCGATCGACCCGCGGGGTCCGTCGCCGGGACGAACCCCCCGGCGGGCTCCCGCGTCGCTCGGGGCACCGCGATCGTGCTGCGGGTGAGCGCCGGGCCGACGCCCTCGCCCACGCCCGGAGGCTGATCCCCTCGCATCGGGCGCCCGGCGGGGTCGTGCAGAATGAACGCGGTCGCGCCCCGCGACAGGACGCTCGAGAGAAGGACACATGACCGGACGCAGCCGACGCCCCCTGACCACCGCTCTCGCGACCGTCGCCGCGGCCGGCACCGCCGCCGCGGTCTGGGGGATCGGCATCGAGCGGACGATGTTCACCGTCCGCCGCATCACCGTCCCCGTCCTGCCGGAGGGCTCGGTGCCGCTGCGCATCCTGCACCTCTCGGACCTGCACATGGCGCCCTGGCAGTCGAAGAAGCAGGAGTGGCTGCGCTCCCTCGCCGCGCTCGCCCCGGACCTCGTCGTCGATACGGGCGACAACCTCGGCCACCGCGACGGCGTGCTCGGCATCCGACGCGCTCTCGAGCCCTTCGCCGGGGTCCCGGGAGTCTTCGTGCACGGGTCCAACGACTACTTCGGCCCCCGGGTGAAGAACCCGCTGCGGTACTTCCGCGGACCCTCGAAGAACCCGCAGGCGCACCAGAGCGATCTCGACACCGCCTCGCTGACCCGCTTCTTCTTCAGCGATCTGGGCTGGACCGACCTCAACAACACCGCCACGAGCATCGAGGTGCGCGGCACCCGGATCGAGTTCTTCGGCGTCGACGACCCGCACATCTCGCGGGACCGGATCGATCTCGTCGCCGGCGCCGTCGACGAGCTCCGCGCGTCCGAGGAGGGACCCGCCGACGTCAGCATCGGAGTGGCGCACGCCCCCTACCGGCGGGTGCTCGACGACTTCGTCGCGCGCGGCGCCGAGGTGATCCTCGCGGGTCACACGCACGGCGGGCAGGTGTGCGTGCCGGGCTTCGGCGCCCTCGTGACCAACTGCGACATCCCCCGCGACAAGGTGGCCGGCTTCACGACCTGGGACAACGGCCTGCGCAGCTCCTACCTCAACGTCTCGGCGGGGGTCGGCACGTCGATCTACGCGCCGGTGCGCTTCGCCTGCCGCCCCGAGGTGACGCTCGTCACCCTCGAGGCCGCGCGCTGATCGAGCCGTTCCGGCGCGGCCGCGCGTCGCGCCGATCGGGCCGTTCTTGCGGGCCGTGAATATCGGCTATCATTGACGAGGTTCGCACGCGTCAGCGGTGCGAGCACTCCACCGGGGTGTGGCGCAGCTTGGTAGCGCGCCTCGTTCGGGACGAGGAGGTCGTGGGTTCGAATCCCGCTACCCCGACCGGTGAGAAGCCCGGCCAGGATCCATGATCCGGCCGGGCTTCGTCGTTCCCGGGGCGCCGATCCCGCTGCGGTCCGCCGCTCCGCTCCGAGTCCCGACTGCCGACTCCCGCCGGATGCGCCGCCGATCCGCGCTTCGGCACCCGGGCCCGGCGAGGACGGAGCAGACTGGAGGACCGTCGACGGGGCCGGCCCTCGTCCGTCCTCGGTCGCCGCACGGCGATCCCCTCCGAGAGGAGCACCGTGACCCGGTCCCTCACCCGTCTGACCGTCGCCGTCGGCGTGCCCTATCTCGGCGCGCTCGCCGCGATCGCGTTCTGGCCCGTCCCCGTCGACTCCGCGCTGCGAGGCTGCCTCGGGCGCCTCCTCGCCCGGCTCGACCGCCTGGGCCTCGGGTTCGTCGACTACGACCTGATCGAGCACGCCGCGAACGTGGCGCTCTTCGTGCCCCTCGGACTCCTGGTGGCCCTGCACCTCCGGGCCCGCTGGGCCGGGCTCGCCGTCCTGCTCGGAGCAGTCACCAGCATCGTCATCGAGACCGGGCAGCTGCTCTTCCTCGAGGCGCGCTACGCGAGGACCGACGACGTCCTGATGAACACGATGGGCGCGGCCCTCGGAACGCTGCTCGGGGTGCTCCTGCGCGCCCTCCTGCGCCGCAGGGAGCGACGGCGACGGGCGGAGTGGGATCTCGCCTTCGCGCATCTCCCCGCGCCCGGTCACGGCCGCGGATGAGTGCGGACCGATGAGGGTCCGCACGCACGACGACGCCGGAGGGCTCGGAGGGCTCCGGCTCGCGCCGGCCCTCCTCCGCCCTCCGGCGTCGTGGTGGTGTGCTCCGCGTCAGCGGCCCAGGCCGCGGTACTCCCAGCCGGCGGCGCGCCACGCGGCGGGGTCGAGGCAGTTGCGGCCGTCGACGACGAAGCGGTTGGCCACGAGGTCGCCCACGACGGACGGGTCCATCGCGCGGAACTGCTTCCACTCGGTCACGACGACGACGGCGTCGGCCCCGCGCAGGGCCTCGTCGATGTCGGTCGTGTAGGTGACGTCGGGGTAGCGGCGCTTCGCGTTCTCGATCGCCTCGGGGTCGGTGGCGACCACGGTCGCGCCCAGGTCGTGGAGGCGGGCCGCGACGTCGAGCGAGGGCGAGTCGCGGACGTCGTCCGACTCCGGCTTGAAGGCGAGACCGAGCACGGCGACGCGCTTGCCCTCGACCGAGCCGCCGAGGCCCTCGGCGACCAGGTCGACCACTCGCTGGCGACGGCGCAGGTTGATCGCGTCGACCTCCTTGAGGAAGGCGACGGACTCGCCGACGCCCAACTCCTCGGCCCGGGCCGAGAAGGCGCGGATGTCCTTCGGGAGGCATCCGCCGCCGAAGCCGATGCCGGCGTTGAGGAAGCGGCGGCCGATGCGCACGTCGTGGCCGATCGCGTCGGCGAGCTGCGTGACGTCGGCGCCGGTGACCTCGGCGATCTCGGCGATGGCGTTGATGAACGAGATCTTCGTCGCGAGGAAGGCGTTGGCCGAGACCTTCACCAGCTCGGCGGTCGCGTAATCGGTGACGACGAGGGGGGTGTCGGCGGCCAGCGCGGTGGCGTAGACCTCGTCGAGCACGGCCTTCGCGGCGGCACCCGCGTCGGTGGACGGGACTCCGTAGACGAGGCGGTCGGGGCTGATGGTGTCCTGGACGGCGAAGCCCTCGCGGAGGAACTCCGGGTTCCAGACGAGCGTCGCACCGGTCGGGGCGATCATCTCGGCGAGGCGAGCGGCGGTGCCGACCGGGACGGTCGACTTGCCGACCACGATCGAGTCCGGGGTGAGGTACGGGAGGAGGCCCTCGAAGGCGGCGTCGACGAAGCGCATGTCGGCCGCGTTCTCACCCGGCTTCTGCGGGGTGCCCACCGCGACGAAGTGCACGGCGGCACCGGCCGCGTCGGCGGTGGTGGTCGAGAACCGCAGTCGACCGGAGGCGACGCCCGCGGACAGGAGCTCGGGCAGGCCCGGCTCGAAGAAGGGAGCGGTGCCGGCGGCGAGGGCGTCGATCTTCGCCTGGTCCACATCGATGCCGATGACGTCGTGGCCGAGCTCGGCCATCGCGGCGGCGTGGACGGCACCGAGGTAGCCGCAACCAATGACAGAAAGCTTCACAGGGGTTCTCCGAATCGTGGACGTGGTGGGTGTCGCGTCGGCGACGGCGGGCAGAGGGAGGTTCTGGGGAGCGGCGGGGTGCGCAGGAGCGCTCTACCGCCGCGCCAATGCTCTCAGATCACGGGAGATGTCGGAGACGGCTCCCGCGATCTCAGCGGCGACCCGCGCGTGCGTGGCCTCGCTGCGGCCGATCGGGTCGTCGATGTCGTCGCCTCCGTCGGCCCTCGGCGCACGACCGCGATGGGCCGCGGCGAGCCGGACGACGGTGCGCAGGCGCACCGCGGGATCGTCGACGGCCGGGATCGGCACCTCGGCGATGACGAACGGCAGCACCCGGGCGAACTCGAGCAGCGTGAAGCCGCGCAGGAGGATCGAGGGGAACCTCCTCGCCGCGTCGACGAGGTGCTCGCGGGTCATCGTCAGCATGACGTCGGCCTCGGCGACGAGCTCCTCGGAGAGCCTGGCGCTGGAGTGGCCCACGGGCTCGCCGCCGTACTCCGCGCTCAGCCGGGACGAGATCGGGTCCATCGGATAGCCGTCCCTCGTCTGCACACCGGCGCTGCGGAGGGAGAACAGCGGACCTCCCGCCGGGGACGTCGCCTCCGCGAGAGACCGCCGCAGCAGCTGCTCCGCCATCGGCGAGCGGCAGATGTTCCCGGTGCAGACGGACAGGATCGTGAAGACCGGAGCCTCCGAGGCCGCCGCCGGCTCGGAGGGGCGCCAGCCCCGCCGGACCCGCCGCGATCCGTCGTCTCCCGGGAACGTCATGCCCGGCCGATCAGACGGCGCTCGGTGCGGGAGCGGTCGGGTTCTCGGCCCGCGCTCCCGACCGCTCGGAGCCGTAGTAGCTCGTGTAGTAGTAGCCGTAGCCGCGGCCGACCTGGCCGCGCGGCGGGACGCGGTTGAGGATCACGCCGAGGGTGTGCCCGCTGACGCGCTCGAGGTTCTGGATGGCCTTGCCGAGCTCGTCCGTCGTCGTCTTCCCCGCCGAGATCACGACGAGCGCGCCGTCGGTGCGGGCCGTCAGGATCGCACCGTCGGTCACGGGGAGCAGCGGAGGAGCATCGACGATGACGATGGCCTCGCGGGCGATCTCGTGCAGCAGGATGTCCATCCCGTTCGAGCCGAGCAGCTCGCTCGGGTTCGGCGGGATCGATCCGGCGCCGAGGATCCAGAGGTTGCCGGAGGGGCCCCACGGCTGCAGGACGTCCTGGAGCTCGGCTTTGCCGATCAGCAGGTCGGTCAGGCCCACGCCCGGGACGAGACCGAAGGACTTCGCGACGGTGGGCTTGCGGAGGTCGCCGTCGACGACGACCGTGCGCTGGCCGGAGGCGGCGAGGGTGACGGCGAGGTTCGCGGTCACGGTCGACTTGCCGTCGGAGGGCAGGGGGCTGGTCACGACGATGATGCGCGGGGGGCTGTCGACGTTCATGAACTGGAGGTTGGTGCGCAGCTCGCGGAGCGCCTCGGCGAGCGCGTGCTTGCCGTCGGACGCGACGTAGTCCGTGGTGTCGGCCTCCGGGACGATGCGGTTGGTCTCGTTGAGCCGCTTGTCGACGGGGAGCGTGCCGACGACCGGGAGATCGAACAGGCGCTCGACCATCTCGGCGGTGCGGATGCGGCGGTCGAGCGTGTTGCGGACGAAGGCGTAGACGAGCCCGAGCACGAGGCCGACGAGCGCGCCGACGGCGAGGACGAGACGGAGGTTCGGGAAGTCCGGCGAGCTCGGCAGCGCCGCGGACTGCACGACCGACAGGCCGACGGTGTCGCCGACCCCGGTCTCCTGGTTGACCTGCTGGATGCGGGTGGCGAGGGCCGAGACCCAGGCGTCGGCGAGCTTCTGCGCGCCCTCGGGCGTCGAGGCGGTGGCCTGGACGGTCATGACCGGGGCGGTCGTCTCGGAGGTGACCGTGATCGCCGAGATGAGCGAGGACGCGCTCAGGTCGAGGCCGAGGTTCGTGATGGCGATCTCGGCCACATCGCGGGACGTGGCCAGCGGCAGGTAGGTCTGGAGGCTCGACCGTGCGACGGTGTCGGCGATCTGGCGGGAGTAGATCGCCTGGCTCTCGTCGCCGCCCGCGGCCACCTTCGCCGAGACGATGCCCTGGGAGTCGGCGACGTAGCGGGGCTTCTGGGTCAGGGACCAGCCGAAGGCCACCAGGGTGCCGAGGAGGATCGCTGCGACGATCGCCAGCCAGTGATCACGGAGAAGTCGGAGGACGTCTCTAAGTTCCACAGTGTCAAGTTCCTTCACTGGTTCGGATCGAGGCGCGACCGTCGGTGACGGTGAGCCCTGGAATTGTTACACAGCCGTGTATCCGCGCTGTTTCGCGGCGCATCACGTGTGCACCCCGTCGGGGGTGGGCCGTGCGGGACTCCTCCTCGTCATCACCCCGAGCGCGACGAGCTCGTCGACCGCCGCGCCGACGGCCTCCCGCGGGTCCACTCCGTCGGGTGCACCGCCGACGTCCGCGAGCACCGCGGCGACGAGGTCGTCCCCGGCGGCTCCGCTGCCGACGAGGCGCCAGACGGACGGGCCGATCCCGGAGAGGCGGACGAGCGTTCCCGCGCAGAAGACGAGCAGCTCGCCGGAGGGCGTGAGGAGCGCGTCGTCGGCCGGTGCGCACGCGAGGTCGGCCGCCTCGCCCGCCGGCTCCGGCAGCGGGAGCGCCAGCACCTCGTCCCAGATCGACGGAGCGGGGACGTCGAGCGACGAGAAGAGCTGCTCGACGAGGTCGAGCGCCGCCGCGGACTCGGAGTACACGAGCCGGCGGACCCCTCCGAGCGCGCGCAGCGTCTCGACGAGGTGCAGGATCGGGCGCGGACGGGCCGAGAGGTAGGAGGTCTGCGGCACGAGGTCGTCCACGGCCTCCACCGGATCGACCGGCTCGAGGAAGGGCTCCCCCACCCCGGGGCGACGGTCCAGCAGGACCACTCCGGCGAGCACGAGAGGCGCGGCGGGACGGGGCAGGAGTCCGAGCCCGCCGGGCGCGAGCTGCGCCTTGGGGGCGCTCCCGGTCAGCGGCTTGACCGACAGCGGCTTGGGATAGGGCACGACGGCGCCGTCCTCCGCGACCGCGACGGTCTCGTCGGTCACGTAGCCGAACCGGCGTCCGAGCGCGCGCGCCATGGTGGTCTTGCCGGTGCCGGACGCCGCGACGAAGGCGAGGACCCTGCCCGACCCGTCGGCGACGCCGCAGGCGTGCAGCATCAGGAGCTCGTGACGGCGGGCGCCGATCGCCTGCACGGTGAGGGTCGAGGTGAGCGACTCCTCCAGCTGGGCGACGGAGCCGGCGAGGACGCTGACGTCGTCACCGCCGGGGCGGGAGGGCAGGACATCGGCGTGGACGATCCGCCCGTCGCCACCGGCCGGAGCGAGGCACTCCGCCCAGCTGGCGGTGATCCGCTCGACGTCCCGGTCCGAGAGACCGCCGCCGAACACGACCCGGAACGGCACGTCGAGGACCGAGACGGCCATGCTCCGCTCCGGAGTCGCGTGGTACGAGCCGCTCAATACGCGCCGTCTCGGGCGAGCACGGCACGCGCCGTCTTGAAGAGGATGATCAGGTCGCCCGTCATCGACCAGTTCTCGACGTAGTAGAGGTCGAGGCGGACGGTGTCCTCCCACGACAGGTTGGAGCGACCGCTGACCTGCCAGAGGCCCGTGATCCCCGGCTTCATGAGGAAGCGGCGGTGCACGTGCTCCTCGTACTGCTCGACCTCGCGCGCCAGGGGCGGGCGCGGTCCGATGAGCGACATGTCGCCGCGGAAGACGTTGAGGAACTGGGGCAGCTCGTCGAGGCTGAAGCGGCGCAGCACGGCGCCGACCTTGGTGACGCGCGGGTCCTTGGCCATCTTGAACAGGATGCTGTTGCCCTCGTCGCGCTGCTGAGCGGCCAGCGAGGCGAGGCGGGCCTCGGCGTCGACCACCATCGAGCGGAACTTGAGCATCTCGAAGGTGGCGCCGTTCAGCCCGATCCGCTCCTGGCGGAAGAGGATCGGTCCGGGGCTCGTCGTCTTGACGAGGACGGCGACGACGATGAGCACCGGGGCGCTCAGGATGATCAGGAGTGTCGACGCGGCGATGTCGAAGAGCCGCTTGGCGAAGCGCTGGCGCCCGTCGAAGCGCGGCGTCTCGACGTGGATGAGCGGCAGACCCGCGACCGGGCGGGTGTGGATCCGGGGGCCGCCGATGTCGGTGAGGCTGGGGGCCACGACGAGGTGCTCGCGGCCGGGTTCCAGCGTCCAGCTGAGCTCGCGGATGCGCTGGGGGGCGAGCTCGTCCGAGCTGGTGACGACCACCGTGTCGGCGCCGGTCGCATCCATGACGGCGCGGACGCCGTCCACTCCGGTGAAGCCGTGGACCGCGAGGCCCGTCAGCTCGTCGTCGGCGAGGAGCGCCTCGGCTCCCCCCGGCGAGGTCGAGACCGCGCCGACGAGCTTGTAGCCCGCCTCGGTGCCGCGGCGCAGCTCGCGGGCGGTGTGCAGGACGCTCGCCCGCGAGCCCAGGAGCACGACCTGGTTGGCGAAGCGGCCCTGGCGGCGCTGCCGGGTGAGCCAGGCGCGCCAGGAGAGACGGCCGACGCAGATGAGGAGGATCCCGGCGGGGAAGGCGGTGACGATGTAGCCGCGCGCGAGGAGGATCTGCAGGAGGTAGGCGATGATCGCCACGATGCCGAACAGCCAGATCGAGGCGTCGACGATGCGCCGGTACTCGGCGTAGCCGGTGCCGATGATCCGCCGGTCGCGGGTGTCGAAGACCTGCAGGGCGATGAGCCAGCCGAGCACCAGGATGACGGAGACCCACGCGTACGTGATGGGGATCTCGACGGGGTTGTTGAACCCGACGTCGGAGCCCAGGTCGAGGTCGAACCAGAAGAGCTGGGTGCCGAGGACGGAGACGAGGATCGCGACGATGTCCGTCGCCAGCAGTCGCCGACGGTACTCCTGCTCCCAGGACGTTCCGCGCTTCGGAGTGGTCTCCTGCGCCGCCATCGATCCCCCCGACCTCTCCTCGTGCTCCGAAAGGCGTAGTTCCGTTTCCGGTGATGTCACGCCCGCAAGGCTACCCACTAGTTCGTTTCGCGTGGGTGACGCGACAGCGAGGATGCCTCGGGGACTCAGCCGCGCAGCCGGCCGCGGCTCTCCTGCAGGTAGCAGGATCCGCAGAGCGACTCGTAGGTGACGGACGCGCCGTCGATGGCGACCTGGTCGCCGTCGAAGACGAAGCGGCCGTCCACGACGCGCCCGTTGAAGATCGCTTTGCGCCCGCACCGGCAGATCGTCTTCAGCTCCTCGAGGCTGTGCGCGATCTCGAGGAGGCGCCTGCTGCCCGGGAACGCGGCGGTCCGGAAGTCGGTGCGGATGCCGTAGGCCAGGACCGGCACGTTCTCGAGGATCGCGATCCGCAGCAGATCGTCGACGTGGGACTCGGGCAGGAACTGCGCCTCGTCGACGAGGAGGGCGCTCACATCGCGCGCCGACTCGGCCAGGGTGCGGGCGCGCGCGGCGGTGAAGACGGCCACCGGGTCCTCGTCCGGCCGGAAGAGGATGTCCACCGGACGGGTCACGCCGAGTCGCGACACGATGAGCTCCTCGCCCTTCGTGTCGACCGACGGCTTGGCCAGCAGGACGCGGTGGCCGCGCTCCTCGTAGTTGTGCGCGGCCTGCAGGAGCGACGTGCTCTTGCCGCTGTTCATCGCTCCGTAGCGGAAGTACAGCTTGGCCATCAGGTCTCCTCGGTGCTGGTGCGGGGGGCGCGGCTCACTCGAGGAATCCGTCCTCGGCGGCGCGCCGGATGAGCTCCGCCCGGCGGCTCGCGGGTCGGCCCACCTTGGCGTACTTCTGGCGCACACGGCGCAGATAGGTCTTCGCGGTCTCGAACCGCACGTTCATCGCGGCGGCGACCTCCGGCGTGCTGGAGCCGCCGACGTACAGCCGGAGCGCCTCCAGCTCCCCCGCGCTCAGCTTCGGGCGCTGCTGCGCCGCGACCCCGATGGGCAGCGGGCGCCACTGCGTCGCGGATCCGGCGTTCGAGCGCATCTCCATCGCGGAGCGCGCACTCTCCATCACGTCGCGCATGGGCTGGGACTTGGTGAGGTGCCTGGCCGCTCCCGCGCGCAGGCAGCGGTCGCGGACCTCGTCGTCCTCGCGCTCGGACAGCACGATCACGGTCGCCCCCGCGGCGCGGCAGGTCCGGATCCGCGCCTCGATCGAGATCGGCTCGCTCAGCTCGAAGTCCATGATGACGACCTGGGTCGGGAACACGGTGCTCGTGACGAGCTCCATCCAGGTGCCGGCGCTGACGACGAGGTCGAAGTCGGGCGCGTTGGCCGCGATCCAGCTGCTCATGCTGTCGAGGAGGAGCTCGTGGTCGTCGAGGATCCCGAGGCGCACGGCGCGGCGGGGCTCGTCGTCGGCGCTCCGAGCGGAGGAGCCGGGCGAGGGCTCGCCGGAGCGGGTCACCATGGGTCGATCCTATCGGCGCGACGGGGGTCAGAAGAGGGTCGGCTGACCGACTCCCGGCAGGATCGCCGCACGCTCGGCTCCGAGCTCCTCGGCGAGCAGGCCGCCGTGCTGGAGCGGCCGACGGTCGCCGCCGAGCACCTTCAGCATCCCGAGACCGGACGAGCGCACGGAGCCGGTCGCCGGATCCTCCCTCCCCTGTTCGAGGCGGTGGGCGCGCATCAGAGGGCGCATGCGATCGGCCAGCCAGCGCCGGTACTCCTTCGGGGCGTAGGCCGAGCCGCCGGGATAGAGGGAGCGGTAGCGGTCGAGCAGCTCGGGGTGCTCGTGCGCCAGCCACTGGAGGAACCACTCCTTCACCCCGGGCTTGAGGTAGAGCGTGGAGTACAGGATCGACGTCGCCCCCGCCTCGCGGCACGCCCGCAGCGACGCGTCCAGATGGGCCGTCGTGTCGGTGAGGAACGGGAGGATCGGCATCAGGAACACCGAGCAGTCGAATCCGGCCTCGCGCGCGGCGGTGACCGTGGCGAGTCTGGCCGCGGCGGTGGGCGCACCGGGCTCGACGGAGCGCTGGAGGTCCTCGTCGTAGACGGCGATGGAGACCCCGAGGTCGACGGGGACGTGCTCCGCCGCCTCCTTCAGCAGCGGCAGATCGCGACGGAGGAGCGTGCCCTTGGTGAGGATCGAGAGCGGCGTGCCGGACGCCGCGAGGGCCGCGATGATGCCCGGCATCAGACGGTAGCGCCCCTCCGCCCGCTGGTACGGATCGGTGTTGGTGCCCAGGGCCACCGGATGGCGCTCCCAGCTCGGCCGGGCGAGCTCGCGCGTGAGCACCTCGGCGACGTTGACCTTCACCACGATCTGGGAGTCGAAGTCGCGGCCGCCGTCGAACTCGAGGTACTCGTGGGTCGGGCGGGCGAAGCAGTAGGTGCAGGCGTGGGTGCACCCGCGCATCGGGTTGATGGTCCAGCCGAACGGCATCTTGGACGACGTGTGCACCCGGTTGAGCGCCGACTTCGCCAGCACCTCGTAGAACGTGATGCCGTCGAACTCGGGGGTGCGGGTCGTCCGCACCAGATCCGTCAGCCGCACGAGGCCGGGCAGGGCGCTCTCGTCGGCCGCGCTCATCGACTGCCCGCTCCACCTCATGGAGCAATTAGAACATATGTTCGAACCCTCCGGGCCGATCGGCGCGGGATCGCGACCGGCCGCGGAGAGCGGAGCTCAGACCGAGGCGCCCAGGGCCAGCGTCTCGGCCGTCGCCGCGACCGTGCGCTCGGCCGCCTCCGGAGCGTCGTTCAGGGTCGAGCCGTAGCTCGGGATGAGCGAGCGGAGGCGCGGCTCCCAGCCCTTCAGCTCGTCCGGGAAGCAGCGCTTCAGCACGTCGAGCATGATCGGCACGGCGGTCGACGCCCCGGGCGAGGCGCCGAGGAGGCCGGCGATGGTGCCCTCGCCCCCGGTGATGACCTCGGTGCCGAACTGCAGCACTCCGCCCTTCTTCTCGTCCTTCTTCATCACCTGGACGCGCTGACCGGCGGTGATCAGGTACCAGTCCTCGGAGCGGGCGGTGGGCAGGAACTCGCGGAGCGCCTTCATCTTCTTGCCGCGGCCGGCGACGACCTCGCCGAGGAGGTACTTCATCAGGTCGAGGTTGTCGCGGGCGACCGCGAGCATCGGCCCGATGTTGTGCGGGCGGATCGAGAGCGGCAGGTCGAGCCACGAGCCGCGCTTGAGGAACTTGGGAGTGAATCCGGCGTAGGGCCCGAAGAGCAGCGACGCCTCACCGTCGACGACGCGGGTGTCGAGGTGCGGCACCGACATCGGCGGGGCGCCCACGGCGGCCTTGCCGTAGACCTTGGCCTGGTGGCGGGCCACGATCTCGGGGTTGTCGGTGCGGAGGAACTGGCCTGAGATCGGGAAGCCGCCGAAGCCCTTGATCTCGGGGATCCCGGACTTCTGCAGCAGGTGCAGCGCTCCACCGCCCGCGCCGACGAAGACGAAGCGGGCGAGCACGCGCTTGGGCGTGCTGCCCACGAGCTGCTTGAGATCGAGCTGCCAGAGTCCGTCCTTGCGGCGGCCGATGTTCGTGACCTCGTGGCCGGTGTCGAGCGTGCCTCCGTTGCCGACCACGTGATCGAACAGCTGGTGGGTGAGCGCGCCGAAGTCGACGTCCGTGCCCGCCGGGATGCGGGTCGCCGCGTAGGGTCCACCGCCTGCGGGGCGCTGCTCCATCAGCAGGGGGGCCCACTCGTGGATCGTCTTGATGCTCTCCGTGAACTCCATGCCGGCGAAGAGGGGCTGGTCCTTCAGCGCCTCGTAGCGCTTGCGGAGGTACTCGACGTTGGCCTCGCCGTGCACGAACGTCATGTGCGGAGCGGCGTTGATGAAGCTCGAGGGCTCGCGGATCGCGCCGGCCTCGACGAGGCTCGCCCAGAACTGGCGCGAGATCTGGAACTGCTCGTTGATCTGGATCGCCTTGGCGGGGTCGACGGAGCCGTCGGCCGCCTCGGGCATGTAGTTCAGCTCGCAGAGGGCGGCGTGACCCGTTCCGGCGTTGTTCCAGGGGTTCGAGGACTCCTGCGCGACGTCGCCGAGGCGCTCGTAGGCGGCGATCGTCCAGTCGGGCTGGAGCGTGGTCAGGAGGGCTCCGAGCGTGGCGCTCATGATGCCCCCTCCGATGAGGGCGACGTCGACCGGTTCCGAGGAGTTCACGAGAACCGAGTTTACCGTCGCGGAAGGGTCGGCAGCCCGGCCGGGGGGCCGCACCGTCATCAAATTCGCGGCTTTTCGACGCGGAGGCCGGCGGCACCGCGCGGAGTCGAGCGGTCCGCTCGGCCCGGACGGCGCCGCCGAGCCGTCAGGAGGCGGCGGGACGCGCGGCGATCAGCTCGGCGATCTGCACGGCGTTCAGGGCGGCGCCCTTGCGCAGGTTGTCGTTGCTGATGAAGAACGCGAGACCGCGACCCTCGGGGGCGCCCTCGTCGGCGCGGATCCGGCCGACGTAGCTCGGGTCGGTGCCGGCGGCCACGAGGGGCGTGGGGACCTCGCGCAGCACCACTCCGGGGGCGTCGGCGAGCAGCTCGCGGGCGCGCTCCGGAGTGAGCGGGCTCGAGAACTCAGCGTTGACGGAGAGCGAGTGCCCGGTGAAGACGGGGACGCGGACGCAGGTGCCCGAGACCAGCAGGCCGGGCAGCTCGAGGATCTTCCGGCTCTCGTTGCGGAGCTTCTTCTCCTCGTCGGTCTCGTTCAGGCCGTCCTCGACCAGGTTGCCCGCGAAGGGGATGACGTCGAAGGCGATCGGAGCGACGTAGACGGCCGGGTCCGGGAAGGCGACGGCCGAGCCGTCGTGCACCAGGTCGAGGAGGCGCTCGTCGGCGACGGCCGCCTTCGCCTGGCCGGCGAGCTCGTTCGCCCCGGCGAGACCGCTGCCCGAGACGGCCTGGTAGGTGCTGACGATCAGGCGGGTGAGCCCGGCCTCGGCGTCGAGCACCTTCAGGATCGGCATCGCGGCCATCGTGGTGCAGTTGGGGTTGGCGATGATGCCCTTGACGGCCTGGTCGATCGCGTGCGGGTTGACCTCGCTGACGACGAGCGGGACCTCGGGGTCCATGCGCCAGGCGCTGGAGTTGTCGATCACGAGGGCACCGGCGGCGGCGAACCGCGGGGCCTGCGCGCGCGAGCCGGTCGCTCCGGCCGAGAAGAGCGCGATGTCCAGGCCCGACGGGTCGGCCGTCTCGACGTCCTCCACGACGACGTCCTCGCCGCGGAACAACAGGGTCGTCCCGGCCGAGCGCGCGGTGGCGAAGAAGCGGATCGAGGCGATCGGGAACTCGCGCTCCTCGAGGAGGCGGCGCATCACCTTGCCGACCTGTCCGGTCGCGCCGACGACGCCCACGTGGAGGGGGGTGCTGCTCATGCTCTGCTCTTTCGTCCGGGCGGCGGAGCCGCCGCTCGTAGGGTCGGGTCCCGCGGGAGCGGGTACCGGTGAGAAGGTACCGGGCGGGGAGTGCTCTCCGCGCCCGGTACCGCGCGATCGGCGGGATCGCGGGGGTCGGTGTCCGTCAGCGGCCGGTGCCGGCGTAGACGACCGCGTCGTCCTCGCCGTCGAGCCCGAAGGCGGTGTGCACGACGCGCAGCGCTTCGTTCACCGTGTCGGCGCGGGTGACGACCGAGATGCGGATCTCGCTGGTCGAGATCATCTCGATGTTGATGCCCGCCTCGAAGAGCGAGCGGAAGAGCTTGGCCGAGACTCCCGCGTTGGTGCGCATGCCGGCGCCCACGAGCGCGAGCTTCGCGATCTGGTCGTCGTACTGGAGCGCCTGGAAGCCGACGTCGTCCTTCTCGGCGTTGAGCGCCATGAGGACCGTCTGCCCGTCGGCCTTGGGCAGCGTGAAGGAGATGTCGGTGAGCCCGGTCGAGGCGGCCGACACGTTCTGCACGATCATGTCGATGTTCGATCCGGTCTTCGCGACGATGGTGAAGATCTGAGCGGCCTTCCCCGGGATGTCGGGCACGCCGACCACGGTGATCTTGGCCTCGTTCAGGTCGGCGGCGACGCCGGCGATGATGGGCTCTTCCACGGTCTGTCCCTTCTCGGTGCCGGCTGCTCCGGCGTTGTAGACGATGGTGCCCTCGTTGGGGCTGAACGAGGAGCGCACGTGGAGCGTGACCCCGTGCCTCCGCGCGAACTCGACGGCGCGGATGTGCAGGACCTTCGCTCCGGCGGCGGCGAGCTCGAGCATCTCCTCGCTGGAGATGCGGTCGAGCTTGCGCGCGCGCTTCACCACGCGGGGGTCGGCGGTGAAGACGCCGTCGACGTCGGTGTAGATCTCGCAGGTGTCCGCGCCGAGGCCGGCGGCGAGGGCGACGGCGGTGGTGTCGGAGCCGCCGCGGCCGAGCGTGGTGATGTCCTTGGTGTCGCGGTTGAAGCCCTGGAAGCCGGCGACGATGACGACCGCGTTCTCGTCGAGGGCCTCGCGCAGGCGCACCGGCGTGATGTCGACGATGCGCGCGGCGCCGTGCTGGGCATCGGTGATCATGCCGGCCTGGCTGCCGGTGAACGAGCGGGCCTCGTACCCCATGCTCTTGATGGCCATGGCGAGCAGCGCCATCGAGATGCGCTCGCCCGAGGAGAGGAGCATGTCGAGCTCGCGGGGGGCCGGGATGGGGGTCACCTGGTGGGCGAGCTCGAGGAGGTCGTCGGTGGTGTCGCCCATGGCCGAGACGGCGACGACGACGTCGTTGCCGGCCTGCTTGGTGGCGACGATCCGCTTCGCGACGCGCTTGATGCTCTCCGCGTCGGCGACGGAGGACCCGCCGAACTTCTGGACGATCAGGCTCACGTGCTGCTCCCGGGTCGGTGGCTGGTGGGCCGTCGCGACCCGACGAGGGAGTCTACCGGCGGGCGCATGCGCGAGGGGCCATGTGTCGGGCGGGACGCTCGCCTCCTCCTGGGTCAGTTCTCGACGAGGCGGCGGCCCTCGAAGGCGCGGCCGAGGGTGATCTCGTCGGCGTACTCGAGGTCGCCGCCGACGGGCAGGCCCGAGGCGAGGCGGGTGATGCGGATGCCGAGGGTGCTGAGCATGCGCGAGAGGTAGGTGGCGGTCGCCTCGCCCTCGAGGTTGGGATCGGTCGCGATGATGACCTCCTGCACCTCGCCGTCGGCGAGTCGCTGCAGGAGCTGGCGGATGCGCAGCTGATCCGGGCCGATGCCGTCGATGGGGCTGATCGCGCCGCCGAGCACGTGGTACAGCCCGCGGAACTCGCGGGTGCGCTCGATGGCGGGGACGTCCTTCGCCTCCTCCACGACGCAGATGACGGCGCGGCTGCGGCGCGGATCACGGCAGATTCCGCACGTCGCCTCCTCGGCCACGTTGCCGCAGATGTCGCAGAAGTGCACGCGGCCCCGCAGCTCGAGGAGGATCTCGGCCAGACGGGTCACGTCGAACGTCTCGGTCTGCAGGATGTGGAACGCGATGCGCTGCGCGGACTTGGGTCCGATGCCGGGGAGCCGGCCGAGCTCGTCGATCAGCTCCTGGACGATGCCTTCGTACATGCGGTCGCCTCCTCTCGGTGGGGGCGGACGGGGTGGAGGGACGGGAGCATCACGCGCCGCTCACGCGCGGACCGCGCGGGACGTGCGGCTGCTCCTCGATGAACTGGGCGCCGAGGATCTCGCGCACAACGGCCTCGCCGTAGCGCTGGCGGC
>NZ_JADILJ010000040.1 GCF_017355185.1 Rathayibacter sp. SD072 | reverse complement strand
CTCGTCCAGGTCGGCTGGCTGCTGCGGCTCCTGCTCCCCGAGCAGACCGAGGTCGCGAGCTTCGTCCTGCTGGCGGCGCTCGAGCTCTGCGTCCCCCTGTACGCCGCCCGGGCGGGCGAGCCGAGCTGGCATCCGCACCACATCGCCGAGCGGTACGGGCTGTTCACGATCATCCTGCTGGGCGAGGGCGTGCTCGCGGCGGTGACCGGGATGCAGCGATCACTCGCGGAGCGCGGGGTCAGCTCACCACTCGTCCTCGTGTCGCTGGCGGCCCTCGTCCTCGTCTTCGCCCTGTGGTGGCTGTCGTACCTGCACCCGTCGGGCGAACTCCTCGAAGCGCGGCGGAGCCTGTCCTACCGGTGGGGCTACGCCCACTTCCTCGTCTTCGCGGCGCTCGCCGCCCTGGGGTCCGGTCTGGAGGCCGCCGTCGCAGCGACCGCGGGGCATCTCGAGGCGTCCGAGGTCGTGCTCGGGGCGGCGGTCGCCGTGCCCGTGGCCTCGTACCTGCTCCTGATGTGGCTGGTGCACGCTCCGCTGGGCAGCAGGCAGCCCCTGCACGCCGGGGTCGTGCTGCCCGCCGCGGCCGCAGTGCTCGTGGCGCCGGCCCTCGCCCCGTCGATCGGGCCGGGAGGCACCGTCGCGGTGATCGCGGTCGTGTGCTCCGGACTCGTGGCGGTCGTCATCGGCCGTGAGCGGGCGCGCCGGCGCCGGTCGCCGGAGGAACGGCCCGGAGGGGCGGCCGACGTGCCGACCGACGGCACCGGGCGCACCTCCGGGTAGTCGATGCCGCTCGCCCGCGGAACCTCGGCTGCGCGGCCGGGATCCGTCGGCCGCCGCCACCCTCGCCCAGCCGAGGTTCTGCGAACCGGAGTGTGCTCGCGGCCGGGCGATACGCTCGAGGCCGCGGGCGCCGACGCGCCGCGGACGGGAGCGGCATGGCCACGGTGGACTCGGCGGAGCGGCGAGCGCGCCTGATCGGGCTCCTCGAGCGCGACGGCGCCGTGCGGCTCGACGAGGCGGCCGCCGAGCTCGACGTCTCGACCATGACCGTGCGCCGCGACCTCGCCGATCTCGAGGCCGAGGGCCGGCTCAGCCGGGTCCGCGGAGGGGCGGTGCCTGCTCTGCGTCCGCGCCCCTTCGCCGAGCGCCTCGCCGCCGGAGCCGCCGCCAAGCGCGAGATCGCGAGGAAGGCCGTCGACCTGGTGCCCGCCACCGGCGCCATCGCCGTCGACGCCTCCTCCACCGCGGGCACCCTGCTGAGCGCCGCCGCCGAATCCCCTCGACTGCTCGTCGCCACCAACTCGCTCGAGAACCACGCCTCGGCCCGCACCACGAGGGCGCGGGTGGTGCTCATCGGCGGCGAGCTGGAGGAGGAGACGGACAGCTTCGTCGGACCCCTCGCCTGCTCGAGCGCCGCCGAGCTGCACTACGACCGCTTCTTCACCTCCGCCTCCGCCGTCTCGACGCACGGCACCAGCGAGGTCACGCTGCAGGAGGCGCAGGTCAAGCGCGTGTTCGTCTCCGCGTCGACCGAGACGGTGCTGCTGGTCGACTCGACCAAGCTCGAGCGCTCGGCGCTCGCCCGGGCGCTCGACTGGGACGCGATCAGCGTCATGGTGACCGAGCTCGCTCCGTCGGACGCGCGGCTGGAGCCGTTCCGCGCACTGGTCGAGCTGCGCTGACCCGATCCTCGAGGGAACCCCGGATGGTCGAGACAGCCAGGAGCAGCGGGACGTCTCGACGGTCGGGGGTTCCCTCGACGGCTGCGCACCGCTTCCGCGGCGCCGGACCGTTGACCCGGACCGCGCACCCTGTTAGCTTTTGTAACAGTTAACAAGTTCGTTCAATCAGACGGAGAAGTCATGGCCTCGTCCTCGACCGCAGCGGAGCTCATCGCCCGTTCCAACCGCCTCGGCGCCGATCCGAAGAACACGAACTACGCGGGGGGCAACACCTCCGCGAAGGGTGTCGAGACCGACCCCGTCACCGGCGAGCCCGTCGAGCTGCTCTGGGTCAAGGGCTCCGGAGGAGACCTCGGCACGCTGAAGGAGTCCGGCCTCGCGGTCCTCCGCCTCGACCGCCTCCGCGCGCTCGTCAACGTCTACCCCGGCCTCGACCGCGAGGACGAGATGGTCGCCGCGTTCGACTACACGCTGCACGGCAAGGGCGGCGCCGCCCCCTCGATCGACACCGCCATGCACGGCCTCGTCGACGCCGCGCACGTCGACCACCTGCACCCCGACTCCGGCATCGCCTTCGCGACCGCCGCCGACGGCGAGAAGCTCACCGCCGAGGCCTTCGGCGGCACCGTCGCCTGGGTCCCGTGGCGCCGCCCCGGCTTCCAGCTCGGCCTCGACATCGCGGCCATCAAGGACGCGAACCCCGGAGTGATCGGCGCGATCCTCGGCGGCCACGGCATCACCGCCTGGGGCGACACGAGCGAGGAGGCGGAGGCGAACTCGCTCCGCATCATCGAGACCGCGGCCGCGTACATCGCCGAGCACGGCGCTCCGGAGCCCTTCGGACCCGCCCTCGAGGACTACGCCGCCCTGCCCGAGGAGGAGCGCCGCGCCAAGGCCGCCGCCCTCGCCCCGCACCTGCGCGCCATCGCCTCGCACGACAGCCCCCGGGTCGGCCACTTCACCGACTCCCCCGAGGTGCTCGACTTCCTCGCGAGCACCGAGCACCCGCGCCTGGCCGCGCTCGGCACCTCCTGCCCCGACCACTTCCTCCGCACGAAGGTGAAGCCGCTGCTCGTCGACCTGCCGGCGACCGCCTCCGTCGAGGAGATCCTCGAGCGCCTCCCCGCGCTGCACGAGGCGTACCGCGCCGACTACCAGGCCTACTACGACGCGCACGCGACGCCCGAGAGCCCCGCGATCCGCGGCGCCGACCCGCTGATCGTCCTCGTGCCGGGCGTGGGCATGTTCTCGTACGGAGCGAACAAGCAGACCGCCCGCGTCGCCGGCGAGTTCTACGTCAACGCCATCAACGTGATGCGCGGCGCCGAGGCCATCTCGACCTACGCGCCCATCGACGAGGCCGAGAAGTTCCGCATCGAGTACTGGGCGCTCGAGGAGGCGAAGCTGCAGCGGATGCCCAAGCCCAAGCCGCTCGCCTCGCGCATCGCGCTCGTGACCGGAGCCGCCTCCGGCATCGGAAAGGCCATCGCCACGCGCCTGGCCGCCGAGGGCGCCTGCGTCGTCATCGCCGACCTCGACCTCGCGAAGGCGCAGGCCGCCGCGGCCGAGCTCGGATCGACGGACGTCGCGATCGGACTCGCCGCGAACGTCTCGGACGAGGCCGCCGTGCAGGCCGCGATCGACGCCACCGTGCTCGCGTTCGGCGGACTCGACCTCGTCGTCAACAATGCCGGCCTCTCGCTCTCGAAGTCGCTCTTCGACACCACCGTCGCCGACTGGGACCTGCAGCACAACGTGATGGCGAAGGGCTCGTTCCTCGTCTCGAAGGCCGCGGCCCGCGTGCTCGTCGACCAGAAGCTCGGCGGCGACATCATCTACATCTCGTCGAAGAACTCGGTCTTCGCCGGCCCGAACAACATCGCGTACTCGGCCACCAAGGCCGACCAGGCCCACCAGGTGCGCCTGCTGGCCGCCGAGCTCGGCGAGCACGGCATCAAGGTGAACGGCATCAACCCCGACGGCGTCGTCCGCGGCTCCGGCATCTTCGCGTCGGGCTGGGGCGCGAACCGCGCCAAGACCTACGGCATCGAGGAGGAGGACCTGGGCAAGTTCTACGCCCAGCGCACGATCCTCAAGCGCGAGGTCGTCCCCGAGAACGTGGCCAACGCCGTGTTCGCGCTCTGCACGTCCGACTTCTCGCACACGACCGGACTCCACGTGCCGGTCGATGCGGGCGTCGCGGCGGCGTTCCTGCGATGACATCGTCATCGCGGGAATGCTGCAGCCACGCCCGGAAGGCGGCAGCCCCCACTCCGGAAGACCGCGGGACGCGACGGCGACCCTCACTGGGTCGCATCTGCGCACCCGAGCGCGGCGTTCCTGCGATGACCGCAACCGAAGGGCTCCAGCGATGAAGGCCGTCGCCGCCGTCGACCTCGGGGCGACCAGCGGACGCGTGATCCTCGGCTACGTCGGCCACGACGAGTTGCGGATGCGCCACGTCGCGCGGTTCCCGAACCAGCCGGTGCGGACCCACGAGGGCGCCTCCTCCGCTCTGCACTGGAACATCCTGGAGCTCTACCGCTCGCTCACGGCGGGGCTGACGAACGCCCTCCGCGAGGAGCCGGAGGTCGTCTCGATCGGCGTCGACTCCTGGGCCGTCGACTACGCGCTGCTGCGCCAGGGGCGGATGCTCGGCGCCCCGTACCACTACCGCGACGAGCGGACGGCGCGCGGCGTCGCCGATGTGCACTCCCGCATCGGCGCGGAGGAGCTCTACCAGCGGAACGGCCTGCAGCACCTGCCGTTCAACACGCTGTTCCAGTTCGCGGCGGAGCGGGACGTGCTCGCGCTCGCCGATCAGGCGCTGCTCGTTCCGGATCTCATCGGCTACTGGCTGACCGGGGTCGCGGCGACCGAGATCA
Organism: Rathayibacter sp. SD072; assembly: GCF_017355185.1. Lineage (GTDB taxonomy): Bacteria > Actinomycetota > Actinomycetes > Actinomycetales > Microbacteriaceae > Rathayibacter. The sequence continues at coordinate 31,087 of NZ_JADILJ010000040.1, read as the reverse complement.
CGAACGCCTCGACCACGGGCCTGCTGAGCCCGCACACCCGCGCGTGGGACGACGACCTCCTCACGCGCCTCGACCTTCCGCGCGGGATCCTCGCGCCGCTGATCGAGCCGGGCTCCCGGCTCGGCTCGCTCCTGCCCTCCGTCGCCGCCGATCTCGGCGCGCCGGAGAGCCTGGGCGTCGTCGCCGTCGGCTCCCACGACACGGCCTCGGCCGTCGTCGCGGTGCCCTCGACCGACGACAACGTGGCGTACATCTCGAGCGGAACCTGGTCGCTCGTCGGCGTCGAACTCGAGAAGCCGGTGGTCTCGCTGGAGGGTCGGGCCGCCAACTTCACCAACGAGGGCGGCGTCGACGGGCGCATCCGCTACCTGAAGAACGTCTCGGGTCTGTGGCTGCTGTCCGAATCCATCCGCACCTGGGAGAAGCAGACGGGCGAGCGCATCGAGCTGCCGCTGCTGCTCTCCGAGGCCGCCGCGATCCGCGGGCGCATCACCACGTTCGACGCGGCCGACGAGCGCTTCGTCGCGCCGGGGAACATCCCCGGCCGCATCGTGGAGTGGTGCGTCGAGAACGGCCTGGAGCAGCCGCGCACCCGCGCCGAGTTCGTGCGGTCGATCCTCGAGTCGCTCGCCGAGGCGTACGCGGTGACCCTCGAGCAGGCCTCGGCGCTCTCGGGCGTGCGGATCGACGCGGTGCACGTGGTCGGCGGAGGATCGCAGAACGAGCTGCTGTGCCAGCTGACCGCCGACCGCACGGGCCGCACCGTGCTCGCCGGCCCGGTCGAGGCGACCGCGATCGGCAACATCCTGGTGCAGGCGCGGGCGCAGGGACTCGTGACCGGGTCGCTGGAATCGCTTCGCGCGATCGTGCGGACGGCGTTCCCGCCGGTGCGGTACACGCCCCGGGCGCACTGACCCGTCTGCGCACGCGGACGCGGCGCCTCCGGATCACCTCCGGCTCGCAGGAATCCGTTCGGCTCGTCGGAGTCGGGGGATCCTGCGAGCCGGACGTGTTCCCGCGAGCCGGACGTGTTCTCACGAGCCGAACAGGCCGCCAGGAGCCGGAATCCGGCAGATCGGCGATCCGCCGCTCCCAGGCTCTTGCCAGGTCCGCACCGCTCCCGCTACGGTCGACGGAGCCGAACCAACGAAAGGAGCCAGGCATGCCGCACTTCGCGCACTTCACCGCCGGCTTCTCCGGCGTCCACTCCGCCTGACCGGTCGAGCCCCGCGCTCGTCATCGCTCAGACGGTGACGACGCTCGAGAAGCTCCCGGTCCCGCGGGTCCCCCGCACGGACCGTCGTCCCGTCCCGGACCCCCGCTGGTCCCGCACCGCCTCCGCGGCGGTGCCTCCGCGCGCCCTCGAGCGCGCTCCTCCTCGCGCCCTCGCGGCGCTCTTCGGCGCGCCCGCGCGCCTGCACGACAAGGACACCTCATGAACACCGCACTCCGGGCGACCCGGTACGCCCACCCCCCTCACCGCCGCCTCGCCGGCCTGCTCGACCGGCTCGCTCTGCGGGTCGGAGTCGCGCTCGTCGCGTGGAGCAGGCGGGAGCGCCGCCCGCCTCTCGACCACGCCGACGTCGCTGCCCTCCGCCGAGAGCGCGCCGACCTGCTCGAGCGCGAGCGGAGGCATCAGCTCCTCCGCCTCGGCCGCTGACCGCGGCGCGGCTCCGGACGCCCGAGTGGCGTCCGGGGCCCTGTGCTGCCGCGCAGAGCCCCACGTGCCCAGCAGATCCCGGAGAGATCCGGGAGCGCGCGGCGAGTCGACGCCGTCCGGACGCTGATCCTCCGCCGCACCCCGTTCGGCGTCCTCTCGCCCGCGCCGCGGCGCGCGAGTGGACGCGGAACGGGCCCGACGTCCCTCCCAAGGGCCGGGGAGTGACGACTCGCCCGACCGCCCCGAGGCGGCCCCGGGCACCCTCCCCCGGACCTACCCTCGAAAGATGCGCTCCCCACGTCTCCTGCAGCAGGTCGTCGGCAAGCTCAGCGGGCAGACCCCCGCCGCGCCGGTCAGCCGGCGCACCCAGCGGGCGCTGCTCGCCGAGCAGACCGTGCGCGGCGTGCTCGACCTCGCCGTCCGGCTGGGCGAGACGCTGCTGTCGCTCGGGTCCGCGGCGGCCGAGGTCACCGAGACGATCCAGCGCGTCTGCCGCGCGTACGGCATCGAGGTCCAGGTCGACCTCACCTTCACGTCGATCCTCGTGGTGCACGACGGAGGCGAGGACTCGCCCAGCGTGAGCGTGCTGCGCGTGGTGCAGACCCGCAGCGCCGACTACGAGCGGCTCGCCCGGGTCACGGCGCTCGTCGCCGCGATCACCGAGGGCTCGCCCGAGGTGCGGGTGGCCGACGCCGTCGACTCCTCCGACGCGCGCGACGAGGCGCGGCACCAGTTCGAGGCGGCGCACGACCGGCTCGACGCGATCCTCGTGCAGCCGCACCGCTACCGCCGGGGCGTCGTCACGCTCACTCTGGCGCTGATGGCGGCGGGAGTCGCGCTGCTGCTGGGAGGCGGACCGCTCGTCGTCCTCGTCGCCGCGGCGACCGCCGCGCTCATCGACTCCGCCGGCCGGCTGCTCGGGCGCTGGGGACTTCCCGCCTTCTTCCAGCAGATCGCCGGCGCCGCGATCGCGACGGGGGTCGCGGTGCTGCTGCTCGCGGTCGTGCCGCAGCTCCCGATCGAGCTGGCCGTGCTGCCTCCGGCACTCGTCGTCGCGTCGGGGGTGGTCGTGCTCCTGGCCGGGCTCTCGTTCGTCGGCGCCGCGGACGACGCGATCAACGGGTTCCCGATCACCGCGGGCGGGCGGCTCCTGGAGGTCGGGCTGCTCACTCTCGGCATCGTGGTGGGCATCGCCGCGGTGCTCGACGTCGCGCGCACGCTCGGCGTCGACCTCGTGCTCGTCGACTCCTACGCCCGTCCCTGGCCGGCCGAGGTGCAGGTGCTCGGAGCGGGCGTCGCCGCCGGCGCCTGGGCGCTCTCGTCGCACACGCCCCCGCGCGCGGCGCTCCTCACCGCGATCACCGGAGCAGGGGCCTGGCTCGCCTCCGACACGCTCCTCGATCTGGGCGCGGCACCCCTCATGGCCAGCGCCGTCCCCGCCCTCGCCATCGGCCTGCTGGGCGAGGCGCTGTCCGAGCGGATGCGGATCCCCGCCGTCGTGACCACGGCCTGCGCCATCGTCCCCCTGCTCCCCGGGCTCACGCTCTACCGCGGCGTGCTCGACCTCACCTCGGGCGGCTCGCCGACGAGCGGGATCGACCTGCTGCTCCAGGCGGGAATGATCGCCGTCGGCCTCGCCGGGGGCGTCACCCTCGGCCGCCTCGCGTACCGCCGGCTGCGCACCCCGGTCGTCCGCGCCGTCGCACCCGTCCGCGCACGCACGCGCCGGGACCGCGGACTCGAGGAGGCCCTGGCCGCCGACGTCCTCTACGCGGACGGCGCGGCGCCCGGCGAGGCACCGAGCAGCACTCCGCTCCCGGAGGAGCCGCTCCCCCGGACGGGCACCCTGCCGGTCATCAGCACCAGCGGGATCGCCGCCCCGATCGCCTCGGCTCCGGACACGGCCGAGCCCGCGCGGGACCGGCCCTCCGACCGTCCCGATCACGACGACTAGCGCGCCGATCGCGGCGCCAGCAGGTCGACGCACTCGCGCCGGAGCGGAGTGAGGATCGCCTCCGCGATGTCCTCGAGCTGATCGAGCTGCGAGTCCTCGAGCAGGGCGAACACCCGTGCGCGGACCTCGGCGACGTACCCGGGCTCGACCTCGGCGAGGAGCCTCGCGCCCGCGGCCGTCAGCCTCGCGAGCGTGCGCCGCGCATCCGAGGGGTCGGTGCTGCGGGCGAGGAGGCCGCGCTTCTCGAGTCGCCCCACGATGCGGGACAGGTGCGAGGGAGTGACGCTGGCCGTCGCGGCCAGGCGGCTCATGTGGATCTCGCGGTCCTCGCCGAGCGAGAGGCAGCGCAGCACCCCGAACTCGGCGTGGCTGAGATCCGCGGCCTGCTCGAGGTAGGCGTCGAGCTCGGCGGGCAGCCACATCATGACGCCCACGAGCAGGGTCCAGGTCCGGTCCTGCTGGGGCGAGAGTCGATCGGCCGCGGTCACCCTCGCAGACTACATTCACTTGCCACGGAAAGCATTCGGGGATAGCTTCCTTTCCGCGGCAAGCATCTGCTGCTGCGAACCCCGTCAGAAAGCAGAACCCCGTGCGCGCTGCCCGCTTCCACTCCTACGGAGCCCCCGACGTCCTCACCGTCGAGGAAGCCCCCGAGCCCCGCGCCGGCGAGGGAGCGGTGCGGATCCGCGTCCTCGCGACGAGCGTGAATCCGATCGACGTCCTGCTCCGCGCCGGCCACCTCGCCCCCTACCTGCCCCTGGACCTGCCGGCGATCCCCGGTCGCGACGCCGTCGGCGTCGTCGACGAGGTCGGCGCCGGAGTGACGGACGCGCAGGTCGGCGATCTCGTCTTCGGACTGGGCGGAGTGAGCGACACGACGGCCGAGTACGCGGTCCTCACCGCCTGGAGCAGCGTCCCCGAGCAGTGGTCGACCGAGCAGGCCGCGGCGGCCGGGCTCGCCTCCGCCACGGCGGCCGCCGCCCTCGGTGCTCTGGGCGACCTCGACGGCGCGACGCTGCTCATCGAGGGCGCCTCGGGCGCCGTCGGCAGCGCGGCCGCCGCGTTCGCCCTCGCCGCCGGCGCGACCGTGATCGGCACGGCGCGCGAGAGCAACCTCGCGTTCCTCGACGCGCTCGGAGTCGCCGCCACGACCTACGGCCCGGGTCTCGCCGAGCGGGTGGCCCGGCTCGCACCCCACGGTGTGGACGCCGCACTGCACTCGGCCCCGTCCGACTCCCTGCCGGACCTGCTGGCGATCGTGGGCGACCCCTCCCGCGTCGTCACCGTGATCGACGACCGCGGCGCCGCCCGGCTGGGCCTGCGGAAGGTCGACGCCCGCAACGAGTCGGCGCTGCTGCGGCACGCCGCCGCGCTGGGCGGCAGCGGCCTCTACACGCCGCGCGTCGACCACGTGCTCCCGCTGGCCGACATCGCCCGCGCGCACACCGTCGCCGAGAGCGGCAGCGGCAAGGTGGTCGTCCTCGTGCGGCCCTGACCGCCCCGTCCCCCGCCGTGCCCCCCGTCCCCGGGGCGGTCACGCCCGAGGACCCCCGCTCGGGCGACGCGGGGGTCCGTCTCGTGGGAGGATCCGTCTCGTGCCGGTCGCTCCTCCGCCGGCTCCGCGCTCGGTCTGACGGAAGGACCACGGGACCGCCTTGCTCGACTCCACGACCCTCCGAGTCGCCTTCGGGGTCACCACTCTCACCCTCTTCCTGCTCTTCGCCCTCGTCACGTTCCGCACCACCCGGTCGGCCTTCAGCTTCTGGTGGTGCACCGCGCTCGCGCTGTTCATGGGCGGCTCGCTCGCCTACCTGCGCGACGGCACGCCGGAGCAGGTGTGGGCGAATCCGCTGGGCAACGGCCTGATCGTCGCGGGCGCCGCGAGCGTGTGGATGGGCAGCCGCTCGCTGCGCGGCCGGCCGACGCCGTGGTGGCTCGTGATCGCTCCGACGGTGCTGGTCGTCTCGGTCTCGGCGTTCGACTCGCCCGCCGTGAACGACTGGTCGGGAGGCCCGCTCTACCTCGCCCTCATGGCGACCCTGATCGGGCTGTCGACCCGCGAGATCGCCCTCCTCGCCGCCGGGCACTCGCGCACGCGCTGGCCGCTGCTGCTCTCCTCCGGAGCCCTCGCGGCCTACTACGCGGTGCGGTTCGGCGTGTTCCTGGCGGTCGGTCCGCGGAGCGTGCTGTTCACGACCTGGTTCGGCACGCCGTCGACGACCCTCATCACCCTGGTGCTGCTGGTCGTGGTGTCGTTCAGCATGGCGTCGCTCAGCGGCGAGCAGGTCGCGAGGATGCTCACCGCGCGGGCCGCCCGGACCCGGCAGGAGCTCGCCGACGGCGGAGGGGTGCAGCGCCGCCTGCAGCCCAAGTCGGTCCCGGACCTCCCGGGCTACGAGGTGGCGGGCGCCTGCGTGCCCAGCGGCGCGGTCAGCGGCGACTTCTTCGACTGGCAGCGCACCTCCGACGGTCTCGTCGTCACGCTCGCCGACGTCATGGGCAAGGGCGTCGGAGCGGCGATGATCGCGGCGACGGTCCGCGCGGCGCTGCGGATCACCCCGCCCTCGCTCGATCCGGGGAGCACGATGGCCCTCGTCGACCGTGCGGTGGAGCCCGACCTCGACGCCAACGAGGCCTTCGTCACGCTGCTGCACCTGCGGCTCGACGCCGCGACCGGCGACATCACCGCGGTCGACGCCGGGCACGGCCTCGGGGTGATCTGCCGGGCCGACGGCTCCCGCGAGCGCGTCCCCTCGTACAACCTGCCGCTCGGCGTCCTCGGCACGCAGGAGTGGGAGACGAGCGCCTTCCGACTGGGCCCCGGCGATCTGCTGCTGATCTGCAGCGACGGGGTGCTCGACCTCTTCGACGGAACGCTGGAGGCGCTGGAGCGCGTGGCCGACGCCGCGGCGGCCGCCGCGCCCACCGCCTCGGCGGCGGTCGCGAGCATCACCCGGCTGGCGTCCGCGGGCGTGCTGCCGGACGACGTGACCGTGGTCGCGATCCGCCGGGCGGCGGGCTGAGCGCGCGGCGCCTCGCGTCGGGCAGAATCGAGCGACCGGCGCCCTCTCGGTGCCGGTCGGCTTCCGGGGGGGGACCACATGACTCGCACGCGCTCACGGCACCTCGTCCCGCTCCTGCTCGGCGCCTGCCTCGCCCTCGGGGCGACGGGATGCGCGGGAGCCGCCCCGTCCGCGTCGGACGCCCCGACCTCCTCCCCCAGCGCGGAGGGAGCCGTCGTGTACCCGATGCCGGATCTCGGCCCGTCCCCGGCGCCGGCGCCCCTCGACGCCGACCGGCTCGAGGAGCTCCGGATCGAGCAGCAGGACGAGCAGTGGCAGGGCGTCGTCGCCGGCTACCCGAGCGCCGTGCGGCCCGCGGACCCGTTCCTGCAGTACCGCGAGGAGGCCGCGGCCCCGGAGCTCGTGGACTGCCTCGAGGCGGCGGGGGTCCCCGTCGACATCGGCACGGACGCCGACGGCGAGGGACCCGCCGGGCTGATGGTGAGCCCCGTGGACGAGGCGGAGTCCGTCGCCTCGTTCACCTGCTGGAGCACCTACCCGACCACTCCGATCGCGCCGATGACGACGGAGCAGATCGACTACCTCTACAGCTACCTGACCGAGTACCTCGTGCCCTGCTACGAGGCGAACGGAGCGACGATCACCGCCGCTCCGTCGCGCGCCGACTTCGTCTCGCAGTGGCCGCAGCAGGGCTGGTTCCCGACCACCGCCGAGTCCTCGTTCACGCTCGAGGAGGAGGCGGCGATCGAGGAGGCGTGCGTCCGCCCGACCTGACCCCTCAGCGCGGGCGGCGCTGCTCGACGGGAGGCAGCGGCGGGAACGCCGCCGTCGGCCCGGACTGGTACCAGTAGGCGGTGCTCGAGAGGTCGTCCTGCCGCTCGAACAGCCCGTGGTCCCAGGCCCCGATCTGCTGCAGCGTCACGCGGAGGCGCTCGTCGAAGTAGATCGGGTCGGGCAGGTGCCAGCGGTAGAGCGCGTGCATCGGCACCGCCTCCGTCGAGAACGGCGACGCCCTGGTGGTGTCGCGCGTGCTGTGGAAGGGGTAGCCGAAGTACGGCGCGCTGAAGGTGAGGATCTCGGGTTCGGGGTCGGCGCGGAGCTCGTCCTGGAACGCCCACGCACCGCCCGCGTAATCCTCCAGACCGGTGCTGCACAGGGTCGGGAACTCGTCGTCGTCGTCGACGAAGAACTTCATCTCGCCCTCGCCCCACCAGTAGCGCTGGAGGGAGGCCAGCGCGATGTAGGTGCCGAGGTAGGTGCCCCGGCCCTCCACGCCGTCGAGCACGACGTGATCGCTGCCCAGTGCGGTGGTGCCGTTCGAGCGCCGCCACTGGGCGTGGAAGTACTCGGTGCCGGCGTCCAGGGCGTCGCCCGTCGTGTAGTCGACCTGGAAGAACACGTGCGGCAGGTCGCCGCCGTGCTGGTTCTCGAGGGTGAGGCGGGCGGAGCGGCGGAACGGCATGGGGATGTAGCTGTTCATCCCCCCGGTCGGCGCGACGACGATCGGGATCGAGGTCACCAGCGCCCGGGTCGCGAAGCCGTTGCAGAAGAAGTCGCCGAGGGGGACCTCGACGGCGGGCTGGTCGGAGTCGTCCCAGTACGCCCGGAGGACCAGATCGCGCAGGACGAAGGGACCTGCCTCGGTGCGGTCGGCCACGGTGATCCAGATGTGCCTGATCACCCCCGGGCCCTCGATCTCGGCCAGGGTCAGCGTCTCGCCCGCGGCCAGCGGCAGGAACGCCGTGCCCTTGCGGCCGGGACCGAGATCGGAGGCGGTCCTGGCCGCCGCGCCCGACGCTCCGGTCGGGTTCTCGGCGTTGATGGAGCGGCTGCGGACGCCGCGCTCGCGGGTGGTGGTGTGCCAGGGGATGTTCATCGGTACTCCTCGGAGACGGAGGCGGGCAGGGAGGTCGCGCGGATCATTTGACGGCCCCGGCGGTGACGCCGCGGCTGAGGGTCCGCTGGAAGAGCAGGAAGAAGATCAGCGTCGGGATGAGCGAGAGCAGCGAGCCCGCGTTCACGACCGTGATGTCGATCGAGTGCTGGCCCCGCAGGGTCGACAGGGCGATCGGGACGGTCTGGGAGGCCGGGTCGCTGAGCAGGATGAGCGGGATGTAGAACTCGTTCCAGGTCCAGATGAAGAAGAACACCAGCAGCACCGAGAGCGTCGGCCGGAGCACCGGGAACACCACGCGCCACAGGATCTGCCAGCGGCCGGCGCCGTCGATCGCCGCGGCCTCGAGCAGCTCCTTGGGGACGGTGGCCATCACGCTCGCGAGGATGTAGGTGCCGAACGCGCCCTGCAGCACCGTGAAGACGATGATCACGGCCCACGGGGTGTTCAGCGTGCCGGTGGCCTGCGCCCCGTAGAAGAGCGGGTAGATGAGCGCCTCGTGCGGGAGCATCGTCGAGATCAGGAGCAGCGCCAGCACGATGCCGCTTCCGCGGATCCGGCCGACGCCGATCGCGTAGGCCGCCAGGAGCGCGACGCCGACGCCGGCCACGGCGACGACACCCGAGATGAGCAGCGAGTTGCCCAGCGCCACCGGGTAGTCGACCCGCCCCAGATACGAGGTGAACGCATCGAGGGTGAAGGACGTCGGGAAGGCGAGGGGCCCGTTCGCGGAGTAGTCCGCTCCGGTCTTGAAGGCGTTGAGCACGAGCAGCCAGAACGGAGCGAGCATCAGCAGGGCGAAGGCGGCCGCCAGCACGAGCATCAGCCAGTGCATCGGGGTGCGGCGGAAGCGGTGCTCCGCGCGGGGAGCGTCCACGGCGGTCATCGCGCCACCACCTTCTCGCCGTCTCCGCGCCGCTGCCACCAGAGCAGGACGCCGGCGATCGCGAAGATCAGGACCGACATCACCGTGGCGATCGTCGACCCGTAGCCGACCTGCGACAGCTCGAAGAAGTTGCGGTACGCGTAGTAGGAGGGCACGACGGTCGAGCTCTCTGGCCCGCCGCCGGTCAGGATCAGGATCGGCGCGAACACCTTGAGTGCGCCGACGGTGGCGGTGAGGACCACGATGAAGACCTCCGGACGGATCTGCGGGACGGTGATGGCCGTGAAGCGCCGCCACCAGCCGGCGCCGTCGAGCTCGGCGGCCTCGTAGAGCTCGGGGTCGACCCGTTGGAGCGCGGCCATGAAGATGACGACCGGGTAGCCGATCTGCAGCCAGACGAGCATCAGCATCACGGCGTAGATCGCCGTGGTGGGATCGCCGAGCCAGTCGGGCGGATCCGAGATCCCGATGGCGCGGAGGGCGGCGTTGAGGCTTCCGTCGCCGGAGTCGAGGATCCAGCTCCAGATGAAGCCGGCCACCGCGATCGGCAGGATCTGCGGCAGGTAGAAGGTGGCCCGGAGGAACGAGGCCGCGCGGGCGCCGAAGCTCCTGCCGAGGTAGTCGAAGAGCAGCGCGGCCAGGACGATGCCGATCGCGGTCGGGATGACGACGATCGCCACGATCATCGCCACCGAGTTCGAGAACGACTGCCAGAACTGCTCGTCGGCCAGCAGCGCGGTGTAGTTGCCGAGGCCGTTCCAGCGCATCGGCGCCAGCCCGCCCTTCCAGCGGAACAGGCTGAAGAAGACGTTCATGGCGAAGGGGGCCCCCACCACGACGACGAAGCCGACGGCGATGGGGAGGAGGTAGAGCCAGTAGCCGGCGCGGCCTCCGCCGCCCCGGTCGGCGCGCCGCGGGGGCGCGCCGACCGGGGCGGCGGGCGCGGGGGGCGCCGCCGGAGGACGGGGTGGTGCGGAGGTCATGATGGTCCTTCCGTGGATCCGGTTCAGCCCTCTTCGACGACCGCGCGGCCGTCGTCGTAGAACTCCTGCAGCTTCTGCAGGTACTCGTCGGCCGTCTCGTTGCCGTTGGACATCGCCTGCATGTTGTTCTGGATGAAGTCGAGGAGCCCGGGGACCGGGTAGTCCGGGTAGAAGGTCAGGGCGTCGTCCGCGACGAGCTCGTCGAAGCGCGCGGTGAACTCCTGGGTGAGCGGGTCCTCGATAGTGGCGGTGTCGCCCGCCAGCGGGAGCCCGCCCTTCCCGCCGATGAGGTTCTGCACCTCGTCGCTGAGCGTGATGTCGATCCAGTCGGCGGCGAGGTCCTTGTCGCCGGCCTTCGCGGGGATGCCCCAGAGGTGCCCCGACGAGCCCATCGAGAGGTCCGCCCCGGGGAGGGTGAAGTAGCCCCACGGGAACTCGGCCTGCTCGCCGATGCGGGCGAACTCGCCGTTGTTCCAGATGAGCATCGCGGCGTCCTGGCCCAGGAAGTTCACCGTGGCCTGCTCGAACGAGAGCCCGCCGAGGTCCTCGCCGACGTAGCCCTTCTCGATCCAGTCCTGGAAGCGCTGCGTGCCCGACGCCCACGGGTCCTGGCTGAAGTCGATGTCCTTCCGCAGGAACATGAAGTCGTCGATCGGGGTGCGGTCGTCCCCGGCGGCCTGCGAGACCAGCGAGTACCAGACCCACATCTGGTTGAAGCCCTGGCTGGTCGCCGCCGAGCTCGAGATCGGGGTGACGCCCTGCGCGAGGAGCTCGTCCATCGCGGCCTCGAAGTCCTCGATCGTGGTCGGCGGCTCGGTGATGCCGGCCTTCGCGAAGAGGTCCTTGTTGTAGTAGAGCATCACGTACTCGCCGATGTTCGGGACGCCGTACCAGTCGCCGGAGCCGGCATTGCCGTTCTCGTCGTAGCGGGCGAAGGACGACATCGCGCCCGACACCTTCTCGTCCCAGCCGCGCTCCTCGACGAGGTCGGTGATCGGGTCGAGCAGGCCCTGCGCCGCGAGCTGGCCGCCGTCGGAGTTGCCCTTGTTGAACTCGATCACGTCGGGGACGTCGTTGCCGGTCAGCAGGATCTTGGCGTTCTGCCGGATCGCGTCGAAGCTCGTGGTCTGGTAGTCCACCTCGACATCGGGGTGCTGCTCCTCGAAGAGCTCGACCGCGCGGGCCCAGCCCTGACCCTGCGCGGAGTCGGGGTTCTCGTACTGCAGGATCGTGAAGGTCCCGTCGCTCTCGGCTTCTCCGCCGGCGGAGGAGCAGGAGACCAGGGTCGTCGCACCCAGGAGTGCGGCAGCGGCGAGGGCGAGTGCGCGACGGGGTCGTCGGGGGTGTCTCATGTCAGCTTCCTTGCTTTCGTGATGGGGAGGGACTGCCGCAGGCGTGCGCCGACGGCAGGGGTCGGAGGGTCGCCGCAGGCGCGACGACGGGAGGGGGGTGAGCGGGTGATCCTCGGATCAGCAGTGCGGGTCGGCCGGAGGGCGGCGCGGGGGCGCCGGACGGCGGCGGCGGCGGATCAGCCCGGCGGCCCGACCGAGTCGCGCAGGACGAGCGGGCAGCGCATCAGCCGGTGCTCGTACGGCAGCGACGACTCGCCGCGGATCCGCAGCACGGCCCGCTCCATCGCCCAGGAGCCCATATCGGCGTGGGGCAGGGCGACGCTGGTGAGTCCGGGGAGAACCGAGTCGGCGACGGCGATCTGGTTGTCGAAGCCCACGATCGAGAGGTCCTCGGGCACCCGCAGCCCCAGCCGTCCCGCCGCCTGGTAGAACGCGAACGCGAGCCGGTCCGAGAAGCAGAAGACCGCGCTCGGGCGATCGGAGCGTGACAGGAGGGCGATGGCGAGCGCGAATCCGTCGCGGGCGTCGGGACCCGGGGCCGCCGCGACGATCGACTCGTCGAGCGCGACGCCCGCGTCGGCGAGCGCCCGCTCGTAGCCGCGGCGGCGCAGGGTGGCGGCGATGTAGCGCTCGTCCGCGACCCCGCAGTAGGCGATGCGGCGGTGACCCGCCTCGAGGAGGTGCCGGGCGGCGTCGTAACCGCCCTGCTCCTCGTCGGGGACGACGGAGTCGACGTCGGTCCGGTCGGCGGAGCGTCCGTCGAGGACGACGACGGGCACCGACGTCGGCACCAGGGGCAGCTCGACGTCGCGGTGGAACTCGGCAGCGAAGACGAGGGCCTCGATGTCGCGCTGCAGCAGCGACTTGACCGCCGCCGAGTCGAGGTCGTGGTTGCCGCCGGAGTCGATCAGCATGAGCAGGTAGCCGAGCGTCCAGGCGGTGTCCTGCGCGCCGCGCACCATGCCCCCCGCGAACGGGATGCTCGCGACGCCGTCCGAGAGCATCCCGATGGTGTGCGACTTCCGGGTCTTCAGACCGCGGGCCAGGAGGTTGGGCACGTAGCCCATGTCGTCCGCGGTCCTGCGGATCGTCGCCGCGACCGAGGGGTTCACCCGACCGCGGTCGCGGTCGTTGAGGACGAGCGACACGGTCGACGCGGACACGCCCACGTGCCGTGCGATGTCCTTCAGTGTCAGCATCGACACTCCCTCCGTCAAACGATTGATGCGACCGTAAAGTCGTCAATCGCGTTGACGCAACGGACGGAGTCGATCGTGATCGAACTCAGCTTCCGAGGGGGTGCGGCGCCCCGGATCCGACGGCCGAGCGGGTCGATCCGGCACTGCTGACGTGCAGCAGATCGGCGGGCCGGAGCATCCTCGGCCCGGAGCGTGGAGATCCTCGCTCCGTCGACTCACGCCACGCTGATCACAACATCCCGACGGACTGCACGTCGGGCACGCACGGCCTGTCCGGGGGTCTGCTCACCACGGATTCCGCACTGCGACGAGGACGAGAGCGGTCATCGTGTCGACCGTGCTGGCGCCCGCGCCCTCCACTCTCGACTTCCACTGAGCGCACGCCTCTTCGCCGGGACCCGTCGACGAGTTCCCGCCGAGTCGAGCGGATCCGACGCCCCGGCGACTCGTTACGCTCACCACATGGGTCGGGGGATCACGAGTGTCAGTGCATCCATCGGGGCCGCGCTGCTGCTGCTCGTCTCGCTGTCAGGATGCGTGACGCCTCGCGAGTCGCCCGACGCTGCCGCGGGAACGACTCCGACGTCTGCAGAACCAGTGCCGGAGCAGCCCGCGCCGGCAGCGACGGTCGAAGCCGACGTGCTGGCTTCAGCTCGACCGACGCCCTCAGCCGCATCGACGTGCGCGCCGATCGAGCTGTACGAGCCGTGGTCGTCCGAACGACCATCGGTGTCGTCGTTGGGTGGGCAGCGCCTGCGCATCCCGTCGGACCAGGGTCCGCGGGAGCACGCGAACGGCGACGTCGTGGCGGACGAGGCCGGCCGACCAGTCGCCTATGTCGTCGCACCCGATGACGTGTGGACCGTCGTGGCTGAGCGTTTCTGCCTCCACGTCGACTACATCAACGCACTCAACCAGGTGCGGCGGAACTCGGCATTCACGTTGTACGCCGGAGACACCCTGAACCTCAGCCCGTACACCGTGACATCGGTCGGATCGGAGAACGGCGAGGTCTCCGACAACAGCCCGCCTGATCCCCTGCCCGAACAGAAGTAGCGTCGACCGTCGCTCGTCCTCGAGGCCGAATCCTGCGGTGCGGACCAGTGCGTCGTCTAAGAGATCGTCGCTCGAGGACCGACCGGATCCTCGATCCCCGGACGCTCACACCCGGTCCGGGTGGTCGGCCCACGCGGCGCGGATGCGGTCCAGGGTCCGCAGCGTCGCGGCGGTGCGGCGCTGGTCCGGCCCGGGGTCGGCGCCGCGGACCAGGTCCACGAAGCGCGCCACCTCCGGGGCGAGCAGATGCGCCGGGGGCGGGATCTCGTGGACGGTCGGCGCGGCGCCGTCGACCGGTCGGACGGTGATCGAGCGGGGCGCGACGACGCGGTCGATCTCCAGCGTGGCGTCCTCTCCCTGGATCGTGCTCGACGCGAACGAGGTCGTGATCTTCGAGACGCTCACATCGACGACGACGTCGCCGTAGTCGAGGAGCGCGATCCCCGCGCCGTCGACTCCCCCCGCCATGGCCACGCGCAGGCCGGCGACTCCGCGGGGCTCGCCGAACAGCCCGATCACCGTATTCGCGGCGTAGACACCGAGATCGAGGAGGGCCCCGCCGCCGTCCGGGTCGAAGGTCGAGCTGGACTCGCCGCGCAGCACCGCGGGGTACCGGGAGGAGACCTTCTCGAACCGGAACGAGGCGCGACGGAGGCGACCGGCGAGGGGCAGAAGGCGCTCCAGCTCGAGCGTGCCGGGGTCGTAGGCGGATCGAACCGCCTCCATCAGGACGACACCGGCTCGGTCCGCCCGCGCGACCAGGTCCGCCCACGCGGGCGCGTCCGTCACGCCCGGCTTCTCCACCAGGACGTGCTTGCCCTGCTCGATCGCGAGGCGCACGTGCTCGGCGTGCAGTCGATTCGGGGTCGCGACGTAGACGGCGTCGATGTCCTCGACCGACAGCGCCCGCTCGAGATCGGTCGGAGCGGGAACCGCACCGGCGCTGTCGGCCAGGAGCCTCGCCCGCCCCGCGTCGCGGGAGTGCACCGCGTGGACGCGGATCCCGGAGACCACGTCCACCGCGCGGCAGAATCCGGTCGTGATCGTCCCCGTGCCCACGGTCAGTACTCGGATCATCCGCCGGCCCTCCTCACGACCTCGAGGCCGACGTCCGGACCCGGCGTCCGTGCGGTGGGACGCGTCGTGCGACCGTAGGGGCGTCGAACGCGTCGACGCGAGACCCCGTGCCGAGACCCGCCCCGGTGCCGGCTCATGCCCGGGGGCCGCGACCGCGCAGGCGGAGCCGCCGCCACACCCCTCGGAGCCGCTCCGTCCAGCGGTCGGTGAAGTCGTTCGAGAGGGCCAGGGCCTCGGCGCCCGGGTCGGCTCCGGCGCTCGTGTTCCGGATGGCGCGCAGCGCGCGCTCCTCCGGAGTGGGCTCGGGGGTCCGCGGCTCCTCGCCCGGATCCGTGGGCGGCTGCGTCGGGACCATGGCCTCCACCCTAGGCTCGCGCGTTCCTGCGAGGCCGGGCAGAACACCGCCCCGCCGTGGCGACTCCGAGGAAGTTAGGTTAGGTTAACCTTCGCAACCCCGTACCTCCCCTGCCGAAGGACACCAGTGCCCGCCATCCGCACCCCCCGCCGCCTCACCGCCGTCGCCTCGCTCGGCCTCACCGCCCTGCTTCTCACGGCCTGCTCCGGAGGCGCCGACGCCGGCTCCGACTCCGCCCCCTCTGGCGCGTCGGCCGGCTTCCCCGTCACCGTCGAGCACGCCTTCGGCGAGACCACCGTCGAGTCGGCGGACCGCGTCGTCGCCACCAGCTGGACCAACCAGGACGTCGCGCTCGCGCTGGGCGTTGTTCCCGTCGGCTTCGCCCGCGCCTCCTACGGCGACGAGGACGGCGACGGGCTGCTGGCCTGGACGAAGGAGGCCCTCGACGCGAGCGGCGCCGAGACTCCCGAGCTCTTCGACGAGACCGACGGTGTGCCCTTCGAGGCGATCGCCGACCTCGCGCCCGACGTGATCCTCTCGGCCTACTCCGGCATCTCGCAGGAGGACTACGACACGATGTCGCAGATCGCCCCGACCGTCGCCTACCCGGGCCTGCCCTGGGGCACCACCTGGCAGGACTCCGCGAAGCTCGACGGCGCCGCCCTCGGGCTCGCGGACGAGGCCGAGGCGAAGGTCGCCGAGGTCGAGGACGAGATCGCCTCCACGGTGGCCGAGCACCCCTCGCTCGAGGGCACGACCTTCACCTACGGCTGGTACGACCCCACCGACGCCAGCTCCTTCACCTACTACACGCCGAACGACGCGCGAGTGAAGTACGTCGAGGACCTCGGCCTCGAGGTCGCGCCCAGCGTCGTCGAGCTCTCGGGCGACTCCGAGGCGTTCAGCGGCACCCTCAGCTCCGAGAACGCCGACCAGCTCGACGCCGACGTGCTCATCGTCTACGGCGACGAGACCACCCTCGCGGCCCTGCAGGCCGACCCGCTGCTCTCGAAGATCCCGGCCGTCGCGCGCGGCTCGGTCTACGTCCTCACCGACGGCTCGTCCCTCGCGATGGCGACCTCCTCGCCCAACCTGCTGAGCATCCCGTGGGGTCTCGACGAGTACACGGCGGGGATCGCGGCGGCCGCCGACAAGGTGTCGTGAGCACCGGCGCCTCCGCTCCTCCCCGGCGCCCCGCCCGCGACGACACTCGCGAGCGGGGCGCCGCTCGGCGCCTGCGCCCCCTCGGGCTCGGCGCCGTCGTCGTCGCGCTCGCCCTGGCCTCGATCGCCTCGCTCGTCTACGGCTCGCGCGAGATCCCGCTCGCCGAGGTCTGGCCGGCGCTCACCGCGCCCGACCCCGCCTCGATCGTCGACGCGGCCGTGCAGAACCGCATCCCGCGCACCGTGCTGGCTCTGCTGGTCGGCGCGTCCCTCGGGCTCGCCGGCGCGGTCATGCAGGGCATGACCCGCAATCCGCTCGCCGACCCGGGCATCCTGGGGCTGAACGCGGGAGCGTCCCTCGCGGTGGTCCTGGGCATCTCGGTCCTCGGAGTGACGACCCTCCCGCAGTTCGTCTGGCTCGCGTTCCTCGGTGCGGCGGCCGCCGGGGCCTTCGTCTACGCCGTGGCGTCGCTCGGCCGCGACGGAGCGACTCCGCTCACGCTCGCCCTCGCCGGAGCCGCGACCGCCGCCGCGCTCACCTCTTTGATCAGCGCCGTGCTGCTCACGCAGGACGAGACGCTCAACCGCTTCCGCTTCTGGCAGGTCGGCGGCGTCGGCGGCGCCGAGACGACCGGGATCCTGCAGGTGCTGCCGTTCCTCGCCGTCGGCGCGCTGCTCGCGCTCGGCAGCGCGCGCGGCCTGGACGCCCTGGCACTGGGCGACGACCTCGCGACCGGCCTCGGCCGCCGCGTGGGACGCATCCGCCTGGTGGCCGGCGTCGCCGCCGTGCTGCTCTGCGGCGCCGCCACCGCCGTCGCGGGGCCCATCGGATTCATCGGACTCACGGTGCCGCACCTCGCGCGCCGGCTGACCGGGCCCGCGCACGCGTGGCTGCTGCCCGCCTCGGCCCTGCTCGGCGCGCTGCTGCTGCTCACCGCCGACGTCGTCGGGCGCGTCGTCGCGCGGCCCAGCGACGTCGAGGTCGGCATCGTCACCGCGCTGATCGGAGCGCCCGTGCTGATCGCGATCGTGCGCCGCTCGAAGGTGCGGGCGCTGTGAGCACGGCCACGTCGCTCCGTTCGTCGACCGGCATCGTCGCCGGGCGGGCACGCCGTGCGCGCCGCACCGCGCTCGGCTGCGCGATCCTCGCCGCCGTCGCGCTCGCACTCGTGCTCGTGTCGCTGAGCGTCGGCAACACCTTCTACTCCCCCGTCGAGGTCGTGCGGGTGATCCTCGGCGACACGGTTCCCGGGGCGTCGTTCACCGTCGGCACTCTGCGCCTGCCGCGCACCCTCACCGCCGTGCTGGTCGGCACGGGCTTCGGCATGGGCGGCGTGATCTTCCAGACGCTGCTGCGCAACGCGCTCGCCAGCCCCGACATCATCGGCATCACGTCCGGGGCGAGCGCCGCGGCCGTCGTCGCGATCGCGTTCCTCGGACTCTCGGGCGTCGCCGTCTCGGTGATCGCCGTCGTCGCGGGCCTCCTGACCGCGCTCGTCATCGCCGGGCTGGCGGGGCGGGGCGGAGTCGCGGGGGCGCGCCTGATCCTGATCGGCATCGGGGTGGGCGCGATGCTCCAGAGCGTCATCGCGTACGTGCAGACGCGGGCCGACTTCGAGGACGTGCAGGAGTCGCTGCGCTGGCTGACCGGCAGCCTCAACTCGGCGAGGTGGGAGGCCGTGCCTCCGCTCGCACTGGCGATGCTGGTGCTGGTGCCGCTGGCGCTGCTGCTCTCGGGGCGGCTGCAGGTGCTCCAGCTCGGCGACGACTCCGCCACCGCGCTGGGCGCCTCCGTCGGGCGCGACCGCACGGTGCTGCTCGCGGTGGCCGTCGGGCTCGTCTCGGTCGCGACCGCCGCCACGGGGCCGATCGCGTTCATCGCGTTCGTGTCGGGTCCGATCGCCCGGCGCATCGTCCCGGAGGCGCGGTCGCTGCTCGTGCCGTCCGCCCTCGTCGGCGTGGTGGTCGTGCTCGCGGCCGACCTCGTCGCCCAGTACGTCGCGGGGCTCGCCTTCTCGGGCGCCCGCTTCCCCGTCGGAGTGGTGACGGGCGCGCTCGGCGCGCCGTTCCTGCTCTGGCTCCTCGCCCGACGCACCCGCACCGGAGGCACCCTGTGACCGCATCGCCCACGTCCGCGACCCCGGGGGTCGCCTCCGCCCACCGCTCGCTCGCGGTCGACGGCGTGACGCTCGCCTACGACGAGCGCATCGTCGTCGACGGCCTGTCGCTCGAGGTGCCGACCGGCGCGATCAGCGTGATCGTCGGAGCGAACGCCTGCGGCAAGTCGACGCTCCTGCGCGCGATGGCGCGTCTGATCACTCCGCGCTCGGGCGCCGTGCTGCTCGACGGGCAGGCGATCCACCGGCTCCCGACCAAGCAGGTCGCGACGCAGGTGGGACTGCTGCCGCAGACCCCGGTCGCGCCGGAGGGCATCGCGGTCTCGGACCTGGTGGCGCGCGGCCGCTACCCGCACCGCGGCTGGTTCGGCCGCGGCTCCTCCGCCGACGACGACGCGATCGTCGAGGACGCCCTGCGCGCCACCGGAACCCTCGAGATCGCCGACCGCCCGGTCGACGAGCTCTCGGGCGGCCAGCGCCAGCGCGTCTGGATCGCCCTGGCACTCGCCCAGCGCACCGACGTGCTCCTGCTCGACGAGCCGACCACGTACCTCGACGTCTCGCACCAGATCGAGGTGCTCGACCTGCTCACCGACCTCAATCGCTCGCGCGGCACGACGATCGTGATCGTGCTGCACGACCTGAACCTCGCGGCGCGGTACGCCGACCACCTGTTCGCGGTGCGGGCGGGGGCGCTGTACGCGTCGGGGACTCCGGCCGAGGTCGTGACGTCGGAGGTCGTGCGCGCGGTGTTCGGGATGGAGTCGCGGATCATCGAGGACCCGGTGTCGCGCACGCCGCTGGTGCTGCCGATCGGGCGGCACCACTCGGGCTGAGGGCCTGGTCCACTCCTCGAAAGTTGTCGTACTCGAGCGCGAGTACGACAACTACTGCGGAGTCGACGCGTCCGCGAGTGCCGGCGGGGCGCATCCGGGGCGCGAGTGGTCGCGGGACGGGGCCTGCTCGGAGTCCGGAGCCCGGCCCGCGTCGACTCGGGCGTGCGGCACGACGCGACTCGACTCGGAACGGGGCTCGGTCCGGGTCCAGAGCCCGCCCCGCGTCGACTCCACCGCGCAGCCCGACCCGAGTGGACTCGAACCGGGGCCCGTCCCGACCCCGGAGCCCGCCCCGCGTCGACTCGGCGGCCGCGAGAACGGAGTGGGACGGCCGCGCTCCCGCTCAGTCCGCGTCCAGCACCACCCGCCCGTCGAGCCCCAGCCGCTCCAGGAACGCCTCGTCGTGGCTCACCACGACCAGCCCGCCCCGCCAGGCCGCGAGCACCTCCACGAGATGGTCGGTCGTCGCCAGATCGAGATCGTTGGTCGGCTCGTCGAGCACGAGGAGCTGCGGAGCGGGCTGCGCGAGCACGAGTCCGGCGAGTGCGGCGCGGAAACGCTCCCCTCCCGACAGGGTCGCCGCCGTCCGGTCGACGATCGCGCCGCGGAGCAGCAGCCGGGCCAGCGAGTTGCGCAGCTCACCGGTCGGCACCGCGGGAGCCGCTCGCGACACGTGCTCGAGCACCGTGCGGTCGTCGTCGAGCAGCCCCTCCCGACGCTGCGGCAGCCAGCCGATCCGGTCGGTGAGCGCGGTGGCGTGCGTGTCGGCGATCGGATGCGGACGCGCCGCCGCCCGCACGAGCTGCTCGAGCAGCGTGGTCTTGCCCGTGCCGTTCGCGCCGACCACGGCGATCCGCTCGGACCCCTGCAGCACCGTGGCGCGGCCGCGCACTGTGATCTCGGCGAGCCGCCGCCCCGCGGGCACCCCCGGATCCGGCAGCTCGATGCGGACCGCGTCGTCGTCCCGCACCGCCCGCGACGCGGCGTCGACCTGCTCGCGGGCGCGCGCCTCCGCCTCGCCGTGACCGGAGCGGAGGCGCCCGGCGGTCCCCTCGGCCCGGTTCTTCCGGGCGTTCGCGAGGATCTTCGGCATCGACTCCGCCGATCGGGCGCCCACCTTCGCTCGCCGCGCGATCGTCGTCTCGGCCTCGATGCGCTGCCGCTTCTCGGCGCGCAGCAGCTGATCGGCGTCGCGCACGTCGCGCTCGGCCGCGGCACGCTCGAGGGCGAGCCGCTCCTCGAAGTCCGAGAAGGTGCCTCCGGAGGTGCGCAGCGCGCCGCCCCGCAGCTCGGCGATCTCGTCGACGTGCTCGAGCAGCTCACGGTCGTGGCTGACCACGATCAGCGTGCCGCGCCACCGGTCGACCAGGTCGAGCAGCAGGCCGCGCGACCGCCGGTCGAGATCGTTGGTGGGCTCGTCGAGCACGGCGATCGGCTTTTCGCGCAGACGCACGCCGGTCACCGCGGCGAGGACCGCCTGCCCACCCGAGAGTGTCGCGACGGGCCGACGCAGATCTTCCGGAAGCCCTGCCTCCCCGAGCGCCGCGGCCGCCCGGGCGTCGAGGTCCCAGTCGTCGTCGAGCACATCGAAGTGCCGCGGATCGGCGTCGCCCCCGAGGATCGCGTGCAGGGCGTCGAGCTTCCCGCGGATCCCGAGCAGATCCGCGACGGTGTCGTCGGGCCCGCGCCGGAGCCGCTGCGGCAGCAGGTCGACCGGCCCCGTCGTCGAGACGGTGCCGTGCGTCGGAGTGAGGTCGCCGGTGACGAGCCGGACGAGCGTGGACTTGCCGGCGCCGTTGGCCCCGACGAGCCCGGTGCGGCCGCGGCCGAACGCGGTGGTGACCCGGTCGAGGACGACGTCGCCGTCGGGCCAGGCGAACGAGCAGTCGGTGAGGACGACGGAGGGTGGGGTGATGGAGGGCACGGTGCTCCCGGTGATGGTGTGTCGCCGCGCGACGACCACCGGGCTCCCGGCATGCGGGAGCCTCGCCCTCAGCGGGCGGGCACGGGGGTCGTCAGTGCGAGGTCAGCGTCTGCGTCGTGGACGCAGTACCGGTGCTGATGCGCAAAGGACCGTCTTCCGTGCGGGGAGCCCCCGTGTCCGCGAGCCGTCCGGTCGGCCGGTGAGGTGGCCGCACCGACGTCGCGGCTCGCGACGAGGTACTCCAGCACGGTACGCGCGGGGCGCGGGAGGGCGCAAGGTGCTGCACTGGCGGCGCCGCGACGAGGCGCCCCTTCATCGGCGCGACACCGCTCCGCCGCCCCCTTCCAGGATCGGGGGGGGCTCTCCGACCCCGAGGAACCGGATCCGACCGCTGCGGAGAACCAGCCCCTCGTGGCCGACGCCTCACCTGTAGTCGGCGCTTCACGGCCGGTCGCCGTGCCGATGAGCACCGTCTCGGTGTCGGCCCCGTCGAAGTGCGCCGCGCCGGCTGGAACCCAGAGGAAGGAACCGGCGGGATACCGCTCGAGACACGAGCGGTCGAACGTCTCGCCGTAACCCAGCAGGAGCTCTCCGCGCGCGACGAAGAGATGAGCGGCAGCGCTGTGCGAGTGAGGTGCGTCGAAGAACAGCAGCGGGATCCAGAACGCGTAGGTGAACTGAACGCCCGCGTCCCAAGTGCCGACGAGTTCTGCGCGCAGGAGCGGTGCCGGGTCCGCGATGCTTTCCAGAGACTCGTCCGGGGTCCGCTCTCGCGACGCAACCGACACGATCGGAGGCACGGCGCGCACGGCGCGTGGCAGAACGGAGCAGCGATGCTCGCACGAGCAGTACGACAGTGGTCACCGGATCCGGGCAGCGAATCGGCGGGTTGCCTGAAATCTGAATTGCACTCAAGCAACAGCGCAGCGCAGCGCCTTTCGAGAGCGTCGCCGAAATGCGGAGAGGGCCGGCCCCCGCGGGCGCCGGCCCTCTCCGACCAGCTCAAGCTAGTCTTCAGCACTCTGCCCGCGAAGCAGCCATACGACCCCCCAGACGTGCAGAGCGAGGAACGCGATGAAGAGTCCAATGAATCCGGCGAAGAAGAATGCCGGGTCTGTATCTGCCGATGTGGGATTAGCTAGAGCCCACACCACCTCTGGCAATGCGTATGCGGCCATCAATGACAGCGAAAAAGTCAGCACCAACGGCAACAGGACGGCGATCTTCTTCATCAGCTGACTCTCTTTCTCAAGGGGCGGCAGTCGGCAGTGACGTGGACGGTAGCACCTCAGCAGGCATAGGTGTGCATCGTGTAGTTGAAGCTGTTGTGAATCTGGTGCCACCTGCCATCGCCGCGCACGCGAGCGGGTGCCTGCTTGGTTCCGGCCTCGGTGTACCACCAGGCGCAGGCACCTGGCATGAGCTTGTAGGCGTCGGCGTCCACCATGAACGACTTCGACGACTGGCCGGGCGACAGAGCGGCGATCTTGCCGGACGGCGCTGAGCCGCTCCATGCAGAGCCGACGAACACGGTACGTGTCGAGTCCTTTGCGCTGTGGACGATGCCACACCACCCGAAGCTGCATTCGGAAGCCTGGGCAGAGGTGGCGATGACCGCCCCTGCGCCGAGCACCCCGAAGATCACTGCCGTAGCCGCGGCCACCTTCGTGAAGCGGCTCTCTCTCGAGGGCTTCTTACTCATGAACATGCGATTCCCCAATCCCTCAGCGATGTGTTGGTGCTGATGCGAGGAACGCTAACTAAACATGACGAATTCTCATATGAGAGAGGTCTCAGGCAGAAGGATGTGGCGTGAAGAGAGACGCCAGTGGCGCAGGTCGGACAAGAATTGTCACTGCAAGCAGTTTCTCGCCACTGCATTTCTTCACCTCAAGGGGAAGAAATCGCGAGATTCTGGCATCGTCTGCCGTGAATTGAGATGCGTCATTCGGCGGCTAGGCGAAGTAGTCCGTCGTCGACTACTGTGGTGGCTTGGTTCGTGCGTTTCCAAGCGCATGTGCACCACATCCACTGTCGCAACACACGGCACTCCCGCTCCGAATAAGAGCTGACTGCAGCTCACCACCAGATCGAACGGGTCACCTGTGCGGCGCCATGCCGGCTTGATTCGCCTCGGGCCGATCGGTCACGCCGAATCTTCTCGTCACATCGCAGTGCCTCAGCGGCTCTGCGCGGGGAACAGAAGGGAGAGGGCTGCATCGGCTTCGATCGGTCTGTCGACTTCAGACCCGGTTCAAGGCGTCTTCGCCGGGCACTCCTCGCGGCAAGCACCTCAAGAAGACCCCCTGCAGCAACATCTGCGGGCACCCCGTCGCTACTACTGTCATCGAGAGCACGGCCCGCACCGCGCGCGCCGCAGGACGGAGCAGCATGATCGCGATCGATCTCATCGGCAGGACGGCACTGGTCACCGGATCCGGGCAGGGCATCGGGCTGGCGATCGCCGTCGGGCTCGCACGGGCCGGCGCGGACGTGGTCGTCAACGCCCGCTCACAGGGCTCGATCGACACGGCGGTCGCGGAGGTGCTGCAGCAGGTTCCGGAGGCGACCGTCCGCGGAGTCGCCGCCGACCTCGCCACCGACGACGGCAGCGCGGCGCTGCTCGAGGCCGTTCCGACCGTCGACGTCCTCGTCAACAACCTCGGGATCTTCGGCAGCGCGGATCCGCTCACGATCAGCGACGACGAGTGGCGGCGCTACTTCGAGGTCAACGTGCTGACCGGGGTGCGCCTGACCCGCGCGTACCTGCCCGGCATGATCGAGCGGGGCTGGGGGCGCGTGCAGTACATCGGCAGCGACTCCGCCGTCGCGACGCCGGCCGAGATGATCCACTACGGGGTGTCGAAGACGGCGCTGCTCGGAGTCTCGCGGGGCTTCGCGAAGGCGGCGGCGGGCAGCGGAGTCACGGTGAACAGCGTGCTCGCGGGCCCGACGCACACGGGCGGGGTCGAGGACTTCGTGCACGAGCTGGTCGACGCGTCGCTCCCCTGGGACGAGGCGCAGCGCGAGTTCATGCGGCTGCACCGGCCGAACTCGCTGCTGCAGCGGCTGATCGAGCCGGAGGAGATCGCCAACACGGTCGTCTACCTCGCGTCGCCGCTCGCCTCGGCGACCACGGGCGCGGCGGTGCGGGTCGACGGCGGGTACATCGACGCGATCGTGCCGTGACGACCAGCTGACGCGCCCCTCGGCAGCACCTCCGGCTCGCAGAAACCGGTTCGGCTCGTCAGAACGGGCGGGATCTGCGAGCCGAACACGATCCCGCGAGCCGGACGACCGGCGCCAACGCGACCGGGGCACGTGCCGCCCGCGCGAGCCCTACCCGCGGTCGCTCGCGGACCGATCCGCCCCGCCCGGGCGCGGAGCCGGCGCGACCGATCCGCCGGTCCGCCACTCCCCGCCGATCCGCTCCTGCACGAGCGGGGCCGCCGGATCCTCGAGCCGCGCGAGCAGCGCCTCCACTCCCCGCCGCCCCAGTTCGTGCGCGGGCGAGACGAGCACGTCGAGCTCGGGATCGCCGAAGTCGGCGACATCCGGGGTCGAGGCGAGCAGCACGATCGACACGTCCTCCGGCACGCTCACTCCGCGGTGCCGCAGCTCGTGCGCGAGGCCGAGGGCGATGCCTCCGTCGAACACGAGCACCGCCGTCACGTCGCCGAGCTCCGCGGCGAGCGCCCGTCCGCCGCGAGCCGACTCCTCAGCCTCGAGCAGCACTTTGGAGAGACCCCGCTCCCCCGACACGCGCCGGAACGTCTCGCGGGCGCGGGCGTTCGCTCCGAAACCCTCGACACGCTCGGGACCGCCGAGCACCAGGGCGATGCGCTCGTGACCGAGCGACGACAGGCGCGCGAGCGACTCCTCGACCATGCCCTCGATGTCGATGTCGACCCAGTCGAGGGCGGAGGGGTCGCGCGTGCGCCCGATGAGCGCGAAAGGCGTTCCGGAGTCGCGCAGCACGTCGACCCGGTCGTCGTCGAGGGCGACCTCCATCAGCACCACGCCGTCGACGAGCCCGTCCGCGCGGAGGCCGGCGAGGCGCTCGGAGGAGTCGAGCGAGGGCCAGAGCACGATCGAGTAGCCGCGCTCGGCCGCCGCCTCGGCCGCTCCCGCGAAGAAGAGGGTGGCCGTGTTGAGCAGGCGCGGGCGCACCAGCGGGAACACGACCGCGAGGATCATCGAGCGGCGGCGGGCGAGCGCCCGCGCGAGGGCGTGCGGGCGGTAGTCGAGATCGGCCATCGCGTCGACGACGCGCTGCCGGGTCTCGGCGGTCACGGGCTTGGAGTCGTTGACGACGAACGAGACGGTGGCGATCGAGACGCCGGCGCGCTCGGCGACGTCGCGCATGGTCGCCATGGTGCTCCTCCGCTCGTCGCCCCTCGCGGTTGACGAGCGGCGGTGACGTCCATCATCCTGGACATCGCG
Source organism: Rathayibacter sp. SD072 (assembly GCF_017355185.1). Taxonomy (GTDB): domain Bacteria; phylum Actinomycetota; class Actinomycetes; order Actinomycetales; family Microbacteriaceae; genus Rathayibacter. Next base: position 5,165 of record NZ_JADILJ010000040.1, on the reverse strand, counting down.
GTAAAGCGGTTAACCCCCCTCCGCCACCCCGTCAGTGCCGACCAGTGAAGGACCCTCCCGTGACCACTCCCTCCTCTCCCGTCCGCGTCCTCGTCTGGGGCGAGAACCGCCACGAGCAGATCGAGGAGGAGGTGCGCGCGATCTACCCGGACGGCATGCACACGACGATCGCCGCGGGCATCTCCGAGAACCTCGGCGAGCGCGCGCAGGTGTCGACCACGACGCTCGACGAGCCGGAGCACGGCCTGACCGAGGACGTCCTCGCCGCCACCGATGTGCTCGTCTGGTGGGGGCACGCCGCGCACGGCGAGGTCGCCGACGAGGTCGTCGAGCGCGTGCACCGCCACGTGCTGTCGGGCATGGGACTGCTGGTGCTCCACTCCGGCCACTGGTCGAGGATCTTCGGGAAGCTCATGGGCACGACCTGCACACTGCGCTGGCGATCGGAGCAGGACCGCGAGCTGGTCTGGACCGTCGACCCGACGCATCCGATCGCCCAGGGCGTGCCCCACCCGTTCGTGATCCCGCAGCAGGAGATGTACGGGGAGTTCTTCGACGTGCCGGCACCCGACGAGCTGGTGTTCCTCTCGACGTTCTCGGGCGGCGAGGTGTTCCGCTCGGGCATGACCTGGAAGCGGGGGCACGGCAAGATCTTCTTCTTCTCGCCCGGCGACCAGGACTACCCCGTGTACCACCACGCCGATGTGCGCCGCGTGATCGCGAACGGAGTGGAGTGGGCGCGCACCGTCCGCCCCGAGCGCACCCTGCCGGTACTGCAGCGCTACGAGACCGAGAACTTCTACACCGGGCACGACTACCAGGGAGCGCTCGTCCGATGAGCGCTCCCGTGCGCATCGTCCAGGTCGGCGCAGGAGCGATGGGGCGTGCCTGGCTGCACGCGCTGCGCGATTCGGCCGACGTCGAGCTGGTCGGCCTCGTCGACCTCGACACCGCGCTGGCCGAGCGGGCCGCGGCGGAGGAGGGGGTCGCCCCGGTCGCGATCGGCACCTCCGTCGCCGAGGTCGCCGAGCGCTCGGGCGCCGAGGCCGTGGTCAACGTGACCGTGCCGCGCGCGCACCTGCCAGTGAGCACCGAGGCGCTGTTCGCCGGCCTGCCGGTGCTCTGCGAGAAGCCGATCGCGCCGACGGTCGCCGAGGCGCTCGTGCTCGCGGCGACGGCGGAGGCCTCGGGGCGGCTGCTGATGACCAGCCAGTCGCGCCGGTACTACGCCGCGATCGCCGCGTTCCGCGCGCAGATCGCCGAGCTCGGAACGCTCGGAACCGCCTCCGTCGACTTCGCGAAGGCGCCCCACTTCGGCGGGTTCCGCGAGGAGATGCCGCACGTGCTGCTCGTCGACATGGCGATCCACGCGTTCGACGCCGCGCGGTACCTGCTCGACCGCGACCCGGTGTCGGTGTACTGCGAGGAGTACAACCCGGACTGGAGCTGGTACGCCGACGGCGCCGCGGCGACCGCGGTGTTCGAGTTCGCCGGCGGGCTGCGCTTCACCTACACGGGCAGCTGGTGCGCCGACGGGTTCGAGACGTCGTGGAACGGCAACTGGCGTGTGAACGGCGCGGGCGGCACGGCCCGCTGGGACGGCGACGGGGCGCCGGAGGTGCAGGCACGGGAGTCCTCCGAGGTACGGACGGCGGCGCTCGTGCCGGTCCCGGAGGAGATCCACGGCTCGCTCGCCGAGTTCGTCTCCGCGTTGCGCACCGGGGGCACACCCTCGGGCGAGGTGCACGCGAACGTGCGGAGCCTCGCGATGGTGGAGGCGGCGGTGCGCTCCTCCGAGTCGGGCGAGCGCGTGCGGATCGACGACGTGCTCGAGGGCGCGTACGCAGAGGCGCTGGGGCTGGCGCGCGACGAGCGCGTGCGGGAGGCTCTGGCGGCGTGGGGATCGGCGGCCGCGGGGCTCACTCCTCCCCTGCTGGTCGAGTAGCCGCACAGCGGCGTATCGTGGCCCACCCTGCTGGGCCACGGGGATCTCGCTACGCCCGCTCCGCGGGCTGCTCGATCAGCGGGCACCTCGTGCCATGTCTGCGTCAGTCGTCGCTTCCCGCCGCCATCCCCTCGAGGCGTTGCAGCAGTCGGAAGCGCTGCTCAGCGGTCATCGTCCCGTCGAACTCGAGGACGAAGCGGTCTGATCCGGAGAAGTCCGCGTCGCGGTGAAGGACGTCCTGTCGCGGAGGCCGGCGGGCGCCTCGACCATCACGATCACCATCGTGCAGACCGACGGGCCCTCGTTCCCGACGGGCTCGCTGGTGGTCGCCCCGCTGACCGCCCCGGCGGGTCTCCCGGCGCCCCTGGGCGTCACGGGGATCGGCACCTCGACGGTGACCTTCCTCAACCCGCAGGCGCTCCTGCGGGACGGCGGATCCGCGGCGTTCGACATCGCGTTCCACGGCGGCACCGGCGTGTCCCGCGTCGGAGCGGCGACCGAGTGGTCGATGACGGTCTCGTCGACGGCCGGCGACGGCACCTGCAACCAGGGCCGACCGGGAGCCTGGACCGGCCCGAACACTCTCTGAGCGCGCACTCTGCTCGCCGGACCGTACGGAACCGAGGTCAGGAGCCTCTCCGAGCGGCGCACCCGCCGCCGGGGGCGCTCCTGACCTCGGTTACGAACGGCGCACCGAGCGCCACGGGTCGGCGCCGGCGGAGCGAGGCCCCCGGCCTCCCGCTCCCGGGACCGCTGACACCTCGCGTTCCCCCGGCGGACACCCGAGAGCGACCCCGCGTTCACCCGCGCCGACCAGCGTGGTCGGGTTCCCTTCGAACCCGCTCAGGAGACCCGTGCCCCGTCCTCATGCCCCCCGCCGCGCCGCCGGCGCCGCGATCGTCCTCACCCTCGCGAGCTGCACGCTCGGAGCCGCCCTGCCGGCCGCGGCGAGCGGCGACTCCTTCTTCACCCGCATCGCCACCGTGCCCGCGTACCTGAACGCCGCCGACCCGGCCGTCGACTCCGCCGTCGCCGAGATCTCGAGCGCGTCGCCCGACGGCCGCCTCGTCTACTCGACCGACTCGGCCGGCCAGCGCATCAACGTCCTGGACATCAGCGACCCCGAGTCGCCCGAGCCGCTCGGCGGCACGGGCGTCGGCGGCGAGCCGACCTCGGTCTACGCGACCGGCGAGTACGTCCTCGCGGTCGTCGACACGAGTGACGGCGACTTCGCGAACCCCTCCGGTCACGTGAGCGTGCTGCACGCCGCCGACCTCGCGCCCGTCGCGACGATCGAGCTCGGCGGGCAGCCCGACTCCATCGACGTCACCACCGCCGGCGACACCGCCGTCATCGCGATCGAGAACCAGCGCGACGAGGAGTTCACCCCCGAGGGCGCCGAGGAGGGCGACCTGCCGCAGGCGCCCGCCGGCGAGCTCGTCGTCATGGACCTCACCGGGGACCCCTCCGCCTGGGTCGCTGAGCACGTCTCGCTCACCGGACTCACGGGCCTCGACACCCCCGAGGACCCCGAGCCCGAGTACGTCTCGATCAACCCCGCCGACACGGCCGTCGCCGTGACTCTGCAGGAGAACAACGCCGTCGCGATCGTCGACCTGGCCTCGCGCGAGGTGCTCACCTCCTACTCCGCGGGCACCGTCTCGGTCGACGGCATCGACACCCTCGACGACGACACGATCTCGCTCACGGGATCGATCACGGACGTGCCGCGCGAGCCCGACGCCATCGGCTGGGTCGGCGACGCGCACGTCGCGATCGCGAACGAGGGCGACTGGAAGGGCGGCACGCGCGGCTGGTCGATCCTCGACGCGGCCACCGGAGCGGTGCAGTGGGACGCGGGGAACTCCTTCGACCACCTCGCCGTGAGCCTCGGCCTCTACCCCGACAAGCGCTCCGACGCCAAGGGCTCCGAGCCCGAGGGCCTGCTGTCGGCGACCTTCGACGGCGTGCCGTACGTCTTCGTCGGCGCCGAGCGCGCCAACTTCGTCGCCGTCTACGACGTCTCGGACCCGACCGCGCCGCGTCTCGTGCAGGCGCTGCCGTCGACGCCCGGTCCGGAGGGGCTGCTCGCCCTGCCCGAGCGCGACCTGCTCGTCGTCTCGAGCGAGACCGACGACGCCGAAGCCGCTCTGCGCGCCACGGTGCAGCTCTACGCGCTGGGCGCCTCCGCTCCGGCGTTCCCCACGCTCGTCTCGGCCGACGTCGACGGATCACCGCTGCCCTGGGGCGCCCTCTCGGGACTCTCCACCGACCCGGCCGACGCCGACCGCCTCTTCGCGGTGAGCGACAGCGCCTACGCGCCGAGCACGATCCACTCGATCGACACCTCCGTCACTCCCGCGGTGCTGGACGCGACGACGACCGTCACCGAGGCGGGTGAGCCGGCCGCCCTCGACCTCGAGGGCATCGCGGCGCGCGCCGACGGCGGCTTCTGGGCCGTGACCGAGGGCGCGACCGGACCCGAGAACGCCCTGCTGCGCCTCGACGACTCCGCCGCGGTGCGCGAGCGCATCGCGCTCCCCGCCGAGGTCGCCGACGCGCTCGGCTCTCAGGGCTTCGAGGGCGTGACCATCGAGTCCGGGACGGACGGCGAGTTCGTCTGGACCGCGCTGCAGCGCGAGGCCTCGATCGACGCAGACGGAGTGGTGCGCCTGGGCCGCTACGACGTCGCCGCCGGCACCTGGAGCTTCTTCGGCTACCCGCTCGAGGCTCCGTCCGGAGTCGAGGGCGACTGGAACGGCCTCTCCGAGATCACGCTGACCCCGGCGGGCACGCTCGCCGTGATCGAGCGCGACAAGCGCAACGGTCCGGACGCCGCCCTCAAGGCGGTCTACACGGTGCCGCTTCCCGCGGGCGCGGGCGCCGCGGTCGGCGAGGAGCTGCCGCTGCTCGAGAAGACGCTCGCGGCCGACGTGCTGCCGGCGCTCGAGGCGGGCAACGGCTGGACCCAGGAGAAGCTCGAGGGGCTCGGCATCACGGGCGCGGGCGAGGTCTTCGTGGTCACGGACAACGACGCGGTCGACGACGCGAACGGCGAGACCGTGCTGGCGTCGCTCGGCTCGGCGGAGTCGGTGTTCGGCACGGCGGTCACGCCCGAGCCGACGCCGGTGCCGACGGGCGAGCCGACGGTCGCGCCCACCGCGGAGCCCACGGTCGCGCCGACCACCGCGCCGACGGCGGAGCCCACCCCGGCGCCGAC
>NZ_JADILJ010000004.1 GCF_017355185.1 Rathayibacter sp. SD072 | reverse complement strand
CCCGTCACCGCCCGCCGCTGATCACCAGGGAGCGAGCCGACGCGGACGCTGCTCCGGGCGGCCGATCGCCTGCGCCGACGCACCGAGCCCTTCCGGCTCCCGGGCGTGCGACCGAGAAGCACGCGCGACCCGACCGGAACACGCCCCATCGCGCAAGCGGCACCAGCCATGCTCGACCCGAGCCGGATCCGTGCCCAGCCTCTCCTGCGGCAGGAAGCACGCGCAGCCTCGGCGGAGCGTGCCCCGCCGGGAGGGCGAAGAGCAGGGGGCGGAATTCAGGCCCGGCGTCGGAGCTTGCGGCGCTCGCGCTCGGACAGCCCGCCCCAGATGCCGAAGCGCTCGTCGTTCTCGAGCGCGTACTCGAGGCACTGGGAGCGCACCTCGCAGGATGTGCAGATCTTCTTCGCGTCGCGGGTGGAGCCGCCCTTCTCGGGGAAGAACGCCTCGGGGTCGGTCTGCGCGCAGAGCGAGTCGGCCTGCCAGGAGAGGGCACCGCCGGGCGCCTCGCTCTCCGTGACGATGCCGGGGCGGACGCCGGGCACACCCAGGCGGACCGGGTCGACGAACCAGTCATCGGGCACTCCCGCGCGTCCTGCCGCTCCGGGGAGACGGTCTGCTGCGGCGGCGTGGTCCGCTTCGGAGAAACGGTCCGCTCCGCCGACGCTGTCGGGAATCGCCATGCCGTCTCCTACCCCGCCGGTACCGATGAACGGCGACCCGCTCCTCCCGGAGGCGCCGCCCACGTAATTACATCGGTGTCATTCGCTGAGGTCAAGTCGCAGACTGTAAACCCTCAACAACCCGTGGAGGGTTCACGACACTCCGGCGTGTCGCAAGCGTGACGCCGGAGTGCCGTCGGTCAGGAGGTCGCCGCGCTCCGCGCACTCCAGGCGCTCTCGACCATGTCGGAGAGCGAGTGGCGCATCTCCCAGCCGAGGTCGCGCGCCGCGCGCTCCCCCGACGCGACGATGCGCGGCGGGTCGCCCGGACGGCGGGGAGCGGTCTCGGGCTCGAAGGCGATGCCGGTGGTCTCAGCGATCGCGCGCATGATCTCGCCGACCGAGGCGCCGTCGCCGCTGCCCAGGTTGTAGACCGGCTCGATCGGCTCGCCGGCCGCCAGGCGGCGGGCCGCGGCGACGTGGGCGAGGGCGAGGTCGGCCACGTGGATGTAGTCGCGCACGCACGTCCCGTCGGGCGTGGGGTAGTCGGTGCCGTTGATGCGCGGCGTGCGCCCGGCCAGCAGCGCCTCGAAGACGAGGGGGAAGAGGTTGTGCGGGCTCGTGTCGTACACGTCCGGGTAGCCCGAGCCGACGACGTTGAAGTAGCGGAGGGAGGCGTGCCGCACGCCCCGGGCGCGTCCCGCGTCGGCGAGCAGCCACTCGCCGATCAGCTTCGTCTCGCCGTAGGGCGACTCCGGGCTCTTGGGGGTCTCCTCGGTGACCAGCTCGACGTCGACCGCTCCGTAGACGGCGGCGCTGGAGGAGAACACGATCGAGGACACGCCCGCGCGCTCCATCGCCGCGAGGACCCGGAGGGTCGCGGTCACGTTCTGCTCGTACGTGTGCAGCGGCCGCTGCACCGAGACGCCCGCGTACTTGAAGCCCGCGACGTGCACGACCCCCTCGATGTCGTTCTCGGCGAAGGCGCGGTCGAGCAGCGCCTCGTCGAGGATCGAGCCGCGGTAGAAGGGGATGCCCTCGGGCACGAACGAGGCGTGGCCCGACGAGAGGTCGTCGATGACGACGGGGTCGATGCCCTGCTCGGAGAAGGCCCGGACGACGTGCGCCCCGATGTACCCGGCTCCTCCGGTGACCAGCCATGCCATGTGCGTCCTCCTCGTGATCCACGTCGGCCATCGACGTCAGCGCTCGGCGCCGTCGCTACCCTATCGGCGCGGTACGACGGCACCGCACTGGCAGGAACGTGACGCCGAGCGCTATCCTGCCGCCGTGCTCCACTCCGTCGCCCTCGTCGCCCTGCCCGGTTTCGCCCCGTTCGAGTTCGGGGTCGTCTGCGAGGTCTTCGGGATCGACCGGAGCGAGCAGGGCGGGCCGAGCTTCGAGTTCCGGGTCGTCACCGCCGATCCCGGTCCGGTCCCCACGAGCCTCGGCCTGGACACGATCGTGCTCGACGGCCTCGACGCGGCCGAGAGCGCCGACCTGATCGCGATCCCGGCCCTCCCGCTCGGCCCCGTCGACGAGCGCGTCCTGGCGCTGCTGCGCCGCGCTCACGAGCGGGGGGCGTGGATCCTGAGCGTCTGCAGCGGGGCGTTCGTGCTCGCCCAGGCGGGACTGCTCGACGGCCGGCGTGCGACGACCCACTGGATGCACGCGCAGGAGCTCGCCGAGCGCTTCCCCGCGGTCCGGGTCGATCCCGACGTCCTCTTCGTGCAGGAGGGGCGGATCGTCACCAGTGCCGGCACGGCCGCGGGCATCGACGCGTGCCTGCACATCGTCCGGGAGGAGTGCGGAGCCGCCGCCGCGAACGTCGTGGCGCGGCGCATGGTCGTGCCGCCGCAGCGCCACGGAGGGCAGGCCCAGTACATCCGCACCCCCGTCCCCGAGGTGCGGGCCGACTCCTTCGCCGAGGTCACGGAGTGGATGCTCGACAACCTCGACCAGGAGCTCTCGGTCGAGACGCTCGCCCGGCGGGCACTGATGTCGCCCCGGACCTTCGCACGGCGGTTCCGCGCCGACCTCGGCACGACTCCGCTCGCCTGGCTCAACCGGCAGCGGCTCCTGCGCGCCCAGCAGCTGCTCGAGGAGTCGGACCTGACCCTCGAGACCATCGCCGGACGCGTCGGCTTCGGCACCGCCGCCGTCATGCGGCACCACTTCGTGCGGGTGCTGCAGACGACGCCGGCCGCGTACCGGCGGACCTTCGCCTGCGCCGCGGCGTCCTGACGCGCGCCGCCGCCGGGGTCGCGCGTCCTACAGCGTCGCGACGAAGAGCGTGCCCGTGCCGGTCGCCGAGAGGCCGCCCTCGGACGGAGTGACGAAGACGCTGGCGCCGCGCTCGACGCGCGCCTCCCCCTCCGCCCCGCGCAGCAGGAAGCCGCCCGAGGTCGCGATCGCGATGGCCGGCCCGGTGAGGGCCAGCTCGACGGCGGCTTCCGAGACGGGCTCGATGACGGCGAGCACGAAGTCCGGCACGTCGGGGCGGTAGATCCGGAGTCCGGGAGCGGCGTCCTCGGCGGCGAGGTAGGGCACCGGCAGCGGCGAGAACTCGAGCACGTCCAGGAGCTCGGGCACGTCGATGTGCTTGGGGGTGAGCCCGCCCCGCAGCACGTTGTCGGACGCCGCCATCAGCTCGACCCCCGTGCCGTGCAGATACGCGTGGATGTTGCCCGCGGGGAGGTAGAGCACCTCGCCGTGGGAGAGTCGCACGCGGTTCAGCAGGAGCGAGAGGACGATCCCCGGATCGCCCGGGTAGCTGTCGGCGAGGTCGCCCACGGTGCGGAGCTCGAGCCGCTCGTCGCCGTCGGCCGCGCGGACGACGGCGTCGACGAGCGCAGCCACCTCGGCGCGGTCGCCGTCGGCGAGGAGCCAGGACACGGCGCCGCGGAGGACCTGCTCGGCCTCGCCGTCGAGGGTCGCGGCGAACGCGCGGATCGCGTCGGCGCCGGCGCCCGGCAGACGGGCGGCGAGCTCCGCGAGCAGCGAGCGCGTGCTCTCGGGATCGCGGAAGCCGCACAGAGCGTCGAAGCTCCCGCTCAGCGCGTAGATCAGCTCGGGCTTGTGGAACGGGTCCTTGTAGTTGCGGTCCGCGGCGTCGCGCGCGATGCCCGCCTCGTCCTCCTCGACGAAACGGCGCTGCGCGGTCTCGGCCGAGGGGTGCGCCTGGAGCGAGAGAGGAGCGCCGGCGGCGAGGATCTTCAGGAGGAACGGCAGCCGGGGCTCGCCCGAGACCGGGTCGACCGAGCCCTGCACTCCGGCGAGCGCCGCCTCGGGCTCCCGGGCGATGAAGTCGGCGAGGGTGCGGGCGCCGACCCGGTCCGGCTCGAGGATCCTCGACGGCGATCCGGCGTGTGCACCGAGCCACAGCTCCGCCTCCGGGCCGCCCGAGGCCGGCGTGCCGAGCGCGTCGGAGATGCCGGTGGAGGAGCCCCAGGCGTAGTCGCGGGGGGTGTTGCCGATCGGGATGAACACGGGGCGGGCCTTTCCGTCCGGGGAGCAGTGGGAGCCGCGCCGTCCGGACCCTGCCGGGGCCGCTCCGCTGCGACGGTAGCAGGATCCACAACGGCGACCGCTGGTCGCGGGCACCGGGTTGGCGCTCCCCTCCACGGTTCGTGCCCCGACGGCGTGGTCTTCGTACGCTGGCGGGAGCCGCGTCGCCGCCGCTGGAGCACAGGGGCGGCCCGGCTCGAGCGAGGGAGCGACGGAGCACATGGACAGCACGATCTTCGAGACGTTGGCCGCCGACTTCTACGGGTTCGCGGGGAGCCTCTCCCCCGCCGAGAAGGAGCTCCTCGCGGGCATGCGCTCCTTCCTCGAGGAGCAGGTGCGCCCGATCGCCGACGACTACTGGGAGCGCGCCGAGTTCCCCCGCCACCTGGTGCCCGGCATCCACGCCACCGGCGCGATCGGACTGTCGTGGCCCGGCACCCGGGCGATCGAGAACTCCGCGGTCTTCCGCGGCTGGGTGGCGCTGGAGTTCGGTCGGGTCGACGCGGGCATCGCGACCTACGTCGGCGTGCAGAACGGGCTCGTGATGGGCACGGTCCAGGTGACGGGCTCGGACGAGCAGCGCGCGGAATGGCTGCCGAAGCTCGCGTCGGGCGAGGTGATCGGAGCCTTCGGGCTGACCGAGCCGCAGTCCGGCTCCGACTCCGCTCAGGGCCTGCGGACGACGGCGCGGCGGGAGGGCGACGAGTGGGTCCTCGACGGGGAGAAGCGCTGGATCGGCAACGCGACGTTCAGCGACATCACCGTGATCTGGGCCAAGGACGTCGCCGATCAGCAGGTGAAGGGGTTCCTGGTCCCGACCTCGACGCCGGGCTACCGTGCCACCGCGATCGCCCGCAAGCAGAGCCTGCGCACGATCCAGAACGCCGACATCGTGCTCGAGGGCGTGCGGGTCCCGGAGTCGCTCCGCCTGCAGAACGCGAACTCGTTCCGCGACACCGCGAAGGTGCTGCGCCTGACGCGCGCCGAGGTGGCGTGGCAGGCGATCGGAGTCGCGATCGGCGCCTACGACGCGGCACTGCGCTACGCCCGCGAGCGCGTCCAGTTCGGCAAGCCGCTGGTCGGCCACCAGCTCGTGCAGGACCTGCTCGTCAAGAGCATCGGCAACATCACCGCCAGCATCGCTCTGGCGACGCGGGTGTCCGAGATGCTCGACGCGGGCGAGCAGCGCGACGAGCACTCCGCCCTCGCCAAGGCCTACACGACGGCGCGGATGCGGGAGACGGTCGCCTGGTGCCGCGAGGTGATGGGCGGCAACGGCATCGTCCTCGACTACGGAGTCGCCCGCTTCTTCGCCGACGCGGAGGCGCTCTACTCCTACGAGGGCACCCGCGAGATGAACACTCTCATCGTCGGCCGCGCCATCACCGGGACGGCGGCGTTCGTCTGATCCGCAGTTGCGCGGCCCCTCTCTAGACTGATCGCCATGATCCGTCGTGCCGCGCCCTCCGCTCCCCGGGTGCTCGCGGTCGCCGTGCTGACGGTCCTGATCTCCGGGCAGGCCCTGCGGAACCTGGCCGGGTGGTGGGGCTGGGGCCTCGTCGTCGGCGCTCTCCTCGTCGCGGTCGTCGTCGTCGTCGTGCGCGAGCGGCCGAGGCTGCTCTGGAGCCGCACGCCCAAGTCGCTCCTCGCGTTCCTGTGCCTCGTCGTCCTGTCGCTGCTCTGGTCCGCGTACCCCGGTGCGAGCGCGATCGGTGTGACCGCCCAGCTCGCCACGACCTTCGGAGGCGTCGCCCTCGGGCTCCTGCTCGGCACCGGCGCCTTCGTCACCGCGCTCGGGCGAGCCCTGCGGATCACGGTCGGCCTCTCCCTCCTCTTCGAGCTGGTGATCGCCCTCGTCGTGCGGCAGAGCGTGCTCCCCCTCGTCATCGACCTCCCGGCGAGCGGCCGGATCCCGGACGCCTTCTACTGGTCGCAGGCCGCCCTGTTCACGGGCGAACCGATCCAGGGGATCGTGGGCAACCGCAATCTGCTGGGGTTCGCGGCCCTGCTCGGCCTGGTCGTGGTGCTCCTCGAGCTCGCAGCGCGAACCGTTCGGCGGCGCTGGGGCGTAGTCTGGGCGCTGGTCTTCGCCGCGACCCTGCTGCTCACCCGCTCGTCGACCGTGCTGCTCTGCGCCGTCGCCGTCGCCCTCGCCGCGGCCTTCGCGCTGTGGGCCCGCCGCCGCGGCGAGGACCGGCGCCGGCCGGTGTACCTCACCGCAGCGGCAGTCGGAGCGGTGCTCGTCGTCGGTCTGCTCGCGGGCCGTGGCGCGCTCCTCGCCCTCCTGGGCAAGAGCGAGGACGCGACCGGCCGCCTCGACATCTGGAGCGCGGTCGCGGCCCTCGCCGCCGAGCGCCCGGTGCTCGGCTGGGGCTGGGTCAGCTACTGGGCGCCCTGGGCCGCGCCGTTCGACACGCTCGCCGAGCGCAAGGGCGTCCTCTACCTGCAGGCCCACAACGCCGCGCTCGACGTCTGGTTCCAGCTGGGCGCCGTCGGTCTCGTGCTCTTCACGGCCCTCGTCGTCTCGACGCTCTGGCGCTCCTGGTTCCGCGCCGTCGACCGGCCCCGCCGCAGCGCCGTCGCCGCGCTCCCCTACTCCGCCCTCACCCTCGCTCCGCTCCTGATCGTCGTCGCCCTGCTCGCGCAGTCGCTGGCCGAGAGCCGTGTGCTGATCGAGAGCGGCTGGCTCCTGCTCGTCGCCCTCGCCGTGCTGACGAAGCAGCCCGCGAACGAGGCGGAGGAGGCCCTGGCGGCCGATCCCGTCCCCCTCGCCGGCGAGCGCGCAGGGCGATGACGGGCCGGCGTCCGTCCGCTCTCCCGCCGTACCTGTCGGACGCGGTGGCCTCGCCGCAGTTCGCGGCCGCCCTCGCCCAGTCCACCCTCGTGGTGGTGCTCTGCGCGCCCGCCGTCCGCGGGGTGATCGGCTGGCCGGGCTACATCGCGGCCATCGCCACGCTGACCGTCCTCGCTGCGGCGATGATCGTCCTGCGCCGCGGGATGCTCGACTGGGAGGGGCTGCTGCCGACCAGCATCCTCGTGTTCCTGGGGTGGATCGCGCTGAGCGTCCTCTGGAGCGGGTACCAGTGGTCGACGGTCTCGGGTGTCGTCTACCAGCTCGCGCTCGCGTTCCTGGCCGTCGCGATCGGAGTGACCCGCGACATCATCCAGATCATCCGCTCGGTCGGCGACGTCCTGCGCTTCGTGCTGATCGCCTCCGTCGCCGTCGAGGTGGTGGCGGGCGTGCTGATCGACCGGCCGCTGCGCTTCCTCGGCGTCGAGGGCCAGCTCGCGGTCGGCGGTCCGATCCAGGGCCTCGTCGGCACCCGGAACCAGCTCGGACTGGTCTGCCTGCTCGCCGTGGTGACCTTCGCGGTCGAGCTGATGACCCGCTCCGTCGCGCGCGGCCCGGCGATCGCCTCCCTCGCCCTCGCCGTCGTCACCCTGCTCTTCACCCGGTCGGCCGTGAGCGCCGGCGTGCTCGTGGTCGCCGCCGTCGTCGCCCTCGCGCTGCGCTGGGTGCGGCGCGGAGACAGCGAGCACCGGCGGAGCCGGCAGTACGCCACCCTCGGAGTCGCGATCGCCGCCGCTCTCGCCGCCTGGATCTTCCGCTCGCGGATCATCGCCGTGCTCAACGCGGGCAGCGAGTTCGAGTTCCGGCTCACCCTGTGGCAGCAGGTGTGGCGCTTCACCGACCTCGATCCGCTGATCGGCTGGGGCTGGGTCGGCTACTGGCGCACCGACATGTACCCCTTCAACGCCATCGACTACCTCTCGGGCCGACCGCACTCGTCGAGCCTGAACGCCCTGTTCGACCTCGCCCTGCAGGTCGGCGTGGTCGGCGCCGCGCTCTTCGTGGCGCTCGTCGGGCTCGCACTGTGGCGGTCCTGGCTGATCGCGTCCGAGCGCAAGGCGGTCGTGCACGTGTGGCCGGTGATGGTGCTCACGGTGCTGGTCGTCACCGGACTCGCCGAGAGCTCGATCCTGCTGGACGCGGGCTGGCTGCTCGTCGTCGTCTGCGCCATGCGCGCCGCGCAGGGGCTCAGCTGGCGGCGCCTCCTGCACCCGCGCGACTGATCCGGCGGCGCCGGGATCCCCGGCGGACGCGCCGTCCCTCCGCCACGGCGCGGAACACCTCGAGGTGCTCCCGACGGCAGCGCTCCCAGTCGAAGCGGGCGGCCCGGGCCAGGCCCAGCGGAGCGAGCTCCTCGCGTCGGGCGATCGCCTCGAGGATCCCGTCGGCGATCGAGCGCGGATCGAGCGGATCGACGTAGACGGCGGCGTCCCCGCAGATCTCGGGCAGGGATCCGGCATCGCCTGCCGCGACCGGGCATCCGGACGCCATCGCCTCGATCGGCGGGAAGCCGAAGCCCTCGTAGAGGCTGGGGAACGCGAGCACCGCCGCCCGCCGGTACAGCTCGGCGAGCTCCTCGGGATCGACGTGGCCGCGCCACTCCACGAAGTCGGGCAGCTCGCCCAGGCGGTCGAGGTCCCCACCGGTCAGCACGAGGCGCAGGTCGTGTCCGTCGGCGCGCAGCAGCCGCATCGCCTCGAACAGCCGCGCGTGGTTCTTGTGCGGCCACGCGCGCGCCGGGAAGAAGACGAAGTCGTCGCGCTCGCCGAGGTTCGCCCGGAACCGCGAGGTGTCCACGCCCAGGTGCGAGACGTGCACCCGCTCCTCCGGGATCCCGAGCAGCTCGACGATGCGGCTCTTGGTGAAGGCGCTGATCGTGATGACCGCGTCGGCGCGGCGGGCCGTCGCCTCGTAGGCGACGCGGCGGAACACGCGCTCGACGCGGGGGAAGAGCTCGGGGAGGTCGCGGTGCTGGAGGTCGAACAGCATCTGCACGTGGCCCTGGCGCCGCGAGGGCCACGGCAGCGGGACCGTGAACGGGAAGTAGAGGATCTCGTCACGATCCAGCCGCCGCCTCAGCCGCACGGTGCGCGCGAGCGCCTGCAGCATGCCGATCGCCCGTCGGCGGTGCCCCGCTCCGCTGATGACTCCGTCCGCGACCTGCTCCGGGACGCCCTCGCTGAAGCCGCGCGCGTTCTCGGGCACCAGCACGCGCACGCGAAGTCCCTCCTCGCCGGGACGCGGCACCAGGAGGCGCGTCAGCGCGCGGGCGTAGGTCTCCCCGCCGCCCATCCCGCCCGGGTCGACGGTGAGCACGGCGAGCGTGACGGGGAGCGGTTCCGGCATGGCGTCCAATCGTGTCCGAGACGGGTCAGGATACCGGCGCGCGGGGCCGCCCCGCCGGTCCCGATCCGGACGGCGCGGGGGGCGGTGGGTAGTATGTAGCCCGCTGTCATCGACCCACGACGAAACGGACCACCACGTGCCCCGCGCTTTGATCACCGGAATCACCGGCCAGGACGGCCTCTACCTCGCCGAGCTGCTGCTCTCGAAGGGCTACGAGGTCTTCGGCCTGGTCCGCGGGCAGAACAACCCGAAGTACGAGCTCGTGCGCCGGGTCGTGCCCGAGGTGACGCTGCTCACCGGTGACCTCACCGACGTCTCGAGCCTCGTCCGCGTGCTCGCCGTCGCCCAGCCCGACGAGGTCTACAACCTCGGCGCCATCTCCTTCGTCGCGTACTCGTGGGAGAACGCGTCACTCACGTCCGACGTGACCGGCAAGGGCGTGCTCAACATCCTCGAGGCGACCCGCCTCTACGCCGGCGACGACATGTCGCGCGTGAAGTTCTACCAGGCGTCCTCGTCCGAGATGTTCGGCAAGGTCCAGCAGGTGCCCCAGCGCGAGGAGACCCTCCTCTGGCCGCGCTCGCCCTACGGCGTCGCCAAGGTGTTCGGTCACTACATGACCATCAACTACCGCGAGTCCTACGGCATGCACGCCTCGTCGGGCATCCTGTTCAATCACGAGTCGCCCCGCCGCGGCCCGGAGTTCGTGACCCGCAAGATCAGCCTCGCGGTCGCCCGCATCAAGCTCGGCCTCCAGGAGACCCTCGAGCTCGGCAACCTCGACGCCAAGCGCGACTGGGGCTTCGCCGGCGACTACGTCGACGCGATGTGGCGCATGCTGCAGCAGCCCGAGGGCGACGACTACGTCGTCGCGACCGGCGAGACCCACGAGATCCGCGAGTACCTCGACATCGCCTTCCAGCACGTCGGCATCGACGACTGGACCCCCTACGTCACGCAGAACCCCGCGTTCATGCGCCCCGCCGAGGTCGACCTGCTCATCGGCGACCCGTCGAAGGCCCGCGACGTCCTCGGCTGGGAGCCCAAGGTCTCCTTCCCCGAGCTGGTCGCGATGATGGTCGAGAACGACCTCGTCGAGCAGACGGCGCTGATCAAGTAGTCATGCCCTCCGCTCTCGTCACCGGGGCGAGCGGGCAGGACGGGGGCTACCTCGTCGAGCGCCTGCTCGCGGACGGCTGGGACGTCACCGCGCTCGTGCGCGGTGACGACTCCGGTCTCCCGGCCGCCGTCCGCTCCCTCGAGGGCGATCTCCGTGACGCCGCCGGCCTCGGCCGCGTCGTCGCGGAGGCGGCGCCGGACACGATCTTCCACCTGGCCGGGCTCTCCTCCGTGGCGCTGTCCTGGCAGGAGCCGGTTCGGACCGCCGAGGTCACCGGCACGGCCGTCGCCGCGCTCCTCGAGGCGGCGCTGTCGCTCCAGGAGTCGACCGGCCGGGAGGTCCGCTTCGTGCAGGCCTCCTCCAGCGAGATCTTCGGGGCCGCGGTGGAGAACCCGCAGACGGAGTCGACGCCGATCCGCCCCGTGTCGCCCTACGGCGCGGCGAAGGCGTTCGCGCACCTGCTCGTGGGCGTCTACCGCGGTCGCGGGCTGCACGCCTCCTCCGGCATCCTCTACAACCACGAGTCGCCGCGTCGGCCAGAGGCCTTCGTCACGCGCAAGATCACCGCGGGTGTCGCGGCGATCGCTGCGGGCACCGCGACCGAGCTGTCCCTCGGCAACCTCGACGTCCGCCGCGACTGGGGCTGGGCTCCCGACTACGTCGACGCCCTCGTCCGCGCGTCGCGGGCCGACGACGCGGGCGACTACGTCGTGGCGACGGGAGTCGCGCACTCCGTCCGCGAGTTCGTCGCCGCCGCCTTCACCGCCGCCGGCATCGACGACTGGGAGCGCCTCGTCGTCCTCGATCCGCGGTTCGCCCGCCCCGTGGACGCCCCCGAGATGCGCGGCGACGCCTCCCGCGCCCGCGACGTCCTCGGCTGGCGGCCGACCGTCGCCTTCGAGGAGATCGTGGCCCGGATGGTCGCGCACGACCTCGACCTCGTCCGGCGCGCGAGCTGAGTCACCGGGCGTCCGACTCCCGCCTCTCCCGGGGCTCCGAGCGGACGGAACCGTACAATGATCCCGCTGCCGCCACGGCAGTGCTATGGCTGGGAGACCGATGAGCACCAACAAGTCGACGATCACGCGCGCGGCCGACCGCGTCGACGCGATCGCGCAGGAGCCGTTCCACCAGAGCGGCACCCAGCCGGGCACGAACCGCGCGAGCGGCTTCGTCTCGTCGCTCCTCGACATCTTCCGCCACCGCGAGCTGCTGAAGCTCCTGGTGAACCGCGAGCTCAAGGCGCGCTACAAGGACTCGAGCCTCGGCTTCGTCTGGACGCTCATCCGCCCGCTCGTCATGCTGATGATCTACTACGTGGCGATCGGCCAGTTCCTGGGCGCCGCCCGCGGGATCCCCGTCTTCGCGATCTTCGTGTTCTGCGGTCTGACGCTGTGGAACCTCTTCAGCGAGATCGTCGCGACCGGCACCACCTCGATCCTCGCCAACGCGGGCCTGATCAAGAAGGTCTACCTGCCGCGCGAGATCTTCCCGGTCGCCACCATCGGAGCGGCGCTCTTCAACTTCGCGGTGCAGTTCCTGGTGCTGATCATCGGGGCCGCGGCGCTCGGCGCTCTCGAGATCAGCTGGCAGCTGCTCTTCATCTTCCCGGCCCTCGCGGTGACGCTCGTCTACGGGCTCGCCCTGGCGCTCGCCCTCTCGGCGCTGAACGTCTACCTCCGCGACATCCAGTTCCTGGTCGAGGTGGGCCTGCTCATCTTCTTCTGGCTCTCGCCCATCACCTACGCGTGGTCCTTCGTCGTCGAGACCGTCCCGCCGTGGCTCGAGCAGATCTACCTGCTCAACCCCATGACCAACGCGATCCTGGCCTTCCAGCGCGCCATCTGGGGTCCCGGCTCGCGCGAGACCATGGTCGAGCAGACCGATGGCACCGTCCGGGCCGTCGCCGGCCAGCCCTGGCCCGCCGACATGGCCCTCCACCTCTTCCTCGTCTTCCTCGTCGGGCTCGTGCTGGTGTGGGTCTCGCACCGCATCTTCCGCCGCCTCGAGGGCAACTTCGCCCAGGAGATCTGATCCCATGACTCTCGAATCCGAGATCTCCGTGCCCGACTCCGTGGCGATGCCCACGATCATCCGGGTGCAGAACGCGTCCAAGCGGTTCGTCATCCGCAAGGACAAGAGCCTCAAGGAGCGCGTCGTCAATTTCGGCCGGGGCAAGCAGCACCGCGACGACTTCTGGGCGCTCAAGGACATCGACCTCGAGATCCCCCTGGGCTCGACCGTCGGGCTCATCGGTGCGAACGGCTCGGGCAAGAGCACGCTGCTCAAGCTCATCGGCGGCATCATCCAGCCCACGACCGGGACGGTCGAGCGCCGCGGCCGCCTCGCCGCGCTCCTCGAGCTCGGCGCCGGATTCCACCCCGACCTCACCGGGCGCGAGAACGTCTTCCTGAACGGCGCGATCCTCGGACTCTCCCGCAAGGAGCTGGAGGACAAGTTCGACTCGATCGTCGACTTCTCGGAGATCGCCGACTTCATCGACACCCAGGTCAAGTTCTACTCGTCCGGCATGTACGTCCGGCTCGCCTTCGCCATCGCGATCCACACCGACCCCGACCTCCTGCTGGTCGACGAGGTGCTGGCCGTCGGCGACGAGCCGTTCCAGCGCAAGTGCATGGACCGCATCCGTGCGTTCCAGCGCGCCGGCAAGACGATCGTGCTGGTCACCCACTCCCTCGAGCAGGTCGGCGAGCTCTGCGATCGTGCGATCGTGCTCCAGCACGGCGCGGTCATCTACGACGGCGAGACCGCCCGCGGCCTCGAGGTCCTCCGCAACGGCTTCGAGAACTCGCGGCAGGAGCGCGTCGAGCGCGAGACCGCCGAGGCCATCGTCGAGGCCGAGGAGACCGGTGAGGAGCCCGAGCAGATCCAGCCGGGCGAGATCGTGGGCATCGAGCTGGAGGGCGGCACCGTCGAGGACGGCAACCGCACGCTGCGCCCCGGCGACGACCTGCGCGTGCACGTCACCCTGCGACCCCTGACCAGCACACCGCTCGAGCGCTGGTTCGTGGGCATGGGCGTCGACACGCCCATGGGGCAGATCGTCTTCGGCACCAACACGATGCGCCTCGGCTTCGAGCACCCCCCGCTGACCGAGGAGACGACGATCACGTTCGACCTCCCCGACATCCGCTTCGGCGGCGGAACCTACGCCGTGCACGCGTCGGCATCGACCCTCGGGAACGGCGAGTTCACCCGCGTGCCCGTGGGCGCGAGGTTCACCGTGGAGCGCAGCGACAAGCGCGTCGGCCTGGTGAGCGTCGCCGCCTCGGCGACCGTGAACGGGGTCACGAAGGCGTGAGCCGCCGCGTGCGCGTGCGCATCGACGCGACTCCGCTCGCTGCGGGGGCGATGACCGGCGTGGGCCATGTCCTCCTCGAGACGGTCCGCGCGCTGGGCGACCCCCGCTTCGCGGAGCGGATCGACCTCGCGCTGTTCGTGCCCCGCTCGGAGCGGGCCGCGGTCGAGCGGGTCGTGCCGGCCGGGACCCGGGTGATCGGGGTGCCGCTCCCCCGCCGTGTGCTCGGCGTCCTGACCCGCACCCCGATCCCGCTCGATCTGCTCGTGGGCCGCGGCGTGTACTTCTTCCCCAACTTCCGCAACTGGGCTCTCACCGCCCGCTCGGCGGGCATCACCTTCGTGCACGACGCGTGCTTCGCCGTCGCACCCGAGCTGGTGCCGGAACCGCGCCGCTCCCTCCTCGCCGCGCGGATGCCGGGCTGGCTGGCGCGCTCGCACCTCGTGGCGACCGGCACGCCCTCGGCCGCCGCTGAGATCGCCGGGAGCCTCGGGATCCCCGAGGACCGCCTCCGCGTGCTGCCGACGACCGTCGACACCCGCGTCTTCCGGCCGAGGCGGGAGGCGGAGGTGCACGCCGTGACCCAGCGGCTCGGGCTCTCCCGCTACCTGCTCTTCGTCGGCTCGATCGAGCCCCGCAAGAACGTCGCGGAGCTCGTCCGCGCCTACGCCGCGGCCGAGCGCCCCGCCGGGCACACCCTGCTGCTCGTCGGCGGCACGTCCTGGGAGGCGGAGGACGTGCACCGGGCCGTGCGCGACGCGGTCGCCGCAGGGGCCGACGTGCGGTTCCCCGACTCCTTCGTCGAGGACGAGGAGATGCCCGCTCTGATGACCGGCGCCGACGCGCTGGCGCTCGTCTCGCACCACGAGGGCTTCGGTCTGCCCGCCCTCGAGGCCGTCGCGACCGGCACTCCGGTCGTGGTCTCCGACATCCCCGGCATCCGGGACGCCCTCCGCGGCAACGAGCACGCGGCCGTCTTCGTCGAGCCCGGCGACCGGCGGGGTCTCGTCAGCGCTCTGGAGCAGGCCGTGAACGACCCCCGGCGGGTGCGAGCCGAGGCGATCCGGCCGTGGACCGACGCGGCCGAGGCGCTGGTGGGCGCCGCTGAGGACCTCAGCGCAGGCCGACCGACGGCTCGGCGCCGCTGATCAGGACGCGACGACCGCGCGCGTTCCCGTCAGGAAGTCCCAGAGTGCGTCGGCGTACTCGGCCCACGACGAGTTGTCCCGGGTGAGGGCCTCCGTGCGCAGTCGCTCGAGGAGCTCGTCGTCCGTGAGCAGCGCGCGCATGCCGCGGGCGATGTCGTCGTCGTCGCGCGAGTCCACGAGTACGGCCCCGCCCTGCGACGCGATCTCGGCCATGCTGCCGAAGCGCGCCGTCACGACGGGGGTGCCGACGGCGAGGGACTCGGCGACCGGCAGGCCGAAGCCCTCGTTGAGCGAGGGGAAGACGGTGAAGCGCGCCAGTCTGTACGCGCTCCAGAGGAGCTCGTCGGTGATCGCGGAGTGCGACGAGACCGGTCGCCCGTCGTTCTGCAGCTCGGCCAGGCGGACCTGGAACTCCTCGCTGTTCCAGGCGTTGCCGCCGACGAACACCAGTGCGAACCGCTGCCCCTCGCGCCAGAGGAGCTCCGCCGCGTGCAGCACGGCCAGGTGGTTCTTGCGCGGCTCATGGCTTCCGACGCACACGACGAGCGGCAGATCCTCCGAGAGCAGGTCGGCCCGGGCCCGGAGGAGCCCCTCCTGATCGACGACGCCGGCCTCGGAGGGCAGGATCACCTCGCGGATCTCGGGGCCGGTGCGGCCGACCCCGCGGAGCATCTCGCGCCAGCCGCCGTACTCGATCGCCGCGGCCTCCGAGATCGTCGCGACCCGGTCCATGTGGCTGACCGCCACGAGGGTGCGCGAGAACGCGGCGCTGATGCCGATGTGCGCGGTCTCCGCCGTGGTCAGGGGAACGCAGTCGAAGCCGATCGTCGAGGTCGCGTTGCCGCTGAACTCGGCCAGCGCGGCGATGCGCGACGTGCGCTCGTCCTCGGTCGCGAGCTCCGGGAGGATGTAGCGCGAGCGCCACGGCACGAGGATCTCGGCAGCCGGGTCGGCCTTCGCATCCGGGAGCGTGCCGTACAGGGCGTTGCGGCGCAGGGCCGGATCGAGCTCGCGGAGCGTGCGGCCCGCGCCGTCCCAGCCCACGAGGACGATCTGGTGGCGCTGGACCCACTCCGCGATCGTCTTGCGGACGACGCGCTGGATGCCGGTGGCGAGCCCGGTGCGCGCGGTGTGGTGCACGTCCACGACGACGGCTCCCGAGACCACGCGGACTCGGGGCGTGCGCAGGCGGTTGAGGACGAAGCCGTTCGCCCGGCTGCCGATGAGGGAGCGGACGAGGGCGCGGGGCCCGTCGAGCCGGACGAGGCGGAGCGCGTCGACCACCTCGTCGCGCACGGGCAGGGCGCCGGTGAGGACGGAGAGCGTGAGCCACACCTCGTCGCTGCCGGGCTCGGCGAGCGCATCGGCGAGCTGGTGGACGAGACCGTCGGCGTCGGCGGCCGGAGCGATCTCGGGCGCCAGTGCCTCCAGCAGCACGCTCATGCGATCCACGGCGAGTGCATCACGCATCGACGTCCTCCTTCGTGATGACGGAGCGGGCGGCTCCCCGACCGTCGGGGACGAGCGCGTCCCACAGCTCCTGCGCGTAGTCGTCCCAGGTGCGGACCGGTCGAGCGAGAGCCTCGGCACGGAGCTGCTCGATGCGCTCGTCGGAGTCGAGCAGCTCGCGCATCGCGGCGAGCAGCGCGTCGTCGTCGCCGGGGTCGACGGTCACGCAGCCTCCGTCGCGGGCGATCTCGACCAGCGAGCCGTGATCGGACGTGATGACGGGCACCCCCAGGGCGAGAGCCTCCGCGACGGGCAGTCCGTAGCCCTCGTGCGTGGAGGGGAACACGAGGAAGCGCGCGTTCTCGTAGGAGGCGATCAGCTTGTCGTCGCTCGCCCCGCGCCACAGCTCGACGGTGCGGCCGCGGTTCTGCGCCTCGCGGATGCGGACGTCGAAGACCTTCGTCGACCAGTCGTTGCCGTTGCCGATGAAGCGCAGCGTGAACACCTTCCCCTCGCGCCACAGGCGCTCGGCCGCGTGCAGCACGGCGAGGTGGTTCTTGCGCGGCTCGGTGCTGCCGACGGCCAGCACGAGCGGACCGACGACCGACGGGGCGATCGACGCGTCGACCGAGTTAGGGCGGTCGACGGGGAGGGCCACGGTGCTGATGCGGGGCCCGACCAGGCCCTGGGCGGGCAGGGCGTGGGCGAAGCCCTCGAACTCGGCGGACGCCGACTCGCTGATGCCCGCGACGCGATCGGCGTGCTTCACGATCGAGAGGTAGTTCACGAAGCGGGCGGTCTCGACACCGGGGACCGTATCGGCGCTCACCACGGGGATCGCGTCGTAGCCGATGAGGCCGACGGAGTTGCCCGAGTGCGCGGCGAGCGACGCGTAGGGCCCGCACAGGTTGAACCCGGGGACCTCCGGGATCAGCACGGTGGAGCGGAACGGCACGACGAAGCGCACCTGGTCCGGATCGCCGTCCTGCCAGGGCTTGGAGCGGCTCACCTCGTAGTCCACGACGCGCTCGAGCTCGACGGGGCTCAGACGGCGCATGGCCATCGAGCCGTTGACCCAGGCGACCGGCAGGACGTCCTTGTCGCCGTGCCAGCGCCTCATCGTGTTGCGCACCACCCGCTGGATGCCGGTCTGGTGGGCGTGGCGCGCGCAGAAGTCGACGTCGGCGACCACGGCACCGGTGACGATCTCGACCGTCGATCCGAGATCGGCGTAGCCGGTGGTCGCGCGGGCGCCCGCCGCGAGGAAGACGCGGATCGCCTCGTCCGGCTCGCAGAGCTCGAGGGAGCGGCGGAACCAGAGGAAGAAGTGCTCGACGGGCATGACCGCGAGGAACGCGGCGAGCGCGAGCCACGTGATGTCGTCCGAGGCCCGGCGCTTGGTCTCGCGCGCGATGGCGTCCAGGAGCGGCCCCGGCCCGCGGCCGCGGAGAGCCTCGCGACGGCGCTCATCCTCGATGACGAACGGAGCGAGCTGGTCGAGGCGCTGCTGGAGGAACGCCCGTCGGTCCGCTCGGGTCGACTGCTCCGCCATCAGGCGCGGCGGCCGAGTCGACGGGAGACGTACCGGGCGGTGTGGCCGACGGCACCGCCGACGCCGAGCTGGGAGGCGCGGATCTGGAACAGCCGGACGGCGCGCAGGGGCTTCGTCACCCGCCAGGACAGGGTCGATTCGAACGGGGCCGCAGCGACCACTCCCCCGACGTGCATGTGCTGGAGCCACTCGTCGAGGGGGTCGTTCAGCAGCGCGTCGAGGCGCTCCCGCAGCTCCTCCACCGTCTCGTCCTGCGACCAGGCGGCGGTCGCGGAGTCGGATGCTGCGGGGACGTCGTCCCCGCGGGGCGGCTCGTTCTCGGTCACGTCAGGCACCCGTCCATATTAGGTGGACGTCGTGGAGCCGTTCGACTCGAGGGACACGCTCTCGAACAGCTCCCGGTACTGGGCCACCACGGTCTCACGGGAGTAGAGCTCCTCGGCGATGCGGGCGCCCTCGACGCGGTCGAGGCCGTCCTCGCGGATGCTCTCGAGGGCGCGGGTGATCGCCTGCGCGTCCCGACGGGGCACGATCCGACCGAAGCCCGTGCGCTGGACCGGAGTGCGCACGCCGGGCAGATCGGAGGCGATCGCCGGCGCACCGGCGCGCATCGCCTCCACCTGCACGATGCCGAACGCCTCGAGAGCGTTGATCGAGGGGAGGGCGAAGACGTCGAGCGACGCGTAGAAGTCGGGGATGCTCTCCTCCGCGACGAACCCGAGGACGCTGATCCGGTCGTCGCCGCCGATGCGCCGGCGCACCTCCTCGATCACGCTCCCTCCCGCCACCGCGGCGAAGTCGCCCCCGATCAGCAGGCGGGCGTCCGGGTCGTCGAGGGCGCGGAAGCCGTCGACGAGGTAGCCGATCCCCTTCTCCTCGACGATGCGCCCGAGGAAGCCGACGTGCAGCCCGGCGCCGGTGCGGAAGGCCGCGGAGCCGCCGGTGCGGTCGCGGGTGGGCGGTGGGATCTCCTCGAGGCGTCCGCGCTGGAGGGTCGCCGCCAGACGCGAACGGCTCGCGTAGTCGAGCGTGGTGACGATCGTCGCGGCCGACAGCCGGATCGCCGCCCGGCAGGACGCGTCCATCGCGGCCATCTGGAAGCGGTCGAACGCGCCGGCGCCGAGGGTGACGTCGCAGTGGTAGGTCGAGACCACCGGGGTGCCCGTCCGGACGACCGCGGTGATCACTCCGGACTCGAGCATCGGGAGGTGCATGTTCACCACGCGGCTGCGCCGCGCGTAGCGCGCGGCGACGACGGGGAACGAGGCCGAGAGCAGTCCCTTGCCGATACGGACCTGGACGGCGCACCGGCGCACCTCGACGCCGGCGATGACCTCTTGCGAGGGCAGGGAGTCGTCGTGCTTCTGCGCGAC
Source organism: Rathayibacter sp. SD072 (assembly GCF_017355185.1). Lineage (GTDB taxonomy): Bacteria > Actinomycetota > Actinomycetes > Actinomycetales > Microbacteriaceae > Rathayibacter. The sequence goes on along the minus strand of NZ_JADILJ010000004.1, from coordinate 108,936 downwards.
GACGGCCACGCGCACGCCCTCCGCCGCGAGCGACTCCGCCACCATGCGGACGACGTCCGTCAGTCCGCTGACGTAGGGGGCGTAGTAGTTGACGACGAAGAGGACGTCGATGTCGCGGTCGGGACGGGGCACGCCGCTCCTTTCGGTGTCTGGTCGGGATCCGACGGGACGGGGGTCACCGCGGGCGGTGCCGCCGTGCGATCGCCTCGATCCGGAGGAGGTGCAGGGCTCCCGCGAGAACCGATCCGACGGCGAGCGGGAGTACCGAGCGTACGACATCGTCCACGGGGAGCAGCAGGGCGAGCGCCCCGGCGGCGGCGCCGATCAGCCAGTGCGCCGAGAGCGCGGCGTGGTCGCCGAGCGCGGCGAGACCGTCGGAGGCGACGAGGGCGACCAGGAGCAGCGAGACGGCGGCCGCGATCGCGCCGATCCCGACGGCGTCCGGCGCGGCGACGGCGGGGAAGGCCACCGACATGACCCACGGGCCCAGCAGCGAGGCGGTCGCGACGACGAGCACGGCGACGACCGAGGCTGCGCCCACGGCGACCGCGACGACGCGCCGGGCCCGCGGACCGTCCCCGTCGCGCAGCGCCCCCGCGACCAGCGGCAGGTACATCGACTGGAGCGACTGGTACACGAAGATCGGGATCCGGGCGAGCGTCACCGTGGACAGGACGGCGCCCGCGAGTGCGCCCGGGGAGAGGGCGGCGGCGAGCAGCGGCGGCGAGTTGAGCAGGAGCTGCAGGACGATGGTCCCGAGGACGAGCCGGGACAGCCCGTGGCGCACCTCGGCGCCGGTCGGAGTGCGCACGGCGTCGACCTGCGCACCCCGCTCCCCCCTGAGCGCCAGCAGCGCCGGGACCGCCGACGCCGCGGCGGCGACGGCGACGAGACCGGCGAACGCCGCCGTCTCGGGCAGGAGCAGCGCGACCAGGAGCGCGAGGAGGATCCGCGCGACGCCCTCCGATCCCACGACCACCCCGTAGAGCGCGCGACGGCCGGTCCCGGCGAGGAGCCCCCGCACCGAGAACTGCACGGCGTAGCCCGCGTAGCTGAGCACGAGCGCGCCGAACAGGACCAAGGACCGGGAGGAGAAGCCCACCAGGACCGCCCAGAGCCCCGCGCTCACGACGCCGGCGAGCAGGGCGAGCACGAGGCCGCGCCGCAGCATCGAGCCGACGACCGTCGACGCCGGCCCGGCGAGCCTGCCCGTGCTGACGAGCCGCGACGTCTCCTGCTCGAGCGGGAGGAAGACGCCGAGCGCCACGATCACGGTCATCGACCAGAAGACCGAGAACTCGGAGTAGGCGGACGCCTCGGCCGTGGCGGCCACGATCAGGACCAGCGCGTACGTCGCCGCTCCGGCCACGGCGGCCCCGGCGAGCAGGACGAGCGCCGTCGTCCGGGACGGTTCCGGAGCACGACGAGACATCCCGCACAGCCTAGTCATGCCGTGACGGGGCCGGTGCGCGCGAGGTAAGTAGTATTCACTGGCCGACTCCGCCCTCCGGGCGTCCGATCGCGGGCGCGCGGGCCTCGGAGCCCTGACCCACTCATTGGAGCGAACGATCATCGACACCGACCGTCTTCCCCGCGCCCAGGCTCCCGATGAGGAGCGCTCCGGTGGATCCCGATGGGCGTCGCGGGAGGCGATCGGGCGCAGGAGCCGCGCTGTCGTCTCGCGGGGAAGCCACCTGTGGCCGCTGCTGGTCCTCGCCGCGGCGACGACGATCCTCTGGGGCCGGACCGCCCTGCGCGACTTCGGGAACCTCCGCCTCTCGAACGCGGGCGACTCGGAGACCTTCGTCTACGACCTGCAGTGGAACGTCCACGCGCTGCTCACCGGGCAGGACCTCTTCCTCACGCCGAACCTCTACGCGCCGACCGGCCTGGACCTCGGCAACGCGATCTCGCTGCCGAGCGTCTCGATCCTCGTCGCTCCGGTCTCGCTCCTGTTCGGAGGCACGACCGCCTACAACGTCGCGTTCCTGCTCGCGATCTTCCTCGCGGCGGCGTCCGTCTACCTCCTCGCCCGCGAGCTGACGGGGTCGAGCATCGGATCGACCCTGGCCGGGCTGCTGACGGTGATGAGCCCGTACTTCACGGCGCACTCCCTCTCGCACATGAACCTCATGTGGATCTTCGGCCTCCCGTTCCTCGCCTACCTCACGGCGCGCTACGTGCGCGGCAGGCTGCACGCGGCGCTGTACACCGCACTCATCGGCCTGACGATCGGTTTCACGGCCGGAGCCTCGACCGAGCTCCTGATGACCTCCGCCGTCTTCGGGCTCGTCATCTACCTCGTCGCCCTGGTCTTCGTCCAGCCGCGCTGGCGCTCGAGGCTGCTGCGCGCCTTCCTCTGGATCGTCGCCGGTGGACTCGTCGGCGCCGTGCTCTCGCTCCCCGTCGTCTTCGCGGCGCTGCGCTCGGGCATCCCCGCCACACCGGGCAACCCGCCGGAGCTCTACAGCACGGAGCTCACCAACCTGCTCGTCCCGACCCGCCTCTTCGCGTTCGGCGAGAGCTACTTCCAGCCCGTCTGGCCCCTTTGGGTGGGCAACGACGCCGAGAACTCGGCGTACATCCCGCTCACGCTCATCGCGCTCCTCGCCGTGACGCTCCTCCTGGTGCGCAACCGCAGCACCGGCGGCCTCGTGGTCTTCGCCGTGATCGCACTCGTCTTCAGCTTCGGCCCGTACCTGACCGTCGCCGGTCGCGCCACCGTCCCGCTCCCGTGGATCTACACGAAGGAGATCGTGGGGATCGACCACGCCCTGCCGAGCCGGTTCTCGGCCTTCGTCTTCTTCGCCCTCGCCGTCCTCGTCGCCGTCGCGTGGGCCGAGCTCCCGCGCCTGCGGGTCCTCACGGCCGCCCTGGTGGCCGGGTCGCTCGTCCTCCTGCAGCCCAGCTTCGCCGTGCTCGGCTTCCCGGTGAGCACGGAACCCGACGAGTTCGTCACCTCCGGATCGATCTCGGACTTCGTGGAGCCCGGCGACAACGTCCTGGTCCTGCCCTCGGGGCAGAACGGCCCGGGCATGCGCTGGGTCGCGGAGGAGGACTTCTCGTTCTCGATGCCGACGGGAGGCGGCGGCGGCGCGATCAAGCCCCCCGCCCTCGACACGCCCATCGGCGATGCGCTGTGGCGTCAGGACCTGGGCTTCGACTACGCCGCCGCGCTCCCCTCGTTCATCGACGAGTACGGCATCGATGCGATCATCGTCGACGACGACCACCCCGAGTGGGTCCCCGTGATGGAGAACGCACTCGGCGTAGCGCCGGTCGTCGAGGACGGAGCATCCGTCTGGGAGCTCGACAGCCCGTCGAGATGACTCCGCTCGCGCGGCCCGACTCACCACTGCCACTACGGAGGAGAACCCCTCACATGCTCTCGAGCCTGATCGCCGGCCTGCGACCCCGCCAGTGGGTGAAGAACATCCTCGTGATCGCCGCGCCTCTCGCCGCGGGGATCCTGCTGGAGCCGCCCGTGCTGCTGCGGGTCGTGATCGCCTTCGTCGTGATGTGCCTCGCCTCCTCGGCGATCTACCTCCTGAACGACCTGCTCGACGTGGAGGCCGATCGGGCGCACCCGAAGAAGCGCTTCCGCCCGATCGCCTCGGGCCGCCTGCCCGTCCCGCTCGCCTGGGCCGCCTTCGTGGTGCTCGTGATCCTCGCGCCCGTGCTGGCGCTGGTCTACGCGACGTTCGGCTTCTTCACGATCGTGGTCCTGTACATCGCCCTGCAGGTCAGCTACTGCGTCTGGCTGAAGCACGTGGTCGTGCTCGACCTGGTCATCGTCTCGAGCGGCTTCCTCATCCGCGCCGTCGCCGGTGGTCTCGCCACCGATGTCACGCCGTCGCAGTGGTTCCTGCTCGTGACCGCCTTCGGGTCCCTCTTCATGGTGGCGGGCAAGCGCTACTCCGAGAAGCGGCAGCTCGAGGGCTCGAGCGAGACGCGCCGCAGCCTCGCCGCGTACAGCCCGGGCTACCTCCGCTTCGTCTGGCAGACGGCGGCCGGAGTGGCCCTCGTGGCCTACACGCTCTGGGCCTTCGAGCTCTCCGCCCCGGACTCGGCCGTGGCCTGGACGACGATCTCGATCATCCCCTTCGCCGTCGCCCTCCTGCGCTACGCCTACGAGATCGACCGCGCCGAGGCGGGCTCGCCGGAGGACACGGTCCTGGGCGACAAGCCGCTGCTCGTCCTCGGCCTGCTCTGGGTCCTGACCTTCTCGCTGTCGGTCGTCGTCCGCTGACCCCCTCGCAGACGGCCCCCATCGGAGGACGGGGCCCTCGCGGGCGACCGGTGTCGGATGACCGCAGGATCGACGCGTCAGCCTTGCGCGGGCACCTCGAAGAGGAGCCATCGGCCCGCACTCGAGGCGACCTCGGGCTCCAGGTCCGGCGAGACAGCGTCGACGAGCGACCGCCACGCCTCGGCGTCCTCGGGGTAGGCCGCGGTGTCGACGAGAACCGCGCAGGCTCCGCTCCCGCGCACCGCCTCGGCGAACGACGCCGGTGATCCGGAGCCGTCCCAGACGTCGAAGCCGGTCGTGCCCTCGATCGATCCGTAGCTCCAGCGCAGCGAGGCGTCGTCGGTGTAGAGGTAGGGCAGCGCCTCGTCGTAGTCGCGCATGCCGCCGATCGGACCGGTGTCGGGGAAGCTCTTGATCGGCAGCTGCACCACTCCGCACCCGTCGGGCAGAGCGTCGTCGACCGAGTCGACCAGCTGCACCACCTCGTCGTCCGCCACGGGATCCACCGGCAGGTCCTCGCGGACGCCCAGGAGCTGATCGGACACCGCGACCAGCGCGAGCAGGCTCGCCACGACGATGAGGGAGCGCCGGCGCATCCGCTCGAGCGCCAGAGCGAGTGCGCCCAGCGCGAGGAGGCAGAGGACGATGCTCAGCCGCGACCAGGCGCGGATCGTCGGGCCGACGAGGAAGGCGAACGCCATCCCGAGACCCGTGAGCAGGTAGAAGGCCAGGGTCCAGAGCGTGGCCGCGGCCAGCACGCGGAAGCGGGAGTCGTCGAGCAGGCGTCCGACGGCGGAGCGCCGCAGTCCTGCACCGCCGAGCGCCAGGACGGGCAGCGCCGCCAGGAGGACCCCGAGGGCGAGCGACGCGATCAGGGGCAGGCCCGGCGGCTCGGTCATCGGACTCGAGCCGGACTCCGCGTAGTAGAGGACCGAGATCGTGCCGAGCTTCGGGATCCCCGTCGCGGCCCAGGGGAACAGCAGAGGCAGGAACTTCCCGGCGTACAGCTCCGACTCCGCGATCCGCCTGCCCTCGAAGTACGGCGCGTAGCGCTCCCCGTAGCCCAGCGAGAGCAGGAGCAGCTCGGCGCCGATCACGACGGCGAGGGCGACGACGGGCGCCGCTCCCCCCAGCGCGGAGCGCAGCCCTCCTCCGCGGACCAGGCGGGAGACCGCGCCGATCCCCCACACGCCGCCGACCACGATCGCGGCGAAGACGTAGTAGTAGCCGCCGCCGCTGGCGATGAGCAGGGCGACGACGGCGGGGGCGGCCCACCTCCGCAGCAGCGCCGAGCGGCGGCTCGTCGAGGAGCGCGCCCAGCGGCGGAACGGATCCGTCGACTCCCCCGCGACCGCCAGCACGAGGATGCCGAGCAGCGGGATCGTCCAGTAGTTCGCGAGGAAGGCGTGGCCGGAGGCGACGCGGAGGAAGTGGTACGGAGCGAGGGCGAAGACGACCGCCAGAGCGGCGGAGAGCCAGGGACGCACGCGCAGGACCCGGAAGAACGGATAGGCGGCGGCTCCGACCGAGCCGAACGTCAGCAGGTAGAACGTGTTCAGCAGCACGATCCCGTTCGGGATCGCGAGCCCGAGGACCGAGACCGTCAGCGCGCTCGCCAGGTCGAACTGCGTGCTGAAGAAGGCGTTGAACCCGTCGGGGAAGCCCAGCGCCCCGTTCGTCGCGAACGGGAAGGACTGCGTCGCGCTCGTGAACAGCAGGTAGTGCAGGATCTGGTCGTCACCGCCCGCCGTCCATCTTCGGGCCAGGTCGCCGGGGTCGAGCCCCAGGGCGAGTGCCGCAGCGAGGATCGGCACCACCGCGGCTCCTGCCGCCCAGGCGACCTCGACGAGGAGCGGTCGGGAGCGGCGGAGACGGGGCGCGGCCGTGTCAGAAGTCACGATCCTCCTTCGCCCGGTCGATGCTCTCGCCCACCAGGCGGTTCAGCTCGGCCGCGCCAGGACCGCCCTCGTAATCGTAGATGTCGAACTCCCCGCAGGGCACGACGGCGAGCGGCTCGCCGAGCGCCCGCGTCGCCAGCACTCCCCAGTCGGGATCGTGGTCGGCGAGGACGAAGGTGAAGGGCCGGCGCTCGTAGTCGTCGATGTTGCTCATCCAGAGCTGCGCCGAGAAGTCGAAGTTCACCTGGACGAGCTCGAGGCGCGGATCGCCGTAGAGCTGCAGCGGTCGCACCGTCCAGAAGGATCCGACGCCGGCCAGCTCGCGCTCGCCGATCCAGTCGGTCAGGCACCGCTCGGACGACGAGTCCCGTGTGCCCGCGGACGCCGACGCCACGGACGGCAGCGCGACCGCGGCGACGACGAGCGAGGCGACCGCGGCGATCGCCGCACCCGCACGGCGCACCCCGCGCCGCGGCGTCCTCGGTGCCGCGCGCGCGACGAGCACCAGCGCGGGCAGAACGGCGAACACGGCGACCGGCATGAGGTAGCGCGTGACAGTGCTCCCGGTCACGACCTGCCCCGACAGCATCGCGAGCGCGGCGACGACGGGGAACACGGTGAGCAGCGCGGCCGTGGCGTCCGGGTCGTCCCCCCTCCGGCGCGCGGAGCGCAGGACGACGACGGGGACGACCACCAGCAGCGCCGCCAGCAGGACGAGCTCGAGCACGCCCGCCGGAGTCGACGCGACCGACTGCACCTGCAGCCGGAGCGCCCCCGCGGCGAAGCGGATCCGCTCGAGGTGGAGGTAGGTGCTCGCGTCCACGGCGACGAAGCGCTCGAACGGCCCGCGCGACGCGTAGCCGAGGATGGCCGAGCCGACCACGGGCGCCGTGAGGAGCATCGCCGCGCGCACGGGCACGACGCGCACCACCGCGAGCAGGACGACCGACGCCAGCCACGGAGCGACGACCACGAGCACGAACAGCGGATTCGAGAGGGTCGTGAGCGCGCCGATCACGAGGGCCAGCACCACGGGCACGACGACGGGGCGGCCGTCCCGCCGGCGGCGCAGCGCCTGGAGCACCAGGGCGAGGCAGGCCAGCCCCGAGAGGACGACCCCTCCGTAGTAGGTCGTCAGCAGGAACGTGGTGGCGAGGGCGCCCTCGTTGTTGAGCGCCCGCCCCTCCGTCAGCACGAGCACCAGCAGGAGCAGGGTCGCGACGACGGCGCCGACCACCGCCTGCGGCCGCCGCGGGGCGACCAGCGAGGCCAGAGCGCGGAGGAGGGCGTAGAGGACGACGACGTTCAGCACCGCGTTCACGAGGAGCGAGCCCTCGACGGACCCGCCCAGCAGTCGGCTGAGCAGGTGGAGCGGGATCTCCGGGAAGAGGAAGATCTGGCTCGTCATCACCCAGTGCAGGGGATCGACGTCGGTGCGCAGCAGCAGCGGCAGCGCGAGCGAGTCCCCCTCGTAGAGGATGTAGTGGCGCCACGGACCCGAGACGAGCACGGCGAGGGTCGCGATCGCCGACGCGGTGACGACGACGAGGCTCAGCACCTCCCGTGCGACGGCCGCACGGCGTCTCCCGGCGGGGTCGGAACCTCCTGCGATCGGCTCCCCCATCAGCGCCGCCGCGAGAATCGGAGCCGCAGGACGAGCAGTAGGTTCCGCGCGAGGGTGTCGCGCGGGATCTTGGACGTGCCGTGCGTGCGGTCGACGAAGACGATGGGCACCTCCCTGGTCCGCTTCGATTCGCGCAGGGCCCGGTGCTTGAGGGCGATCTGGAAGCCGTACCCGGACGCGTCGACGTCCTCGACGTGGATGCGCCGCAGGAGCTCCGTGCTGAAGAGGTTGAAGCCGCCGGTCCAGTCCGTGAGCCGGGAGCCCAGGAGCAGTCGCGTGTAGATGTTGCCGCCCCAGCTCAGCAGCTTGCGGTCCAGGGTCCAGTCCGGCGTGCCACCGCCGCGGACGTAGCGCGACGCGACGACCAGATCCGCTCCCGCGCGGACCTCTTCGAGGAATCGCGCCACGTACTTCGGATCGTGCGACAGGTCGGCGTCCATCTGCAGGATCGCGTCGGGCGGGTGCTCCGAGGAGAGGATCCGCTCGAACGCCCAGAGGTAGGCGGCTCCGAGTCCCTTCTTCTCGGCCCGGACGAGCACCTCGACCGAGAACCGGTCGGAGACGAGGCCCGCACCGACCTCGCGAGCCAGTTCGGCGGTGCCGTCGGGCGACGAGTCGTCGACCACGACCACGCGCACGGCGGTGTCCACCTCCCGGGCGGCGACCTCCGCGAGCCGTCGGAGGAGCTCGCCGATGTCGGCGGCTTCGTTGTAGGTGGGGACGACGAGTGTCAGCGAGAGCATCAGGATCCGATTCGTACCGGGACGGCGGCGGCGGTGGACGCGGGCAGCCGAACATTATCAGCGCTTCCGCGGCCCTTCCGCCGAGTGGATGTCCGTGGAACGACTTCTCAGACGCCGTTCGCCTGCGAGGGGGTCACTCTTCAGATCCAGTGCGTAGTGTCGATGGTGTCGTGTTCGTCCGAGCCGATGGAGACGAGCCCGGAGGACACCCCGCACATGCCCCACCGCGAACCGGATCGCAGTGCTCGCAGGAGCACCGTCCGGGCCGCCCGCGCCGAGGCGCGCGGCACCGGTGCGCGCGGCGTGCGGCGCGTGCTCGATTCGCAGAAGGTGCGCTTCCTCCTCGCCGGGTGCACCAACACCGCGCTCGACTTCCTCGTCCTCAACGCGCTCATCCTGCTGCTGCACCTGCCGACCCTGGTTGCGAACGTCTTCTCGGTGCTCCTGGGCATCACGATCTCGTACGCGCTCAACCACTTCTTCGTGTTCCGTCACCCGGGTCGCATCAAGTGGTCGACCTTCGCCAAGTTCTTCGCCGTCACGGGCTTCAGCTCGCTGGTCCTGCAGTCGGTCGTCATCTGGGGCTTCGAGGTGTTCTTCGACACCCGTTTCGGAAACTCCCTGCTCTTCCTGCCCAGCTCGGGCGAGAACGCGTTCCTCGCGATCAACGTGGCCAAGGCGTTCGCGGTGTTCGTCGGCCTGATCTGGAACTTCTGCATGTACAAGTTCGTCGTGTTCCGCGCTTCCGCGACGCCCCCGGTGCCCGCGCTCGAGACCGTGTCCCCGGCCGCCGTCGCCGTCGCCGGCGAGCCCCTCGACGTCACCCGCTGAGGCTCAGGGCCGCTTCTCGAGCCCCGTGCTAGCCTCGTCGAGTTCTTCCGACGGAGCCTTCGCCCGTCGACGCCGCACCTCCGGAGGCTCCCATCGCCCGCTCGACGTTGCCCATCGCGGTGGTCGTGGTCACCCACTTCTCGGGTGAGGTCCTGCGCGCGTGCCTCGAGTCGATCCCGGAGGCGACCGAGCACGACGTGCACGTCGTCGTCGTGGACAACGCGACGACCGACGACTCGGTGCGCAGGGTCGTCGAGCGTCGTCCCGAGGTCGTGTTCCACGAGACGGGCGAGAATCTCGGCTACGGCAAGGCCGTCAACTACGCCGTCGACCGCCTGGGTCCGGAGTACGAGTGGATCCTGGTGACGAACCCGGACACCGTGTTCCTCCCCGGCTCGATCGACGCTCTCTACGCCGCGGCCTCCGCCGACTCCCGGATCGGCTCGATCGGCCCGCGCATCCTCGACTCGGACGGCACCGTGTACCCGTCGGCGCGCGCTCTGCCGTCGCTGCGCACCGGAGTCGGTCACGCCCTCTTCGCGCACGTCTGGCCCGGCAACCCGTGGTCGGCCCGGTACCGCCGCTCCCGAGCGGTCGGCACCCTCGAGCACGGGAGCATGACGGCCGGCTGGCTCTCGGGCGCCTGCGTCATGGTGCGCCGCACCGCGTTCGAGCAGATCGGCGGCTTCGACGAGCGCTACTTCATGTACTTCGAGGACGTGCAGCTGGGCGACTCGCTCGGCCGACTCGGCTGGACGAACCTCTACCTGGCGGACGCCCTGGTGTCGCACCTCGGCGGCCACTCGACGCGGCTCGCGTCCGCGCGCATGCTCGCGGTGCACCACCGCAGCGCCTACCTCTACCTCGCGCAGAAGTACGACGCCTGGTACCTGGCGCCGGTGCGTCTCGCGGTGCGCATCGGGCTGCTGGCCCGAGTGGGGCTGATGCGCCTCCGCCCTCACCACTGAGGCGGAGCGGAGGCGCTCGTCAGCGCCCGAGTTCGAGCAGCCGCTTGAGGTAGGCGCCGTAGCCGCTCTTGACGAGGGGTGCGGCGAGGTCGGCGAGCTGGGTGTCGTCGATCCAGCCGTGGCGCCAGGCGATCTCCTCGATGCAGCCGATCTTGAAGCCCTGACGCTGCTCGATGACGCGCACGAACTCGGTCGCCTCGATCATCGAGTCGAACGTCCCCGTGTCCAACCACGCCGTCCCACGATCCAGGACCTGCACGTTCAACCGGCCCGACTCGAGGTAGCGCTCGTTGATCGTCGAGATCTCCAACTCCCCCCGAGCCGACGGCTCGATCGTCTTCGCGATCGCGACGACGTCGTTGTCGTAGAAGTACAGACCCGGGACCGCGTAGTTGCTCTTGGGCGACTGGGGCTTCTCCTCGATCGACAGAGCCCGGAACTCGTCATCGAACTCCACCACCCCGTACGCACGCGGATCCGCGACCTGGTACGCGAAGATCACCGCACCCTCGATGACCGTGTTCGCCGCCAACGCGGTGCCCAGAGCGGTCCCGTGGAAGATGTTGTCGCCCAGCACCAGCGCGACGGAGTCGTCGCCGATGAAGTCCTCACCGATCAGGAACGCCTGCGCCAACCCGTCCGGCGACTCCTGCACCGCATACGAGATCGACATCCCCAACGACGATCCGTCGCCCAGGAGGGCCCGGAACTGGTCGTTGTACTCCGGCGTCGTGATCACCAGGACCTCGTCGATCCCGGCCATCATCAACGTCGACAACGGGTAGTAGATCATCGGCTTGTCGTAGATCGGCATCAACTGCTTCGAGATGCCCTTCGTGATCGGCCACAACCGCGACCCCGACCCACCCGCCAGAACGATCCCCTTCATCGACCCGCCTCCTGCTCGTCGAGACCCGAGTAGTAGGCCCGAGCCTCGTCCCACGTCGGCAGGAGGCCCTGCGCCTCGGCCTCGGCCAGGGTCGGGGCGTCGGTGTCCTTCGGCGAGAGCAGCAGCTCGCCCGCCTCGGCGGGGAAGCGGAGGCCGATCTGCTCGTCGAGCGGGTCGATCCCCTTCTCCCGCACCGGGTCGAAGGTCGAGTTCACCAGGTACGAGACGACGGCGCCCTCGGTCAGGGCGACGAAGGCGTGGCCGATGCCCTCGGAGATGTAGACGGAGCGGCGGTCGACGTCGTCCAGCAGGATCGTCTCGTACTGCCCGAAGGTGGGCGACCCGACCCGGATGTCGACGACGTAGTCGAGCACCGCGCCCGAGAAGCACGACACGTACTTCGCCTGCGACGGCGGGATCTGCGCGAAGTGGATGCCCCGGACGGTGCCGCGCTTGGACACGGAGGTGTTGCCCTGCTTCAGCGAGAGCGGGTGGCCGACCTTCTCGGCCAGGTGGTCGAAACGGTAGAACTCGAAGAACACCCCCCGGTCGTCGGGGAACTGACGCGGAGTGATCTCATAGACGTCGGGGATGTCGAGTTCGCGGATCTGCACGGGGGCCAGTGTAACGAGCGCGTGTTTCCAGGACGCGACGCCCGTGCGGGGGCACCTCCCCGTCGGGCGCGGTGCGCCCCCTCCTCGCCGGACGGCGCCTCCGGCATGATGAACGGGTGACCTTCCTCCTCACGGGCGCCTCCGGCATGCTCGGCACCGACCTCCGCTCCGCACTCGGCGATCGACCCGTCACGGCCCTCGGCCGCCGCGACCTCGACGTCACCGATCTCGACGCCGTGCGCGCCGCGGTCGCGGGGCACGACGCGGTCCTCAACTGCGCCGCCTACACCCGCGTCGACGACGCCGAGAGCGACGAGGAGGAGGCGCGCCGGGTCAACGCGCTCGGTGCGCAGAACCTCGCCCTGGCCGCCGCCGAGATCGGCGCGGCGATCGTGCAGGTCTCGACCGACTACGTCTTCGACGGATCCGCGACGAGCCCGTACCGCGAGGACCACCCGCGCGAGCCGATCTCGGCGTACGGCCGCACCAAGGCCGAGGGCGAGGAGCTCGTGCTCGCCGCGAACCCGGAGCGCGGCTACGTGGTCCGAACTGCCTGGCTCTACGGGGCGCACGGCGGCAACTTCGCGAAGACCATGGTGCGCCTCGCCGGCTCGCACGAGACTCTCACCGTCGTCGACGACCAGCGCGGACAGCCCACCTGGACGGGCGACCTGGCCGTGCGGATGATCGAGCTGATCGACTCCGATGCCCCGTCGGGCGTCTACCACGGCACGAACGCCGGCGAGACGACGTGGTTCGGCTTCGCCCGCGCCGTGTTCGAGAAGGCCGGGCTCGACCCCGAGCGGATCCGCCCGACCGACAGCGGCAGCTTCGTCCGCCCCGCCCCGCGCCCCGCCTACTCCGTCCTCGGCCACGACGGCTGGAGCCGGGCGGGCCTCGCTCCGCTGCGCTCGTGGGAGGACGCGCTCGCCGCCGCCCCCCTCGAGGCGGTCACGCCGTGACCACGACCCTGCGCGTCGTCGTCGACCAGATGCTCGCCCGCGTCCCGGGCGGCATCGGCCGGTACACCGAGGAGCTCACCCGCGAGCTCATCGCGACCGCTCCGCGCGACTGCGAGGTCGAGGCAGTCGTCTCGGCGCATCCGCCCGAGAAGGAGGAGGAGCTGCGGCAGCGCCTCCCCGGTCTCGCCCGCATCCACCGACTGCACCTGGGTCGGCGCGAGCTCTCGCGGGCGTGGCAGTACGGCATCGGCATCCCGGCCGGCGGCGGCATGCTGCACGCACCCAGCCTCTTCGCACCGCTGCGGAGTCACGAGGGCCGCGAGGGCGAGCAGATCGCCGTGACCATCCACGACACCGTGCCGTGGACGCACCCCGAGACGCTGACGCCCCACGGTGCGAAATGGCACCGCGCCATGGCGAAGCGGGCGCGCAAGCACGCCGACGCCGTCGTCGTGCCCACCCACGCGGTCGCCCAGCAGCTGTCCGAGGTCCTCGACTTCGGCGACAGGCTGCGCGTGATCGGCGGCGCCGTCGGCTCCGCTCTCGTGCTGCCCGACGACGCCGACGAGCGCGCCGCGGCTCTCGGACTGCCGGACGAGTACGTCCTGAGCGTCGGGACCCTCGAGCCCCGGAAGGGTCTCGTCTCGCTGATCACGGCGTTCCAGGGCGCCTCCGCACCGCAGATCCCCCTCCTGATCGTCGGGCCGACCGGGTGGGGCGAGCTCGACATCGCCTCGGTCGCCGACGAGCAGGGTCTGGACGAGCACCGGGTGCGCGCCCTCGGCGTGCTGAGCGACGCCGATCTCGCCGTCGTCCTGTCCCGCGCGACGCTCTTCGTCTACCCCAGCATCGCGGAGGGCTTCGGCCTCCCGGTGCTCGAGGCGATGCACTTCGGTGTGCCGGTGATCCACTCCGACGACCCCGCCCTGCTCGAGGTCGCGGCCGATGCCGGAGTGGCCGTGGAGCGCGCGGTCGCCAAGGACTACCCCGAGCGCCTCGCCCTCGCGATGAGCAGCGTGCTCGCGGACACCGCGCTGCGCGAGCGGCTGTCGATCGCCGGTCGCGACCGTGCGCGCGCCTTCAGCTGGCGCGACTCCGCCGAGCGCGTCTGGGCGCTGCACGCCGAGATCTGACGACCCGCGGGGCCCGTCGAGCTATTCCCCGGAGTCGGGGAACAGCGCCTCGCGCACCATCGAGTGCACGAGGTCGTAGTCCGGGTCCGTCGGATCGATCGCCGGCGGCACCATCTCGACCGAGGAGACCGGCAGGCCCTTGGTCTTCAGCCCCAGCTGCACGAAGTAGCCGAGCATCCCCTGCGGCACGTCGGTCTTGATGACCTGCGATCCCGCCGCGGCGACGTCCTGGAACTTCGAGAGCACGTTGGCCGGCTCGAACTGGCGCAGCAGCGCCTCCTGCACCTGGCGCTGCCGGTTCATCCGGTCGTAGTCGCTCGTCGTGTAGCGCGAGCGGGCGTAGGCGAGCGCCTGCTCGCCGTTGAAGTGCCAGTCGCCCGGGTCGATCCACTGGTTCACGCCCTGCATGACGCCGTCGGAGTCGGGCAGACCTCCCAGCGGCAGCGGATCCGGACCCGCGTAGGTCACGTCGATCCCGCCCAGCGCGTCGATGAGCTGCGCGAACCCCTCCATGTCGATGAGCGCGTAGTACTGCACGGGGAGGTCGAGGATCCCCTCGACCGCGTCGCGCATCGCCTCGATGCCGGGCTCGCTGCCGTCGGCGACCGCGTCCGGGTAGAGCTCGGCGTTCTTCAGCTCGACCTCGGTGTAGATGGAGTTGAGCTGGCAGACGTCGACGTTGCAGTTGTAGGTGTTGTAGCCGTCCGGGTAGAGCTCGTGCATCGGGCTCCCGTCCGGGAACGGGATGTTGTGGAAGTCGCGGGGCAGGCCGATGATCGTCGCCTCACCGGTGGAGGCGTCGAGGCTGACGACCGAGACGCTGTCCGGGCGCAGCCCCTCCCGGTCCTCGCCGGCGTCGCCGCCGAGCAGCATGATGTTGTACCGGCCGTCGACCGGAGCCTCCATCGCGCCCCCGCCGAAGATCGACGAGAGCGTGCCGCGCGTGACGCCGAGGAGGTACGTGCCGACTCCGGCCGTGCCGACCGAGACGGCCAGCAGCGCGACGGTCGCGAACGCCAGCACCCCGCGCATCCTCGGCCGCACGCGGACGACCCGGATGAGCCGCAGGGTGTCGAGGGTCAGCACGAGCCAGACGACCGCGTAGATCACGAGCGCCGCCTGGAGCGCCAGCATCGACAGATCGAACGTCGCGAGGGTGTAGAGCCCCGTCGGGAAGACGAAGTAGAGGGCGAGTGCGACCAGCAGAGCGGTCCACAGCGCGAGGGTGAACGCGAGCCCGAGCCGGCCGAGCCGGCGATTGCCCGCGAGGACCTGGGCGGAGCCGGGCACCAGGAAGTTGCCGACCAGCAGCCACCAGGCTCGGCGCGTCATGAACGTGCTGGACCGCACGTCCGGATGGCGCAGCGGCAGGGACACCGCCGTCACAGGCTCGCCACCAGGGCGTCGTTCTTCGCGGCGACCTGGGTCTCGAGGTCCTCGGCGAACGCGACGAGCTTCTCGGAGAGGGCGTCGTCGGCCGTGGCGAGGATCTTGACGGCGAGCAGCCCCGCGTTGCGGGCTCCGCCGATGGAGACGGTCGCGACGGGGACGCCGGCGGGCATCTGCACGATCGAGAGGAGGGAGTCGAGGCCGTCGAGCCGGGCGAGAGGCACCGGCACGCCGATCACGGGCAGCGGAGTCACCGCCGCGAGCATCCCGGGCAGGTGCGCGGCACCGCCCGCGCCCGCGATGATCGCCTTCAGACCGCGCGACCGGGCGTCGCGACCGTAGGCGATCATCGCCTCCGGGGTGCGGTGCGCCGAGACGACCCGGACCTCGTGGGCGACGCCGAACTCGGACAGGGTCGTCGAGGCGGCCTGCATGACGGACCAGTCGGAGTCGGAGCCCATGACGACGCCGACGACGGGCGCGGATCCGTTCACGAGCGCGTCCGCGCTCACGTGGGGTCTCCGGCGGGGGCGGGGGTCGTCAGTCGGCTCGTCACGGCCACCATGGTACGTGTCAGTCGGTGAGAAGCGCCGCCGCGGCTCGCGCCTCGTAGACGACGCTCTCGAGCTCGTCGCCGGACGCGTTCACGTGGCCGACCTTGCGCCCGGGGCGCGGCTGCTTGGAGTAGTTGTGCACCTTCACACCCGGGTGCTCGGCGAGGACGCGCGGGTAGCGATCGGTGAGGGACTCCCCCACCGGCCCGCCGAGCACGTTCACCATGACGGTCCAGGGATCCCGGCAGCCCGTCGCACCCAGCGGCAGGTCGAGGACCGCGCGCAGGTGCTGCTCGAACTGCGAGGTCGTCGATCCGTCCATGGTCCAGTGCCCGCTGTTGTGCGGTCGCATAGCGAGCTCGTTCACCAGGATGCGGTCGTCCGTCGTCTCGAAGAGCTCGACGGCGAGGACACCGGTGACGCCCAGGCGCTCGGCGATCGACTCGGCGATCTCGGCGGCGGCCGCCGCGACGCGACCGGCCGATGCCGGGGCGGGCGCGAAGACCTCGGCGCAGACCCCGTCGCGCTGGACCGACTCGACCACCGGCCAGAGCATCGTCTCGCCGGAGGGCCGGCGGGCGATGAGCTGCGCGAGCTCGCGGCGGAACTCGACCAGCTCCTCGACCAGGAGCGAGCCGCCCCGGCCGTCCTCGGCGAGCGCCTCGAACCAGTCGTCGGCCTCCGCCGCGCCGCGCACGACGCGCACCCCCTTGCCGTCGTAGCCGCCGCGCGCGGTCTTGACGACGGCGCGGCCGCCGTGATCGGCGAGGAACGCCGCCAGCTCGTCGGCCGACGAGACCTCGGCCCAGTCGGGGACCGGGAGGCCGAGGTCGGCGAGCCTGCGGCGCATGAGCAGCTTGTCCTGGGCGTAGAGGAGGGCGTCGGGACCGGGGTGCACGGCGATCCCGCGGGCGACGAGCTCGCGCAGGATCGGCTGGGGCACGTGCTCGTGGTCGAACGTCACGACGTCGACCGTCTCGGCGAACGCCAGCACGGTGGCCTCGTCGCGGTAGTCGCCGACCTGCGTCGCGGCGAGCGCCGCGGGGGCGCCCTCGGTCTCGGCGAGCACGGCGATCTCGATCCCGAGCTCGACGGCCTCGGGGATCATCATCCTGGCGAGCTGGCCGCCTCCGATCACGCCGACGCGCATGGTGCTCCTCCGTCTCCGCCCGCTGGCGCGGGGCGGGACCATGGTACCGACGGGGAGTCCGGACGGCTCACTCCGGAGGGAGGGGGTCCGGCCACTCCGGGACCGGCATCGGTGCCGCCGCGATCGCCTCGCGGAGCACGAGTGCCGTGAGCTCCGGGTCGGGCAGGTCCCTGAGCACGAACACGTCCTCGCCGTCCTGCACCAGGTGGACGTCCGCGCAGCGCGCCAGCCGCTGGGCCGGAGTCCGCGACACGCTCACGCTCATCCGCGGGTCGAAGTCGACGACCGCGCGGCGCACCCTGACGAGACCGCGGCGGGCGTGCAGCCTCTGCGGGGTGATCCGGTAGCGGATGCCCGCCCAGCGGGCGAGTGCCGGCGCGCAGAGGAGGAGGACGAGGACGGCGGTGCCGATCGCGATGATCCACCGCTGCAGCGCGAGGTCGAACTGCGCGGCGAAGTAGAAGCCGGTCCAGGTCAGCAGCAGGAGCCCCGCGACGGGAGCGACGGCCTTCCGGGCACGCGGGGCGAGCCGCGCGAGCTCGCGCTCCCCGGTCATCGGAAGGTGCTCACTGGCGCAGGTGCGTGACGTCGCCCGCCGAGAACGAGCGCCGTCCCGCCGGCAGGTCGACGACGAGGCTCCCGTCGGCGTCGAGGGCCACGGCGTCGCCCTCGAGGACGGAGCCGTCCGGCAGCTCCACGCGGACGCGGCGGCCGAGCGTGCCGCAGCGCTCCCGGACGGCGTCCGCGGTGCCCGCCGCCTCCGCGTCGCCCCGGGCCAGCAGGGGCCCGAGCAGAGCCGACAGCTCGGTCAGGTACGCCGCCAGGACGGCGTCCGCGTCGGTGCTGCGCGCCCCGGCGAGCGCGAGCGACGTCGCGGTCGGCACGGGCAGCTCGTCCTCACCGAGCAGGAGGTTGACACCGGTGCCCAGGACCACGCGCCCGTCCGGGAGCCGCTCGGCGAGGATCCCGGACGTCTTGCGCTCGTCGAGGAGCACGTCGTTGGGCCACTTCACCGCGACCGGCACGTCGACGAGCGGAGCCAGGGCGCGGGCGAGAGCGGCACCGGCGACGAGCGGCAGCCAGCCGGCCGCCGCGGCCGGCAGAGCCGACGCGTCGACGAGGATCGACGCGGCCAGCGTGCGTCCGGGCGTCGCCTGCCACACGCGCCCCAGACGGCCGCGGCCGGCGCGCTGGTCGTCGGTGGCGACGACGGAGAGATGCGGCCACCCGGCGGGATCCGCCGTGGCGCGCTCGCGGAGGACGTCGTTCGTCGACCCCGCGCTCTCGAGCCAGAGCACCTGCGGGGAGACGGAGCGGGAGAGCGGGAGCTGCATCCCGCCACGGTACCCGCGCCTCCCGTCCGCCCGCTGGAGCAGCGGTCCTTGTCGACATCCTCCCGTCCCGGGCCGCGCTCCCTGTGGCCGGACGACAAGGGGGCCGCCCCCACCCCCGCCGGTAAGGTGAGCGGGTGACCGCGAACATCGAACGTCCCGCGCCCGACATGTACACGACCGCGGGGAAGATCGCCGACCTCAAGGCCCGGTACCACGAGGCGGTCACCGCGAGCGGCGAGGCCGCGATCCAGAAGCAGCACGCCAAGGGCAAGATGACGGCTCGCGAGCGCATCGACACCCTGCTGGACCCGGGATCGTTCGTCGAGCTGGACGAGTTCGTCCGCCACCGCACCCACGCCTTCGGCATGGAGAAGAAGCGGCCCTACGGCGATGCCGTGGTCACCGGCACCGGCACCATCCACGGCCGTCAGGTCGCGGTCTACTCGCAGGACTTCACGATCTTCGGCGGCTCCCTCGGCGAGGTCGCCGGCGAGAAGATCATCAAGGTGATGGATCTGGCCCTGAAGACGGGCGTCCCGATCATCGGCATCCTCGACTCCGGCGGAGCGCGGATCCAGGAGGGCGTCGTCGCCCTGGGCAAGTACGGCGAGATCTTCCGGCGCAACACCGCGGCGAGCGGCGTGATCCCCCAGATCTCGATCATCTGCGGACCGGCGGCCGGTGGCGCCGTCTACTCCCCCGCGCTGACCGACTTCGTGATCATGGTCGACAAGACCAGCCAGATGTTCGTCACCGGCCCCGACGTGATCAAGACCGTCACGGGCGAGGACGTGGGCATGGAGGAGCTGGGCGGGGCGCTCACGCACAACAAGATCTCGGGAGTCTCGCACTACCTCGCGAGCGACGAGAACGACGCGCTCGACTACGCGCGGACGCTGCTCTCCTTCCTCCCCGACAACAACCTCTCGCAGGCCCCGGTCTTCGACAACGAGGTCGACCTCGAGACCACCGACTCGGACCGCTTCCTCGACACGGTCATCCCGGACAGCCCCAACCAGCCGTACGACATGCGCGCCGTGATCGAGCACATCGTCGACGAGGGCGACTTCCTCGAGGTGCAGCCGCTGTTCGCCCCCAACATCGTCATCGGCTTCGGCCGGGTCGAGGGCCGCTCGGTCGGCATCATCGCGAACCAGCCGAGCGCCATGGCCGGCACCCTCAACATCGAGGCCGGAGAGAAGGCCTCGCGCTTCGTCCGCTTCTGCGACGCGTTCTCCCTCCCGATCCTCACCCTCGTCGACGTGCCCGGCTACCTCCCCGGCACCGATCAGGAGTGGACCGGCGTCATCCGCCGCGGCGCCAAGCTGCTCTACGCGTACGCCGAGGCGACGGTGCCGCTGGTCACCGTCATCCTGCGCAAGGCCTACGGCGGCGCCTACATCGTCATGGGCTCCAAGCAGCTGGGAGCCGACATCAACCTCGCGTGGCCCACCGCCGAGATCGCGGTCATGGGCGGCCAGGGTGCGGTCAACATCCTGTACCGCACCGAGATCAAGAAGGCCGAGGAGGCGGGCGAGGACGTCGCCGCCGTCCGCACCCGCCTCGCGAACGAGTACACGTACAACGTGGCGAGCCCGTTCCTCGCCGCCGAGCGCGGCGAGCTGGACGGGGTCATCGAGCCCTCCGCGACCCGGGTCAGCGTGATCAAGGCGCTGAGGGCTTTGCGCACCAAGCGCGCGAACCTGCCCGCGAAGAAGCACGGCAACATCCCGCTCTGAGGCGTCGGCGGCAGCGGCCCCGGGCCGCGCCGCCGCCCTGTTAGCGTGGGCGCCGACGGCATCGACCGTCGGCGACGGAGGGAGGGCGAGGATGACCGCGGACTCCCTCGCCCGCCTGTCGATCTCGTACACCGACGACTTCCCGGTGCGGGGCGCCGCCATCTCGACCATCGGCTCCTCCTTCGGGGGCGAGACCGTCTCGGCGACCGACGACGTCGCCGCTCGGCTCGACGAGATCCAGCTCGACCTCGGCGAGGGACCCTGCTGGGAGGCCTCCCGCCGCAGGACCCCGGTGCTCGTCGTCGACGTCCGGGCCGAGGCCGACCGCTGGCCGCTGTTCTCGGCGGAGGCGGGTCGGCTGCCACTGGCCTCGGTCTACGCCTTCCCGCTGCGCATCGCCGGGCTCGACGTGGGAGTGGTGGACCTCTACAACGTCCGCGCCGCCCCCCTCTCGACGGCGGACATCGAGCGCATCCGCTCCCGATCTCCCGGAACGGCCCTGCGCGTCGTCGCCCAGGTGCTCACCGACGACGCGGGCGAGGCGAGCGCCAACGTGCACTCGCGGCGGCTCGTCCACCAGGCGACGGGCATGATCCTCGCCCGTCACGGCATCACTGCCGACGAGTCGCTCCTCCTGCTCCGGGCCCACGCGTTCGCCCAGGGCCGCCCGGTCTCGGAGGTCGCCGAGGAGATCGTCGACCGCCGCACCGGCTTCCCCCCTCCTCCCCTCGAAATCTAGGATCGACAGCATGGCGGCCCGCACACGGGAGCACGACCTCATCGAGACGTTCGTGACTCTCTCCGACACCCTCGTCGACGACTACGACACGGTCGAACTGCTCCAGACCCTCGTCGACCGCAGCGTCTCGCTGTTCGACGCGGCCTCCGCGGGCATCGTCCTGCGCGATGCGAACGGGGTCGCCGAGGTCCTCGCGTCGACGGACGAGGACTCGCGGCTGATCGGGCTCCTCCAGCTCCGCGAGGAGGCCGGGCCCTGCCTCGAGTGCCTCACCACGGGCGAGGCGATCATCGTCGCCGACATCGAGGACGTGCGAGCGGCGTGGGGGCCCTTCCGCGATCGGGCCCTCGAGCTGGGGCTGCGCTCCGTTCACTGCGTGCCCATGCGGCTGCGGAACGAATGCATCGGCTCGCTGAACCTGTTCCGCACGGAGACGGGGACGCTGCCCGACGAGGACGTCGCCGTCGTGCAGGCGTTCGCCGACGTCGCCACGATCGGGATCCTGCACCAGCGCGCGCTCGTCGAGAGCGACACCGTGCGCAGCCAGCTCCAGCACGCTCTGAACAGCCGGGTGCTGATCGAGCAGGCCAAGGGAGCCGTCGCCTACGCCCGCGAGATCCCGCCCGACGAGGCGTTCCAGCTCCTGCGGCGGCACGCCCGCTCGCACTCGACCGCGCTCACCGTCGTCGCGGGCCGGGTCGTGGCGGGCGAGCTGCGCCTGTAGGCGGGCGCCGACCGCACCGAACGACCGGCGGTTCAGGCCGCGGTCGTCTCCGAGACAGCCTCCCGAGCCTCCGGGCGCGCGCCCAGTGCGCGAGCGAAGGCGAGGGCGTCGCGCGCCGAGAGGTCGGGCAGGTACGCGCGGGCGAGGGCGGTCCCGATCTGCGGGAGGCGCAGCGCGTCGGGGTACGCGAGCCAGAGGCCTTCGTAGCGGGGGTGGAACTTCGCCTTGAAGCGGAACAGCGACGTGAATCCGTACGCCGGTTCGAGAGTCCGCGCGAGGAACTCGAGCAGCCGCGAGAGCACGGTCGGCTCCGGCGGCTCCTCGCCGTCCGCGACCGGAGCGGTCGCGAGCGGCGCACCCGAGAGCGAGACGAACTCGGCACCGTCCTCCTTCGCCCGCAGGGCCGCCGAGGCGATCAGGAACTCCATGATCCCCGGCATCGCATCGTCCGAGCGGCGCATGAAGTCGAGGGTCCAGCCGACGACGGCGCCCTCGCGGCGCACCGGCAGCCAGCTGGTGACGCCCTGCAGGACGCCGTCGGGGCCGACGGCGAGCAGGAGGGCGACCTCGGGATCGCGCGCCTCGTCGAGACCGCCCAGCGTGAAGCCCATCTCGGGCAGCGCCTTCTCGGCGACCCAGCGCTCCGAGAGGTCGACGACGCTGTTCGCGGTGGCGAGCGACAGCTCCGGCCAGGTGGTCCACTCGGCCCGGATGCCGAGCTTCAGACCGCGATTGAGCGGGTAGCGCACCTTCTGCCACTGCTTGCCCGTGAGCTCGAAGCCGGCGAGGTCGATCACGGTCTCCTCGCCGACCGAGACCGCGGACCAGCCGAGGGCGCCGAGCACGGGCAGCAGCTCGTCGTGCACGCTGTAGAAGACGGGCGACCAGCCGTGCTCGTCGCAGTGACGGAGGAAGCCGTCGACCACCTCGCGGCGGCACCCGGGAGCGCAGGCAGGATCGGACAGGGCGATCGCCACCCCTCCCACGACGCGGTAGGCCACGCCGCCCTCGCCGTCCGGAGCGATCCAGTGCTCGTTGCCCTGCCACGTGCCCTGATGACCCAGGCTGCCGGCACCGTGCCGGGCCAGGATCCCGCGGTACCGCGCCTCGTCGCCGTGCAGCCGCTCTGCGTCCGTCGCCCGCAGCAGCGCCAGGACGGCGATGATCACCACGAGCCAGAACACCGGTCCGACCCACTCGAAGACGAACCGCGCGAGCGGCTCCCGGGGCACGGCGATCCGTCCGGCTCCGCCCAGGAAGACCACGGGGACGAAGCGCAGCAGGCCGTCCACCACGAGCCGGGCCGTGCCGACCGCCGGCTCGAAGCTCGACCGCGCGGCGAAGGCGAGGGCCAGGCAGCCGCCCAGCCCGACGGCGAAGGACGCGGCGACGACGCGCCGCCAGCGTCGGGCGGCCGCGCGCGGGGCGCGGATCCGGAAGTGGCGCCGCCCGCCGATGAGCAGCGCCATCACCGCGAGCGGCACCAGAACGGTCGTCGCCACCCAGAGCAGGTACTCGGTGTAGTGCGCGAACTCGGGGTGCCGTGCCGCCCGCTGGAGCGAGAGGACGTCGAGCACGACGATGGCGCCGTTCACCCCGAGGGCGAGGACGAGCCCGAGGCGCCGCCCGGACCGCAGGCCTCCGGCGGCCACGAGCAGCAGGACCATCGGCACGAAGGCGAGCAGGATCGCTCCGGGCTCGGCGAGGCTGAGCCGGACGTGGTGCGTGCAGTGCCGCGCGAGGCGGGTGCACGGGTCCTCGAGGTCACCCGTCCCGGTGAACGCGTTCTGGAGCAGTCGGCCGAGGAACGAGAAGGGACCGTACCCGGAGTCGGAGAGCACGGCCACCAGCGGTCCCAGAGCGGTGACCGCCACGATCACGGCGAGGAGGCCCCGCGACTCGCGGTGCGAGCTGGGTGCGATCCGGCGGGGGCGCAGCCCTGCGACTCCGCCCGACAGGACGGCGCCGAGCACGAGACCCGCGAGCCCGGCGAGCAGGCGGTGGACGTCCGCGGAGTCGCCGGCGTAGAGCACGAACATCAACACGACGGCGAAGGTCGTCACCCGCAGTCTGCGGCGCCACAGCGCACCCGTGACGGCCGTGGAGGCCATCAGCGCGCCGACCGCCCCGATCAGAGGATCGAAGGTGAGGTCGCCGAGGGTGTCGCTCGCCCACCACTCGCCTGCCGCGGCTCCCACGACCTGCAGGAGCGACCCGGTCGTCACTCCGATCGCGCCCGTGACGACGAACGAGAGCGCGGTGCGCAGCGGCCCGAGGCGCCGTTCGGCGATCACGAGCACCAGGAGCACCAGGACCGCGTCGAGGACGAGCTGCAGCGGATCCGAGGCGATGAGCAGAGCCGTCACCGCCGTCCAGGGGCGCCCGGCGAGGGTCGTGCCCGGTCCCGCGGCCCACGTCTGCCCGGTGAGCGCCGAGGCGGGGCCCGCCGTCGTTCCGGCGAGGGTGCTCGCGACCAGGAGGAGGGACACGACCGCCACGGCGACGGGCGAGCGGCGCGCCCCCGCGATCACGGAGCGGGCGGCGGCGGAGGCGCGCGGAGGGATCCACGACGGCACGATGGGACTCCCGGTTCGAGAACGGTGCGGTCGTCGCTCCAGCGGCGTCCGGCGTCAGCATAATGACACCCCGCCGCGCGTCGGCCGCGAGTGGCATGCGGTACCGTCGCGGGATGAGCGCTCAGGACTCCTCCCCCTCCGTCGTGATCTCCACCCCCGGTCTCGGCGATCGCGAGATCGCCGCTGTGACCGCTGTCGTCACCGCCCTCGCCGCTCAGGCGGCCGACGTGCCGGAGGAATCGGCCGAGCTCGTGAGCGGCTGGAACGACCGCTCGAACGCCGTCCGCGCGCCGCTGCACCCTGGCCCCGGAGCCTGGCGCTCGTTCTCCGGCTGAGCCCCACCGGGCAGCTGTCGCCCGTCCAGGGGGACGCCTTCCGCAGGAGCCTCGAATTTGTACCCCGATTAGTCCCCTAAAGTGACGACTATCTGGGGGCGTCCGGACTGAGCATGATTATCCGTGTTAGGTGTTCACTCCTCGGAGAGAGCATCGCCAATCACTCGCCGACCAGGGTAACGAGGCGGGTGTTTTGGGGGCGAGTGAGGGCGATATTCGGGTTATTGCCCTCACTCGGGGTTTGACGGCGGGCTGGGCCCCCTCTTCGGAGGAGTGGACAGCCCGCCGCACTCTTTTAACCGGTCCGTTCCGGTGCCCCGGTGCGGCACGGTTCCGCGATCGGGTCGGGCGGGGAGCGACGTCCGGCGGGCCCCGTCGACGGCGGCGCACCTCCGAGACCCCCGAGGCCGGAAGGCTACGCGCCGCGCCCGTCGCGGCGGATCTCGACCCAGGCGTCGACCTCGTCCGCGGAGTCGTCGGAGCCCAGCGCGCCGGCACTGCCGTCGTCCGCCGTCCGCAGACCGACCACCGTCACGGCCGACGGCGAGTCGGCGGAGGCGGTCCGCACGACGATGCGGTCCACGCCGTCGCGGATCCCTCCGAGCGCCTGGGCGAGCTCGCTCAGCACGCGATCGCTCTCCTCCTCCGAGGTGTGGTCGAGCCCGCCGTCGTCGAGCACCGAGACGGTCACTCCCCGTCGACGCGCGTCGAGGACCAACCGGCGGACCCGGTCGTCCAGCAGCCGCCGTCCCCGGATCTCGTCGCGCACGGACGCCTCGAGGAGACGGCACTCGCGGCGCTCCTCGTCCGACAGCCCCGAGCCGCCCGTGGCGATGCGGCGGAGCATCTCGGAGGCGATGGCGCGGGTCTGGTCCAGGCGCACCTCGCGCTCGGAGAGGTGCGCCTCCTCCGCCGCCCGCCACGACGTCGCCGCGCGTTCGGCCGCCTCGAGGACGCGCGCCTCCGAGCCGGCCCGGCCGAGCTCGATGATGAGCAGCTGCGCGATCCCGACCCAGGCGAGACCGCCGATGACGCCGAGCGTCGCGAGGGCGATCGGGCCGGCCCACACCACGGTGTGGACGGCGAGGAAGAGCATGCCCGCCCAGGCGAAGGCGGGGCGGCTGCGCGCGCAGACGATGGTCATGAGCGTGCCGACAGCCGCGATGTACCACGTGGAGTACCCGTTCGACGCGGTGGGGTCCTGCGTCGGTGCGACCAGGAGCGGGAGGGCGATCGCGACCGCCGTCATGCCGGCGGCGAGCGCCGACTCCATCCGGGTCGTCGATCCCGGCCACAGGGCGAGGACGGTCGCCGCGACGTAGACGGCGACCGCGACCAGGTCGAAGACGCTCGCGGGCGAGTTCCGGAACGAGAAGAAGGCGAGGACGACGTGGTAGAGCGAGAAGCCGGCGCCGAGCGCGTAGAGCAGCGGTCGCGGGTAGGCGATCACGAGCGCGCTCCCGACCGGACCGCCTGCGCGGCCGCGGTCCAGGCGATGCTGACCCGCGTGCCCCGCCCCGGACTCGACTCGACCCCGGCCTCTCCGTCGACGTTGTGCACTCGCTCGAGGATCGAGAGGCGGATCCCGAGGCGCTCGCGCGGCACCTCGGACACCTGGAAGCCCCGTCCGTCGTCCTCGACCACGACCGCGACCGCATCCCCGCCGAGCAGCCCGGTGACGCTCCGGCGCACCCGATCGCTCGGGCCCGCGTGCTGGACGCTGTTCGTGAGCGCCTGCCAGACCGCGCCGAGCACGGCCTCTGCGACGGCGCGCGGGACCGCGTCGGTCCTCCCGTCGGCACCGTCGGCGATCCGCACGTCGTTCACCGCCGAGAACGTGGAGGCGGCGTGCGCGAGCTGACGCTCGACCAGTTCGAGGGGCACCGCTCCCTCCGCCACCTCCGACTCCTTCTCGGGCAGCAGGACCGCCAGCGTCCGCCGCGCCATGGAGGCGACGAGCGAGCGCTCGGCCGGCGACTCCGCGGTGGCCGCGGCGAGCAGAGTGGCCAGCACGTTGTCGTGCACGAGAGCGTCGACCTCGATCCGCTCGACCTCGCCCGCGTGCTGGCGCATGGCGGCCTCGTACTGCTCCATCGCGGTCGTCTGGGCCCGGTCGACCTCGTCGGCCGACTGACGCAGCACCGTGATGAGGACCATCATGACGAAGCCCACGATGCCGACGTAGAAGGCGTCGAGCACCGCGCGGGTCGGCTCCGCCGCGCCACCGGCGGGGAGCACGCGCAGGACGCCGAAGAGGACGGGGGTGAGGACCGCATACACGATGACGACGCGAAGCGGAGCGACCACGGTGCAGAAGGCGGTCCCGATCGTCAGCAGGTAGTAGACCCAGGGCGTGTCCGCCGCGACGCCCGGCTGGACCGCGAGCGGCCAGGTCAGGAGCGCGATCAGGAGGCCGCCGGCGGCGAGCACGGCGGTGACCCTGGTGCCGCGCCCCAGCACGGCGGTGACGACCGACGCCGCCATCGCACCGAAGACGAGCACGAGCACCGGCCACGCGACCGCGGGCACGAGGTCCGGCAGCTGGTTCAGGATCGGCGGGATCGTCTGCAGGGCGAAGCCGAAGCCGAAGAACGAGACGACCGTGCCGATGATGCGGTCGATGCGCGTCCGGTTGGCGTGCGCGCGGGCGGGAGCGACCTCAGCGGCCGGCATCGCCGTCGTCCGGATCGATGCCGGGCAGGATCCCGTCCTCCACTGCGCGACGCAGGAGGTCGACCTTGGTGGGCGCCGGCCGGCCGATCTCGACGTACTTGTCCCGGATCCGGTCGAGGTACTCCTTGGCCGTCGACACCGAGATCTGCAGCCGGTCGGCGACGAGCTTCAACGGCAGACCGGAGGCGTACAGGTGCAGCACATCGCGCTCGCGGCGACCCAGCACGGCCCGGGCGAAGTCGTCGTCGGCGTCGATCGCCGACGCCCACTCGAGGTTGTTCAGCACCTCGCCCCGGGCGACCGTGCGGATCGCGGCGACGACCGTCGACATCGGGGAGGACTTCGGGATCACGCCGGCGGCACCGGCGGCGAGCGCCTCCCGCACCGCGACGACCCGGTCGGCGATGCTGTGCACGAGGACGGCCGATCCGCGGACCTGGCCCCACTTCACGTTGGCGGTGATGCTCGATCCGTCGTTCAGCGAGAGATCCAGGACCAGGACCTCGATCTCGGCGCCGCCGACCACCTGCTCGAGCGCTCGGACCGTCTCTGCGGCGGCGACCACGTGCATCCCCGCGGCATCGATCGCGGCGGCGACTCCGAGGCGCACCGACTCGTGGTCGTCGACGATGGCCACGCGCACGCGCGGATCCTCGGCGGGCTCAGCGTTCATCCGTCCACTCCATCGGGGATCATCGTAGCGAGGGCGGGGTCAGCCGGAACGGCGGGAGAGGCGGGCGACGGCCTCGACGTGCGAGGTGTTCGGGAAGAGGTCGAAGCCGTCCAGCCGCTCCAGCTCGTACCCGCCGGCGGTGAGCGCTCCGACGTCGCGCGCGAGGGCGACCGGGTCGCAGGCGACGTAGACCAGCTGCGCCGGCGCGAGCTCGACCAGCGCATCGGTGACCGCGCGGCCCGCACCGGAGCGCGGCGGATCGAGGACGACGGTCGCCGAGCGCCAGCGCTCCCGCTCGCGGGCGTCCGCCTGGGCGATCGCGTCGCGGAGGTAGCGGTCGACCCGCGCGGTGACGGCGCGGGCGCCGACCTGGTCGGACAGGTTCTCGAGCGCGTGCTCGGTGGCCCGGGAGTCGCTCTCGACGCTCGTCACGCGGACGCCGGCGCCGAGACGGTCGGCGAGCGCGGCCGCGAGCAGGCCGACTCCGCCGTAGAGGTCGTGGTTCGCGGCCCGCGGATCGCTCAGCTCGACGTCGAGGGCCGACTGCACGGCGTCGAACAGCGCCGCGGCGGCGCCGCGGTGCACCTGCCAGAAGCCGGCGCGGTCGACGCGGAAGGTGCGGTCGGCGACGAACTCGGTGACGACGGTCCGATCGCGGCGCGCGCGCTTGTCGGAGGGGTCGTGCACGAGGACGGCCGCGCCGTCGGAGCCTGCCGCATCGACGAGGTCGACCACGGAGCCGGGTGCGAGCCGATCGGCGAGGGGCGCGGCCGCGGAGGAGGCCGCGGTCGCGAGCGGCAGGCTCTCCACCGTGACGACGTGGTGGCTGCGCGAGGCGTAGGGGCCGACCCTGCCCTCGTCGTCCACGTGCAGGCGGTTCCTCGTGCGCCAGCCCAGACCCCGCGTGCCGTCGTCACCGGCGATCGCCGACACCTCGACGCTCACCTCGCGGCGGGCGAAGCGGGAGAAGGCGTCCTCGAGGACCGCCCGCTTGAGGGCGCGCTGGTGCTCCAGCGCCGCGTGCCCGAACTCGGCTCCGCCGACGCGCTCCTCCGGTCGGCGCTCGATGGCGGCCTCCGGCCAGACGTGGGGCACCCGGTGCGGCGAGGCCTCGAGCACCTCGAGGGCGTCGGCGCGCCAGAAGCTGTCGTGGCGGACCTCGCTGATGCGGGCGCGCACCCGCTCCCCGGGGAGCACGTCGGGGACGAAGACGACGCGGCCCTCGTGGCGGGCGACGAACACGCCGCCGTGGGCCACGTTGCTAATCTCGAGCTCGACCTGCGTCCCGAGTGCGCCGTCGTCCTCGGAGGGACGGGAGGGTGTGCGGGACGCGGACTTCGACATCCATCGAGCATCCCACAGCGGGGGCCCGGCCGCAGGGAGCACGCATGCGCCTCTACCTCGCCTCCACCTCCCCCGCGCGCCTGGCGCTGCTGCGGGCCTCGGGCATCGAGCCGGTGGTCGTGCCCTCGGAGGTCGACGAGCCCGCGGCCGTCGCCCGCGCCGAGGAGGAGGCGGGTGCGCCGCTCGACGCCGACGGGACCGTCGCCCTGCTCGCACGGGCGAAGGCCCGTGCCGTCCTCGGACCGCGGATCGACGGGCTGGTGCTGGGCGGCGACTCCGCCTTCGTGCTCGACGGCGTGGTGCACGGCAAGCCGCACGAGCCGGAGCGGGCGCGGGAGCGCTGGCGGGCCCAGCGCGGCAGGGAGGGGCGCCTCCACTCGGGTCACTGGCTGATCGACCACCGCGGCGGGCGGGTCCGCGCCGAGACCGGGGCGGTCACCTCCGCGGCCGTCCACTTCGCCGCCGACATCGAGGACGACGAGATCGACGCCTACATCGCCACGGGAGAGCCGCTCGAGGTGGCCGGAGCGTTCACCATCGACGGACGCGGAGCCGGGTTCATCTCCCGGATCGAGGGCGACCCCTCGACCGTCGTCGGCATGTCCGTGCCGACCCTCCGCTCGCTGGTGCGCGAGCTCGGCGTGCCCTGGACGGCGCTCTGGAACCGCTGAGTCCGCGGGGGTTGTGAGGAACCGACGAAGCCCCCGCTCTTCTTTGTGGTGAGCCGCCACAGGCATCGCCGAGCGGGCCCCTAGGGTGGGGAACCATGTCGCGTATTACGAAGGTGCTCATCGCCAACCGAGGCGAGATCGCCGTCCGAGTCATCCGAGCCGCCCGCGACAGCGGTATCGCGTCGGTCGCCGTCTACGCCGACCAGGACCGCGACGCGGTGCACAGCCGCCTCGCCGACGAGTCGTACGCCCTCGGCGGCACCACCAGCGCCGAGACCTACCTCGTCATCGAGAAGCTCCTCTCGGTCGCCCGCCGCTCCGGCGCCGACGCGGTCCACCCCGGCTACGGCTTCCTCGCCGAGAACGCCGGCTTCGCCCGCGCGGTCATCGACGCCGGGCTCGTCTGGATCGGCCCGAGCCCCGACGCCATCGAGCGCCTCGGCGACAAGGTCTCGGCGCGCCACGTGGCCGAGAAGGTCGGCGCGCCGCTGGCCCCCGGAACCCTGAACCCCGTCTCGGGCGCGGCCGAGGTGCTCGAGTTCGTCGATCAGCACGGTCTGCCCGTCGCCATCAAGGCGGCGTTCGGAGGCGGCGGTCGCGGCCTCAAGGTCGCCCGCGAGCGCGACGAGGTCGAGGAGATGTTCGCCTCCGCCACCCGCGAGGCGGTCGCCGCCTTCGGCCGCGGCGAGTGCTTCGTCGAGAAGTACCTCGACCAGCCCCGGCACGTCGAGACGCAGTGCCTGGCGGACGCCCACGGCAACGTCGTCGTCGTCTCCACCCGCGACTGCTCGCTGCAGCGTCGTCACCAGAAGCTCGTCGAGGAGGCGCCCGCGCCGTTCCTCACGGACGAGCAGAACGCCGAGCTCTACCGCGCGTCCAAGGCGATCCTCCGCGAGGTCGGCTACCAGGGCGCCGGCACCTGCGAGTTCCTCGTGGGCAAGGACGGCACCGTCTCGTTCCTCGAGGTCAACACCCGGCTCCAGGTCGAGCACCCGGTCTCGGAGGAGATCACGGGCATCGACCTCGTCCGCGAGCAGTTCCGCCTCGCCGAGGGCGGTGTCCTCGACTACGACGACCCGGCTCCCCGCGGCCACTCCTTCGAGTTCCGCATCAACGGCGAGGACGCGGGACGCGGCTTCCTGCCCGCCCCCGGCCCCGTGCACGTCTTCAAGGCGCCGGGCGGACCCGGCGTGCGCGTCGACTCCGGCGTCGTCTCGGGCGACGTGATCTCGGGCTCGTTCGACTCGCTGCTCGCCAAGCTGATCGTGACCGGCAGCACCCGCGCGGAGGCGCTGGAGCGCTCGCGCCGCGCCCTCGAGGAGTTCGAGGTCACCGGTCTGCCGACCGTCCTCCCCTTCCACCGCGCGATCGTGCGCGACCCCGCCTTCGCGCCGGAGGGCGACGCCCCGTTCTCGATCTACACGCGCTGGATCGAGACCGAGTTCGACAACACGATCGAGCCGTGGAGCGGTGAGCCGGGAGCGGCCCCGGAGGCTACAGCACGTCAGAGCGTGGTCGTGGAGGTCGACGGGCGCCGCGTCGAGGTGTCGCTGCCGGGCGACCTGATGCGCTCCTCCGGCCCGGTGCGCTCGGCCTCGGCCGCGAGCGCCCCCAAGCGCCGCGGCTCGGGCTCGGTCAGCACCGTGACGGGCGACTCGGTCACCGCGCCGATGCAGGCGACGATCGTGAAGGTGGCCGTCGCCGAGGGCGACAGCGTCGTGGCGGGCGACCTCGTCGTGGTGCTCGAGGCGATGAAGATGGAGCAGCCGCTCACCGCCCACAAGGACGGCGTCGTGACGGGCCTGGCCGCCGAGGCGGGCACGACGGTCTCCGCGGGTCACGTCCTGCTCTCGATCGTCTGACGCGCATCCGCCGCGCGCGGGGCGGGTGACCGCTCCCCGCGCGTCCGTCGTCGGTGGATCTCGATACGCCCGCTCCGCGGGCTACTCGATCAGCAACAGCGGGGGGGGGCGGGCGCCCTCCGCCGAGATCGGTGTCGTCAGCCCCGGATGAGAGCCTCGGGCGACGGCTGGGCGCGCCCGGCTGTCGTTCTGCATCGCTGACGTCCGAACGTCGAGAACCCTCCTCCGCTCTGCTCACTGCGCATCCGATCCGGAACCACGAGCCGACAGTGACCGGATCGCCGACCCGCACGAGCGCGCGAGTGAGAATCGCGTGCCAGCGATTCGAAGCAGCGCGACGCGACCCGCTCTGCAGAACGCCCCACCCGCTCAGCCGACCGCGCTGAGCCGCACAGGGGGCGGCTCAGAAAAAGGCAGCAGATCGCGTGCCAGCGATTCGAGACAGCGCGACGCGACCCGCTCTGCGAAACGCACCACCCACGCAGCCGACCGCGCCGAGCCGCGCAGGGAGCGGCTCGGAAAGAGGACCGCACATCGTGAGCTAGCGCTCATCGTGAGCGAGCTCACGATGAGCGCTAGCTCACGATGTGCATGGCACGCGCCGCATCCGAGATCGAGCCGGTGAGGCTCGGGTACACGGTGAAGGCGCGGGCGACCTGGTCGACGGTCAGCCGGTGCTCGACGGCGAGCGCGAGGGGGAAGATCAGCTCGCTCGCCTTCGGGGCGACGATGACGCCTCCGATGACGGTGCCGGAGCCGGTGCGGGCGAAGAGCTTCACGAAGCCGTCGCGGATGCCCATCATCTTCGCTCGCGGGTTCGCGGCGAGCGGGAGCTTGTAGATCTCGCCCTGCGCGATGCCCTCCTCGATCTCGCGCTGGCTCCAGCCGACCGTCGCGATCTCGGGCTGGGTGAAGATGTTCGCGGCGACGTTGCGCACCTCGGTGGGGTTCACGGCGTCGCCCATGGCGTGGAACACGCCCGTGCGTCCCTGCATGGCCGCGACGGAGGCGAGCGGGAGGAAGGTCGTGCAGTCGCCTGCCGCGTAGATCGACGGGACGCTGGTGCGCGCGACGCGGTTCACGCGGATGTGGCCGGACTCCGTCAGCTGGACGCCCGCCTCCTCGAGGCCGATGCCGGCCGTGTTCGGCACGGAGCCGACGGCCATCAGGCAGTGCGAGCCCTCCACGACGCGGCCGTCGGAGAGCACGGCGCGGACGCCCTTCTCGGTCCGCTCGACGCGGTCGGCGCGGGACTTGGAGAGCACGGTCATGCCGTTGCGCTTGAAGACGTTCTCGATGACGGCGGCCGCGTCGGCGTCCTCCCCCGGCAGCACCTGGTCGCGGGACGAGATCAGGGTGACCTTCGCGCCCAGAGCGCGGTACGCGGAGGCGAACTCGGCGCCGGTCACCCCGGAGCCGACGACGATCAGGTGCTCGGGAACGGTCTTGAGGTTGTAGAGCTGCGTCCAGCTCATGATCCGCTCGCCGTCGGGGGCAGCGGTGGGCAGGACGCGCGGGCTCGCCCCGACCGAGACGACGATGGTGTCGGCCTCGATGCGGTCGAAGTCCATGCCCTCCTCGCCGGGCGCGGTCGAGACGATGAGGGCGTTCGAGCCGTCCAGTCGGCCGTCGCCCGAGACGATGCGCACGCCGTGGTGCACGAGGTTCGCGCGCATGTCCTCGGACTGCTGGCGCGCGAGACCGAGCAGGCGCTTGTTGACGGTGGCGAGGTTCACCGCCACCTCGGGGCGGACCGGCTTGTTCGTCTGCTCGGAGCGGGTGAAGAACTGCACGCCGAGATCGGCGGCCTCGCCGATCGCGTTGGTCGCCTCGGCGGTCGCGATCAGCGACTTCGACGGGACGACGTCGGTGATGACGGCCGAGCCGCCCACTCCGACGCGCTCGACGAGCGTGACCTCTGCGCCCAGCTGCGCGCCGGCGATGGCGGCTTCGTAGCCTCCGGGTCCCCCTCCGAGTACGGCGATCCTCTGCGTGCGCTCGAACTCGTAAGCCATGGCTCCCATTGTCCTCCGTCGCTGGGAGTTCACCCAATCGGCGTGGCGCCCGGCTCGGCGCCTTCCGCGCTCGGACCTTCCCGCGGGCCGTGGATAGGGTGGGGGAATGGCCGACCAGACCCCGAATCCGCTCGATTCCGCCGACGCCGATCCTTTCGCGATCGCCCGCGACGCCGCCGCTCAGATCGCCGAGGCGACGGGTGTCGAGAAGCACGACATCGCCCTCACGCTCGGCAGCGGATGGGGCAAGGCCGCCGATCTCATCGGCGAGACGACCGCCACCGTCGACGCGACCGAGATCCTCGGCTTCTCGAAGCCGGCGGTGCACGGCCACGGAGGCACGCTCCGCTCCGTCCTGCTGCCCACCGGCAAGCGCGCGCTCATCATCGGCGCCCGCACCCACTACTACGAGGGCTACGGAGTGCGCCGCGTCGCCCACAGTGTGCGGACGGCGGCCGCGACCGGCGCCTCGGTGATGATCCTCACCAACGGCGCGGGCGGCATCAAGGAGCACTGGACGCCGGGGACCCCGGTGCTCATCAGCGACCACATCAACCTCACCGCCGGCTCGCCCCTGGAGGGCGCGACCTTCGTCGACCTCACCGACCTCTACTCCTCCCGGCTGCGCGCTCTCGCCCGGGGGACGCGCGCCGAACTCGACGAGGGCGTCTACGTCCAGTTCCGCGGTCCGCACTACGAGACGCCCGCCGAAGTGCAGATGGCACGGATCATGGGCGGCCACATCGTCGGCATGTCGACGGCTCTCGAGGCCATCGCCGCACGCGAGGCGGGCATGGAGGTGCTCGGCATGTCGCTGATCACCAACCTCGCCGCCGGCATCCAGAAGACGGCTCTGAGCCACGAGGAGGTCCTCGAGGCGGGTCGGAACGCCGAGGACGATCTCGCCGGGCTGCTCGCGGGCATCACGGGGACCCTGTGAGCGCCGGGATCCGCTCCCTCGCCGAGGACTGGCTCGCCCAGGACCCCGACGCCGAGACCCGCGAGGAGCTCGTGCGCCTGCTGGTCGCCGACGAGGCCGGCGACGCCGAGGCGTCCGCCGAGCTCGAGGACCGTTTCGGCTCGCGCCTCGCGTTCGGCACCGCTGGCCTGCGGGGTGCGATCGCCGCCGGCTCCAACCGGATGAACCGCGTGCTGGTGTCGCAGGCCGCCGTCGGCCTCGCCGAGCACCTCCTGGCGCGCGGCACCGTGCGTCCCGTCGTCGTCATCGGCTACGACGGGCGGAAGAACTCCCGGATCTTCGCCGAGGACTCCGCCGCACTGATGGCCGGAGCGGGCGTCGACGCGGTGCTCCTGCCGCGCCTGCTGCCCACCCCGGTGCTCGCCTTCGCTGTGCGCCACCTGCGGGCGGACGCCGGCGTGATGGTCACCGCGAGCCACAACCCGCCTCAGGACAACGGCTACAAGGTGTACCTCGGGGGTGCGGACGACGGCTCGCAGATCGTGCCGCCGGTCGACGGCGAGATCGCCGAGAGGATCCTCGACGTGGCGCGGACCCGGCGTGTGACGGACCTGCCGCGCGGCGAGTACCGGACGGCCGACGAGAGCGTCGTGACCGCCTACATCGACGCCACGGCCGGGGTCGGGCGTCAGAGCACGCCGCTGCGCGTCGTCTACACGGCGATGCACGGGGTCGGCTGGGAGACCGCGCACCGCGTGCTGTCGGCCGCGGACTTCGACGAGCCGCTGGTCGTGGTGGAGCAGATCGATCCCGATCCCGCGTTCCCCACGGTCGCGTTCCCGAACCCGGAGGAGGAGGGGGCTCTGGATCTCGCCTTCGCCACTGCACGCACGGGACGAGCCGATCTGATCGTGGCGAACGACCCCGACGCCGACCGGTTCGCCGCCGCGATCCCGGACGAGAGCGCTCCGGAGGGCTTCCGTCGCCTGACCGGCAACGAGGTCGGCTCGCTGCTCGGCTGGCGGGCGGCGGAGCGGGCCCGCGCCGAGGGCCGGGTGAGAGGGGCGCTCGCCTGCTCGATCGTCTCCTCCCCCGCGCTGGGCGCGGTGGCGGCCGACTACGGGCTCGCGTTCGTCGAGACCCTGACCGGCTTCAAGTGGATCTCGCGCGTGCCGGACCTCGTGTTCGGCTACGAGGAGGCGCTCGGCTACCTCGTGAATCCGGCGACCGTGCGGGACAAGGACGGCATCTCGGCGGCGCTCGCGTTCCTCGATCTCGCCAGCTCCCTCGCTGCGGAAGGGCGGACGATCGCCGACGAGCTCGAGTCGTTCGCCGAGCGCTTCGGGCTCTTCGGCTCGGAGCAGATCTCGCTGCGGGTCACCGACCTGTCCGAGATCGGTCGGATCATGGCGGCGGTGCGTGCCGCTCCCCCGACTTCGATCGGCGGCCTCCCGGTGCAGCGGGCCGAGGACCTGCTCGCGGTCGAGGACGGTGTGCCGCCGACGGACGCGCTCCGCTTCACCCTCGAGGGCGCGCGCCTCATCGCCCGCCCGAGCGGCACCGAGCCCAAGGTCAAGCTGTACCTCGACGCGTGGTCCTCGGACCCCGACGCCTCGGTCCGCCGCTCCGAGGTCTCCACCCGCCTGTCCGCCCTCCGCACCGGCGCCGAGTCCCTCCTCCGCTGACCCGCCCACGCCTCCCCCGAGCTGCCACTTCGGTACGCCTGCCTCGGTGCGCCCCGTACCGAAGTGGCATCTCGCAGCGCACAAGCGTCGGCGCCGCCCTCGAGCAACGCGAGCGCTTCCCGACCCGACAGGGGCGCCGGAGCACCACTAGACGTCTGGATGACCGGATCGCCGCCCCGCAGGGAGCGCGCGATCCGGAATCGCGTGCCAGCGATTCAGGACAGCGCGACGCGACCCGCTCCACGGAACGCACCACAAGCACAGCCCGACCGCGCTGAGCCGCACAGGGGGCGGCTCAGGAATCAGCACAGCGGATCAGCCGAGCGCCCGCTCGATCTTCTCGGTGATCTCGGCCTGGTCGAGGTAGTTGTCGATCACGACGACCTCGGCGAAAGTCCGTCCGATGCGGTCGACGAGCTCGCCGGAGGTCAGGATGACCTGCGCGTCGGCAGCGAGGGCGTCGACCGAGGCGATGTCGGAGGCGACGACCTCGGCCTCGAGGTCGAGCGCTTCGAGGGCGCGCTCGGCGCCGAGCTTGAGGATGGCGGAGGTGCCGATTCCGGCGCCGCAGAGGGTGACGATCTTCATGAGCTTCTTCCGTGGTGCGGGGTGGCGTCCGTGAGGACGGCGTTGACGCCGCCGACCGTGCGCGCGGCGGCAAGTGCGCCGATCGCGTCGGGGCGGCTGAGGACGTCGGCGAGGCCGGCGACGAACCCGACGTGGCCGTGGGCCTGGGTGGCGGCGATGCCGATGACGACGGAGACCGGGTCGTTGGTGCTGTGCCCGAAGGCGACGGGCTCGGCGAGCGTGACGACGGAGAGTCCGTCGCTGTGCACGTCGTTGCCGGGGCGGGCGTGCGCGAGCGCGAGTCCCGGGGCGATGACGATGTAGGGCCCGAGGACGTCGATCTGCTCGACCATGCGGCGCGAGTAGGCCGGATCGACGGCGCCGCTGCGCTCGAGCGCGCGACCGGCCTCGAGGACCGCCTCCCGCCAGCTGGCGGCGGGGTGCCGGAGTGCGATCGCGTCGTCGGCGAGGGCGTCGAGGGGCACGGTCAGGCCGCTTCGAAGCCGGCGGTGATCGTCTCGACCAGCTCGCGGCGCTCGTCCAGCGGGAGGAAGCTCGCCTCCGCGGCGTTGATCTGGAACACCTCGAAGTCGTCGAGGTCGTAGCCGAACGCGTCCGACAGCAGCGCGAGCTCACGGCTGAGGGTCGTCCCGCTCATCAGGCGGTTGTCGGTGTTGACGGTCACCCGGAAGCCCAGCTGATAGAGCAGGTCGAACGGGTGGTCGACGAGCTCGGTGCCCCAGGCCGCGACGGCGCCGGTCTGCAGGTTCGACGACGGGCTGAGCTCGAGGGCGATCCTGCGGTCCTTGACCCACTCGGACAGCTCGCCGAGGGTCACGTAGCTCGCGTCGTCGTCCTGGCGCTCGATCGCGATGTCCTCGGCGAGCCGCACTCCGTGGCCGAGGCGGAGGGCCCGGCCGTCGAGGAGGGCGGAGCGGATGCTGTCGAGACCGTCGGCCTCGCCCGCATGGACCGTCGTCGGGAAGTGCGCGGCCGCGAGGAGCTCGAAGGCCGGCCGGTGGAGGGAGGCGGGGAAGCCCGCCTCAGCGCCGGCGATGTCGAAGCCGAGGGCCCCGCGCTCGCGGTGGCGGAGGGCGAGCTCGGCGATCTCGAGCGAACGGTCGGTGTGGCGCATCGCCGTGATCAGCTGGCCCACCCGCAGGCGCGAGCCCCGAGCGGCGGCCTCCTGGACGCCCTGCTGCAGTCCCTCCTGCACGGCCTCGACCGCGGCGTCGAGCGTGAGCCCCGAGCGCAGGTGCTGCTCGGGCGCCCAGCGGACCTCGCCGTGCACGACTCCGTCAGCGGCGAGATCGAGCACGAACTCGCGCGCGACGCGCTCGAGTGCGGGCGCGGTCTGCATCACCGAGACCGTCGTCTCGAAGGTGGCGATGTAGTCGGTCAGCGATCCGGAGTCGGCGGTGGTCGTGATCCAGCGGCGCAGCGCCTCGGGCTCGTCGGCCGGAACGGCGACGCCGGCGGAGGCGGCGAGCTCGAGGATCGTCTCGGGACGGAGCCCCCCGTCGAGGTGGTCGTGCAGCGAGACCTTCGGCAGCTCGTCGATGAGGATGCCCTCGCCCGGGAGGAGGTACTCCTCGATGGTGTCGGTCACGGTGCTCCTCGGGGTCGGGCGACGGTTCGCGGACCACCCTACTGCCGAGGGCCGACGCCGTGACGGGAGCACTCCCCACCCCGCGGAGACGGCACGGATCCGCGCCTGGGGAGGAGCCGCGTAGGGTGCGGGGATGAGCGGACGACGGATCATCCTGGACTGCGACCCCGGCCACGACGACGCGCTGGCGATCCTCCTCGCCCACGGCAGCCCCGCGATCGAGCTGGTCGCGATCACCACGGTGGCGGGCAATCAGACGCTGGAGAAGGTGACCGCCAACGCTCGCGCGGTCGCCGCGATCGCCGGACTGACCGGCGTCCCGATCGCCGCGGGGATGCAGCGCCCCCTCGTGCGCGACGCCGAGCCCGCGCCGGACATCCACGGCGAGAGCGGCATGGACGGTCCGGCGCTCCCGGAGCGGCGCCCCGCGCTCGATCCCCGCCACGCGGTCGACCTGATCATCGAGGAGGTCCTGGCAGCACCCCCGGGCTCGATCACACTCGTGCCGACCGGACCGCTGACCAACATCGCGATGGCGGTCCGGCGCGAGCCGCGACTCGCGGAGCTCGTCCGGGAGGTCGTCCTCATGGGCGGAGGGGTGCAGGGCGGCAACTGGACAGCGACCGCGGAGTTCAACATCCTCGCCGACCCCGAGGCGGCCCACATCGTCTTCGGCGCCGGCTGGGACGTGACCATGGTCGGCCTCGACGTCACGCACCGGGCACTCGCGACGGAGGACGTCGTCGCCCGGTTCCGCGGCGTCGACTCCGAGGTCGGCCGCTTCTGCGTCGGGCTCCTCGACTTCTTCGCGGCGAGCTACCGCGACGCGCAGGGCTTCGACGCGCCCCCGGTGCACGATCCGGTCGCGGTGGCGTACGTCATCGACCCGTCGGTCCTGGAGGTGCGCCGCGCCCCGCTCACGGTGGAGCTGCGCGGCGAGCACACCGTCGGCATGACGGTCGCCGATCTGCGCACCACCGCTCCGGCCGGCTGCCGGACCTCCGTGGCGACGGCGATCGACTCCGACCGCTTCTGGGATCTGGTGATCGGCGCGGTCGCCCGCCTCTGACGCCTCAGGCGATGCGCTCCGCCACGAGCGGTCCGCCGTCGAGGACGGCCTCGCCCTCGTCGCCGATGCGGTAGGCGCCCTCGAGCGCGGCGAGAGCACGCTCGAACCGCGCGGGCTCATCGGCCGAGAGGGTGAGCAGCGGCTCCCCCGCGCGCACCGGGTCGCCCGGCTTGGCGTGCAGGTCGATGCCCGCCGCGTGCTGCACGGCGTCCTGCTGGCGGGCGCGGCCCGCTCCGAGGCGCCAGGCCGCGATGCCGAACGGCAGCGCCCGCTGCTCCACCAGCACTCCGTCGCGCTCCGCGCGGACGACGTGGGTCTCGCGGGCGACGGGCAGCGCGGCCGTCGGATCGCCGCCCTGGGCGCGGATCACCGCGTTCCAGGTGTCCATCGCCGCGCCGCCGTCGAGCGCCCGCTCGACATCGGCGTCCGGCAGTCCCGCCAGCGCGAGCATCTCGCGGGCGAGGGCGAGCGTGAGCTCCCGCACATCGGCGGGGCCGCCGCCGGCGAGGACCTCGACCGACTCCCGGACCTCGTTGGCGTTGCCGATGGCGAGCCCGAGCGGCACGTTCATGTTCGTGAGCAGGGCCGTGGTGCGCACCCCCGCGTCGTTCCCGAGGTCGACCATGGCGCGCGCCAGCTCGCGCGAGCGCTCGATGTCGACCATGAAGGCGCCGGAGCCGAACTTGACGTCGAGCACCAGCGCATCGGTCCCCTCCGCGATCTTCTTCGACATGATCGACGAGGCGATCAGCGGGATCGCCTCCACCGTCCCCGTGATATCGCGCAGGGCGTAGAGCTTCTTGTCGGCCGGCGCGAGTCCCGAGCCGGCGGCGCAGACCACTCCGCCGACAGTGCGCAGCTGCTCGAACATCTCGTCGTTGCCCAGCTCGGCGCGCCAGCCGGGGATCGACTCCAGCTTGTCGAGGGTCCCGCCGGTGTGGCCGAGTCCTCGACCGGACAGCTGCGGCACCGCGACGCCGAACGACGCGACGAGCGGCATCAGGGGCAGCGTGATCTTGTCGCCGACTCCCCCGGTCGAGTGCTTGTCGACCGTCCTCTTGCCCAGCCCGTCGAAGTGCATCCGCTCGCCGCTCGCGATCATCGCCAGAGTCAGGTCGCGGATCTCGTCCCGCCCCATCCCGTTCAGCAGGACGGCCATCGCGAAGGCGGCCATCTGCTCGTCGGCGACGTAGCCGCGGGTGTACGCGTCGATCAGCCAGTCGATCTGCGCGGTCGACAGGGAGCCCCTGTCGCGCTTGGTGCGGATGATGTCGACGGCGTCGAAGGCCTCGACGGGAGTGGAGCCGGTCATGGCGGTGCTCGATTCGTGTGCGGGGCGGGCGGGGGCGGTGGCGCCGCTACTCCCCCGCGTAGGCCTGGAGGGTGCGGGGGCCGAACGCGTCGGGGATGACCTCGTCGATGCTCCGCAGTCCCGAGACGGTCTCGAGGACCATCCCCTCCGCGGAGTGCTCGAACAGGAGCTGACGGCAGCGGCCGCAGGGCATGAGCGTCGCACCGTTGCCGTCGACGCACGTGAAGGCGACGAGCTTGCCGCCGCCGGTCATGTGCAGGGACGAGACCAGCGCGCACTCGGCGCAGAGGCCGATGCCGTACGAGGCGTTCTCGACGTTGCAGCCGGAGACGATCCGGCCGTCGTCGACGAGGGCCGCCGCTCCGACCGGGAAGTTCGAGTACGGGGCGTAGGCGCGGCCCATGGCGTCGTTCGCGGCGGCGCGCAGCGCCTCCCAGTCGATGTCGGTCACGGGACCCCTCTCAGGACTTCAGGTACGGCTTGCCGGCGGCCGCCGGTCCGCGGGACTGGCCGACGAGACCCGCCACGGCGAAGATCGTGACCAGGTACGGGAGCATCAGCATGAACTCGCTCGGAACGGGCGAGCCGATCACGCCGAGCACGTTCTGCAGGTTCGTCGCGAAGCCGAACAGGAGGGACGCGAGCGTGGCCTTGATCGGGTCCCACCGGCCGAAGATCACCGCGGCCAGGGCGATGAAGCCCGCACCCGCCGTCATCTCCTTGCCGAAGGCCCCGACGGCGTCGAGCGTGTAGTACGCGCCGCCGATACCCGCGATCGCTCCCGCGAGGGACACGTTCCAGAAGCGGGTGCGCGCCACGTCGATGCCGACCGTGTCGGCCGCCTGCGGGTGCTCGCCGACCGCGCGCAGGCGCAGTCCCCACTTCGTCTTGAACAGCCCCCACCAGACGGCGGCGATGGCGACGTACATCAGGTAGACGATCACGGACTGCTTGAAGAGCACCGCGCCGATCACCGGGATCTGGCTGAGCACCGGGATCGGCAGGGTCTCGAACTGCACCGGCGAGTTGAAGGTCTCGGCGTCGGAGGTGAGGACCTGCGAGTAGAGGAAGCTCGTCAGACCCGTCACGAGGACGTTCAGGACCACTCCCACGATGACCTGGTCGACGACGTACTTGATCGCGAAGGCCGCGAGCACGAACGAGACGAGCACGCTCGCCAGCATCGCCGCGACCAGGCCCAGGATCGGCTGACGCGTGATCGACGCGACGACCGCGGCCGTGAACGCGCCCGCGAGGAGCTGCCCCTCGATCGCGACGTTGACGACGCCGACGCGCTCCGAGATGACGCCGCCGAGGGATCCGAAGATCAGCGGAGTGGCGAGGCCGACGGTGCCGAGCAGCAGTCCCGAGACGGGCAGGGTCGCTCCGGCCGAGGCCCAGACGAGGAAGCCGAGCAGGAAGACGAGCGCGAACACCGTCGAGAACCACAGCGGGATGCGCCGCGCCGCACGGGCCGTCATCGCGGCGAGCACGGTGAGCGCGACAGTGGCGACGGCCACGACGACGCCGGTCGCCCGGGTCGGGAAGGGGAGATCGGGCAGGGCGAAGAAGTCGCCGCCCGCTGCGAGGCGGAACGAGCTCGTGCCGTCGCGCCCCGCGACGACGAAGAGGACGATCGCGAGGAGGGAGAAGACCCCGAACGCGATCGGCGCCTTCCAGCTGCGCACGGGCACGCGCGAGGCGTCGACGTGGGCTGTGGTAGCGAGGCCGGTCATGCGGAGACCTCCGAGGCTCGGCGCGTGCGGGGTCTCGGGGCGGCCCCGGGAGTGGGCAGGCGGAAGATCGCGCGCACCAGCGGCGGGGCGGCGATGAAGAGGACGATCAGCGACTGGACGACGAGGACCACGTCGATCGGGACCCCCTGCGCCGCCTGCATCGAGTAGCCGCCGGCCTTGAAGGCGCCGAACAGGATGCCGGCGAAGAAGACGCCCCACGGCCGCGAGCGCCCGAGGAGCGCCACCGTGATCGCGTCGAACCCGATGCCGGCGTCGATCCCGGAGGTGAAGCCCGTCGTGACCGTGCCCATCACCTGGGCACTGCCCGCGAGGCCGAGCAGGCCGCCGGAGAGGAGCATCGCGTACACGTAGCTGTTCTTGACGTCGATGCCCGCCACCCGAGCCGCGTGCGGGTTCTCGCCCACCGCCCGGAACTTGAAGCCGATGCTCGAGCGGTTGAGCAGCCACCACACGAAGACGGTCGCGAGGATCGCGAACACGAACCCGAGGGTCAGGGAGTAGCTCGGCCCGAGCAGCGACGGGAACACCGCCGTCTCCTTCATCGCAGGGGTCTTGGGGTTGTTCGAGCCCGGAGCCTGGAGGG
Source organism: Rathayibacter sp. SD072 (assembly GCF_017355185.1). Lineage (GTDB taxonomy): Bacteria > Actinomycetota > Actinomycetes > Actinomycetales > Microbacteriaceae > Rathayibacter. The sequence goes on along the minus strand of NZ_JADILJ010000004.1, from coordinate 65,746 downwards.
CGCCCGGGGTGCGCAGCAGGTACGAGATCAGGTAGAACGCGACGTAGTTGAGCATGATCGTGAGGATCACCTCGTGGGCGCCGGTGCGGGCCTTCAGCAGGCCCACGAGTCCGCCCCAGAGAGCGCCTCCGAGGATGCCCGCTGCGAGCGCGACGACGAGGTGCACGCCCCACGGCAGGTCGAACGAGAAGCCGACCCAGCCCGCGCACGCCGCGGCGATCAGCATCTGCCCGCGGCCGCCGATGTTGAAGAGGCCGACGCGGAAGGCGAGGGCGACCCCGAGGCCGCCCGCGATGAGCGGAGTCGCGAAGGCGAGCGTGTCGGTCAGCGGCTTGATGCCGTTGGCGAAGCCCTCGCGCCGGAAGTTGTAGACGGAACCCTGGAAGAGGGAGGAGTACGCCCCGGCGACCGACTGCCAGATCGCCTGCAGGGTGTCGACCGGACGGGCGAAGAAGTAGCCGGACGCCTCCTGGACGTCGGGGTCCGTCGCCGCGATCAGCACGCCGCCCGCGATCAGCGAGAGCAGCACGGCGAGCACCGACATGAGAGCGGTGCCCGAGAGGATCTCGCGGAGCACGCGGGACGCGCCGCTCTCGACGGCGCCGGGGCGCGCCTCCTGACCCGGCTTCTGGCCGGGCTCGAGGCCGGTGGACTTCTCGGTCTCCGCGTCGGGGTCGACCGCGGGCAGTTGCGCGTCGCTCACGCCGCCGCTCCCTTCTCGGCGGGCGACTGCCCGGCCATCATGAGTCCCAGCACGTCGCGGGGGGTGTCGGCGGGCACGATCCCGATGATGCCGCCCTTGTACATGACCGCGATGCGGTCGGCCAGCGCGGCCACTTCATCGAGCTCGGTGGAGACGACGATCACGGGCACCCCGGTGTCTCGGGTCTCGACGATGCGCTTGTGGACGAACTCGATCGAGCCGACGTCGATTCCGCGAGTGGGCTGCGCGGCGATGAACAGCCGCAGTTCGCGGCTGAGCTCGCGGGCGAGGACGACCTTCTGCTGGTTGCCGCCCGAGAGCCGGCCGACGTGGGTTCCGATCCCCTGTGCCCGGACGTCGAACTCGCGCACCCGCTCCTCCGCGAACCGGTCGAGCTCCTTGAGCCGGAGGTTCAGGCCCTTCACGAAGGGGCCCCCGTCGCTGCGGTCGAGCATCAGGTTCTCGGCGATCGTGAACTCGGCCACCAGGCCGTCCTCGGTCCGGTCCTCGGGCACGAAGCCGACACCGGAGTCGAGGACGCGGCGCACGGAGAGCCCGTCGAGCCGCTTGCCGTCGAGGGTCACGGTGCCCTCGACCCGCTCCTGCAGCCCCATGATCGCCTCGGTGAGCTCGGTCTGGCCGTTGCCCTGCACGCCGGCGATCGCCAGGATCTCGCCGCGGCGGACCTCGAACGAGACGTCGTCGACGACGGCCTGCCCGTTCGCGTCGCGGACCGTGAGGCCGCTGACGACCAGCGCCTCGTCGCCGGCGCGGGCCGGCTCCTTCTGCACGGTCAGCTCGACGGCGCGGCCCACCATCAGCGAGGCCAGCTCGGCGTTGCTCGCGGTGGGCGAGGCCTCGCCGACGACCTTGCCGAGGCGGATGACCGTGATGCGGTCGCCGACCTCGCGCACCTCGCGCAGCTTGTGGGTGATGAAGACGATGGCGGTACCGGCGGCGCGCAGCTGGCGCATGATCGCGATCAGCTCGTCGGTCTCCTGCGGGGTGAGCACCGCGGTCGGCTCGTCGAACACGAGGACCCGGGCATCGCGCGAGAGCGCCTTGATGATCTCGACGCGCTGCTGGACGCCGACGGGCAGATCCTCGACGATCGCATCGGGATCGACGTCGAAGCCGAAGCGGTCCGAGATCTCGCGGACCCGCGTGCGGGCCGCGGCCAGATCGAGGCGGCCGCCGAACTTCGTCTGCTCGTGCCCGAGCATCACGTTCTCGGCGACGGAGAAGACCGGCACCAGCATGAAGTGCTGGTGCACCATGCCGATGCCCGCCTTCATGGCGTCGCCCGGCCCCGAGAAGTGCTGGACGACGTCGTCGAGCAGGATCTCGCCCTCCTCGGCCTGGTAGAGGCCGTAGAGCACGTTCATCAGCGTCGACTTGCCGGCGCCGTTCTCGCCCAGGAGGCAGTGGATCTCACCGGGTTCGACGGTGAGATCGATGTGGTCGTTGGCCACGAGGGCGCCGAAGCGCTTCGTGATGCCCCGCAGTTCGAGCTTCATGGAACCAATCTAACTTTCAGCGAGGCTCCCGACGTCGGCGGGGCTCGAGGACGATCAGCGACAGGGAGGACGCGTGCCGCGCCGGCGGTGCCCGCGGGGGATCACCCAGCGGCAGAGAAAAGAGGCCGGCCGGCTCCGGGAGGACTCCCGGGGCCGGCCGGCCTCTTCCCGTCGACTAGGAGGCGGCGGGCGCCGACGGCGACTCGACGGTGATCGATCCGTCGATGATGCCCTCGGTGATCGCGTCCAGCTCGCCCTGCAGGTCGGGCGAGACCTTCGACTCGAAGTCGTGGAACGGGGCGATGCCCACTCCGTCGTTCTCCAGCGTGCCGACGTACGGCGTGGCGTCGAACTCGCCGGCGCCGGCCGAAGCGGTCACGTCGGACGTGCCCTCCTTGATGCCCTTGAGGATCGACGTCAGGTAGAGGTCGCCGCCGTCCGGGTACGTCTCGTACAGGTCGGCGTCGACACCGACCATCGCGATCTCCTTGCCGGAGTCGCGGATGGCCTCGATCGCGGACTGGAAGATCGGACCGCCGACGGGGAGGATGACGTCCGCGTTCTGGTCGATCAGCGACTGAGCGGCCGACTTGGCCTCGACGCCCGGCGCGAAGCCGCCGGTGAAGGAGCCGTTCTGCGACGCGACGTCCCAGCCGACGACCTTCACATCGGCGCCCTTCTGCTCGTTGTAGTACGCGACGCCGTCGGCGTAGCCGTCCATGAAGATCGTGACGGTCGGGTACGGCTGTCCGCCGTACGTGCCGACGACACCGGTCTTCGAGTACGACGCGGCAGCGTAGCCCGCGAGGAACGCGGACTGCGACGTGTCGAACGTGATCGGCTTGACGTTCTCGAGATCGATCGAGGCGTCGTCGATGATCGCGAAGTCGATGTCGGTGTTCGCCTCGGCCGCGGCCTTGGTCGCATCCGCGAGAGCGAAGCCGACGGTGATGATCAGGTTGCAGCCCTGGTCGACGAGGCTCGTCAGGTTCGGGGCGTAGTCCGTCTCGGACTCCGAGGTCACGTCGATGGGCTCGACGCCCAGCTCGTCCGCGGCCTCGACGAGACCCGTGTAGCCGAGCTCGTTGAAGGACTTGTCGTCGAAGCCTCCGGCGTCGGAGACCATGCAGGGCAGGAAGTCGCTGCCCGCGGCGGCGCCCGAGTCGCCCTCCTCGGGAGCGGAGGCGCAGCCGGCGAGAAGCGCGGTGACGCCCAGTGCGGCCAGACCGCCGAACGCGGCCTTACGCGTGGTGATAGTCAAGAGATTCGTCCTCCAGGATTCGGCCCGAGCGTCGTGCGCAGCAGGGCGTCGATCCGCTCACGTTACCCAATGTGACGATTCACTCACGGCTCCCGGGGACAGCGTTCGGAAGTCGTTACACAGTGTTGATTTTGTGGAGGAGGCGCTGAGCGCCTCCTCCACCGCGGACGGCTCTCCGAGGTGGCGCGTTTCCGAGAGCAAGGTGCTTCGGGCTGGCGGACATCGCTGGCACGCGATCTGGGCTCACGGCCCTCCCCCGTTCGCTCGAGGTTCCGAGCTGCTCGGCCCCCTGCGCGCTGCGCGCGGACGGGTGCGGACAGAGGGAGGGTCGCGCTGCCGAGGCCCGGGGGTGGGAACGACGAAGCGCGGCGCTCCGGAGGGAGGCCGCGCTTCGGGGGGTGGGGCTAGAGGACGTCGGTGCGGCCCGAGAGACGGAGGGCGTCGACGACGCCCTTGACCTTCTGGGCGTTCTCGGTGGTGGTGACGAGGAGGGCGTCGGGGGTGTCCACGACGACGATGTCCTTCACTCCGATCAGGGCGATCGTGCGGTTGCCGCCGCTGACGACGATGCCGGTCGCGGAGTCCGCCAGGACGCGGGCGTCCTCGCCGAGGATCGCGAGGTCCGAGCGCAGACCGCTCGCGTGCAGCTTGGCGATGGAGGCGAAGTCCCCGACGTCGTCCCACGAGAAGTGCCCGGGGATCACGGCGAGCTTGCCCGCCGCGGCGGCCGGCTCGGCGACGGAGTAGTCGATGGCGATCTTCTCCAGACCCGGCCAGATGCGGTCGACGACGGCGCCGCGCTCCGGGGTGTCCCACGCCTCGGCGAGCTCGAGCAGCCCGGCGAGCAGCTTCGGCTTGGAGCGGCCCAGCTCCTCGAGGAGCCGATCGGCGCGCGCGATGAACATGCCCGCGTTCCAGAGGTACTGCCCGCTGCCGACGTAGCGGCGGGCCGTCTCGGCATCGGGCTTCTCGACGAAGGAGTCGACGGCGAGCGTGTGCGCGGCGCCGTCGATCCCGAGGTGGGCACCCGTCTTGATGTAGCCGAAGCCCACCGCCGGCTCGGTCGGCGTGATGCCGATCGTCGCGATGTAGCCGGCGTCGGCGGCGATGACCGCCTCCGCGACGGCGTCGTGGAAGAGGTGCTGCCCGCTGATGACGTGATCGGCGGCGAACGAGCCGATGATCACTCCGGGCTCGCGGCGCTCGAGGATCGCGGCGGCCAGGCCGATCGCCGCGGAGGAGTCGCGAGGCTCGCTCTCGAGGACGACGTTGAGGTCCTCGAGGCGCTCCAGCTGGCGCTCGACGGCGGCGCGGTGCGCGCGCCCGGTGACCACCATGATCCGGTCGGCTCCCGAGATCGGCGCGAGCCGGTCCCAGGTGTCGCGCAGCAGGGTCTGGCCGGAGCCGGTCAGGTCGTGCAGGAACTTCGGGGCGTCCGCCCGGGAGAGCGGCCACAGCCTCGAGCCGATCCCGCCTGCGGGGATCACGCTGTAGAAGCGGTCGAGCGGGGCGCGGCCATCGGTCTCAGGTGATGTCATGTCCGCAGGATACAAGGGCGCCCGGCCGCGACCGTCCGTTCACCGGGCGGCGCTCCCCCGTTCACGCGGGAGCCGTAGCGTCCGGGATGTGAGAGTCGCGGTCGTCACCGAGAGCTTCCTGCCGTCGTTGAACGGCGTGACCACGAGCGTCCTGCGGGTGCTCGACGAGTTCGCGGCCCGCGGGATCGAGGCCCTGGTCGTCTGCCCCGCCGCGGGCGCGCCCGCCCGCTACGCCGGTCACCGGGTGGTGGAGCATCCCGCCATCGCCTACCGCGAGTTCCCCGTCGGGATCCCGACGCTCGCCCTGACCCGCGAGCTGGCCGACTTCGCGCCGGACGTCGTGCACGTCGCCTCGCCGTTCCTCCTGGGGGCGCGCGCCATCGCCTCCGCCGGCAGACTCGGAGTGCCGAGCGTGGCCGTCTACCAGACCGACGTCGCCCGCTTCGCGGCGCGCTACGGGATCCGCGGAGCGCGAGCGCTCGCCTGGAAGGTGATCCGCCAGATCCACGCCGGGGCCGATCTCACGCTCGCACCGTCGAGCAGCGCCCTCGACGACCTGGCCGCGGCGGGCATCGAGCGGACGGCGCTCTGGGGACGGGGCGTGCAGAGCGATCGCTTCCACCCGCGGATGCGCTCCTCCTCCTATGCGCACGACGTGCGCGCCGGGCTCGGCGCCGGGGACTCCCTCATCGGCTACATCGGCCGACTCTCCCCCGAGAAGAGGGTGGAGCGACTGGCCGCCCTCACCTCGCTCCCGAGGACCGATCTGGTCGTCGGGGGGTACGGTCCCTCCTCCGCCCGGGTCGCCTCGGCTCTGGGATCGCGAGCGCGGATGCTCGGCCGACTCGACGGGGAGCGGCTGCCGGCGGTCTACGCCGCCCTCGACGTGTTCGTGCACACCGGCACCGAGGAGACCTTCGGCCAGACGGTGCAGGAGGCGCAGGCGTCCGGCACCGCGGTGGTCGCCCCGCACGCGGGCGGGCCGACGGACCTGATCGAGCACGGGGTGGACGGTCTGCTCTACGCGCCGGAGAGCGACTCCGATCTGCGCCGTCAGGTCGAGCGCCTCACCCGCGACCCCGCGCTCCGCGCCAGGCTCGGCGAAGCGGGACGCCGTCGCGTGCTGCACCGCACCTGGAGCGCGCTCACCGACGAGCTGCTCGCGCACTACGCCGCCGTCGGAGTGCCCGCGGTGGTGGAGCACCGCAGCTAAGGCTCGCCTTAGCCGCGCTTGATCCGATCGCCGTTTAGAATCGGAGGGCGATATTCTCGTCGCTCCCCCGCCCCGTCCACGTCCACGAGACGCGGAGCAGGTCAGGCCGTCGGAGTGCACAACCAGGGAGGGTTGTCCGTGTCAGTTCAAGCTGCTCAGACCCTCGCACCCCGGAAGCAGGGGAAGATCCGCCGTCCGGCCGGAACCCTCTACCGCGGTCGCGAAGGCATGTGGTCGTGGGTGCTCCACCGCATCACCGGTGTCGCCATCTTCTTCTTCCTCCTCGTCCACGTCCTGGACTCGGCCCTCATCGCCGTGAGCCCGGAGGCGTACGACGCGGTCATCGGAACCTACAAGAACCCGGTCATGGGCCTGGGCGAGACGGGGCTCGTGGGCGCCATCGCGTTCCACGCCCTGAACGGCCTGCGCATCATCCTGGTCGACTTCTGGAGCTGGGCGACGCGCAACCAGCGCCTGCTGTTCTGGGTGGTCATGGGGCTCTGGGTCGTGCTGATGCTCGGCTTCGCACCGCGCCACCTCATGTTCGTCTTCGGAGAGGGAGGAGGGGAATGAGCACCGTCGCCGCCCCCCGCACGCCGCACACCCCGACCCGCTCCTCCGGGACGAACTGGGAGAAGTGGGGCTGGATCTACATGCGCGCCTCCGGCGTCGTGCTGATCGTCCTGATCTTCGGGCACCTGATCTACAACCTCCTCCTCGGCGACGGCATCAAGGCCATCGACTTCGGCTTCGTCGGCGGCAAGCTCGCGAACCCGTTCTGGCAGTGGTGGGACGTCCTCATGCTGTGGCTCGCCCTCATCCACGGCGGCAACGGCATGCGCACGCTGGTCAACGACTACGCGACCTCGCCCCTGCTGGCCCGCGCCTTCAAGGGCGGGATCCTCGTGGCCGTCGTCTCCCTGATCGTCCTCGGAACCTGGGTCGTCTTCGCGTTCGACCCGTGCCCGCCGAACACGGCGGCCGAGTTCCTGCCGTCGTTCTGCGGCGCCTGACGCACCGCCGCTGATGTGGGAGGAGGCGCTGCGGATCACCGCGGCGCCTCCTCCCGGGTCAGGCACCCCCTCCCGTCCTCCTCACCCGCACAACGGAGCACCCACCCAGTGAGCACAGCAGGCCACGTACACACCGGCGGCGACCAGAGCGCCTTCACGCAGACCGTCGGACCCGACGGCGTCCACTACCACCAGTTCGACGTGGTCATCGTCGGCGCCGGTGGCGCGGGGATGCGGGCGGCCATCGAGGCCGGACCCAAGGCGAAGACCGCCGTGATCTCGAAGCTCTACCCGACGCGCTCCCACACCGGGGCGGCGCAGGGCGGCATGGCCGCCGCGCTCGCGAACGTCGAGGAGGACAGCTGGGAGTGGCACACCTTCGACACGGTCAAGGGCGGCGACTACCTCGTCGACCAGGACGCGGCCGAGATCCTCGCGAAGGAGGCCATCGACGCGGTCATCGACCTCGAGAACATGGGCCTGCCCTTCAACCGCACCGAGGACGGCAAGATCGACCAGCGCCGCTTCGGCGGTCACACCCGCGACCACGGCAAGGCGCCCGTGCGACGGGCCTGCTACGCGGCCGACCGCACCGGCCACATGATCCTGCAGACGCTGTTCCAGAACTGCGTCCGCCTGGGCATCAACTTCTACAACGAGTTCTACGTCCTCGACCTCGTGATGACGAAGGTCGACGGCGTCGACAAGCCGTCCGGAGTCGTGGCCTACGAGCTCGCGACCGGCGAGCTGCACGTGTTCCAGGCGAAGGCGATCATCTTCGCGACCGGCGGCTTCGGCAAGATCTACAAGACCACCTCGAACGCGCACACGCTCACCGGCGACGGAGTCGGCATCATCTGGCGCAAGGGCCTGCCCCTCGAGGACATGGAGTTCTTCCAGTTCCACCCGACCGGCCTCGCCGGTCTCGGCATCCTCCTCACCGAGGGAGCGCGAGGAGAGGGCGCGATCCTGCGCAACGCCTCGGGTGAGCGCTTCATGGAGCGCTACGCCCCGACCATCAAGGACCTCGCACCCCGCGACATCGTCGCCCGCTGCATGGTCCAGGAGGTCGCGGAGGGCCGGGGGGCCGGTCCGCACAAGGACTACGTGCTGCTGGACTGCACGCACCTGGGCGCGGAGGTCCTCGAGACCAAGCTCCCGGACATCACCGAGTTCGCCCGCACCTACCTCGGTGTCGACCCGGTCGTCGAGCCGGTTCCGGTCATGCCGACCGCGCACTACGCGATGGGCGGCATCCCCACGAACGTGAAGGCCGAGGTCCTCTCGGACAACACCACGGTCGTCCCCGGCCTCTACGCCGCCGGCGAGTGCGCCTGCGTGTCGGTCCACGGGTCGAACCGCCTCGGCACCAACTCCCTCCTCGACATCAACGTCTTCGGCAAGCGCAGCGGCAACAACGCCGCCGACTACGCCAAGACCGTCGACTTCACTCCCCTGCCCGCCGACCCGGCCGGAGCGATCCGCGACATGCTCGCCTCGCTCCGCGACGCCACCGGCACCGAGCGGATCGCCTCGATCCGCAAGGAGCTGCAGGACGAGATGGACAAGAACGCCCAGGTGTTCCGCACCGACGAGTCGCTCGAGCAGGTCACCGGCACCATCCAGCGCCTGCGCGACCGGTTCCGCAACATCTCGGTCCAGGACAAGGGCAAGCGCTTCAACACCGATCTCCTGGAGGCCGTCGAGCTCGGCTTCCTCCTGGACCTCGCCGAGGTCGTCGTCTTCTCGGCGCGCAACCGCAAGGAGAGCCGGGGCGGTCACATGCGCGACGACTTCCCCAAGCGCGACGACGACAACTACATGCAGCACACGATGGCGTACCTCTCCGGTGACGCCCACTCCTCCGATGCCGGTGACCACATCCGGCTCGACTGGAAGCCCGTCGTGATCACCCGGTACCAGCCGATGGAGAGGAAGTACTAGCCATGTCGACCGCTACCCTCGAGCAGCCCCCCGCGGCCCCCGCCGCCCCGGAGGCGTTCACCGTCACATTCATCATCCGCCGCTTCGACCCCGAGGTGGACGCCGAGCCGCGCTGGCAGGACTTCGACGTCGAGATGTACTCGACCGACCGCGTCCTCGACGCGCTGCACCGCATCAAGTGGGACCAGGACGGGTCGCTGACCTTCCGCCGCTCCTGCGCGCACGGCATCTGCGGCTCGGACGCGATGCGCATCAACGGACGCAACCGCCTGGCCTGCAAGACGCTGATCAAGGATCTCGACATCTCGCAGCCGATCTACATCGAGGCGATCAAGGGCCTGCCCCTCGAGAAGGACCTCGTCGTCGACATGGAGCCGTTCTTCGCGTCGTTCCGCGAGGTGCAGCCCTTCCTGATCGCGAACGCCCCGGCCCCCAAGGGCAAGGAGCGCGTGCAGTCGGTCGCCGACCGCGCCCGCTTCGACGACACCACGAAGTGCATCCTCTGCGCCGCGTGCACCTCGTCGTGCCCCGTGTTCTGGACTGACGGCCAGTACTTCGGCCCGGCTGCGATCGTGAACGCGCACCGCTTCATCTTCGACTCGCGCGACGACGCGGGCGGAGCGCGCCTCGACATCCTCAACGACAAGGAGGGCGTGTGGCGCTGCCGCACGACCTTCAACTGCACCGAGGCGTGCCCGCGCGGCATCCAGATCACCCAGGCGATCGCCGAGGTCAAGCAGGCGGTCATCCGCGGCCGCGCCTGATCACACCCCTCGAACGGCCCCTCGGATCCCTGATCCGGCGGGCCGTTCGTCGTTCCCGGGTCCCCTCCCCGCTCGCGTGACAGCCGACGCGGGCGGCGGCCCTACCCTGGAGGCATGACGGAGGCGGCAGACACCCCGCGCGGCATCCCGGCGCTGATCGAGCGGGTCCTGCGCACGCGGCCCCTCCGGGTCCTCCTGCACTACTCCGAGACCGGCGGGCCGCTCTTCGCCTCGGGGCTGGCGTTCCAGGCGCTGTTCGCCGTCTTCGGCGCGCTGTTCGTGTTCTTCGCCGTCTTCGGATTCTGGGTCCGCGGGGACACCGTTCTGCGCGACTCCCTCATCGGCATCGTGCAGCGCTCGATCCCCGGGCTGATCGGCGGCAAGGGCTCCCTCGTCTCCGTCGACACGCTGCTGGACCAGTCGATCCTCGGCTGGACCGGAGTCACCGCCGCCGCGGTCCTGCTCTGGACGGCGCTGAACTTCCTCGGCAGCCTGCGTCAGGCGGTCCGCATCCTCTTCGCCCTCCCCGGTCCGACCACGCTGTTCGTCCTGCTCAAGCTCAAGGACGCCGGTCTCGCCCTCGTTTTCGGGGCCGTGCTGCTCGTCTCCGCTGCCCTCTCGGTGTTCTCGACCACGTTCGTCGACGTCGCCCTCGACTTCCTCGGCGTCGGCAGCGACTCGGAGCTCGGGCGCATCACCGGTGGTGCGGTCGGACTCCTGATCATGCTCGCGCTCGACACCGCGACGCTCGCGGGGTCGTTCCGGATCCTGTCGGGCATCCCCATCCCCTGGAAGAACCTCTGGGTCGGCGCCCTGATGGGCGGCGTCGCGCTCGGCGCGCTGAAGATCCTCGGGACTCAGCTGCTCGGAGGCGCGTCGCGGAACCCGCTGCTCGCCTCCTTCGCCGTGCTCGTCGGTCTGCTGATCTGGTTCAACCTCGTCTGCCAGGTGATCCTGATCGTCGCCTCGTGGATCTCGATCGGCATGAGCGACGCCGGCATCTCGGCGCGGAAGCTCACGCCCGAGGAGCGCGAGAAGGAGCAGGAGGAGCAGCTGCGCACCGCGCGCCGGACGCTCGCCGAGGTGGAGCGGCAGCGCCTCACGGCCGCCCTCGCCGACGCCTCCCTGCTCAAGCGCCGGCGGATCGAGAAGAGCCTGGCGCGCCTCGACGAAGAGCTCGCCGACCTCTCCGCCTGATCCGGCCCCTCGACCAGGACGGAGCGGGGTCCTCCTCGTCGCCGCGTGCTGTCCCCCGCAGGACGCCGCGCGTTGCCCCACGCCTGTCGGACATGTCCGTTTCTGTTGACACCACAGGCAAACGGGTCTAAAAAGATGTAAACGCAGATCCGCCCCGCGGAACGCGAGCACCACTGGATCGAGACGACGGAGTCGACATGTACGCACCGGAGCGCCACCAGGCGATCCTCGACCGTGCCCGCACCGAGGGTCGCGTCGAAGTCCGCGATCTCGCCCTCTCCCTCGCGGTCACCCCCGAGACCATCCGCCGCGACCTCACGAGCCTCGAGCGCCGCGGACTGCTGCGCCGCGCGCACGGCGGCGCGATCCCGGTGGAGCGGCTGGGCATCGAGCCCGAGGTCGCGGCCCGTGAAGGCCACCTCGCGGGTGAGAAGGACCGGATCGCCACGGCCGCCCTCGCCGAGGTGCCCGACGGCGGATCCCTCGCCATCGACGCCGGGACCACCACCGTCCGGCTCGCGGAGCTGCTCCCCCTGGACCGCCGGCTGACGGTCGTCACCCACTCCCTCCCCGTCGCGATGGCGCTCGTCGGCCGGCCCAACATCGACCTGCATCTGCTCGGCGGTCACCTGCGCGGAGTGACGCAGGCGGCCGTCGGACCGTGGGTCGCCCAGGCGATCGCCTCGGTCTCGGTCGACGTCGCCTTCATCGGCACGAACGGCATCAGCCGCGAGCGGGGCCTGACCACGCCCGACCTCGACGAGGCGGTCGTCAAGTCGGCCCTCATCGCCTCGGCCCGCCGCGTCGTCGTCCTGGCCGACCACTCCAAGTTCGGCCGCCAGGACTTCGGCCACGTCGCGCCGCTGTCCGCGGTCGACACCGTCATCACGGACAGCGGGATCGACGACGAGCTCGCCGACGACGTCGAGTCCGCAGGCCCCGAGGTGGTCCGCGCATGATCGTCACCGTCACCGCCAACCCGAGCATCGACGTCACCCTCTCGACCAGCGGCTTCGCCGTCGGCGAGGTCAACCGGGCGCACGGCGTGCGGCGCGACCCGGCCGGCAAGGGCGTCAACGTCGCCCGCGCCCTGGCCCGCAACGGAGTCGAGGCCACCGCCGTCTACCCCGCCGACCCCTCGACCGGACTCGATCTCTCGTCGATGCTCGAGGCGGCGGGGGTCCGCTCGGCCAGCTCCCCCATCGCGCAGCCGATCCGCACCAACATCACCGTCGTCGACGACGCGACCGGGCGCACCACCAAGATCAACGAGCCCGGCCCGGCGATCAGCCCCGAGGAGGCGAAGGCCCTCTCGGAGCTCGTCTGCGACCACGTCGTCGCCGCGCCGCGCTGGCTCGTCGCGTGCGGGAGCGTCCCTCCGGGACTCGGCGCGGACTTCTACGCGTCGCTCGGTCGACTCGCCCTGCACTTCGGCGTCCCGCTCGCCGTCGACACCTCCGGAGCGCCCTTCACCGCGATCATCGCGGCCGGGACGGCGACACTGGTGAAGCCCAACCTCGAGGAGCTCGAGGAGCTCCTCGGCCGCTCCCTGCCGACGGTCGGAGACGTCGTCGACGGAGCACGCGAACTCCTCCGCCTCCCGGACGCGCGAGCGCTCGTGAGCCTCGGAGAGCACGGCGCCCTCCTCGTCACGGCCGACGCGTCGTGGTGGGCGGGCGCACCCGCCGTCGTGCCTCTCAGCACCGTCGGGGCAGGGGACAGCACCCTCGCGGGCTACCTCTCGGCCACCGACGCCACGGAGGCGGAGCGCCTCGCGACAGCAGTCGCGTGGGGCACCGCCGCCGTCCGGCTCCCGGGCAGCGAAGCCCCGGGGCCCGACTCCCTCCGGCTCGACGACGTCACCGTCGTCGAGTCCCCCGACCCCCACCTCCCGATTGGAGAACTGAGCGCATGACTGCACTCACCGAGGCCTCGACCGTCATCGTCGACCTGACCGCCAACAGCAAGGACGAGGCCACCGCGCAGCTCGCGAAGACGCTGGCCGACGCGGGCCGCGTCACCGACCTCGACGGGTTCCTCGCCGACGTCCGCGACCGCGAGGCCCAGATGGCCACCGGCATGCCCGGCGGCATCGGGATCCCCCACGCCCGCTCCTCGCACGTCGTCGCCCCCAGCGTCGCCGTCGGCATCGCGAAGCAGGGCGTCGACTTCGGCGCCCCCGACGGACCGGCCGACCTGATCTTCCTGATCGCCGCGCCCGACGGAGCCGACCAGGCGCACCTGAAGATCCTCGCCCAGCTCGCACGCAAGCTGATCCACGAGTCCTTCACCGGGTCCCTCCGCGCCGCGTCCAGCGGCCAGGAGGTCGCCGACATCATCGCCCGAGAGGTCGTCGTCTCATGAGGATCGTCGCCGTCACCAGCTGCATCGCCGGCATCGCGCACACCTACATGGCCGCCGAGGCCCTCGAGCAGGCCGCGAAGAAGAAGGGGTACGAGATCCAGGTCGAGACCCAGGGCGCCGCGGGCTCCGACCCCATGTCGGACCAGACGATCGCCGACGCCGACGTCGTCATCCTCGCCGCCGACCTCGAGGTCCGCGGCAAGGAGCGCTTCGCCGGGAAGCCGACCCTCGAGGTCGGCACCTCGGAGGCGCTCGCGAAGGCCGCCGAGGTCATCGACCGCGCCGTCGCGACCGCCCAGGCCGCGCCGTCCGCGTCGCCGGGGACCTCCTCGGACACACCCCGGTTCGTGGCCGTCACCAGCTGCATCGCGGGCATCGCGCACACCTACATGGCCGCCGAGGCGCTCGAGCAGGCCGCGAGGAAGCGCGGCTACCCGATCCACGTCGAGACGCAGGGAGCCGCCGGCTCCGAGGAGATGACCGCGGGCGACATCGCCGCCGCCGACGTCGTCATCCTCGCCGCCGACCTCGAGGTCCGCGGCAAGGACCGCTTCGCCGGCAAGCCGATCCTCCAGGTCGGAGTCGCCGAGGCGCTCGCCAAGCCGGACGAGGTGCTCGATCGGGCGCTGGCCCTGCGCAGCGCGAGGCCCGCCGACGCCCCCGCCCGTGCGCAGGCGGCCGCCGCGCCCGCCGCCGCCCCGAAGAAGGTCGGCGTCGGCACGCGCATCCGTCAGAACCTGATGACCGGCGTGTCGTACATGATCCCGTTCGTCGCGGCCGGCGGTCTGCTGATCGCCCTGTCGTTCCTGTTCGGCGGCTACACGATCGTCAGCTTCACGCCGCAGCAGATCATCGACAACGGCTTCAACCCGGTGAACATCACCGACTGGGCCGGCGTCATGTTCCTCATCGGAGGCGCCACCTTCGCGTTCCTCGTGCCGGTACTCTCGGGCTTCATCGCCTTCGGCATCGCGGACCGCCCGGGCATCGCTCCCGGATTCCTCGGCGGCGCGGTCGCCGTGACCGTCGGGGCCGGCTTCCTCGGCGGACTCGCCTCGGGCTTCATCGCCGGCTACGCGGCGCTCTACATCTCGCGGATCAAGCTGCCCGCGGCCTTCAAGTCGCTGATGCCCGTCGTGATCATCCCCCTGATCGCGACCTTCATCACCGGCTTCCTGATGTTCGTCGTCCTCGGGGCACCGCTCCGCGCCCTGAGCGAGGGACTCTCGACCTGGCTCTCCGGCCTCACCGGCGGCAACCTCATCGTGCTCGGGATCATCCTGGGCCTCATGATGGCGTTCGACATGGGCGGCCCGGTCAACAAGGTGGCCTACGCCTTCGCGACCACCGGACTCGCCTCCGTCCCCGCCGACGGCGACCCGAACTCGGTGCAGTTCAAGGTGATGGCGATCGTGATGGCCGCCGGCATGACGCCGCCGCTGGGTCTCGCCCTGGCCACCACGCTCCGCAAGCGCCTCTTCACCGACGCCGAGCGCCAGAACGGCAAGGCCGCCTACCTGCTCGGCGCGTCGTTCATCTCGGAGGGGGCCATCCCGTTCGCCGCGGTCGACCCGCTGCGCGTGATCCCGTCCGCGATGATCGGCTCGGCCGTCACCGGCGCGCTCGTCGCCCTGTTCGGCTCGACGCTGCGCGCCCCGCACGGCGGAGTCTGGGTCACCGGTCTCGTCGGGCAGCCGATCCTCTACCTGGTCGCGATCCTCGTCGGAATGGTCGTCACCGCGATCGCCGTCATCATCGCCAAGAGCATCAAGCGCGCCCCCGTGGTCGCCGAGGTGCCCGAGCCCGTCACGGCTCGCCCCGTCGCCGCGGTCTGAACCGCCGCGACCCCCGAACGACCGTCCTGAGCGGTCCCACCGACGGCCCCCGCCTGCGCCGCCTTCTTCTTCTCCGAGGGAAGGTGGTGCAGGACGGGGGTCGTCGGCTGTTCTGTCTCCGCGGCGGTCCCCGCCCGCCGCGGCGCAGTCGGCTCCGCGACGGGATGCGTTCACGGGAGCGGGTTGCGAGCGGCTACGACGAATCGCTGGCACGCGATTCGCCGGTTCGCCTCGACGATGGGCGGCGGTCCCCGCCCGCCGCGGCGCGGGTGGCTTCGCGACGGGGATGCGTTCACGGGAGCGGGGAGCGGACGGCTACGACGAATCGCTGGTACGCGATTCGCCGGTTCGGCTGTGCTCATCTCCGCGGCGGTCCCCGCCCGCCGCGGCGCGGGTGGCTTCGCGACGGGGCGCGTTCCCAGAAGCGGGTTGCGAGCGGCTACGACGAATCGCTGGCACGCGATTCGCCGGTTCGCCTCGACGATGGGCGGCGGTCCCCGCCCGACGCGGCGCGGGTGGCTTCGCGACGGGGCGCGTTCCCAGAAGCGGATTGCGAGCGGCTACGACGAATCGCTGGCACGCGATCCGCCCATTCGCCTCGAACACGGGCGGCGGCGGTTGCGCCACGCGCAACCTCAGCTCCGACAGGGGTGATTCGGCTGTCAGGGGTTTCACCCACGTCACAGCTGAGGTTGTGATGCCGGGGCCGGCGCGGAGGTGAGGACACCGGGTGCGCCGCGGAGGGCCCAGCCATCGGGGGTCGGGGGCAGAACCTGAGCTGAGACGCGTGCTCAGCCGCCATCGTGGATGAGCGGCCGTCCTCGCTGACGTTCTGCGCAGCGGGAAGAGACGCGGTTGCCGGGAGGGGCGTGTCGGCGGCCGAGAATAGACTGCTGCGGTGACCAAGAAGCTCCTCCGCATCGCCTCCGTCAACGTCAACGGAGTGCGCGCCGCGTTCCGCAAGGGCATGGGCGACTGGCTCGCCGCGCGCGACGTCGACATCCTCGCCCTCCAGGAGGTGCGCGCGTCCACCGACGACCTCACCGGGCTGCTCGGCGACGAGTGGGACGTGCTGCACGACGAGGCGACCGCCAAGGGCCGCGCCGGAGTGGCACTCGCGTCCCGCGATCGCGCGACGATCCACCGGGTAGCGCTCGGAGCGGACGACTTCGACTCCGCCGGGCGCTGGCTCGAGGCCGACTACGAGGTCGGCGACCGCACGGTCACCGTCGTCTCGACCTACGTGCACTCGGGTGGAGTCGGCACCCCGAAGCAGGACGAGAAGGTGAAGTTCCTCGACGCGATGACCGAGCGGCTCCCCCAGCTGCAGGCGCACAACCCGCTCGCCGTCGTGATGGGCGACCTGAACGTCGGCCACCGGACCCTCGACATCAAGAACTGGAAGGGCAACGTCAAGAAGGCCGGCTTCCTCCCCGAGGAGCGCGCCTACTTCGACCGCTTCCTCGGCGCCGAGGGCGAAGAGGGCTACAACGCCGGAGCCGGCCTCGGCTGGATCGACCTGGGCCGCCGCTTCGCCGGCGAGGTGCCCGGCCCCTACACCTGGTGGTCGCAGCGCGGCCAGGCCTTCGACACCGACACGGGCTGGCGCATCGACTACCAGCTCGCCACCCCCGAGCTCGCCGCGCTCGCGCGCAGCTACGAGATCGATCGCGCCGACAGCTGGGACACCCGCTGGTCCGACCACGCCCCCGTCGTCGTCGACTACGAGCTCTGACCTTCATCCCCTCCCCCGCGCGATCACCGCGCCTCCGCACCGCTACTGAGGCCTCACCATGACTCCCACCGCTCCGGGCGCCAAGCCCGTCATCTTCTCGGGCATGCAGCCCTCCTCCGGATCGCTGCACCTCGGCAACTACATCGGCGCGCTCACGCAGTGGGTCGTCATGCAGGAGGACTTCGACGCGTACTTCTGCGTCGTCGACCTCCACGCGATCACCGTGCCGCAGGACCCGGCCGAGCTGCGCGAGCGCACCCGCGCGACGGCGGCCCAGTACATCGCGGCCGGCATCGATCCCGAGCGCTCGACCCTGTTCATCCAGTCGCACGTGCCCGCGCACGCGGAGCTGGCGTGGATCCTCAACACGGTGACCGGCTTCGGCGAGGCGAGCCGCATGACGCAGTTCAAGGACAAGTCGGCGAAGCAGGGCGCGGAGGCGGCCTCGGTCGGCCTCTTCACCTACCCGATCCTGATGGCCGCCGACATCCTGCTCTACCAGACCGACGCCGTGCCGGTCGGCGAGGACCAGCGCCAGCACCTCGAGCTCACCCGCGACCTCGCTGGGCGCTTCAACACGCGCTTCGGCGAGACGTTCGCGGTCCCGGAGCCGCACATCGCCCGTGAGACCGCGAAGATCTACGACCTGCAGAACCCCGGCGCCAAGATGTCCAAGTCGGCGGAGTCGGACGCTGGTCTGCTGAGCGTCCTCGACGAGCCGAAGGCGACCGCGAAGAAGATCATGCGCGCCGTCACCGACACGGAATCGGAGGTCCGGTTCGACCGTGCCGCCAAGCCCGGAGTCTCGAACCTGCTCACCATTTACTCCGTCCTGGCCGACCGGACCGTCGAGTCGCTGGAGCAGGAGTACGCGGGCCGCGGCTACGGCGACCTGAAGAAGGGCCTCGTCGAGGTCGTCGCCGCGACGTTCGACCCGATCCGCGCGCGGACGGCCGAGCTGCTGGCGGATCCGGCCGAGCTCGACCGTGCGCTGTCCCGCGCCGCCGACCGCGCCTCCGAGACGGCCGAGAAGACCCTCGCGACCGTGTACGACCGCATCGGCTTCCTCCGCCGCACCCGCTGACCCGTGCTGACGCTCGCGCTCTTCGACCTCGACGACACCCTCTTCCGGCACGCCCGGGCGGTGCAGGAGGGCATCGTCGCGCACGCCGCGGCGCTCGGGAGCGCGTACGCGGGTGAGCCGGCCGATCTCCAGCGGCGCTGGTACGAGCTCGAGGAGGAGCACTACCACCGCTACCTGACGGGCGAGCTCGACTACGAGGGTCAGCGGCGCGCCCGCGCGATCGCCTTCGCGGCGGACGCGGGCGTCGAGCTGACGCCCGAGGAGGCGAGCGAGTGGTTCGCCTCCTACCTCGAGCAGTACGTCGCGGCGTGGACGCTGCACGAGGACGCGCTGCGGGTACTCGACCGGCTCGAGGCGGCGGGCGTGCGGATCGGAGTGATCACGAACGGCGACCTCGACTTCCAGACGCGCAAGATGGACGCGATCGCCCTCTCGGAGCGCGTCGAGCACTTGATCGCGTCGGGCGAGGTCGGAGTGACGAAGCCGGATCCGCGCATCTTCCACGTCGCCTGCGAGCGTTTCGGAGTGGCTCCGTCCGACGCGCTGTACGTCGGTGACCGCCTCGGGACCGACGCGATCGGCGCCGCCCGGGCGGGCCTCCGCGGCGTCTGGCTCGACCGGGTGGGCGGACCGGAGCACGGACGCGAGCTCCCGGAGGACGCCCGGGAACTGGGTGTGCGGCGGATCGGATCCCTCGACGAGCTGCCGGAGCTGCTCGGGCTCTGAGCGGGACGGCCTGCGGGGCGATCTCGGCGAGGCGGGGTCTCGATATGCCGCTGCGCGGCTACTCGACCAGCATGCGGGAGAGCGCCGTCAGGGAACGAGGAAGCGCCTCAGCGCGACCCGAAGGCCGCGCCGAGGCGCTTCACCGATCCGGAGATCAGCGTTCCCGTTCGCCGCGCTCCGCGAGGCGAACCGGCGGAACGCGTGCGAGCGTTCCGTCGTAGCCGGACGCGAGACGCTCTCCGCATCGCGACCGTCTGCGAGAGCCGACCGCGCCGCAGCGGGCGAGGACCGCTGCGGAAGGGGTTACGACACGTCTTCGTCGACCCAGTCGAAGGTCTTCGTGACGGCCTTCTTCCAGAGGCGGTACTGGCGGGCGGCCTCGTCCTGGTCCATCGAGGGGGTCCAGCGCGAGTCCTCCTGCCAGTTCTGACGCAGGTCGTCGAGGTTCTCCCAGAAGCCGACCGCGAGGCCCGCGGCGTACGCGGCTCCGAGCGCGGTGGTTTCGGCGACCACCGGTCGGACGACCGGGACGCCGAGGATGTCGGCCTGGAACTGCATGAGCAGGTTGTTGGCGATCATGCCGCCGTCGACCTTGAGCTCCTGCAGCGGCACACCGGAGTCGGCGTTGACGGCGTCCAGGACCTCGCGGGTCTGGAACGCGGTCGCCTCGAGCGCTGCGCGGGCGATGTGGCCCTTGTTCACGTAGCGGGTGAGTCCGACGAGCGCGCCGCGCGCATCCGATCGCCAGTACGGCGCGAAGAGACCCGAGAACGCCGGCACGAAGTACGCGCCGCCGTTGTCGTTGACGGTCGCGGCGAGCGCCTCGACCTCGGGAGCCGAGCCGATGAGGCCCAGGTTGTCGCGCAGCCACTGGATGAGCGAGCCGGAGACCGCGATCGAGCCCTCGAGCGCGTAGTGCACCTCGCCGTCGCCCAGCTTGTAGCCGATGGTGGTGAGGAGGCCGTTCTTGGAGTGGACGATCTCGGTGCCGGTGTTGAAGATCAGGAAGTTTCCGGTGCCGTAGGTGTTCTTCGCCTCGCCCGGGTCGAACGCCGCCTGGCCGAAGGTGGCGGCCTGCTGGTCGCCCAGGATGCCCGCGATCGGGACCTCGCGCAGCAGCGACGAGGACTCGACGTGGCCGTACACCTCGGAGGAGGAGCAGACCTCGGGGAGCATCGACTTCGGGACGCCGAACGCCTCGAGGATGTCGTCGCGCCACTCGAGGGTCTCGAGGTCGAGGAAGAGCGTGCGCGACGCGTTGGTGACGTCGGTCTTGTGGACGCCGCCGTCGATGCCGCCGGTCAGGTTCCACAGGACCCAGGTGTCGGTCGTGCCGAAGATCAGGTCGCCCGCCTCGGCCTTCTCGCGCGCACCCTCGACGTTCTCGAGGATCCACACGATCTTGGTGCCCGAGAAGTAGGTCGCGAGCGGGAGGCCCACGATCGACTTGAAGCGGTCCGCACCCTCGTCGCCGGCGAGGCGGTCGACGATCGACTGCGTGCGGGTGTCCTGCCAGACGATCGCGTTGTAGACCGGCTTGCCGGTCGTCCTGTCCCAGACCACCGCGGTCTCGCGCTGGTTGGTGATGCCGACGGAGGCGATGTCGTGGCGGGTCAGGTCGGCACGCGAGAGCGCCTGGCCGATGACCTCGCGGACGTTGTTCCAGATCTCGATCGGGTCGTGCTCGACCCAGCCCGCGCGCGGGAAGATCTGCTCGTGCTCCTTCTGGCCGGTGGAGACGATCGATCCCTTCTTGTCGAAGATGATCGCGCGGGACGACGTCGTCCCCTGGTCGATAGCAATGACGTAGTCAGCCATAAGTGATTACTCCTTCGTAACGGGGATGAGTGGAGCGCGGATCAGAGGATGGGGAGCAGGACCAGCGAGGACCAGCCGGCGAGCAGTCCGCCGACGATCGGGCCGGCGATCGGCACCCAGGAGTAGGACCAGTCGCTCGAGCCCTTGCCCTTGATCGGCAGGAGGGCGTGCGCGATGCGGGGGCCGAGGTCACGGGCGGGGTTGATCGCGTAGCCGGTCGGGCCACCGAGGGAGGCGCCGATCGCGATCACGAGGATCGCGACGGGGAGCGCACCGAGCGCGGCGAGTCCGCCGTCGCCCTGGCGTCCGCCGCCGAAGCCGATGACGACGAAGACGAGGACGAAGGTGCCGATGACCTCGGTGACGAAGTTCCAGCCGTAGGAGCGGATGGCCGGGCCGGTCGAGAAGACGCCGAGCTTGTTGGCCGGGTCGGGCTCCTCGTCGAAGTGCTGCTTGTAGGCGAGCCAGCAGAAGACGGCGCCGAGGATCGCACCGAGCAGCTGCGCCGCGATGTAGGTCAGGATCGACACGATGTCGACCGGCACGCCGGAGCCGAACTCCTCAGCGCCGCTCGCGACCAGGCCGAGCGTGACGGCCGGGTTGAGGTGCGCGCCCGAGTTGTACGAGACGATCACACCGGAGAAGACCGCGAAGCCCCACCCGATGGTCACCATCAGGAATCCGCCGTTGAAACCCTTGTTCTTCACCAGCGCCACGTTGGCGACGACGCCGCAGCCCAGGAGGACGAGCAGCGCCGTCCCCACCAGTTCCGCTAGGAACACCACTCCGAGATTGTCCACGATGACCTTTTCCTCCGATTCGAGCGGACGCACGCAGGCGTCCGGCGCGGGCATCGATGCCCGACGTGTGTGAAGTTATCCGCGCCCCGACACCCCGACAAGGAGCGACGCGTGCACGTTCGTGCGTATCAGCGACGGAAGTCCCGGCGCGAGGACGATCGCGCCGGGACTTCCGTCTTCTTCCGCCTGTCTCCGCTTACGACGCGGGGACGGCGGTCGGCGTCTGGACGAAGGTGCCTCCGACGTCCACGCCGTTGTACTGCTTGAGGTGCGAGATGGTCGCGTCGACCTCGTCGGCGCGCGTCGCCTCGTCCCAGCCCAGGACCGACCCGGTGTGCTCGGCAAGCTCCTCGAGGAGCTCGCGGCTGAGTCCGCCGGTGAAGGCGTGGTTCGTGCGGCGCATGACCAGGTCGATCAGGTGCACCACGCTCTCGTGGCGGGCCAGGTAGCGGATCTCACCGGTGGTGAAGTCCTTGTCGAAGTCGAGGGCCTCGTCGTGTCCGTCGGCGAGGGCCTCGATGACCTCCTGCGCGCGGGTGCCGTAGCGCTCGAGCAGCTGGCCCGTGCGGGCGGAGGACAGGCCGGAGCGGTGCTGGCTGATCCACTGCGCGCGGGACGCGTCGGTGCGGGGGTAGCCCTTGCCGCCTCCGATGGCCGTCTTCACGGTCGAGACGCGGCGCGTCACTCCGATCTTCGCGAAGACCTCGTTCGAGAGGTGCTCGGAGAGGGCGCGGAACGTCGTCCACTTGCCGCCGACCAGGCTCAGGACGGGGGTCTTCCCGCCGGGCAGCGTCGAGGGCTCGATGCGGTAGTCGCGGGAGACGAAGCCGGGGGTCTCGTCGTCGTGACGGGGCAGGGGGCGGATGCCGGAGAACTTGAAGACGATCTGGTCGCGGTTCACCGGGATGGAGGGGAACACGTGGCTGACGAGCTCGAAGAAGTAGTCGATCTCCTCCTCCGTGCACACGGCCGGCTCGTTGGGGTCGGCCTCGATGTCGGTCGTGCCGACCATGACCCGGCCCTTGAGCGGGTAGATGAGGACGATGCGGCCGTCGCTGTGCTCGAAGAACATCTCGCGTCCCTCGCAGGCCTCGACCAGCTCGGGGTTGTCGAGCACGATGTGCGAGCCCTTGGTGCCGCCCATGAACTTCGTCGTGGTGCCCAGCGCCGTGTTCGTGAAGTCGGTCCAGGGTCCGGAGACGTTGACGACGACGTCGGCCTGGAAGGCGAACTCCTCGCCGGTCTCGCGGTCGCGCAGGAGCACGCCGCCCTCGGAGGTTCCGACGGCCTCGACGTAGTTCGCCGCGCGCGCCTTCGCTCCGCCGACGAGTCCGTCGCGCAGGACGTCGAGCGCCAGGCGCTCGGGCTCGTGCACCGACGCGTCGAAGTAGGTGGCGGTGTACTTGATCTTCGGGTCGAGCTTGGGCAGTTCGTTCAGCGAGCGCTTGCGGCCGTGGAACTGGTGGCGCGGCACGACTCCGCCGTCGCGGGAGAAGAAGTCGTACAGGGTGAGGCCGACCTTGATCAGCAGAGCGCCCCGCTCCTGCGGCTTGCCCGACTTGTGCGTCAGGAACCGCATCGGCGCCGCGAGGATGCCCGAGAACGTCGAGTAGATCGGGATCGTGGTCTGCAGCGGCTTCACGTAATGGGGAGCGATCTTCAGCAGGCCGTTGCGCTCGTGCACGCCCTCGTTGACGAGGCGGAACTCGCCGTTCTCGAGGTAGCGGATGCCGCCGTGGATCATGTGGCTCGAGGCGCTGGACGCTCCCGAGACGTAATCGCCGCGCTCGACCAGCGCGACGTCGACGCCGTTCAGCGCGAGCTCGCGGAAGGTTCCGATGCCGTTGATGCCACCGCCGATGACGAGGACGGTCGCTCGGGGGGTGTCCCGCAGGGCGGCGACGCTCTCGCGGATCGCGGGGGTTCCGGGAGTTCCGACAGACTGTGCCACTTCGTACTCGCCTTCGTGTCGTGTGTGATTCGTCGAGGCCTTCGCGGCAGTATCGGCACCTCGGGGGCGACGATTGATTTCGCGGAGGAATACAGCCATCCTTGACCCGGGAACACATCCGGTCAATACGGGTGGAAATACGTGCAAGGAGCATCTGTGACCCCTGTCCGACCGGTCGTCGAACTCGACGAGACGACGCACGCGACCCATCCCGACAAGACCCGCGACGCGCTCCGCGCGGCACAGCTCTACTACATGCAGGACCTGACGATGGACGCCATCGCGCACGAGCTGCACACGTCGCGCTCCTCCGTGTCGCGGCTCCTGTCGCACGCCCGCGCGACGGGCCTCGTGGACATCCAGATCCGCTCCCCGCTCGATCGCGCGAGCGCGCTCTCGGCGGAGGTGCGCGCGCACTTCGACATCACGGCGCACATCGTCCCGGTTCCGGATCACACCAGCGAGATCGACCGGCTGGAGCGCGTCGCCCTCTCGGCTGCGCGGATCCTCGGCCAGTTCATCGACTCCAACATGATCGTCGGCATCGCGTGGGGCTCGACGATGAGCGCGATCAGCCGCCACCTCATCGCCAAGGAGACGCACAACACCCAGATCGTGCAGCTGAACGGCGCGGGAAACACCGAGACCACGGGCATCAACTACTCGAGCGAGATCCTCCGCCGCTTCGGCGACGCCTATGCGGCGAAGGTGCAGCAGTTCCCGGTGCAGGCGTTCTTCGACGATCCGCTCACCAAGCAGGCGGTGTGGCGCGAGCGCTCGACCAAGCGCGTGCTCGAGCTGCAGCAGCGGATGGACGTGGCCCTGTTCGGCCTCGGCTCGCCGTTCGCGGCGGTGCCGTCGAAGGTCTACATCGGCGGCTACCTGGAGCCGGACGACTTCACCTCGCTGAGCGAGTCCGGGGTCGTCGGCGACGTGGCGACGGTGTTCTACCGGGCCGACGGGACCTGGGACGACATCCCCATGAACGAACGTGCAAGCGGCCCGGACCTCTCCACGGTGCGGCGGGCGGCGCGGCGGATCTGCGTGGTCTCGGGGGCGTCGAAGCTGCCGGGGCTCCGCGGGGCGCTGAACGCCGGGCTCATCACGGACGTCATCCTCGACGAGGGCACCGCTCGGGCGCTGATCTCGGACTGACGCCCTCGCGGGATGCCGGTCCGGTCACGCCACGCGGGGCGTACCGGAGTGGCGTCTCGCGGAAGGGACGTCAGGACTCGCGGGCGTGCGCGTCGAGGAACTCGTAGACCTCGGCGTCGTCGATGCCGGGGAAGGTCCCGGAGGGCAGGGGCGCGAGCACGTGCGCGTGCAGACGGGCGCTGGGCCAGGCGTTGCCGTCCCAGCGCGCCGCGAGCTCGGCGGGGGCGCGGCGGCAGCACGACTCGTCCGGGCAGCGGGACAGCTCGCGGCGGTCGGTGTCGCGTCCACGGAAGAAGCGCGCCTCGGCGAAGGGGACCCCTACCGTGATCGAGAACTCCTCCGTGGCGGTCGTGCCGGTCTGAGACGCCGACCAGAAGGTGCCGGCAGGAGTGTCGACGTACTGGTAGTACTCCGTCGTGCGGTTCGTGCGGCTGAAGGCCGAGCGCGCCGACCAGTAGCGGCAGACCACCTGGCCCTCGACGGCTCCCGTCACGTCCGTCGGCAGCGGGAGGTCGTCGTTCTCGTAGGCCTTCTGGATCGATCCGTCGCCCAGCACCCGCAGGAAGTGCATCCGGATGTCGAGGTGCGAGGTGAGGAGGTTCGTGAAGCGCAGCGCGGCGGCCTCGTGAGTGACGCCGAAGCCGTCCCGGAAGTCCTCGACCGAGATGTCGCGGCCGCGCTTCGCCTCCTGCAGGAACGCGACCGCCGGCTCCAGCGGCATGAGGCACGCGGCGGCGAAGTAGTTGATCTCGAGGCGCTGACGGAGGAAGTCGGCGTACGTCACGGGGCGCTCGTGCCCGAGCAGGCGGTGCGCCATCGCCTGCAGGGCGAGCGCCCGCAGGCCGTGGCCCCCGGGGATCGACGCGGGAGGGAGGTAGATCCGCCCGTTGGCCAGGTCGATCACCGAGCGGGCGGAGTGGGGGAGGTCGCCCACGTGGATGATCTCGAAGCCGAGGTGCCTCGCCATCCGAGAGACCGAGCTGTGCGTGAGGGCACCGCCGCGGTGCCCGACCGTCCGGAGCATCTCCCCCGCCACGCTCTCGATCTCGGGCAGGTACGCGTTGCTCTCGCGCAGCTGGAGTCGCTGCGCCGTGTTCGCGCGCCGCGCCTCCTCGGGGGTGGCGCTGGCCTCGTTCCTGCGCCGCGCGAGTTCGCGGTACACACCGAGGAACGCCTCCAGGACCGGTGTCGCGAGGCCCTTGTTGGCCTTGAACTCCGGCAGGCCGAGAGAGCGGTAGAGCGAGCCCTTCTGCACCCGGGCCAGCTCGATCTCGAGTGCGGCGCGCTCGCTCGGCGGCTCGTCCGAGAGCAGCGCCGCGAGCTCGACTCCGAGCGCTGAGGCCAGCGCCTGCATCAGCGAGAGGCGCGGTTCGCGGCGCCCCGTCTCGATGAGCGACAGCTGGCTCCCGGAGACGCCGACCCGCTCGGCGAGCTGTCCGAGGGTGAGCCCGCGGCGGGTGCGGAAGTGCCGGATGCGCTGCCCGAGCAGGGCGGCGTCGGTGCCGGGCGGGGTGGCGCTGGATGCGGTCACGACGAGCTCCTGCGATCGGTTGTGACAAATGCGGGAAAAGAGCCTTTCTTGACAGTCCGCAGACCGTCAAGAGACCCCGATCCTCCTCCATTCTGGCTGCAGGCGCCACACGGACGCCCCTCGACGCACTGATCGAGGCCGACTCCCCACCCGTCGACGACGACATCCCAGAAAGCGGAGCGACCATGAGCATCTTCACCAACACCGTGCGGCTCGAGCCGGGCACCCTGACCGCCCCCACCCCGACTCCCGCGGTCGCCGTCCCGCCCGCGCCGCTCGCGCTGCGACGCTGGGTCCGAGAGACGGCGGCGATCCTCCAGCCCGACGCGATCGAGTGGAGCGACGGCTCCCCCGCCGAGTGGTACCGCCTCACCGCGCGCATGGTCGAGGAGGGCAAGCTCCTCCCCCTCAACCCGGAGTGGCGCCCCGGCTCGTTCCTCGCCCGCACCGATCCCGACGACGTCGCCCGAGTGGAGGACCGCACCTTCATCTGCACCACGGACGAGGCCGACGCCGGCCCCACCAACAACTGGCGCGAGGCGTCGGCGATGAAGGCGGAGATCGCCCCGTACTTCGAGGGCGCGATGCGCGGGCGCACGATGTACGTCGTGCCGTTCTCGATGGGCCCCATCGGCGGCCCGCTCTCGCAGCTCGGCGTGCAGCTCACCGACTCCGCCTACGCCGTGCTCAACATGCGGATCATGGCGCGCGTGGGCGCCGCTCCGCTGGCCGCCTTCACCGAGGAGACCGCGTTCGTGCGGGGCGTGCACTCGGTCGGCTTCCCGCTGCGCGACGCCGACGGCGTCACCCGCGACGACGTCTCCTGGCCGTGCAACGAGACGAAGTACATCACCCAGTTCCCCGAGACCCGCGAGATCTGGTCGTTCGGCTCCGGCTACGGCGGCAACGCCCTGCTCGCCAAGAAGTGCTTCGCCCTGCGGATCGCCTCGGCGATGGGTCGCGAGGAGGGCTGGCTCGCCGAGCACATGCTCCTCATCCGCGTCGTCTCGCCGGAGGGGCGGCGGTACCACGTGGCCGCGGCGTTCCCGAGTGCGTGCGGCAAGACGAACCTCGCGATGATGCAGCCGGCCCTGCCGGGCTGGCGCGTCGAGACCCTCGGCGACGACATCACCTGGATGAAGAAGGGCGAGGACGGGCGGCTCTGGGCGATGAACCCGGAGACGGGCTTCTTCGGCGTGGCGCCCGGCACGGGGCGGACCTCCAACCCCAACGCCGTGCACACGCTGTGGGGCAACACGATCTTCACCAACGTGGCGCTGCGCGAGGACGGCGACGTGTGGTGGGAGGGCCTGACGGACGACGTCCCCGAGCGCCTCACCGACTGGCGCGGGAAGCCGTGGACGCCGGCGTCGGGCACGCCCGCCGCGCATCCGAACGCCCGCTTCACGGCGCCGGCGCTGCAGTGCCCCTCGCTCTCGGACGACTGGGACGCCTTCGAGGGCGTGCCGCTGGACGCCATCGTCTTCGGCGGGCGTCGGGCGACCAACGTGCCGCTCGTGACGCAGGCGACCTCGTGGCAGCACGGAGTGTTCCTGGGCGCGACGATCGCCTCCGAGAAGACCGCCGCAGCGGAGGGCACGGTCGGCGAGCTCCGCCGCGACCCGTTCGCGATGCTCCCCTTCTGCGGCTACAACATGGCCGACTACTTCGCGCACTGGCTCGCGATCGGGGAGGACCTCGGCGAGAAGGCTCCCGCGGTCTTCCAGGTGAACTGGTTCCGCAAGGGCGCCGACGGCTCCTTCCTCTGGCCCGGCTTCGGCGAGAACGCCCGGGTGATCCAGTGGCTGGTGCGCCGACTCGAGGGCACGGCCGACGCGCGCCGCAGCCCGCTCGGGGATCTCCCCGTGGCGATCGACACCCACGGGTTGAACCTCTCGGACGCCGTGAAGGCCGAGCTGTTCTCCGTGCCCGTGGACGCGTGGCTGGACGAGTGCGCGCTGACCGAGGAGTTCTTCGCCCGCTTCGGCGAGCGCCTCCCGGCCGAGCTCACCGCCGAGCTCGCGGCGCTCCGCTTCCGGCTCCTCGCCCAGGAGCTCGCGGTGCCGCACGCGGCCTGACCCGACTCGCAGGCCCCGCGCCTGCGCTCCCTGTGGCCCGCGGGAGGATCATCCCCCTTTCCTCGCACCTCCCGCGGGTCCACTCCCCTCGCCTCCCGCACCCGGAACACTGGACGACATGACCGACCGCATCACCCTCCGCTTCCTCGCGGCTCCCCAGGACGCCACCGCCGACGGCCGCAGCGCCCAGGCGGGGCGCGTGCTCGAGTGGATCGACAAGGCGGGCTACGCCTGCGCCGTGGGCTGGAGCGGCGGCTACTGCGTCACGGCGTACGTCGGCAACGTGCACTTCACCCGGCCCATCGTCGTCGGCAACCTGATCGAGGCGAGCGCCCAGGTGATCCACACCGGTCGCAGCAGCATGCACGTGCTCGTCCGGGTCGGCCAGGCGGATCCGCGCACGGGGGTCTACGAGGCCGCCACCCACTGCCTCCTGATCTTCGTGGCGGTCGACGCGGAGAAGCGGCCGCGCGCGGTGCCGGAGTGGCAGCCTCGCTCGCTCGAGGACTCGGCGCTCGCCGAGGGCGCCGCCGCCCGCATCGCCGGGCGCCGGGCGCTGCACGAGGTGATGCGCGAGCAGCGGTACACCGACGAGGGCACCGGGCCGCGCATCGTCTTCCGCTTCCTCGCGGCTCCGGGCGATGTCAACTGGGGCGGCAACGCGCACGGCGGCATCGTGATGCGCTGGATCGACGAGGCGGCCGACACGGTCGCCCAGCGCTGGAGCGGACGCGACGCGGTCGCGGTCTACTCCGGAGGGATCCACTTCTACCGCCCCGTCCGCATCGGTCACCTGGTCGAGGTGGAGGCGCGCCTGATCCACACCGGCGGCCGGAGCATGCACCTCGCGATCCACGTGCGCTCGGGGGACCCGCGCACCGGCGAACTCGAGCTGACGACCCAGTGCATGAGCGTCTTCGTGGTGCCCGGCGCCGACGGCACCGCAGAGCCGGTGCCCGCGCTCGAGCCGCGGAGCGACGAGGACCGCCGGCTCGACGCGCACGCGCTCGAGCTGATCCGCCTGCGAGCGGCCCTGCCGCCGCTGCCGCTGGATCTCGCGGTGCTCGCTCCGGTGGAGTGAGGACCGCCCCCGCTAGGGTCGGAGGATGCTCCCGATCCTCGTCGTCAACGGACCGAACCTGAACCTGCTCGGCACGCGCGAGCCCGAGGTGTACGGCTCGGACACGCTGGCCGACGTCGAGTCGCTGGCGACCGACCGCGCGCGGAGCCTCGGCCTCGAGGTCGAGTTCTTCCAGAGCAGCTCGGAGGGCGCGATCATCGACCGCCTGCACGCGGCGCGCGGCACCTGCTCCGGAGTCGTCCTGAACGCGGGCGCCTACACCCACACGTCGATCGCGATCCGCGACGCCGTGCTGGCGACGGAGCTCCCGATGGTCGAGGTGCACATCAGCAATGTCCACCGGCGCGAGGAGTTCCGCCACCACTCGTACCTCTCGGACGTCGCGATCGCGGTGATCGTCGGGGCGGGCATCGCGGGCTACGGCTACGCGATCGACGTGCTGCACCGCACGAGCGCATCGTAGCCTCGGGGGCATGACGCACCAGGACCCCGCCCGCTCCTTCGGAACCGCCGTCGACGCCTACGACCGGGGGCGACCGGGGTACCCGGACGACGCGGTGGACTGGGCCCTGTCGCACGCGCCGGATCGCGCGCCGGCCGCTCACGTGCCGCAACGCGCGCGGGCCGCGGGAGCGGACGCCTCCGATCGATTGCGGGTCCTGGATCTGGGCGCCGGGACCGGGAAGCTCACCGCCTCCCTCGTCGCCCGCGGGCTCGACGTCACCGCGGTGGAGCCGGACGAGGCGATGCGGGGGCGGCTCGTCGAGCTGCTGCCCTCGGTGCGGGCCCTGCCGGGCACTGCGGAGGAGATCCCGCTTCCGGACTCGTCCGTCGAGCTCGTGACGATGGCGCAGGCCTGGCACTGGGTCGATCCGGAGCGGGCGAGCGCCGAGGTGGCGCGGGTGCTCGTCCCGGGCGGGGTCGTCGCCCTCGTGTGGAACATCCGCGACGAGAGCGTGCCGTGGGTGCGGCGCCTCGGGGAGGTCGCGGGCTCCTCCCCCGCTGAGCGCTTCGAGACGCTGCGGCCGCCGCTGGGCGCCGCGCTCGAGCGCCGGGCCTTCGCGGCCTTCGACTGGGTGCACGAGATGACGCGGGAGGCGCTGCAGGACGTCTTCGCGTCGCGGAGCTATGTCATCGCCCTGCCGGAGCCGGAGCGGGCCGCGGTGCTCGCAGCGGTCTCGGGAAACGTGGACGGCCTGCCGGGCGAGCGCATCGGGATGCCCTACGCGACCCGGGTGACGATCGCGGGGCGCGCGGGCTGACAGACCCCCTCGGCTCGGGGATCTCGATACGCCCCTGCGGGGCTACTCGATCGGCAGGAGGACGCGAGACCCGCCCGGACTAGGCGACCTCGTTCGGGTCGCCGCCGACGCGGCCCGCTCGCTCCAGCGCGGTGATCGCGTCGCGCTCGTCGTCGCCCAGCTCGAAGCCGAAGACGTCGAGGTTCTCGGCGATGCGCGCCTTGGTGGACGACTTCGGGAACACGATGTGCCCGCGGTCGAGGTGCCAGCGCAGCACGACCTGCGCCGGCGTCACTCCGTGCGCCTCGGCGGCCCCGGTGATCACCGGCAGCTCGAGGAGGGGGTACTTGCCCTGACCGAGCGGCCCCCACGCCTCGGTCGCGATGCCGTGCTGAGCACCGAACGCGGTCACGGTCGGCTGCTGGTGGTAGGGGTGCAGCTCGATCTGGTTGACGGCCGGAACCACGTCGGTCGCGTCGAGCAGGCGCTCGAGGTGGGGCACGAGGAAGTTCGAGACTCCGATGGAGCGGGTGCGCCCGGCCGCCTGCAGCTCCTGCATCGCCTCCCAGCTCTCGACGTAGCGGTCCTGGGCGGGGCTGGGCCAGTGGATGAGGTAGAGGTCGACGGAGTCGAGCCCGAGCTTCTCGAGGCTCGCGTCGAGAGCGCCGGGTGCGGTGCCGCGGCCCTGGTCGCCGTTCCAGAGCTTGGTCGTCACGTAGAGGTCGTCGCGGGCCAGGCCGGAGGAGGCGATCGCCCGGCCGACGCCCTCCTCGTTGCCGTAGATCGCCGCGGTGTCGATGTGCCGGTAGCCGATCTCGAGCGCTTCGGAGACGATGCGCTCGGTCTCGTCGGGGTCGACCTTGAACACGCCGAAGCCGAGCTGCGGGATCGAGGTGCCGTCGTTGAGCGTGAGGGTGGGGATGCTGGTCATCCGTCCACTGTGGCGGCGACGACCGACATCCGGCACCCGCTTGCGCTCCGCCCCGATCCCGCCACCGGCCGGGCAGGCGCCGTCGGGCGACTACCCTCGAAAGGCGCCCGCGCGGGTGCGCCGACCGCACGAGGAGCAGTACGTGAGCATCATCGCCGCCGCAGACGGATCCGCCCTGGGCAATCCCGGCCCCGCGGGCTGGGCCTGGTACGTCGACGACGAGCGCTGGGCCGCCGGCGGCTGGTCCCACGGCACCAACAACATCGGCGAGCTGACCGCGGTGCTCGAGCTCCTGCGCGCCACCGCCCACGAGGAGGAGCCGCTGCACATCCTCTGCGACAGCCAGTACGCCATCAAGGCCTGCACCGAGTGGCTGCCGGGCTGGAAGCGGAAGGGCTGGCGCAAGGCCGACGGCAAGCCGGTGATGAACGTCGAGATCATCAAGGCGCTCGACGAGGCTCTGCAGGGGCGCGCGGTGACCTTCGAGTGGGTGAAGGGGCACGCGAACCACCGGATGAACGAGGCGGCCGACGTCCGCGCCCGCGCCGCCGCGACCGCCTACCAGCGCCGGCAGCCGGTCGACGCCGGACCGGGCTGGCCCGACGCCGCGCCGTCGACTCCCCCGGCTCCCGCCGTCGAGGACGCCCCGCGACGCTCTTCTGACGCGTCGGGATCGGCAGCAGCGCGTCACGGCAGGACGAGCATCCCCGTCGAGACGAGATCGCGCACTCCCGGCAGCACCGAGGCGCTCACCGCCTCCTCCTCCACGTGCAGGAGCGACGCCACGGCCGCGATGATCGCGGCGAGCGACAGCTCCCCGTCGCACGCGCCGACGACCGCGGCGAGCGCCGTGTCGACGTCCTCCGTGCGCGAGAAGCCGCCGCCCTGGCGCAGCCGCAGCACGGTCGGGTCGTCGTTGCCCGGCCAGTAGTGCCGCTCCTCCGTCACGTCGCGCGCCACGACGAGCGACAGGCCCGCGAGGGTGCGGTCGTCGAGGTCGGCGAGCCGCTCGGCGGCGTCGAGGCAGTGCGCCAGGTGGCCGCCGAGCCCCGCGGTCGAGAGCACTCCGTCGATCCGCTCGAGGCGCTCGAACGGCCGCCTCGGGCGCGCGGGCAGGCGGAGGGTCACGTAGCCGAACCCCACACCCGTCACCCCGCGCCGCTCGAAGTCCTCGAGCCACGCGTCGACCAGGGTGTCGAACTCCGCCCCGCGGGTCGTGCCCCCGTCGCGGATCCAGGTCTCGGCGTAGACGGCCGGATCCTGCTGCTCGCGCTCGACGATCCACACGTCCAGCGGCGACCGGGCGCCGTCGATCCAGGCGTCCAGCCCCGCGCGGCCGGGCTCCAGCGCTTGCTCGAGCGCACCGCGGGTGTCGGCCAGCCAGCCACGGACCCGGTCGAAGGCGTCGGCCGACTCGCGGTACTCCCAGTTGCCGAGCAGCTGCGCGACGCCGCCGGGGGTCAGGTGCTCCGCGGCGCCCACCACCACTCGGCGCACGATCTCGTCGCCCTCGAGTCCGCCGTCCCGGTACTCGTAGGAGGGCACCCCGGGCGAGCGCGGGGTGATCACGAACGGCGGATTGGTGACGATGTGGTCGAACCGCTCCCCCGCCACGGGCTCGTAGAGGCTGCCGTGCCGGAACTCGATCGAGTCGATGCCGTTGAGCTCGGCGTTGAACGCGGCGATCGCGAGGGCGCGGTGCGAGATGTCGGTCGCCACGACGCGGTCGGCGTGCCGGGAGGCGTGCAGGGCCTGGATCCCGCAGCCGGTGCCGAGGTCG
Organism: Rathayibacter sp. SD072; assembly: GCF_017355185.1. Lineage (GTDB taxonomy): Bacteria > Actinomycetota > Actinomycetes > Actinomycetales > Microbacteriaceae > Rathayibacter. Next base: position 32,486 of record NZ_JADILJ010000004.1, on the reverse strand, counting down.
AGGACCCTGCCGACCGGACGCTGGATCATCAGCCCGGTCAGGGTCAGGCTCGCTCCGCCGACGCCGAGGACGTGGTCCTCGGACAGTGCGCGGCCCAGGGCCAGCTCGCCGAGGTCGGAGGCGATCCACCAGGAGGCGGCACCGCGCGAGTCGACGAGGTCGTAGGGCCGCAGATCCAGCGCGGCGACGACGACCGCTCCGGCCTCGGCGCGCACGAGCTCCAGCTCGACCGCGCCGTCGAGCCCGAGGGCGGGGAGCGCCTCCTCCGCCTCCGCAGCCGTGACGGGATCGGCCAGGAGGAACAGCCGCGCGAGCACGGCGCGGGCCCGCTCCTCAACGGATCCCGCCGCGGAGCGGGCGAGCGCGCGCCGCGCCGGCACACGGTCGCCGCGGTGCAGGGCCTCGGCGGCCGCCTCCCCCCACAGCTCGCGGACGGCGTCCACGCCGTACCGGGCGCGGAGGAGGTCGTCGCGGAGTCGCGCGATCAGCGCGCGGTCGATCTGGTCGGGAGCCTGCACCGCTCCATCCTCGTGCACGGCTCGAATCCTCGGCGCACCCGTGGCTACGATCGGAGCATGCCTCTCACCGGAGAATACGAACCGAGCACGTCCGCCTGGGCCCGCGAGCAGGCGGAGCTCTACGAGTCGACCGGGGGTGCCGAGGGCAACCTCCTGCGCGGCAAGCCCATCATCGTCCTCACCACCGTCGGCTCGCGCAGCGGCAAGCTGCGCAAGACCGCGCTCATGCGGGTCGAGCACGACGGCGAGTACGTGGTCGTCGCCTCCAAGGGCGGCGCCCCGGAGCACCCCGTCTGGTACGGCAACATGCTCAAGGAGCCGCACGTCGAGCTCCAGGACGGGCCGGTCAAGAAGGACTACACGGCGCGCGTCCTCGAGGGCGACGAGCGCGCGGTGTGGTGGGAGCGCTCCGTCCAGGCGTGGCCCGACTACGCCGAGTACCAGACGAAGACCGAGCGCGAGATCCCGCTCGTGCTGCTCACGCCCTGGAGCTGACCCGGGACCGGCCGGGCGCGCCCCGGCGCCCCGGCCCCGTCACTCCGGATCGACGCGCGAGGCGATGAGGTCGAGCACCTTCGGGTGCGACAGCAGTGCGAAGTGGCCGACGACCGAGACCGCGATGTTCTCGCGCGCGCCGACGAGTCGGCTGCCGCCGGGGATGTACTGGTCGCGCATGCCGTAGATCGACGTGATGCGCGAGTCGGCGTCGCGCTCGGCGAGCAGGGTCCGGATGACCGGGCGGTGCGGATGGAACTCGCGCAGTGCGCGAGCGGGCGCGATCCTCGCGAGCGGCGAGCCGGTGAAGGGCGTCGACACCGCGATCATCCGGTCGATGCGCCGCTCGTGGAGGTCGTCGACGACCATCATGTGCTTGCCGATCAGCCCGCCCTTGCTGTGCGCGACGACGATCACGTCGCGCAGGTCGTTCTCGCGCAGGTACTCCTGCCCGAGAGCCGCCGACGCGACGATGGGCCGGGTGTTGTGCCCGAGCGCCGGCAGCACGTGGATCGGATGGCCGGCGCCGTTGAGGCGGTCCGCAACCGGTCGGAGGAACTGCCACGTCTCGTACACGCCCGGGATGAGCAGCACCGGTGCACGGTCGCCGTCGGCGTAGTGCGAGACGTCCCAGCCGTCGCGCAGATGAGCGAAGCGCGATCCGTAGGCGTAGCGGTAGTCGCGGAGGTAGGCCCGCCGGAGTGACACGGAGCGGCGCGCCTTCCCGGATCTACGCGCCGGCATAGGCCTCTTCGAGCGCCCGGATGTCGAGCCGGTCCATCGTGAGCATCGCCCGCATGGCGCGGGTCGCGCCCTCGGGATCCGGCCCGCCGAGCAGATCGGCGAGCACCGACGGCACCACCTGCCACCACAGCCCCCAGCGGTCGCGCACCCAGCCGCAGCGTCCCTCGGCGCCGCCCTCGGACGCGAGCGCGTCCCAGAGCCGGTCGAGCTCCTCCTGCGTCTGCACGGTGAGCACGATCGACACGGCCTCGGTGAACGGGAACCGCGGACCGGCGTTGATCGCCTGGAACAGCTGCCCGTCGAGCTCGAACGAGACCGAGAGCAGGGTTCCCGGAGCCGGCGAGCCCTCGGGCAGCACCCGGCTGTCGAGGATGCGCGAATTCGGCACGAGCGCCGTGTAGAACTCCACCGCCTCGCCCGCGGCGTCGTCGAACCACAGGAACGTGCTGACCGCGCCCATGCGCGCCTCCTCGTGCTCGTGCCGGGGACCTCGGGTCAGAGCGGGTTCACTCCGAACGCGGTCGCCAGCTTGTCGATCTTCTTCGCGCGCCCCAGTCGGGGCAGGTCGCTGCCGTCGCGGATCACGCGACCGCGCGCCTCGAACTCGTCGAGGAAGTCGCGCGCCCACGCCACGTCGGACGGAGTGGGGCTGATGACCTCGTTGATGACGGCGAGCTGCTCCCGATCGAGGCAGAGCTTGCCGGTGAGGCCGAGCGAGACGGTGAGCGCGGACTGCTCCCGGAGGACCGGGTGGCTGTTCGACACGGTCGGGCCGTCGATCGGGCCGGGCAGGTCGCCGATGCGGCTGGCCACGACGAGGCGCGAGCGCGGGTACGCCATGGCCAGGTCGTCGGAACTCGTGCCGGTGTCGCGGCGGTAGTCGCCGCTGCCGAACGCGAGCCGGAAGCAGCCGCGGGCGCGGGCGATCGAGACCGCCTCCTCGATCCCGAGGGCGGACTCGACGAGCGCGAGCACGGGGGTCGAGCCGCCGAGGCGGTCGAAAGTCTCGGTGACGTGCTCCGCCGCCTCCGTCTTGGCCAGCATGACGCCCGCGAGCCCCGGGAGGCCCTTCAGCGCGTCGACGTCGTCCGACCAGAACGGGGTGGAGTGGTCGTTGATGCGGACCCAGGCCTTCTTGTCGCCCTTCAGCCACTCGACGACGTCCGCGCGGGCGTCCGGCTTGGCCTTCGGGTCGACCGCGTCCTCGATGTCGAGGACGATCTGGTCGGCCCGCGACGCGTGCGCGGCGTCGAAGGTCTCGGTCCGGGTCGCGTTGACGAGGAGCCACGAGCGGGCGATCTCGGCCGGGACGTCGCGACCCTTGCGGATCAGGGGGGCGGCGGGGGTGGTGGGCAACGGCACGTGGTGTCCTCTCGGTGGCGCGGTCCTCGCTCCGCGGACACCGCCGCTCAGCGACGGTGCCGCGTCCAGGGTAGCGGCATCGTCCGCGGGCCCCGCGCTCAGGAGCGCTCCGCGAGCCCCTTCGCGAAGGCGGCCTGGCCGACGTGCTGGGCATCGTCGTCGACGACCGAGACGAGCCGCACGCCCAGGGTCACCGGCGGGTCCCACTGCCGGTCGACGACCTCGGCGAGGTCCTCGTCCGAGAGCGTGTCGAGGTAGGCGAGCGTCCTCTCGTGGACGACGTCGTGGTACTCGGCGAGCAGGTGCGCCGGCACGGCGGCGAGCGCCGCGACCTCGGACGGGTCCTGCCCGTAGCCGCTCGCTCCGGGCGCGAACGGCAGCGCGGAGCGGCCGTGGAAGTCCTCGGCGGTCCACACCTGCTCGTGACCGGCGAGCGGCGCGAGGTGGTCGTCCTGCACGCGGGTCAGGTGCCAGATCAGCCAGGCCGGCGAGTTGGCCTGCGCATCGGCGCGGAAGCCGAGCTGCTCGGGGGTGATGTCGTCCAGGACGGCGTGCACGTTCTCGTGCACCCGGGCGAAGGCGTCGCGGAGGAGGTCGATGGCTGCACTCATCCCACCAGTCTGCTCGCGCCCCGCCGCCGCCGTCACCCCCTCGGCCCTGCTCGGAGCATCCGCGGAGGCTGATGCCCGATAGTTGCTCCGTGACCCCCGGATCCCCGTACCTGGCGACGAAGCCGTGGCTGTCCTCCTATGCGGAGGGCGTCCCCACCGAGATCGACCCGCCCACCCAGACCCTCGTCGACCTCCTCGAGGACTCGGTGGCCCGCTACCGGCGCGGCACCGCTCTCGAGTTCTTCGGCGCGGGCACGACCTACGCCGAGCTCGGCGAGAGGGTGTCCCGCGTCGCGGAGGGGCTGCGCCGGCTCGGCGTCCGCCCGGGCGACCGCGTCGCGCTGGTGCTGCCGAACTGCCCCGAGCACGTGATCGCGTTCTACGCAGCGCTGCGGTTGGGTGCGATCGTCGTCGAGCACAACCCGCTCTACACGCCGAGGGAGCTGCGCCGGCAGTTCGAGGACCACGGCGCCCGGGTCGCGGTGGTCTGGGACAAGGTCGCCGACGTCGTGGCGACGATGCCCCCCGACCTCGGCATCGAGCGCGTGGTCTCGGTCGATCTGACGGAGTCGTTCCCGCTCGCCAAGCGCCTCGCGCTGCGCCTGCCGCTGCCGAAGGTCCGCGCCGCCCGCGCGAAGCTGACGGGTCGGCCGCGCACCCGCTCGGTCATCCCCTTCTCGCGCCTCGTCGGCAACCGCCGCCTCTCGCGCGCGCACCCCCGACCCGCGCTCGGCGACACCGCGCTGCTGCAGTACACGAGCGGTACGACCGGCACCCCGAAGGGGGCGATCCTCTCGCACGCGAACCTGCGCGCGAACGCGATGCAGGGTCAGGCCTGGGTGCCCGGGCTCCGCGAGGGCGGCGAGACCTTCTACGCGGTCCTCCCCCTCTTCCACGCCTACGGGCTCACGCTGTGCCTGACTTTCGCGATCAGCATCGGAGCGAAGGTCGTGCTGTTCCCGACGTTCGACGTGGGTCTCGTGAAGGCCGCGGCCAAGTCCTCGCCGCCCACGTTCCTCCCCGCAGTGCCGCCCGTGTACGACGCGCTCGCGCGCGCCTCCGAGCGCGGCGAGCTCGATCTGCGCGGCATCCGCTTCGCCATCTCGGGAGCGATGGGACTGCCCGTCGCGACCGTCGACCGCTGGGAGCGTGCGAGCCGCGGCCTCCTCGTCGAGGGCTACGGCATGACCGAGAGCTCGCCCGTCGCGGTGGGGAACCCGGTCGGACCGACACGCCGCCCCGGCACCGTCGGCGTGCCGTTCCCGAGCACCGAGATCCGCCTCGTCGACCCCGACGACCCCTCCGTCGACCGCGGGCCCGGCGAGTCGGGCGAGCTGCTCCTGCGCGGCCCGCAGGTGTTCCAGGGCTACTGGAGGCGCCCCGACGAGACCGGAGCGACGCTGCTGGCCGACGGCTGGCTCCGCACGGGCGACATCGCCACGGTCTCGGCCGACGGCTTCGTCACGATCGTCGACCGGGCGAAGGAGCTGATCATCACGGGCGGCTTCAACGTCTCGCCGTCAGAGGTCGAGGGAGTGCTCGAGTCCCACCCCGACGTGTCGCGGGCCGCCGTGGTGGGGCTGCCCCGCCCGGACGGCGGCGAGAGCGTCGCAGCAGCGGTCGTCCTGCGCGCCGGCGCGGCCGTCGACCCCGAGGCGCTACGCGACTTCTGCCGCCTGCACCTCACCCCCTACAAGGTGCCCAAGCGCGTGGTGCCGGTCGACGAGCTGCCCACCTCGCTCATCGGCAAGGTGCTGCGCCGCGAGGTGCGCGACAGGCTCCTGGGCTGAGGGAGGAGGACGACGTGGCCAGGATCGTGCAGTACCGCCGGATCGGCGGACCCGAGGTGCTCGAGGTGGTCGACGCCCCCGAATCCGAGGCGCCGGCGGGCGGTCTCGTGGTCGCGGTCCGCGCCGCGGGGGTGAACCCGATCGAGTGGAAGATCCGGTCGGGTGGGCGGCCGAGCCCGCCGCTGACGGAGCCGCGCCGCCTGGGCTCCGACGGCGCGGGCGTCGTGACCGCGATCGGCTCGGGAGTCGAGGGCTGGAGCGTCGGCGACGAAGTGATCGTGCAGGGCGCGACAGGCACCTACGCCTCGGCGGTCGTCGTGCGCCCGGAGAGCCTCGACGCCAAGCCCGCCGGTGTGTCCTTCGAGCAGGCGGCGGCACTCGGCATCCCGATCGGCACGGCCTACCAGGCCGTCGCCTCGCTCGGGGTCGCGGAGGGGTCGACCTTCCTCGTGCACGCGGGCGCCGGAGCCGTCGGGCAGGCCGCGATCCAGTTCGCCCGTGATCGCGGCGCCCGGGTGATCGCCACGGCGAGCCCCGCGAACCACCAGCTCCTCCGCGAGCTCGGGGCGGAGCCCGTCGCGTACGGGCCCGGGCTGCTCGCGCGCCTGCAGGAGGCCGCTGCAGACGGTGTCGACCGCGTGCTCGACGCCGCGGGCACCGACGAGGCGATCGAGGCCTCCCTCTCCCTGGTCACGGATCCGCAGCACGTCGGCACCGTCGTCGTGGGCGCTCGCGCCGCCTCGCTCGGCATCCGGGCCTGGTCGGGCGGCAACCCCGTGCCGATGACCCCGGAGGAGCTGCGCCTGCGCCGCGAGGCGGTGCCGCTCGCCGCACGACTGCTCGCGGAGGGCCGCTTCCGCGTCGAGCTCGGGCCCCGCTTCGCGCTCGAGGACGTCGTCGAGGCCCACCGCGCGAGCGAGGACGGCCACGTCCGGGGCAAGATCCTCCTGGTGCCCTGACCGGCGCCTCCGCCCGCTCTCACCGTCGAGAAGGAGTCTGGCCATGACCGCAGAGGACCTCGTCCCCGTGATCCTCGGGGGTGCGCGCACCCCTTTCGCCCGCTTCGGCGGCAGCTTCGCCACCTTGGCTGCCACGGAGCTCGGCGCTCACGCGGTCCGCGCGGCCCTCGAGCGCTCCGGAGTGGAGGCGGCCGACGTCGACGCGGTGGTCCTCGGCCAGGTGATCCAGGCCGGTGCCGGGCAGGGTCCCGGGCGCCAGACCGCGATCCTCGCGGGGCTGGGCTGGGACGTGCCGACCGTGACGATCAACAAGCTCTGCCTCTCGGGGCTCACGGCGGTGATCGACGCCGCCCGGCTCGTCCGGACCGGCGAGGCATCGGTCGTCGTGGCCGGCGGCCAGGAGTCGATGACTCGGACCCCTCACCTGCTCCTCGGCGCTCGCGACGGCGTCGGAGTCGGCGCGAGACCGCTCGAGGACGCCCTGCTGCACGACGGCCTGCTCGATCCCTTCGACCACCGCATCATGGGCCGGGTGACCGACGACGGCAACGCGGAGCGCGGGATCCGGCGCGAGCGCCAGGACGCCTATGCGGCGCTCTCGCACCAGCGCGCGGCCGCCGCTCGGGAGTCGGGGACCCTCGCCGAGGAGATCGTGCCCGTGGCCGTTCCCCAGCGCCGCGGAGCCGACGTGCTCGTGTCCGAGGACGACGGCATCCGGCCCGACACGACCGTCGAGGTCCTCGCGGGCCTGACGCCCGCCTTCACTCCGGAGGGGACCATCACGGCCGGCAGCTCCTCTCCCCTCACCGACGGCGCCGCGGCACTCGTCGTGGCGGGCCGCGGATGGGCTCGCGCCCGCGCGCTCTCCTGGATCGCCGAGATCGCCGAGCACGGGCAGGTCGCCGGGCCCGACAACTCGCTGCACTCGCAGCCGTCGGCCGCGATCCTCCGTGCGCTCGCCCGCCGTGGGTCGGCCGTCGCCGATCTCGATCTGATCGAGATCAACGAGGCCTTCGCCTCGGTGGTCCTGCAGTCGGCCGACGACCTGGGCCTGGCCCCCGAGTCGGTCAACCTCGACGGCGGAGCGATCGCGCTCGGCCATCCGGTCGGCGCCTCGGGTGCGCGGCTGGCCCTGCACCTCGCGCTCGCCCTGCGGCGGCGCGGGGGCGGCCTCGGAGTCGCCGCCCTCTGCGGCGGCGGCGGGCAGGGCGAGGCCCTGCTGTTGCAGGTCTGACGCCTTACGCGAGACGCCACTCCGGTACGCCCCGCGCGGCGCGCCGCGTACCGGACCGGCCTCTCGCGGGCGCCGGATCGTGGTCGGGGGGCCCGGCGTCCCGTCAGACCCTCCGGCTACGCTCGCGGCATGAGCATCCTCAGCCCCGACGGCCTCGAGTTCGTGACCGAGCGGCACCTGGCCACCCTCTCCACCCCGGGCCGCGGCGGACGTCTGCACGTCGTCGCCGTGGGCTTCACCTATGAGGACGGCGTCGTGCGCGTCATCACCTCGCGCGAGAGCCAGAAGGTGCTCAACGTGCGCCGCGGTGGCACCGCGACCGTCGGCCAGGTCGACGGCGTCCGCTGGTTGAGCCTGGGCGGTCCCGCCTCGATCGAGGAGGAGCCCGAGGCCGTCGCGCACGCCGTCGACCTCTACTCGCGCCGCTACCGTGTCCCCCGCGAGAACCCGCTCCGGGTGGCGATCCGCATCGACGTCGACTTCGCCCTCGGCTCGGCGGGTCTGCGCGCGGAGTAGCCGGCGTGCGCCCGACCGACGCTCTGCGCGCCGACGGCTCCGTCTCGTCGCTGCGCACGCACCGCTACGTGCGGCTGTCGCTCTGCGCTGCGGTCCTCCTGCTCGCCGCCGGAGTCGGCCGGCACCTGGTCGCGGTCGGCCCGCTCCGCTCGATCAGCGCCGCCTACTACACGCCCGCGCGCTCGGTCCTCGTCGGTGCGCTGTTCGCGGTGTCCGTCGCGCTGGTCGTCCTCGCCGGGCGGAGTCTGCGCCGCTACCTCCTGCTGCTCGGCGGGATGACGGCGCCGCTCATCGCGCTCGTCCCCGTGCCGCTCCGGTCGGACGAGCTCGCGATGCTGACGGGCACGGGCTGCCCCGCCGGCGTCGCGCGCTGCCTTCCGGCGAGCGCGACCGAGGAGCTCGCGGTCGGGATGCTCGCCTACCTCCTCGTCGCTGCGGCGGTCCTCGTCGCCTCCGTCGCACTGCTGGCCCTCGATCGCCGGCTGGACAGGATCGCTCTGGTGCGGATCGCCGTCGCGGCGGTGCTGCTCGTCGCCCTCGCCGCCGCGTCCGCGACTCCGGCCTTCGCGGTGACCGGTCACTACGCGGCCGCCGCCGTCTTCTTCCTCCTGATGGCCGCGGTCGCGGGCGTGCACGCGCACGCGGTGCGATCGGAGGGGGTGCGCGGCCCCGGCTCGCCGCGCGGCTACTCGATCGCGTACGCCGTGCTCGCGGTGCTGCTCGCCGCGACCGACCTCGCGCTGGTCGCACTGGTGCTGACCGGCCGCGGGGAGGCGCTGCTCGGGGAGCAGTGGCTGCTGCTGGTCGAGGCGCTGGCGCTCGCCCTCTTCACCGTCTTCTGGGTGCTGCAGACCGTCGAGAACTGGGCGGATATGGACCCGTCGCTGCGCTGACGCCCGGCCGGCGCCGGCTGCGCCCCTTCCGGCGGCGACAGAGGGCCGCCCGGGGACGGGCCTCGCCCGGCCGGCAGGGGCCACTCGGCGTTCACTCGCGATCGAGCGCCTTTCCGAATCGCCCCGAAGCGGGCCCGGAGCGTCCCCCGAGACCCTCTTCGCGCCGACCCGGAGCGGAGCGCAGGAGACCGTTCCCCGGTTGACCCCGGCAAGCGGACCCGACCCCATGAGCCCCGAGGACACGCTCCCTGAGCAGGCCCGGCCCCCACGAACCCAGAAGGCTCACCCGCGAGCGGGACCTTCATGAACACAGAAGGCCCGCTCTCTCGAGCGGGCCTTCTGATCGTGCGGTGGATCCGAGGGGATTCGAACCCCTGACCTCTTCATTGCGAACGAAGCGCGCTACCAACTGCGCCACGGACCCGTGCCTTCCGAGCCGTCTCCGGCCCGAACAACTCGTCCACACTAGCACGCCGGGGGGCGGGCTCCGAATCGACGAGTGGAGGCGTCAGGCCCCGCGGCGGCGCTGCAGCGCCTGGTCGAGGTCGATCGCGTCGACGCCCTCGACGACGCCCATCGAGGCGAAGCGCGAGGACGGACGGGGAGCCTCGGGGACCGGCACGGGAGCCGTGGCGCGGGGGGTGCGGATCGGCGCGACCTCGGGGGCCGACGCGGCCGCGCGCTGCGCGAGCTCCGCCTCCGCCGCCGCAGCGCGCAGGCGCTCGACGGCGTCGATGGAGGCCATGGCGCTGGCGGCCACGGTTCCGCGCGAGAGGTAGAGCGGCTTCGGGAGCGGCTTCGGCGTCCAGCTCACGGCCTCCGCGGCGGGGGCCTCCGCCTCCGCGGGCGCGTCCTCGGCCAGCTCGGCCTCGAAGACCTCGGCCGGGCGGCGCGACGCCGCGACGGTCGTCGCGGACGTCGACGCGGGAGCGGCCGCGCGGCGCCGACCCGGAGCGAGCACCAGCAGCGTGCCGAGTCCGGCCGCGACCAGCAACCCGCCGACGGTCGGCACCACGCCGTTGCCGCCGAACGGCAGCATCACGAGCCCGACCAGGGCCGCGACGAGGCCGACCAGCACCGCGAAGGCGGCGGTCTGCCGCCAGCGCAGAACGCCGGGCTCCGTGCGAGTGCTCTGCTTCGTGGTCGCGGCCGCCCGTCGCAGCGCTTCGCGCGCCGCCTTCTCCGCCTGTGCCAGCTCCATCGCCTGTGCCTTCTCTTCGGCTCGTCGTCGTGTCTCGGTCGCCCGGAGGGTGCGCTGCTGGAGCGCGACCTCGCGGGCCGTCGCCTCCGCACGCACGTGCTCGGGTACTTCCGCGGTCTCGGCGAGGATCCGCAGCGTCTGCTGCAGCCTCACCGCGTTGCGCTCGGTCGCGTTGTACGACCGGCGGCGCATCCACGTGGGGATGAGGTAGGCGACCCACAGAACGGCGGCGAGCGCCCAGACGACGCCCCCACCCAGCCAGTCGCTACTCATGCGACCCACGCTAGGAGTCGGAGGTGCTCCCGTCCGTCATTACGGGTAGGTGTGTCCGCGCGGATCGCCGATGAGTCGGCTCCCCGTCCGGGGGATGCCCGCCCCGTCCGGCGGCCCCGAGAGCCCGGAACGGTGCGATGCCCGCTGGTCGGCCTCGCTGGGTGTGCCGACGTCGTGCGGCACCTGGCCGTCGAGATAGCGGCGCAGGACTCCGCGCGGCACCTCCTCCGCCACCAGGGCGAAGCAGAAGTGGTCGCGCCAGTCGCCGTTGATGTGGATGAACCGGCGGCGCAGTCCCTCGTAGCGGTAGCCGAGCTTCTCGACCACCCGCAGGCTCGGCCGGTTCTCGGGTCGGATGCAGATCTCCATCCGGTGCAGCCCCAGATCGAGGAAGGCGTGATCGGTGGCGAGCGCGACGGCGATCGGAGTGATGCTGCGGCCCGCGAACCGCTCGGCCACCCAGTAGCCGATCGACGCCGAGGAGAGCGAGCCGTAGCCGATGTTCGAGATGTTCAGCTGCCCGGCGAGTTCGCCGTCCCACTCGATGAGGAACGGCACCCCTCCCCCGGCCCGCGCGTTCTGCTGCAGGGAGCGGATGCTCGCGCGGACGTCGAAGGCGGCACCGCCGCGGGGGTCCGACGCCTCCCACTGCCGCAGCCACGCCCGATTGGCGATCAGCTCGCGCTCGAGCGGGCGGGCGTCGCGCACCCGGATGGGGCGGATGGTGACTCGACCCTCGGAGAGCGTCGGGATCGGCAGCGGCATGTCCCGACTGTACTGCGCGCACGAGGTCGTCGAAGGGGGTGGACCGGGCGGTCGGGATCGGAGACGGATGCGCCGTGCCGCTCGGTCCCCTCACGCACGAGATCCCCCGCGGCGGCGGGGGATCTCGACGATCGGGAGGGCCTCGGGGAGGCTCCGGGTCAGAGGGTCTCGACGAAGTCCTTGAGCCAGGGCTTGAGGTCCTTGCCGAGGTCGTCGCGGTCGGAGGCGAGCTGCACGATCGCCTTGATGTAGTCGAGCTTGTCGCCGGTGTCGTAGCGGCGGCCGCGGAAGACGACGCCGTAGACGCCGCCGAACTCGGCCGGGTCCTGAGCCATGCGCTCGAGCGCGTCGGTCAGCTGGATCTCGCCGCCCTTGCCGGGCGGGGTGTCCTCGAGCACGCCGAACACGTCGGGCTTGAGGACGTAGCGGCCGATGATGGCGAGGTTCGACGGAGCGTCCTCCTTCGACGGCTTCTCGACGAGGCCCGTGATCCGGACGACGTCGTCCTCGTCGGTGGTCTCGACCGCGGCGCAGCCGTAGAGGTGGATCTGGTCGGGGTCGACCTCGAGCAGGGCGACCACGGTGGTGTCGCGCTTCTCGGCGACGTCGATCATGCGCGTGAGGAGCGGGTCGCGGGCGTCGATGAGGTCGTCGCCGAGCAGGACCGCGAAGGGCTCGTCGCCCACGTGGCGCTGGGCGCGGGAGACCGCGTGACCGAGGCCCTTGGGCTCTCCCTGGCGGACGAAGTGCACGTCGGCGAGGTCGCTCGCGTACTTGACGTGCGCGAGCTTCGCGTCGTCGGCCTTCTTGCTCAGGTTCAGCTCGAGCTCGGGCACCGAGTCGAAGTGGTTGGCGAGGGCGTTCTTGTTGCGCCCGATGATGACGAGGACGTCCTGCAGACCCGCGTCCGCCGCCTCCTCCACGACGTACTGGATGGCCGGCTTGTCGACGACCGGGAGCATCTCCTTCGGGATCGCCTTGGTCGCCGGCAGGAAGCGGGTGCCGAGACCTGCGGCGGGGATGACGGCTTTGCGGATTCGAGTGCCCATGGGGCGTCACTATATCGGCGGCGGTGGTCGGGGATGTTTCCGAGGACGCTCCGCGAGCGGCCCCTCTTGTGGGACAGGTTGCAGTGAGCGCGCCTCAGCAGAGCGAGGGCCGCGCCGATCCCGCACGCGGGCCCCGATCTAGACTGAGCGCATGCCAGCCGACATCACTCACGAGAAGCGGGCGCTGCGCGCCGAGCTGCGCGAGCGCCGACGCACGCAGACGACCACGGCCCGCGAGCAGGCGACGGCCCGCATCACCGAGCACCTCGTCGACCTGGTCACCCGCTACGGGGCCAGGTCGATCGCGTGCTACCTGTCGGCACCCGACGAGCCGAGCACCCGACCGTTCCTCGGCTGGGCCGAGAGCCACGGCATCCGCGTGCTCTTCCCCATCTCGCGGCAGGACGGCCTGCTCGACTGGGCGGTCGGCGACGGCCACACCGAGACGCAGGGCCTGTTCGGCATGCCCGAGCCCGTCGGAGCGCTGCTGGGGCCCATCGCGATCAACGACGTCGACCTCATCATCGTGCCCGCGGCCACCGTCGACCGGACCGGGATGCGGATGGGCTGGGGCCGCGGCTACTTCGACAAGACCCTCGGCTCGATGGAGAAGTGCCCGCCCGTCTACGCGGTCGTCTTCGACAGCGAGCTCGTCGACCACGTGCCGAGCGAGGTGCACGACCAGCCGGTCGACGGCGTCGTGACCCCCTCCGGCGTCCTCGACGTGCAGCGCTGAGCCCTCCTCTCCCCTCTTCCACTCCCCCTCTTCTCAGGAGCACCCGTGCCCACCTACTCCTACCGCTGCACGCAGTGCGGCAACGCCTTCGACATCCAGCAGAAGTTCACCGACGACACCCTCACGGAGTGCCCGAGCTGCCAGGGCGCGCTGCGCAAGGTCTTCAGCGCGGTCGGAGTCACGTTCAACGGCTCCGGGTTCTACCGGACCGACTCGCGCGCATCCGGCTCCAAGAGCTCGTCGTCGGGGTCGGGGTCGGGCTCGGGCTCGGGCGACTCGTCGTCGGGGAGCTCGTCGGCTGCGCCCGCCTCGACCGGCGGTTCCGGCGGATCGTCCTCGAGCGGCGGATCGTCCTCCGGCGGATCGTCCTCCGGCGGATCCTCGTCGTCCTCGTCGGGATCCTCTTCGTCCTCCTCCTCCGGGTCCTCGTCCTCCGGGAGCTGACCCGGTCCACCGCCCGCCGGCAGAAACGGAACAGACCATGATCAACGGCTTCAAGGAGTTCATCCTCCGCGGCAACGTCATCGACCTGGCTGTCGCCGTGGTCATCGGCGCGGCCTTCACGACGATCGTCAACGCGCTCGTCACGGGCATCTTCAACCCCATCGTCGGAGTGATCTTCGATGCGTCGTCGCTGCAGGCGCTCGGCTGGACGATCCGCGAGGGCGTGGGCGGCGAGGACGACACGGTCATCGCGTACGGAGCGGTCCTCTCGGCCCTCATCCAGTTCGTGATCGTCGCGTTCGTGCTCTACTTCGCGTTCGTGCTGCCGATCAACCACCTCAAGAACGCGGCGTTCGCGAAGAAGATGGACGACGCTCCCGCCGCCGAGGACAAGGCGCCGACCGAGCTCGAGCTGCTCGCCGACATCCGCGACCTGCTCGCCAACGGCGGCACCGCCACGACGGCCAACTCGGGCAAGCACGTCGACTGATCCATCTTGTTCTTCCTCGCCGAGGCGAGGAAGAACCGCGGTCGGCTCTCCGAGGTGGGCGCGTTCCTGAGAGCGTTGTGCGAACGGTGCGTGCGAAACGCTGGTACGCGTTTCGCACGACGCCTGCACCCTCGGGAGGTCGCCCGTCTGATCGTCCATCCGTCATCCGGGCTCGTCGAGCACGGATCACGGGTCCTGTGGACGTGGATCTCGATACGCCCGCTGCACGGGCTACTCGATCAGCGAGAAGGCTCGTCGCGGTAGAGAGAGCGTCGCACCCACCCTGCTGGGCGAGTAGGCGTCGCAGGCGGCGGATCGAGACCCGCCTGGTGCGGAGTCGGGGATCTCGATCCGCCCCCTGCGCGACCTGCGAAGGGGTCCGCCGACGCACGACCGCCGCGCTTCACCAGCAGGATATTGCGCCGATCCGTCAGTAGTGGGGCGGGACGTCCTGGCGGAGGCGGGAGTCGTTCGGCCCGGTGTCCGGGCGGGGCGACGGAGCCTCCGGGTCCGCGACGGGCGGGTCGTGGGGCGACGGGTCGGTGCCGGGCTTCGCCGGCAGGGACGCCCGACGGCCGCCGCGCGAGCGCCGGAGCGGTCGATCCGCTCCGGCGGGCGCGGCGGTCGGCAGGTCGTCGCTCACCCGTCGTGCGACTGGATCTCGATCGGCTGGGTCTCGCTGGAGACGGGAGCCTGCGCCGCCCTCGCCACGATCACCGGGGCCGCCGCCTCGGACGGAGCGCTGGGCGCCTCGTCGGCCGGCGCGCCGATCAGTCCGGCGACCCGCGCGGCCACGGCCTCGGGGTCGGCGAACAGCTCGAAGTTGTGCACGCGGAGGTAGTGCCAGCCGAGACGGCGCAGCAGCTCCGGACGCAGTCGCAGCGACACCCGGAGGCTCTGCGTGCTGACGTCGCGATCCGTCTCGACGACGACGGCACGGGTGCCGTGCGCCGCGACGAGGGCGAGCTTGCCCTTGTGCCCGATGTTGACCCGGAGCCCGCGGCGCTCGAGACGCGCGGCCAGGTCGACCAGCATCGGCTCGGAGTAGTCGTCGCGGTCGCTGGGCTGGACGCGGTCCTCGGCCTCCTGCAGCACCTGCGCCAGCGCGACCATGCCGTGGCGCATGCGCGACTCGTCGATGTCGCCCGGACGGAAGCACGACACGATGTCCATCGACCGGCGGGCGCGGGTCATCCCGACCGCGAGCAGCCGCTCGCCACCGGCCTCGGCCAGCGCGCCGAAGTTCGACAGCAGGCGCCCGTGGGGCGTGCGACCGTATCCGATCGAGAAGATCACCCGGTCGCGGCTCTGCGCGACGGACTGCTCGAGCGTGACGACCGCGAACGGCTCCGGGCGGTCGCCCAGGATGAAGTCGTTCAGGTCGGCGCGCTTGGCGAACGCGGTGAGCACGGCCTGCTGCACGCGCACGGCGTGACGCGGGCTCGCGGTGATGACCATGAGCGACTCGCGCGGGCGGATGACCGCGTGCTCGAGCACGAGCTCGACGACCTTCGCGACCTCGGCGTCGACGGACTCGACCGCTCCGGAGTCGTTCTCGGGCATGCCGTGGCCGCTCGCGATGTAGTGGAAGCGGAGCGAGTCGTGGCCGAGGAACGAGCCCGCCCACGGGAGGGAGTCGATCCGTCCGCCGTAGAAGCGGCGGTTGACGAGCTCGGCGAGGTCCTCGCCGCCCGCGCGGTAGCTGCGCGTGAGCGTGACGGTGTTGAGCAGCTCGCCGAGGCGCGCCAGGGCGGACTGCGCGTGCAGGGCCTCGACGTCGGTCCGCGTGGCGGAGCTGCCGAACTCGACGCTCTCGTCGACCCGCAGGCCGAACGGGGTGGGCGTCTGGGTGACCGGGTCGCCGAACGCGACGACCTGCTTGGCGCGGCGGATCGCTCCGACGTTCTCGGCGAGCGTCGTGGCGCCGGCGTCGACCAGGAAGACGGCGTCGAACGTGGTCTCGGTGCCGATCCGGTGCACCTCGTAGGGCGAGGCGAGCCAGGCCGGAGCGAGGACGCGCGACAGGTGCGGAGCGGCCTTCTGCAGCTCCTGCGGCGTGGTCGCCGCCTCGGTGCGCAGCAGGGCCCGCAGCGCGTCGCGCTCCTGCGGCCAGTCCACGAGCCCGATCTTCCAGGTCTCGGAGAGCTTCCAGGCCAGCAGCTCGGCACTCGAGGCGGCGTGCGCCTCGTCGACCAGCTTGAAGTCGGCCTCGAGCCGGTCGAGCACGCTCGTGTTGCCGCCGAGCAGCGCGCGCTCGTCGGTCAGCATGATCTCGAGCGCCGAGCGCCACCAGGCGAGGTCGAGCTCGATGGCGACCACCTCGGCCGGCACGTGGCGGCGCGAGAGGTCGGTGAGCAGCGGGTCCAGGCCCCACTCGCGCAGGGTCGAGAGCAGCGTCGTGCGCTCCTGCAGGTTCGCGAGCACCTCGCTGTCCTCGGCGAGCCCGGAGACCATCGAGGTCAGCTCGGCCAGCGGGAGCGAGGCGAGCTGCGTGGTCGAGCCGAGGCGGCCCAGCGGCTCGTCGAGGCGGCCGAGGTCGTCGGCGACCTGCTGGTACGCGACCTGCACGTCGGCGACGCCGACCGGCACCTCCGGCACCGTGCCGGCCACCGCGTAGCGCTGCCACAGCGTCCGCTGCTGCTGCACGCGGCGCAGCGACGCGTTGAGGTCGGTGACGTGCGCGCCGGGGCGCATGTACTCGCGGGCGAGCTTCTTCAGGCGGCGGCGGTTGGTCGAGGACATCTCGGCGGCGTCGCGGCGCGGCGACGTCGCGACGATGAGGTCCTGGATCGAGCGGTCGAAGACGGCGGGCTGGAACTTGTCGAGCGTCTCGCGGACGTCCTGGAGCAGGCGCAGGTAGATGCCGAGCTCGGCGACCGACTCGAACGGGCGCATCCGGGTCTGGCCGATGACGTCCTGCGCGCGGTCGAGCAGGCGCGGGAGGTCGCGCAGGTGCAGTCGCTTGGCCAGCTCGTGCGCCGCCTCGGCCTCGCTGGTCGACTGGAAGTGCGCGCCGTACCAGGGCGAGTCGCCGGGGCCGTAGCGGAACTCGCCCAGGCGGGCCGACTCGATCAGCATCTGCGTCGCCTGCGGTCGGCTGTGCGCCAGCGCGGTGACGGCGCGGCGGTCGAGCCTCGCGGTGGTCGACGGGGGCGTGCGCAGCTGCGAGAGGCGCGCGAGCTCCTCGAGGGCCTGCAGGGCCGAGACCCCGAAGCTGTCGTCGCGGCGGGAGAGGGCACCGCGGTAGTCGAGGAGCACCTTGCGCAGGCGCAGCAGGGCGTCGTCGATCTCGCTGACGGAGGGCCGCGCGGCCTTCTCGTTGCGGCCGATCGACTGGATCAGATCGCGGCGGAGCGTCCGGGGGCCGACGGCGATGCCGCCGAGGCCCGCCGAGACGAGGCGCTGGTGGATGCTGTCGAGGCTCGAGCGGCGCGCGCCGACCACGAGGACGCGCTTGTGCTGGGCGGCGAGCGCCCCGATCGCGTTCACGATGGTCTGCGTCCCGCCGGTGCCCGGCAGGGTCTTCACGACGAGGGAGTTGCCCGCCGCGATGTTCGCGATGACCTGCTCCTGCTCGGCGTCGGCGTCGAGCAGGAGGTTGTCGGTCGCCGGCGGACGCTCGTCCTGCGGGATGATCGACGCCACCTTCTGCGACTGCTGGAGCGAGCGCTTCGCGGCCGGGTTGCCCGCCACCGCGTCGAGCACGGGGTGCTCGAGCATGCGCGCGTCGCGGAGCATGTCGCCCGCCACGTCGGCGAAGCTCGACACCACGAGCCGCGGGTGCACGGCGAACCACGGCAGGTGCGAGGTCAGGCCGCGGAGCTGGTCGATGACCGGCTGCGGCTTGAAGACACCGCTCTGCACGGCGAGCTCGACGAACTGCTCGGGGTCGATGGTGATCCCGAACTGCTGCTTGAGGGCGCGCGCGAGCTGCGGGTTGAAGTACGGCTGGCCCTTGAGCTTGAGCTCGAAGTCGCGGCCGTAGCGGCGGATGGCGAGCGGGCGCAGCAGGACGGGAGCGGTGAACTCCGTCTCGCCGGCGCGCCACTGCGCCAGCCCGATCGCGAGGTGGACACCCTCGATGCCGCGGACCGAGCGCAGCTCGATCCCCTTGTCGGTGATCGCCGCGGCCGCGTTCTTGGCGGTGCGCAGGGCGAGCTCGTCGCGGATGAGCGAGGAGAGCAGGGTGGTCTTGCCCGAGATGAAGGGGGGAAGGCCGCCGGGATGGGTGGTCGACAGCTCGATCCGCGTACGGGGCGAGTCGACGAAGTGCAGGAGCGGCGAGGGGCCGCCCACCTTCGCGAGCTCGTCACGCCACGACTGCCACACCGGATCCGCGACGTTGCCGCTGCGGTAGCCCGCCTCCCCGCTGGTCACCTGTCCGGGCGAAGCGGTGGCGGAGGGGAGCCGGAGAGCGGACGCCTCCCGGGGGTCACCGGATTCGGGTGAGGTCGCCACCGGTCCGGCTCCTGGGAAATCGTCGACACGTTGCACACGGACACCCTAAACCGGGTACATGCGAAAGCCCGTAGCGACGCGGACGACGCTCTGACGGGGCGACCGTGACGTCGCGGGGTCCGGATCAGGAGGTCCAGGAGCCCAGCGGCGGGGCGGTCTCGACTCGGCGCTCGTCGTCGGTGACGCGGATGCGGCTGCCGATGCGGTCGTGCCCGCCGGCGCAGGCGACCGCGGTCATCACGAGCGCCGCGTGGTCGCGGGTGAGGTATCCCAGTGCGGCGCGGAGATCGATCGGCAGCCCGGTGGCCAGCGAGAGCGCGACGCGCGCGACGGCCTCCTCGGACAGGTCGAGCCGGTGCACGTGGCGCTCGAGGGCGCCGAAGTCGATGGACGGGTGCTCGCCGGCTCGCGTGCGCAGCACCCAGGGGCGCGCGGAGCCGGCGCAGCCCGCTCGCGCGAGCAGCTCCTCCGCGAGGCGCACCGACGGACCGGCGGGCAGGCGGCTCACGCCGACGCCTCCGGGGTGCGACGGCGGATCGCGCGCGCCACGACGGGGACGATCGAGACGAGCAGGCAGAGGGCGCCCGCGACCGCCGGAGCGAGCCAGCCGAGCACGCTGACCCCCTCGACGTCGGGGCCGAGGTACTGCCACTCCGCGATGGCGTAGACGAAGAGGGAGAAGAAGCCGAGGGCGACTCCCGTGAGGCCTGCGACGAGGTCGGCGGGGCGCACGATGCCGCGACGAGGCAGGGCCGCGTCGGGATCGTCCGGAGCGGCGTCGCTCGTGATCGTGCTGACGAGTCCGGTGAGGGTGGGGTCGGGCATGGGATCGATCAGACCAGGGATGCGGGCACCGCGTCATCGTCCCGAAGCATGATGTCGCGATCCGCGGGGCTGGTCCTCAGCGCTCGGACGGACGCGATCCGAGCGAGGACTGGAAGCGGAGGAGGTAGCCGTCGGGATCGGTGACCAGGACCTGCCTGACCCCCGACTCGCGCCCGCCCGTGCGGTACCAGCGCGTCTCGGGCTCCCCGAAGAGCACGACGCCTGCTCGGCGCAGCGCCTCGCCGACCGCGTCGGCGTCGTCGACGCGGATCTGCAGGTTCGCGCCACGGCCGAGCGGCCGCTCGAGCGGCGCGGTGATCCAGTCGCGGCCGAGGCCGACGGTGTCGAGCATCACGTGCGCGCCGCCGCGCACGAGATACGCGAAACCCTCCTCCGGGCGGGAGTAGCGGAGGGCGAAGCCGCAGGGACCGCACCAGAACGCGAGGCTGCGCTCGAGATCCTCGACGAGCAGCTCGGGCACCAGGTCGGGGTCGTCCGCGCTCACGCTCTCATCGTGGCATGGGCGCGCGGAGCGGCTCACGACCGCTGGGTAGGGTGCCGGGATGGACGCTCACGACCGCGACCCCCGGGATCCCGCGCCCGAGGAGCAGGACCTGTGGCCGCTGCGGCAGGCGCCGCCCGCGTTCCCCCTCTCGGCGCTGCTGCTCGTCCCGGTCGGCATGGCGGTCCTCGGCGGCATCGGGGTGCTCGCGCTCGTGCAGCTCGACTTCCTGCCGATCCGGATCCTGATCGTCGCGGGACTGCCCTACGCGGTCGTGGCGCTCCTGGTCGCGGCGGTCCTCCGACTCCGCGTGCTCCGCCGCCCGATCGACGAGCAGGCCGACGACCTGTACGCCTCGGGGAGGAGTCCCGCCCAGCGCATCAGCTTCGCGGTGGCCGTGTGGCTGCTCGTCCTCTGGGTCGTGATCGCCGCGTGCTGGATCGCGGCCGCCGGCTCGCCGATCGTGCTGCTCGGCGGTCCGCTGGCCGCCGGAGCGCTGATCTCGATCGCGGCGAACGCGCGGCTTCTCTACTCGCCCCGGGTCGCCCTCGCCGAGGTCGAGGCGGTGCGCGCTCACGCTCCCGGTCGCGGTCCGATCCTCGCGAACTGGGTGCTGGCTCCGCTGTCGTGGTTCGCCTTCGCGATCCCCGCGGCAGTGCTCTCGGGCGACGGCCTGCTCGGATTCTGACGACCGGGCCCGGCACGAGCGACGCTCGCGGGCGTCGTCGACGTGCCGCTGTCCGAGGGTCGGAGGACGCGGCTGCGGTGGTCGAGGCCGGGAGTGGTCAGCTCGCCTGTTCCGGCGCCTTCGTGCGACCGGGGAGCATCAGCAGACCTGAGACGCCGACCACGATCAGCAGGATCGCGACGACCGTCACGAAGGAGGCCAGCGCGAGCACGGGCATGATGATCGTCAGGACGCCGGCGATGACGGAGGCGATGCCCGCTGCGATCGGCAGCCAGGCCGGCCCCGAGACGGTGCGGCCGCTCGTGATGCTCGAGACGCCGTCGAGGATCCAGCCCAGGCCGATCACCAGTCCGAGGACGGTGAGCGACTCGAACGGGTTCGAGAGGCAGAGGATGCCGGCGACCAGGATGAGCGCGCCGAGCAGACCCGCCAGCCAGCGCACCCGCGCCTCGAGACGGGACGCGGTGAAGGCGAGCAGCAGGCGGAACACGCCCGCCGCGATCAAGTGGATGCCGAAGACGATCGCGACGGTCAGGAGCGTCGGGCCCGGGATCAGCACGGCGATCACCCCGAGGGCGATCGCGATCAGCGAGACGCCGATGATCCAGCTCCGCTCGACGGCGGTGCGGGACAGGGTGGGAGCGGCGTTCTCGGACATGGCGTTCCTTCGCGTCGGGGGCTGACCCTCGAACGCTAGGGCACCCGGAACGCGGCGCACACGGCCTTGCGCCCGCGCCCCGGGACTGTCAGAGGCGGATCCGGCGCAGCAGCTGCGCGTTGGCAGCGACGACCACGGTGCTCGCACTCATCAGCAGAGCGCCGACCTCCATCGGCAGGACGAACCCGAGCGGAGCGAGCACGCCCGCCGCGAGCGGGACGGCGACCACGTTGTAGCCGGCGCCCCACGCGAGGTTCTGGCGCATCTTCGCGGCCGAGGCCTTCGAGAGGGCGAGGACGCGCGCCACCGCCCGCGGGTCGTCGGAGGCGAGCACCAGCCCGGCCGAGGCGATCGCCACGTCGGTGCCGGCGCCGATCGCGATGCCGACGTCGGCTCCGGCGAGCGCCGGGGCGTCGTTCACTCCGTCGCCGACCATCGCGACGCGACGGCCCTCGGCCCTGAGCCGCGCGACGACGTCGCTCTTGCCTCCGGGGAGGACTCCGGCGATCACCTCGTCGATCCCGAGCTCCCGGGCGACGCGGCGGGCGACCGGCTCGGCGTCGCCGGTGACCAGCGCCACCCGGACGCCCTCGCGCTGCAGTGCGGCGATCGCCTCCGCCGACTCCGGGCGCACGGCGTCCTCGAGCACGAGGGCGCCGAGGATCGCGTCGTCGCGGAGCACGTGCAGGACGGTCGCGCCGCGCTCGGACGCCTCGGCGCTCTCGGGGAGCGGCTCGAGGCCGAGCTCGGCGAGCAGCGCCGGGCCGCCCACGGCCACGCGGTCGCCGCGGACGGTCGCCGCGACTCCGATGCCGCCCCGGGTCTCGAAGGCCTCGGCGCGCAGCTCCGACTCCCCCGCAGCCCGGACGATCGCGACGGCGAGCGGGTGCTCGCTCTCGCGCTCGACGGCGGCGGCCAGGGCGAGCGTCTCGGCCCCGCCGAGGACCTCGACCACCTCGGGACGGCCGAGCGTCAGCGTGCCGGTCTTGTCGAAGAGCACGGTGTCGACGGAGCGCATCGCCTCGAGAGCGGCGCGATCGGTGACGAGGATGCCGGCGCGGGCCGCCTTCTCGGTCGCGATCGACACCACGAGCGGGATCGCGAGGCCGAGGGCGTGCGGGCAGGCGATGACGAGCACGCTGATGACGCGGACGAGCGCGGTGCCGGGCATTCCGAGCGCCAGCCAGACGATCGCGGTGACGACCGCCGCTCCGAGTGCGAACCAGAACAGCAGTCCCGCGAACCGGTCGGCGAGGATCTGCGCGCGGGACGAGGACGACTGCGCCTCGGCGACCAGGCGGCGGATGCCCGCGAGGGCGGTGTCGTCGCCGACCGCGTCGACGCGGACCCGGAGCCGGGCGTCCGTGGCGACGCTGCCGGCGACGAGCCGGTCGCCCACCGTGCGCGCGACGGTCCGCGATTCCCCCGTCAGGACCGACTCGTCGACCTCGGCGGCGCCCTCGACGATCTCGCCGTCAGCGGGGACGCGCGATCCGGGGCGCACCAGCACCACATCGCCCACCGAGAGCTCGTCGGGCCGGACGCGCTCGAGGCCGTCGGCCGTCTCGCGCTCGGCCTCGTCGGGCAGCAGCGCCGCGAGCGAGTCGAGAGCGCTGGACGCCTGGGCGAGCGAGCGCATCTCGATCCAGTGCCCGAGGAGCATGATCACGACGAGCAGCGCGAGCTCCCACCAGAAGTCGAGCTCGTGCGGCAGGAGGCCGGTGCTCGCGCCGAGCGAGGACAGGAACGCGACCGAGATCGCGAGGGCGATCAGCAGCATCATGCCGGGAGCGCGCGAGCGGATCTCGTCGGCCGCCCCCGACAGGAACGGGCGTCCGCCGACCACGAAGAGCACGCTTCCGAGGACCGGCGGGGCCCAGCCGACCCAGGCCGCGTCCGGGAGTCCGTAGCCGACGAGGTCGGCGAACATCGGGCTCAGGAGGACCGTCGGCACGGCGAGGACCAGCATCGACCAGAACAGCCGACGGAACATCGCGACGTGCGCGGAGTGGTGGCCGGCGTGACCGCCTCCGTGGTCGTGGTGACCGTCGTGGTCGTGCCCGTCGTGCCCGTCGTGCCCGCGCGCGGCGTGGTCGTGCCCGGCGTGCCCGTGCGCGGCGTGATCGTCCCCGGCGTGATCGTCGCCGCGCGTCCCGCGGCCGTGCCCTGTCCGTTCGGACGTCGTGTCGTGCGTCATGCGCATCTCCTTCCAATACCCCCGGGGGGTATTAACACGAGATGTCGCCGGCTATTCCCGCCCGCCCTGCGGACAGCCGCCGAAACGGACGGTGCCGCCCGCGGTCAGTGCCGTCGGCCCGTGCCCCGCGCGGCGCGGTGCCGGCGGATGCTCCGCACGATCAGGAGCAGCACGACCACTCCGACGGCGCCGTAGATGATCGCGTCGAGCACGCCCGCGTACCGGTCGACGAGCTCGTACTGCGTGCCGAGCGCGGCGCCGAGGCCGATCAGCAGGCCGTTCCAGACGCCGGAGCCCAGGATGGTGAGGCCCGAGAACAGCAGGAGGTTCATCCGCTCGGCGCCGGCCGGGAGCGAGATGAGGCTCCGGACGCCGGGGATCAGGCGGCCGAACAGCACGGCCCACGTGCCGTGGCGGCGGAACCAGCCGACCGCCTTCTCGAAGTCCTCGCGGTCGACCAGGGGCAGCTTCGACAGCAGGCGGATGGAGCGCTCGGTGCCGATGCGGTAGCCGAGCCAGTAGAGGACGAGACCGCCGAGGTACGCGCCCAGCGTCGCGGTGATCACGACGAGCACCAGGTTCATCCGGCCCTGCTGCGCCAGGAAGCCCGCCAGCGGCAGAACGAGCTCGCTGGGGATCGGCGGGAACACCGTCTCGATCAGCGTCAGCAGGCCCACCCCCGCTTCGCCGAGCGCGGCGATCACCCGCGCAGCGACGCCGACCAGCCCGGAGAGCTGGTCGATGCTGTCGGAGGAGGAGGCGGTGGCCGCGGAGGCCGGGGCGAGGGCGAGGGTCGCGATCGTCATGACTGAGAAGCTACTCAGTGCCGGAGCCGTTCACCTGGGAATCCGGCGGCGTGGACGGGCGCCCGCTCAGGGCGCGCCCGTGAGCACGACGGCGTCGGAGTCCTGCAGGCGCACCTCGACCGACGCGATGTCCGAGAGCGGGACGCCCGTCGCGAGCGTCGGGTGCATCGAGCTCCCCGGGGTGCTCGTCCACGACCCGATCGGCTCGGCGCTCCCGGAGCGGTCGATCACGTACATGACGTAGCCGACGGAGCGGGCGGCCGGCGAGGACCCCTCGGCGCTCTCTCCCCAGCTGCAGGCCATGTCGATCCGGGTGCCCCAGTCCTCGGCGACGAACTGGACGGTCGCCTCGACCGGGACGCCGGGCTCGCTCGCGAGCGACACGGTGTAGCCGGTGGTCTGGACCGGGGGCAGCGCGTCGCCGACGATCACGGGCAGGGCGATCGCCGCGGCGGCCGACACCCCGGCGGCCGCCAGCACGAGGCCGGCGATCCGCAGCCGGGTGCGGCGGCGGACGGAATCGGTGGCCGCCGCCAGGCGCGACAGGAGCGCGGGCGGCGCGGCGGGGGCCGGGGCCTGCTCGGGGGAATCGAGCAGGCGCAGCGCCTCCTCGGCGCCGAGGTGCGAGAGGAGCCCCGGCAGCGGCACGAACTCGCCGAGCGCCTCGCGGCAGCCCGGGCAGCCGCGCAGGTGCAGCTCATAGGCGCGGCGGTCGGCGCTCGACAGCGACCCGAGGAGGTAGGCGGCGTCCCAGTCGCGGAAGGCGTCGCCCTCGGCCCGGTCGTCGTAGGGTGCGGTGCTCACAGCTCCGTCACTCCCCTCTCCTGCAGAGCGAGCTTCAGGGCTCGCATGCCGTAGTGCATCCGCGACTTCACGGTGCCGGGCGCGATGCCCAGCAGGTCGGCGATCTCGGCCACGGACCGGCCGCCGTAGTAGGCGTGCACGATCACGGCGCGGTGGTCGTGGCTGATGCCGCTCAGCGCGTCCGAGAGCAGCCAGGCGTCGAGCACCTGGTCGGTGCGGTCGGCGGAGGGGCGCTCCGGCACCTCGTCGGTGCCGATCTCGCGGGCGTACCGGGCGCTGCGGCGGTCGTCGATGACGAGGTTGCGGGCCACGGTGTAGAGCCAGGAGCGGGCGGCGCCCTCGCCCTGGGCGAGGATCTCGGGGTGCTTCCACGCGCGCAGCAGCGCCTCCTGCACCACGTCCTCCGCCATCTGGCGGTCGCCCGTGAGCCGGAGGACGAACCTCCACAGCGCCGCCGAGTGCTCGTCGTGCAGTGCACGCAGCAGCTCGGCCTGTTCCTCGGACATGCACCACCTCTGCTCACTCCAACGTAAGCACCCCCTGTCCGGTTCACCACAGGCGCGGGTTCGCTTCGCCGCCCGCACTCTGGTACTCCGGGTACGGTGACCTTCCCCGACGCCGCCGACGCCGCCCGCGTGCGCGTGTTCCTGCGCGAGAACCGCGAGCAGATCCTCGCCGACGTCCGCCACCTCGTGATGATCGAGAGCCCGAGCGACTCGCTCGAGGCGCTCGGAGAGCTGCACGCCTATCTCGTGCACTGGGTCGGCGAGCGCCTCGGGCACGCCGTCGAGATCGAGCACCGGCGCGAGCAGGACGCCCCGGGCGCCTCGAGCTGGACCTTCGCGGGCAGCGCGCCCGGGCGGGGCCCTCGCGGCTCGCGCTCCTTCGTCGCCCTGCTCGGCCACTACGACACCGTCTGGCCGCTGGGCACGACGCGCTCCTGGCCGTTCTCGCTCGACGGCGACCGGCTGAGCGGACCGGGCACCTACGACATGAAGGTCGGGCTGGTGCAGATGGTGTGGGTCGTCGCGGCGCTGCGCCACGCTCGACTCGCGCACCCGGCCGTCCGCCTCGTGATGAACGGCGACGAGGAGGTCGGCAGTCTCACCTCCCGCTCGTTCCTCGAGCACCAGAGCCGGGGGGCGGAGGCGGCGCTCGTCTTCGAGGGTGCGATCGGCGACGCGGTCAAGACGGCCCGCAAGGGCATCGGCAACTTCGTCGTCGACGTCGTCGGCGTCGAGGCGCACGCGGGGGTGGAGCCCGAGAAGGGCGCGAGCGCTATCCACGAGCTCGGCGTGCTGATCCCCCGGATCCTCGGCATCGCCCGGCCGGAGGCGGGGACCACCGTGAACATCGGCCTGGTCGGCGGCGGCAGCCGGGTCAACGTGACCACCGCGCGCGTGCGGCTGGAGCTCGAGGCGCGCATCCGGAACTCCGCCGAGGCGGCCCGGGTCGAGGCCGAGATGAACGCGCTGCAGGCCTCGGACGAGCGGATCCGGATCGAGGTCCGCGGGTCGTGGCAGCGCCCGGTCTTCGAGCGGACCCCGGCGGTCGGCGCCCTCTACCGGCGTGCGGAGCGCGTCGCCCGCACCATGGACCTGCCGCTCACCGAGACCGCCGTCGGCGGCGCGAGCGACGGCAACCTGATCGCGGCCCTCGGCATCCCGGTGCTCGACGGCCTCGGCGCTCCCGGAGCGGGAGCGCACGCACGCGGGGAGTCGGTGAGCGTCGAGGGGATCCTCGACCGCACCACCCTCGCCGCACTGCTCGTGGCGAGCTTCGCCGCGGAAGGGGACTGACCG
Source organism: Rathayibacter sp. SD072 (assembly GCF_017355185.1). Lineage (GTDB taxonomy): Bacteria > Actinomycetota > Actinomycetes > Actinomycetales > Microbacteriaceae > Rathayibacter. The sequence continues at coordinate 5,666 of NZ_JADILJ010000004.1, read as the reverse complement.
TGCTGCACGAATCACGACCGGTCGGGATCGTCATCGACGCGCCCGCCGACGAGGTCTACTCGTTCATCGTCGACCCGTCGAACCTGCCGCTCTGGGCCGCCGGACTCGCCGAGTCCCGCGTGGAGGAGGTGGACGGGCACTGGTTCGCGGACTCGCCGATGGGGCGGGTCGAGGTGGTCTTCGCTCCGAGGAACCCCTTCCTCGTCGCCGACCACCGGGTGATCACGGCCGAGGGGCGTGTCTTCGACAACCCCCTCCGGGTGCTCGCGAACGGCGACGGGGCCGAGGTGGCCTTCACCGTCCGCCGGCAGGAGGGGATGACGCTCGACCAGTGGGACGACGACTGCGGACGCGTCGCCACCGACCTCGAGACCCTGCGCGGGCTGCTGGAGCGCCCGGAGGGCTGAGCGGCCGCTAGATTCGTTGCAGCCCGGCGAGCGCCGGTCGCCCGCGCGAGAACGAGGGACGCCATGACCTCTCCCGACCAGACCCCCGTCCGCCCCGTCGGCGGCATCGAGCTCAACGGCCTCGACACGATCCAGGAGTCGGAGCGGCACGGCCGCCCGCGCGACTTGTTCTGGCCGTGGTTCGCGGCCAACGTCTCGGTGCTGGGCCTGAGCTACGGCTCGTTCCTGCTCGGATTCGGCCTCTCCTTCGCGCAGGCCACCGCTGTCGCCGTCATCGGCATCGTCGTGTCCTTCCTCTTCTGCGGCTTCGTCGCCGTGGCGGGCAAGCGCGGATCGGCGCCGACGATGGTGCTGAGCCGGGCGGCCTTCGGTGTGAACGGCAACCGCCTCGTCTCGGTCATCTCGTGGCTGCTCACCGTGGGCTGGGAGACGGTTCTCGCCTCCCTCGCCGTACTGGCCACCGCGACCGTCTTCGAGGAGTTCGGCTGGGACGGCGGTGTGCTGACGAAGGTCGTGGCGCTCATCGTCGTGGCGGCGCTGATCGTGATCGCCGGCGTCGTCGGCTTCCGGCTGATCATGCGCCTGCAGCTCGCGATCACGATCGCCACCGGTGTGCTCACGGTGGTCTACGTCGCGCTCGTGCTCGACGACATCGACCTGGGAGCCGTCGCGAGCCTCCCCTCCGGATCGGCGGGGGCCGTGATCGGCGGTCTGGTCTTCATGATGACCGGCTTCGGGCTGGGCTGGGTGAACGCCGCGGCCGACTACTCCCGGTACCTCCCCCGGACGGCGGGCACCGGAGGCGTGATCGCCTGGACGACGATCGGCGGAGCGGTGGCGCCGGTCGTCCTGGTGGTCGTCGGGCTCCTGCTCGCCGGATCGTCGCAGGAGCTGTCGGACGCCATCGCGGCCGACCCGATCGGCGCGCTCGCGTCGATCCTGCCGACCTGGTTCCTCCTGCCGTTCATCGTCGTGGCTCTGCTCGGGCTCATCGGCGGCGCGGTGATGGACATCTACTCCTCGGGGTTGGCTCTGCTGAGCACGGGCCTCAAGGTCTCGCGGCCGGTCGCCGCGGGCATCGACGGCGTGCTGATGGTGCTCGGGGCGATCTACGTCGTGTTCCTCGCGGGCGACTTCCTCGGCCCGTTCCAGGCGTTCCTGATCACGCTCGGCGTGCCGATCGCGGCGTGGCTCGGCGTGTTCCTGGCCGACCTGCTCCTGCGCCGCCGCGACTACGACCAGGAGGCCCTCTACGACGCGCGCGGACGCTACGGCAGCGTGTCGATCGCGCCGGTGGTGCTCGTCGTCGTCGGGTCGGTGATCGGCTGGGGCCTCGTGGTGAACACCACGCCCGGCTTCGGCTGGGAGGGCTACCTGCTCGCACCGATCGGCGGTCGCGAGGGCGAGTGGGCCTACGCGAACCTGGGCGTCCTCGCCGCGCTCCTGATCGGGTTCGTCGGCGCCCTCGTCACGTCCTCGGCGAGCGTGCGCCGCCAGGAGTCGCGCGCGTGAGCCTGCTCGTCGCGATCGATCTGCAGCACGTCTTCGCCGACGCCGATTCGCCCTGGGGCTCGGCGGAGTTCGAGCGGGCGGCCGCCGGCACCGCGCGGCTGATCCCGGCGTTCGGCCGGCAAGTGGTGACCACGCGCTTCGTGGCACCCGCCGAGCCTCAGGGCGCCTGGGTGCCGTACTACCGCGAGTGGCCCTTCGCCCTCGTGCCGGACGAGGACCCGCTCTACGCCCTGATGCCCGGCTTCGAGGGGCACCGCGTGCTCACCGCGACGACGTTCGGCAAGTGGGGGCCCGAGCTCGAGGCGCTGCTCGACGAGTCGCGCGAGATCGTGCTGACCGGGGTCTCGACCGACTGCTGCGTACTGTCGACCGCGCTGGCGGCGGCCGATGCGGGAGTGCGGGTGCGGGTCGTGCAGGACGCCTGCGCGGGCGCCTCCGAGGCCGATCACCGGCGGGCGCTGGACGCGATGGCGCTCTACGCGCCGCTGATCGAGCTGACGAGCGTGGACGAGGTGCTAGAGCAGGACCGCTGACGGGTCCGGGCCGTGCGGCCGTGGGCGCCGACCGGCATGATGGTCTGATGCCCAGCACGGACGGCCGCGAGACGGCAGCACCCCGGATCCTCGTCGTCGGCGAAGCGCTGATCGACATCGTCGAGCGCGACGGAGCGAGCAGCGAGCACGTCGGCGGCTCCCCCGCCAACGTCGCGCTCACACTCGCCCGCCTCGGACGCGAGGCGACCCTCGTCACCGACATCGCCGCTGACGAGCGCGGTCGTCGCATCGCCGAGCACCTCGGCGCCTCGGGAGTGGAGGTCGTGCACGGCGACGCCGCGCGCACCTCGACCGCGAAGGCGCGCATCCAGCCCGACGGCTCGGCCGAGTACGACTTCGACCTGTCGTGGAACCCGCCGGCGGCGGACCCGACCGAGTTCGGCCACGTGCACACCGGCTCCATCGCCGTCTACCTCGAGCCCGGCGGCTCCGCGGTGCTCGAGCTGCTCGAGGCGCTGCCGGCCGGCACGACCGCGAGCGTCGACGCGAACATCCGACCGGCGCTCGTCGGAGGGCACGCCCAGGCGCTCGCGCGCTTCGAGCACGTCGCGGCGGCGTGCGAGATCGTCAAGCTCAGCGACGAGGACGCGGAGTGGCTCTACCCCACCGTCCAGCTCGACGAGGTGCTCACCCGGATCCTCGGGCTCGGCGCGCAGCTCGCCGTGATCACCCGCGGCGGCGAGGGCCTGCTGCTCGCGTCGGCCGTGGCGCGGGCGACGGTGCCCGCCGCGCGGATCGTCGTGGCCGACACCATCGGAGCGGGCGACTCGGCGATGGGCGCGATCCTCGACGAGGCGCTCCGCCAGGGGCTCGGCGCGCCGAACGGGATGCTGCTCGACGAGCCGTCGCTGCGGGCGATCGGACGCTGGGCCGCCCGGGTCGCGGGCATCACGACCTCGCGCGCGGGTGCGAACCCGCCGACGCGCGCCGAGGCGTCCCTCCCGGAGTAGGCGCTCCCGGCAGCAGGCGCTCCCGGTGAGGGCTGCCGGTGATCGTCACGGGCTCGTCACACGCGGGGACTTCCGCTCGGCCTCCAGGTCGTCCGAGACTCGAGCATGGGAACAGCACCGAGCTCCACCGCCACGGTCGTCCTGCTCGTCGGTCCGGGGACCGACGGCCTGCTGCGCGACCTCGACGCACTGCCCAACGTGGATGCCCGACCGGGCACCGGTCCGGGCATGCATCCGTCAGCCTCCACCTACCTGCTGCACGACGCGGATCCGCTCGAGCACGTGGCGAACGCCTGGATCGAGTTCTTCGAGGACCGGGCGACGCACGGCGCGCTCGACGTCGAGATCGAGACCGCGCTCGGCGTCTTCCGCCGCGGCGAGGCGTCCCTGCCCGACTACTACGTCGTGCTGGAGCCGGAGTCGGCGCCGGTGAACTGGAAGCACTGGTGGCTGGGGGTGCTCCCGCACGCGGCGCCCGCGCGGGTGCTGCCGAGCGCCTCCGACGCCGGGGCCGTGCGCAGGCTCCTGTCCCGCCTGCCGCAGGGGCGGCCGTTCCCCGATCCCGCGTCGTGGCTCCCCGACGTGCGCTTCAGCGTCCCGGACCGCATCGGGCTGGTGTGAGCAGGCCGTTGCCCGCGCCCGCCTCCGGGTCGATACTGATCGCGATCGCAGTCCCCCGTCAGGAAGAAGGCCCGCCGTGCCCACGAGTCTCAGCCCCTACATCGGCTTCGCCGGCAACGCCCGCGAGGCGATGGAGTTCTACCGCTCGGTGTTCGGGGGCGAGCTCCAGGCGAGCACGTACGCCGACTTCCAGGCGAGCGAGGACCCCGCCGATCAGGACCGCCTCATGCACTCGCAGCTGACGCTGCCGAACGGGCTGCTGCTGATGGGGTCCGACAGCCCGAGCGCGATGCCGGCGTCCGAGGGCGCCCGGATCCAGATCGCGCTCTTCGGCGACGACGACGCCGAGCTCAGCGGCTGGTTCGCGGCGCTCGCCGAGGGCGGGGAGACCCCGATGCCGCTCACCGAGTCGCCCTGGGGCGACCGCTTCGGCATGCTCGTCGACCGGTACGGCGTCGAGTGGATGGTCAACATCTCGCCCGCATCCGACTGATCGTCCCGATCGGCCTCCACGCAGGCGCAGAATGGAGGGACCGCGCGGCGTCGGTCGCGAGCGGTCACCCTCCCTACTGACGAAGGCTGCAGATGACGATCACGCTCGGGTACAAGGCGTCGGCGGAGCAGTTCGGTGCACGGGAGCTCGTCGAGCTCGCCGTCGCAGCCGAGCGGCACGGATTCGAGAGCGCGGTGGTCTCGGACCACTTCCAGCCCTGGCGCCACACCGGCGGCCACGCCCCGTTCTCGCTCGCGTGGCTCGCCGCAGCCGGCGAGCGCACCTCGACCATCCGGCTCGGCACCTCCGTCATGACGCCGCACTACCGCTACAACCCCGCCGTGATCGCGCAGGCGTTCGGCACCCTCGGCGTCCTCTACCCGGACCGCATCATGCTCGGCGTCGGCACGGGCGAGGCGCTCAACGAGATCGCGACCGGCTACCAGGGCGCGGGCGAGCAGACCTGGCCCGACTTCAAGGAGCGCTTCGCGCGCCTCCGCGAGGCCGTGCGCCTGATGCGCGCGCTCTGGGCGGGCGACCGCGTCTCGTTCGACGGCGAGTACTACTCCACCCACGAGGCGTCGATCTACGACAAGCCCGAGAGCGGCGTGCCCGTCTACATCGCCGCGGGCGGTCCGGTCGTGGCGAAGTACGCCGGTCGCGCCGGCGACGGCTTCATCTGCACCTCGGGCAAGGGCATGGAGCTCTACACCGAGAAGCTGCTCCCCGCGGTCGAGGAGGGTGCCGCGGCCGGCGGACGCGACTCCTCGACGCTGGACCGGATGATCGAGATCAAGCTCTCGTACGACCCCGACCCGGCGCTCGCACTCGAGAACACGCGCTTCTGGGCGCCGCTGTCGCTCACTCCCGAGCAGAAGCACTCGCTGACCGACCCGGTCGACATGGAGCGGGCCGCCGACGAGCTGCCGATCGAGCAGGTGGCCAAGCGCTGGATCGTGGGCTCCGACCCCGACGAGACGGTGGCGCAGATCACGCCCTACGTCGACGCGGGCTTCACGCACCTCGTCTTCCACGCCCCCGGCGACGACCAGCAGCGCTTCTTCGACGCGTTCGAGCGCGACCTCGCGCCGCGACTGCGCGCGCTCTGAGCACCGCCCCGCCCGCCGGC
>NZ_JADILJ010000039.1 GCF_017355185.1 Rathayibacter sp. SD072 | reverse complement strand
CACCGCCGCAGCTCCCAGCAGCAGGCCAGCCGCACCGCCACCGCCGACCGAGGAGACAGCGGGAACCAGGAAACGCATCAGTGCGGGCAGGGCCACGAGCGCGATGAGCATCAGCGCCAGGCCGGTGACGATCTGGAAGAGCCCAGTGCCGTCCGACTTGAACAGGTCGGTGCCGGTCATGCGGAACGCGATCGCGTACACGATCGCCGCGGCGGGCTTGTAGAGGATGAACGCGAGGGTCCAGGCCATCGCCTTCTTGAACCACTGCCGACCGATTTCCGTGTTTGTCGCGGCGGCGGCGATGGGGAAGATGCCGGCGAGGACGACGAGCATTGCGCCGCGGAACACCATCAGCGCGATCTGCACGTAGGTCATGAACACGGCCAGCATTCCCAGCAGGAACAGACCGATCAGGCCGATGGAGTTCTGCGACGCCATCGTCATGCCGATCATCGTTCCGACCGTCGTGCCGAAGCAGTTCGACTCTCCATTGGTCACGCTGCACGTGGTCGAGTTGTCGAGAATCCAGACGGAGAACGCATCTCCCGCGGACGTAGCCAAGCGGATGACGACGAGGCCGGCCCCGGCCACCGCGATCAACGTCAAGACCGACCCGGCCAGCTCGCGGAGCGGCATCGCGCGTTGCGTCCACACCATCCGGCCGGCCGCCAGAAGGATCGAGAGGATCGCGATGCCGCCGGTGTACCACTGCAATTGACCCTGCACCCAGCCAACGACCGAGGAGGACTCGTTCAGGTGCATCGCCAGCGGCAGGAAACCCGTCACCAGCGCAGAGGCCGAGGAGAGCAGCAGCACCGCGAGGAGGATGACGCCGATGCGGCCCATGTGCGCTTCGCCGTCGCCGTGACGGCGGCGGCTCGTCATCATCACTCCCGCGACAATCAGGGACATGACGGCCAGGCCCGCGGACACCCACGTGACGTAGCCGAGGATCGTCTCGAATGCTTCCGGCTGTGGCGGTGTGCCGCCGCCGTTGACGCCGCCGCCCTGGTCCACGACCGTGACCGGTGACGGGACGCGTACCCACAGGGTGCCGAGGGAGGCGAGGGCCTTGCCGTAGCCCTCCATGATGTTGTTGACGAACTGCTGCAACGCATCGTTCGCGGCTGCCGAGACAACCTCTCCGATGCCTTCGTTGATCTTGCAGGGGAAGTCGAGGAGTCCGCATTCCGAGACGGGAGCGGTGGTTTCGGTGACGAGTAGTGTCATGCGACACCCGCCCAAGGCACGTAGCCGCCGAGACTCTGGAGCAGCACCGGGTTGTAGGCCGACTGGCCATCGTCAGTGAGTTGCATCTTCCAGTCGCCGTCCGACCAAGCCACGTCCGTCGCGATGCTCGCGAGTGTTCCGTCGTTCAGGCGGAAGGCGATTTCGATGGTCGCGGTGTCGCCGCTGTAGGAGAGCGTCTTGAAGCCTGCGATTTGAGCGCTCAGGCCAGTGTTCGACTGCGCGACATCTCGTGCCAGTGCCGCATCACGCCCCGGGCCGGGAACGGTCAGCTTGTCTGTGACGGAATCGGCCAGACGCGCATTTGAGCCCATCGCCCACAGATTGGCGACGGCGAACAGTGCTCCGTCGACGGTGTGTGCGTAGCAGCGGCGCACTCCGTCGTCATCGGTCAGCCCCGGCCCGGCCGTGTCCGAGTTCGGGGCGGCCATGGTGCCGACGATGGTCCACTCCGTCGTCGGGGCGGCGGTGAGGGTGCCGGTCTCTTCGTAGCCGGTGAGTCCGCACACGCTCTCGGCCTCCGCCGAAATGGTGGAGCTGGGGGTAGAGACGCCGGGGGTGGCGGCAGTTTTGCCGCCTCCCCCGGCATCGAGGGACGTAACGCCGAGCACGATGCCGGCGAGGGCGAGTGCTCCGACGAGGCTGGCTCCGACGATGAAGCCCTTCGTCTTGAATGGGTTACGCGGTTCGGAGTCGCTCATGACGTCCCTTGCCTTCCTGTTGGTGGTGCCGGTCGGTTTCCCGGGTCGCTAGGCGCCCATCAGGAAGCCGACGACGGTGAAGGCGGCGGAGATGATGATCACGCCGATGAGCAGGCGGCCGAGCCAGCCGCCGATTTCTCCGCCTTCGCCGCGGCGGGCGGAGATGGTCATGGTGACGCCGAGGATGATGAGGCCGACGACGGCGACGCCGAGGCCGACCCACTTGGCCCAGCCCATGACGGTGGTGAAGGCTTCGAATCCGGGGGGCATGCCGCCGGGGCCCGGGTCGGGGACGACGGCGCCGAGCGCGCCGGCGGCCGTGATCAGCTCGGAGGTGAGAGCGAGTGCAGACATGGTGTGTGCTCCGTTTCTGTGTTGGTGGTGCGGGGTGTTCGGTGCCGCCGGTTGGGGCTCCGGAGGGGTCCGGTTATCCGGTGGTGAGGGGGCCGTCGGCGTAGGCGACGTCGAAGTGCAGGTGGTTCGGGGTGTCACCGAACTGCGTGATGTGCTGATAGGTGGTCGAGCGGCACTGATTCTGGCCAGCGCGGGACCCCTGCGGGACCTGCGGGTCGAGAACGTCGAGGAGTTGCAGCGCGTTGGCGTCGCAGCCAGTCGTGGCGGTTCCCGCAAAGCTGTAGAAGTCGACGGCGTTGCCGCCGCCGTTCATCCAGTGCGACGAACCGGTGCCGGCGCCCAGAAGGGAGCCGGTGCACTGGCGGTTGAGGTCGGAGACGCCGACCTTCCCGAACGTGTTCAGCCCGATGGTGATGATCTGGAGAATGCGGACGTCGATCGCGCAGTTCTCCTTGGGGGTGCCCGCGGCCATGTCGCGGATCTGCTGCGCGTAGCGGTCCTCGAGAAGGGTCAGGTTGCCGGCGTCCATCGCCGCGACGAGATTCGCCGCGAGGGCCTGCGCATCGCCGGACACGGAGACGCATCCACCAACCGGCGCCGGTGAGGCGGGCGCGGTGCCGATCGGCGTCGACGGAACACCCACTGGCGCCGCCGTCGTCGGCGCGGTCGTGCTGCTGCCGAGGCTGTTCAGGTAGGTCATGATCGCCACGGCGTCGGCGCGGTACTTCGTGTAGTGGTTCGGGTCGGCGTTGCGCTGCACCTTGTTGATCGCGATGGACGGCTCCATCGCCTGCCAGCCCTCGACGGCCACGAGGCGTTCGTAGAAGAAGCCCGCCGAGGTCGTCGGGTCCATCCGCTGCTCGACGGTGCCCCAGCTCGACTGCTGCTGGAACAGGCCGATCGAGTCAGCGACCGACCCGTCCGGGTTGATCGCCCCGTCCCCGTAGCTGATGTTCACCAGGGAGGACTCCCCGATCGCCGTCTGCACGCCGAGCGTCTGCCCATCGGCGCCGAGCCCTTTCGCAGCTCCCGCGTTGACGATCAGCGCGGCGTTGACGAGCTGGTCGTGCCCGTAGGCGCCGACCTTCGCGTCTGCGGGGATCGCGGGCACGTTGACCGGTCCGCCGCCAGGCAGGCATGCCGCGGCCGCGTTCTCAGCGGCGCCGAAGAACAGCAGCCACAGCAGCAGTGCGATCGCGACCAGCGGTGCCAGGACCGCCGCGAGAACCCCCATTCCCCCCTTTGCCACCGGGTTACTCCGACGCCAGGGGGGTGATCTGCTCCACAGCCCACGGGGTGCTCCCCGCGGTCCGGTGGACGTACACGGAGTACTCCCCCGCGTCCGTGGGGACGAGGATGCGCATGGTGAAGGCCCCATCGCCGTCACGCACGCTCGCAGCACCGGTAAGAGTCGTGCACGGCACGTTCGCCGGGTCGACTGTCTCGTAGGCCACTGCTGCCTGCTGGCTTAGGAACGGGTACAGCTCAGCGATCCAGGTGTCGTAGTCCAGTGCGGGCCGGCAGAACGCCGTCACCGCGGTGGTCGCGAGGCTGGTCGTAGCAGCCTCCGCTGAGGGGTCTTCGGTGATTTGCGCATCGCTGGGCGCTGCCTCGGTAGGAGCAGCGCTCGCTGTCGGGGTCGTCGTCGGCGCGGGGGTCGATGACGCAGATGCAGCAGGCGACGAGCTGGTGCCGGTCGGTGCTGCTTCCGTGCTCGCCGTGCAGGCTGTGAGCCCACAGAGCGACAGTGCTACCGCGCCTGCGATCGGCGCCAGCTTTGTTCCGGTCACGCTGTTTCCCCTCGTGCGGACGAGAGTCGCTCGCCACCACGAGCCTAACTATATTTTCTGCTCACCACCACGTTCGATGTGTGAACGACCGAGAAATAAGTTATGGTGCCCAAAACCCCGCGAGGGATTTGTTGCTTCGTGCGCCATGATTGATGCATGCCCGACCCCTCGCCCATCCCGATACCCGACGAGGTGAAAGTGGCGATTCGAGTCATTGGGGACGAGATCAACCACCGCATCCTGTGGTTCTTGCTCCACCTTGATCAGCCGGAGCGCGGCTCCTACTTCGGTCCTATCCGTAAGCAGGTGCCGGAGAAGACGGCAGAAACCGTGCGTCGTCACCTTGTGCAGCTTGAAGACGCGGGAGCGGTCATCGTTGACACTCCTGTCGCTGATCGGCCGGGCCGGACCGTGCTGTACCGGGCGGACAAGGCGTTCATCAAGGAGCTGTTCGCTAAGAGTGAGGCCAACATGTTCTCCGACGCCCCGCGGCCCGAGGTCGGCCTCTAGGCGCACAGCTCCTCAGGGAGAAGATCAGCGCACGCGGCAGTCCAGGTCGCGTGCAGCTCGGCACGATTGACCTCGTAGGTGCGCGCGCGCCCCGAGTTCTCGTGAATGTCCACCAGACCCAGTTCCTTGAACACCCGCAACGGCGGCCGGATCGATGTCGGCGGAAGCGCCGTCAGCTCGGCAAGCTCATCGCAGGTCGCAGGGCCATGAGCGACCAGTGCGCGGATGACCAGCCAGCGGCGCTCGTTGAAAACGGCCACCGTCCTGCGCGTGTCCCCCACACCCGGCTCGATGACGCCGACTGCCTGATCCCCTGAGTTGTTCCCCGTACTCATAGAGACACACTACCTCTTCAAGTAGCTCCCTGCTACCCGTGCAGGGGGTCTCCAGGTCACTTGGAGCGGACATTCATGCTCAGAAGAGCAGGTGCTAGCCTACCTGGATGGGTAGTAGAGCGCAGGTCGGGCCGTCGTACTTCTCGTTGCAGATCGTGGAAGCAATCCGGCAGCTCCTCCCCCGTAGCGGGATGACGACTGCTGAGCTGATCGAGACGTCGAAGTTTTCACCGAACTACTACTACGTGCGGATGCGCGCCGATGCACCTTTCGATGCTGACGACATCGAGCAGATCGCCACCGCGCTCAGCATGACGGTGGCCGAGTTCGTCACCCTCGCGGCGAGCACGCTCGTCACCGAGCAGAAGGCGCAGCGGCGCATCGCTACCGTCGATAAGGCCGAGCTGGCCCGTCGACTGACTTTCCTGTCCAACGGCCTTCCCGTAGACGCTGTGATGGAGATGGCCGGCCCTCATGCGCCTTTCGACGCGCAGGATTGGCAGCGACTGTCGAGCGGGAGTGGTGACGGACGCGAGTACTTCGACGTTCTCACCGCTCTGGCTGCCGTCTTCGATGTCGATGCCCGATACCTGTATCAGACTGGTGATAAAGACCTTGCCGAGACGATCGAAGCCCAGAAGGACTTCGCGCGAGCAGTCGAGGAGACGGGTGTTACAAGCATCGCGGCCCGCGCATTCGATGAAATTAGCCCCGCAGAGTTGCGGGCTCTGACGAAAACCATTCGCACGCTGCACCATGAACGTCGAGGACCTGATGCGAAGTAACACCGTAGACGTAACTGATATTCGGCGTCGTGCCGCACAGATTCTTGATGACGCTGGGCTGCAGAAATGTGCAACTCTCGATGATGTCGTGGCGATGACCCGTCAGGTTCACGGCAAGCCGATCGATATCTCAGTGACAGACGACCCCACGTATCAGTCGCTCAGCGCCGTGTGGATCGACTGGCCCGACTTCGCCGCCGTCCTCGTGCGAGCCAAAGACCGGCCCGTCTTCCGCGTCAGAGGCATCGGGCACGAGCTCGGGCACATGCTGCACGGCCACGTGGGGTGCCACCTGACCTCAGCAGCGCTGACCCCGCAGGAGCAGGCAGCGTTCAGCAGCCTCACTCAGCAGGGAGCAGTGGTTCGAGGACGGGTGTCCGCCAGCCGGCTCAACCGTCACGCACCCGACCCGGACCTCGTTCGTGCCGAGGTCGAGGCGGAGCAGACGGGCGTGCTCATCGTCCGGCATCTCCTCACCGCCTCGCACCTGGCTGACAAGGCGTTTGGTTAGCCCGTCGCACCTTGCCTCAGACACTCGCATTCCTCGGTCTCGTAGCCATCTTTCTGTGGAGGACCCCTCAGCCGTTCCGGTTCTGGCGAAAGAAACGATCCGGCTTCACGGAGGCGCCCTACGCGTGGATCGCATCGGGGGTCGGCATCGTCGCGCTCTCCACCCTGGGGCTCGTCGTCCCTGTCGAAACCATTGATCGGATCCTTGGTGGCTCCAACATCGTCTACGCCGTCCAAAACGTCCTCGCCGTCATCGCGCTCTGGTACACCCGCAAAGCCTGTCTGCTGGCAACCGGTCACCAGCGGGAGAGGCGGATCGGGCTCGCCGCCACCGTCGCCGTTCTGATGGCGGCCTCCACGGTCTCGTTCTTCCTCATCACCGACCGAGCGGAGACCTCGCCAGAGATCATCCACGACCACATCGACCAGCTTCCTGCCATCCTCTGCGCGGGGCTCTACCTCAGCGCCGTTCTCGTCATCGCCGTGGATCTCCTACGGCTGTCCGCACAGGACTCGGCTATCGGTCACCGTTTCTTCGTCGTCGCTGCTGCGCTCATCGCAGCCGGCGCGGTAGATGAAATCGCCTCCCTGATCTTCGATTACTACGGAGCGGCGGAACTATCCGCCGTGCTCCACGCCACTTTCAACTATCTGTTCTATCCCGGCATCCTCTTCGTCATGTTCGGCATCGTCTACTTCTCCGTGAAGCGCAGGAAGTGGGTTAGGGTCGCCGAGCGCATGTCGGCCAGCCTCCGTGGCCCGATCGAGCGTCTACACGGCACCATCTACCAGTTGCCGGAAGACGAGTTAGCCGAAGTTGATATCGCTACCCGGCTTTTCGAGCATGTCGTCACACTCCGGGATGCGCAGAACGATAGCGCAATAGAACTTTCCGCGAAAGAGGAAGAAGACCTGGCCACTGCTGAGATTTGGCTAGAGTCACATTTGGGATCGACTATGGAGATTGCTCGATGAAACAAGCACTTATTGGGACTGCAATCGGAGCCGCTGCCGTCTCGACCCTAGGCGTCGGATTAGGTATTGCATTCGCGAAACGAGTCGTCTCTCCGTCGAAGCCCAAGACGGTCAAAGTCATCGCCGCGAACCGTGACACCGTTGTCCTGCCTCGAGACCTACTGACGGCTCATCGCGGCGTGATGGGGCTCTGGTGGACTGACGGCCACGCCATCGTCGGAGAGGTCGATGCCGCCCGCAGTGACGCCAAGCAGGTCACCCGTCATCTGCTCGCCGTCCGCGGCACACTGCCCGCTCCCGGCGATCGTGCGATCTGGGAAGGTGACTCGTTCGACGGCCCGACCGCAGTGTCAGCCGACGTCGAGACCATCGCGATCGACACCGATCTAGGAGCAGCGCCGGCCTGGCTCTTCCCCGGAACGACCAACGCCGATACCTGGGTCATTCACGTGCACGGAATCCGTGCGAACCGGGTCAACGCGCTCCGCACCGTGCCTGCCGCGTCGGAGGCCGGCTGCACGAGCCTCGTGTGCTCCTACCGCGGAGACGGTGAAGGACCGAACGGCCTACGCCCAGCGTCCACGCTCGGACTGGACGAGTGGAACGACATCGACGCTGCGATGCGCTTCGCCGCCGAGCACGGCGCGACATCGATCGTCCTCGCCGGATGGTCGATGGGCGCGAGCATCGTCCTCCTCGCCGCCGAGCGCTCCGCGCTGCGCCATCTCATCCGGGGCCTCGTGCTGGTGTCCCCCGCGACCGAGTGGCGCCGCACCATGGCGAACGTCGCCGGAAAGATGGGCCTGCCCTTCCCCCGCCTGTGCGCAACGCTCGCAGAAGTTGCTCTCACGCACTGGCCGCTGACCTCGATCGTCGGACTGGCGGGCCCGGTCGACCTCGACCAGCTTGACTGGACCGCGCGCTCCCGAGTGACGGTGCCGAGCTTGGTCGTCCATTCATCCGGCGACCGAAAGATCCCGTTCGACAGCTCCCTCGCCTTCGTCGCCCAGCACCCCAACACCGCGACGCTCTGGGAGTCGGCAGGAGCCGATCACGCCTGGGAGTACAACGTCGACGCCGAGCGCTTCACATCGACCGTCGCCTCCTGGCTCCGAGCACGGATCGACGCTGCGGCAGAGGGCTCGCATCCCGCCCTCACTGACGCGGTAGGGTCGTGACCACGTAAAATGTGGTCGTTGCGGTGATAGCCGCTAGATCGAGGGGAGACAAGCAGATGGTCGATTCGCTCACCGAAGTCTCAACACGCCGCCCCGCCCGCGCCTACGTGCTAGCACGTGGACCCATGATGACCCTTATGGGACTGAAGCGCCGGCCGGAAGGCACTGCTGTTGTGCAGCTGAACACGCGAGTACTCCCCACCGTGCGGGATGCCGTGACCGATGCTGCTGCTGCCAGCGGCATGAGTGTGTCGCTCTACATTGAGACGCACTTCACTCACCTGATGTCCAAAGACGGCCGTCTCCCCCGCGCCCAGGACCTCCGATCGGAGTTGCCGATCAACGCCGCTTAACGCATTAGGCCCGCCGCTCACGCGACGGGCCTAGAAGCTCTTGCTTCACACCACACGGTTACCAGGCCAACAGGTGTGAAGCAGTTTCCCGAAGTTCCGGTTTCCTAGGCCGGGCCTTCAACGTCCCCACCCGAGGGAGGAGAAGTGACCTCATCGTAAGCCACATTGCTGTGTCTTCGCACGCCCAAAACGCCGAAGTTGACTCCTTTTTGGCTCCGTGGGCGTTGACGCGTCGGCTGAGCCCTCGTGCTGCCGTGCGCACGATGCGTCCGGATGCTTACGGGCGCTTGGACGAAAATGCCTATCCGGCTTCTTTCCCTGTCTCTCCCGTCGCTCCGGCGGCCCCGTGGGCGATCTACCTCGCCGACGACGCCGGAGTGTTCCGGCTGCTGTGCTTCGACTTCGACGGCAAGGACTCCCACGGCGTCGACGCCGACCTCATGGAGCAGGCCGCAGACGACTGCGACGCCCTCTCCACCGTCCTCGACGCGCACCAGGTCGCTCACGTTGTCTGCCAGTCCTCCGGGACCGGCGGCCGGCACCTGTGGGTCGCTCTCGCGGAAGGCGCCCCGGCCGAGCTGGTGGCTCGATTGGCGATCGCCGCTCGAGCGAACTTCCGCACGCTGGATCACGGGATGCTCCGCAACCCGCGCACTGGCGCCGCTCGTCCGCCGCTGTCCCCGCACCGTGACGGCAGCTTCTCGAGCGTCCTCCGCGGCCGCGCAGAGGAGCTGCTAGACACGACCGTCACCGAGGCCGCCATCGAGGCCGTGACGGACGCGCTCGAAGCCTCCCGGCCGCCGCGGCGCGTCGACGCCACTCCCCCATTTCCCACCGCCACCGCGCACCACACGCACCGGTCGCTGAGCGCGGCCGGTGCTGCGCACATGGCCACGGCCGGCGGCGGCGCGAATCCGTCGTGGACGGCATTCATGTGCCTGCTCTCGGCCGCGCACGCCGGCTGGACCTTCACCGACGTCGAGCACGCCGCGCGGACCGCGCCCGGGATGGAGCACTACCGGACAAAGAACACCGGCCGTGGCCACCGCCGCCCGCGGTCACGCGACGAGGCCGCTGAGCGCCTGGCACGGCAGTGGGAGAAGGCCCGCCAGTACGCGGCGCTGCACGCCGTTCTCCCGCCCGAGCGCGAACCCGCCGACCTGGCGGAGCTGGACAGCATCGCCGCCTCCGTCAGCGCCCTCCTGGACCGGTTCCGGGTAAGCCCGGGCCGGTGGGGCCGGAGCGAGCGGGCGACGTCCGAGAAGACGATCCTCACCGCCTTGGCCTATCTCACCCTGCACACAGGCAAGCGCACCGTCGCCGCCTCCATTCGCGACCTAGCCCTCCTCGCCGGCCTGGGCCGCACCACGGCAGCCAGCGCCCTGCGGACGCTGCGCGAGGACGGCTACGTGCAGCTCGTCGTCCACGCGGACGGCTCTAACGCCAGCGAATGGCGACTGTCCGAGCACTTTTCCACAGCTTCCCCGCAAGGTCCGGTCACAACCACTAATAACCCCCGCCCCCCCGGGCTGCTCTTCACCGAACGAACCATGCTCCTCACCATGCTCGAAGCCGACCTGACCGACACCCGCCATGACCTCTTTACCCGCGCGGGACTGGGGCATCTGGCAGGGAAGGCCTACGCGCTGCTGCGCCGCGAAGGGACCCTTGCGGTCGACGCCGCCGCCACGCTGCTGGGAGTCACTGCCCGCACCGCCGCCACCGCCCTCTCCCGCCTCCGCACACACCGGCTCATCGTCAAGCACACCAACGGGTGGACCCAGGCGAAGCGCGACCGCCGCACCGCCGCAGCTCGCGCACTCGGCGTCGACGGAACTCTGATGGATCGAGCTCACCGCTACGACGTCGAGCGCGAAGTCTGGGCGTGGTGGCAAGCCGAACTCACCCACCGCTCCTCCTCCCCCAGAGAACGCCCCCGACGTCGACACGTCACGAGCCGGCCACTGTTCGAGACCGCCACCGCTGGCGAGCGCGTCTGGCCGCTCTACCCCCGCGACGCGGCCGGCCGCGGCGATCACCGCGAAGCGCTGCACTGGGGACGAACCGGCATGCTCGCCCCCGGATCGCTCTGGTGGTCGTCGACAGCTGCCTAACCCTCGGCCTCGACGCGGATCCCCGCCGAGCTCGACGCGCCCGAGACGGTTCCACCGCAGGGCCGGATGACTGGGTGCACGAGCGTTGTCGGACCCTCCGACCTACACTCGACCATCATCGAACACATGTTCGAATACGTCAGGAGGTAGCGAGATGAGTGTGACGATCGTGGAACGGATCGCTACTCCCGCGCACGACGCGGTGACGATCGCGTTCCTCGTCGCCGGAGACGCGGTCGCTGCGGGCTTCCCCTCCCCCGCGCAGGACTATTTCGACGGGTCCCTCGACCTCAACGACCACCTGATCCGCGACAGGACCTCCACGTTCATCGTCCGCGTCTCCGGCGAGAGCATGGTCGGCGCCGGCATCAGCGACGGTGACGAACTCGTGGTCGACCGCTCTCTCTCTCCCAAGCACGGCAGTGTCGTCGTCGCGATCCTCGACGGCGAGCTCACCGTTAAGCGCCTCGAGCTCTCCCCCGGCGGCGTGATCTTGCGCGCCGAGAACCCCGAGTACCCGCCGATCCTCGTCCCCGAGCTCAGCGACCTCCAGATCTGGGGCGTCGTCACCGTCTGTCTGCACCACCTCCACCGTGCGCTCTGAGCAGCGCATCGGCCTGGTCGACGTCAACTCCTTCTACGTCTCCTGCGAGCGACTGTTCGCCCCCAAGCTCGCGGGCCGGCCCGTCGTCGTCCTCTCGAACAACGACGGCTGCGTAGTCGCCCGCTCGGACGAAGTGAAGCAGCTTGGCATCGAGAACGGCACGCCCTGGTTCAAGATCGAACCCCTCATCCGAGCCGGCCGTCTGCCGGAGGTGATCGCCCGATCCAGCAACTATGAGCTGTACGGCGAGCTGTCCGCCCGCGTGATGGAGCTGCTAGGCCGCTACTCCGCCTGGCAGGAGGTGTATTCGATTGACGAGAGCTTCCTCGGCGTCGACGGCGACGTGGCGGAGCGGGCCAAAATTGGCCGAGCGATGCGCGCGGCCGTCGCCAAGAACGTCGGCCTGCCCGTCTGCGTCGGCTTCGGACGGAGCAAGACACTCGCGAAGTTCGTCAACAAGGGCGGCGCGAAAAAGCACCCGCGTCTTGGCGGCGTCTGCGACACCGACTGGTACACACCCGCGCAGCTCGACGCCCTCATGGCCTCGCAGCACGTGACCGAGCTGTGGGGCGTCGCCAGCCGCACGGGGAAGCGCCTCGCGGAGCTGTCCATCCACACAATCCGCGACCTCCGCGACGCCGACCCCGCGCTCATTCGGAAGAAGTTCTCCGTCGTCCTGCAGCGCTCCGTCTACGAGCTGCGCGGCATCGACTGCATACCCCTCGAGGCCGCCCGCACGGTCCGTGACCAGCTGATCTTCTCCCGCTCGTTCGCCACTCCTGTAACGACGATCGCGGACATGGAGCAGGTGCTCTCCGTCTACGCGCAACGCGCCGCCCACCGCCTCCGAGCGCAGGAGTCGGTGACAAAGACGATGAGCGTGTTCGCCTCGACGTCGCCCTTCGCGGATGCGCCGTACGAGTCCGCCGGCGGCCTCGCCGGCTTCCCGATCCCCACCGACGACCCGGTGGCAATCGTCAGGGCCGCGATCGGCACGCTGCAGCCCCGGTTGCGCGACGGGGCCCGCTACGTCAGGGCTGGCGTCATCCTCACCAACCTCTCCCCCAAGGGCTCCCACGCGTTCCTCGACGTCTTCGACACAGCGTTCGACACCAAGGGCCTCGGCGCCACGATCGACGCCGTGACGAAGCGACACGGCCGCTCCGCGATCGGCCTCGGACTCGCTGGAATCCGCAAGGGACCGGTGTGGACGATGAAACGCGGCGCCTTATCCGCCCGCGCCACCACCCATTGGGCAGAGCTGGCGACAGCGTTCGCTCGTTAGCAGTGGTCACTTCCCGACGCACCGTGCGTACATGCATGTCGCCCAGACAGCCTGACGTCATTCATGCGTAATTTCATGCATGCAGGAAATACCGCAGGATGTAAGTACGTAAGGTCGACATGCGTGTATGATGGACTGCATGCAGGTAGTCATGGTGTACAGCGAATCAGGCGGGGTCAGCAAAACCACGACGGCCGTGTCCCTGGCGATGGTTGCCGCGACGAAGGGGAAACGGGTTCTGCTCATCGACCTCGATCCACGCGCAGCGACGACGAAGTGGCTCAATGTTGCGCCGGCGGGGGAGGGCCTGCACGTGGGGGCAATCCTCGGAGACTCTGATCCAGAGGGTTGGGCTCAAGACCTGGCTGTCCGCAGCTCGTGGAACGATAACTTGCGCGTGATTCCTTCCGCCCGATCGGTTTCTAATCGCGAAGCTGACCGAGCCGATCACGCTGAAATCAGGTTGAAAGTATCCCTCCTGGGCCTAGACGCGGACCTTGTCGTCATCGACTGTCCTAATCGGCAAGGCGGACCCCTAACGCTTGCGGCGCTGAACGCGGCAGATACGGTCGTCTACGCGGCGACACCTAGCGGAGACGGCGTCGACGGGGTAGAGGGGGCTCGCAGAACGATTGAGCAGTTTCGCATCAACCGTCGTCGTCTCGGCGCTCCCGCTTCGATCACCGAGGCCGGGATCGTAGTAGGTGGTGTAAAAGAAACGATCATGAGCCGACCTGCAGTAGCGAGCATCGAAGAGCTACGGGCTACAGGCCTCTTGCTCACTCCGCTCGTTCCGGACCGCGCGATCGTCCCAGAAGTGCGATTGGTTGGGGAATGGTACGGCAACTATCGAAAGGGAGCCCCTGTCCTTGCTGCGTACACAGAAATCGTGGAAAAGGTGATCCGATGAGCGAGATCGAGGATCGGCCGGCGTCACTGCAGCGCCGTCGTCCGACGCCAGCGCCTGACGAATCGATCGATCCTGTCGACTACCAGACCAAGCCCGCTCCTGGTGCCTCGAATGCCGCCGCGTCTACAAGCGATGTGCGGAACCTGGATCGACCTCCGGTGGTGGCATCTCCGTCCTTCGAGCCGCCCGCCCCTACGCCGTCTCGACGAGGTAGGCCACGGGGGAGGGAGCTGACCGTTCCGTTCTCTACCCGAATCTCTCAGGACATTTCTGAGCTCATCGACGCAACTTCAGACGAGCAGGGACTGACGCAACGGTCGGTGATCGAGATTGCGGTTCGCGAGTACTGGGGCGCTCGAGCCCGAGACGGTCGACGAGGCTCCTGACACAGGCACCCAGTGGTTGCTCTCGCTTCATGCCTAGGAACTCGACGCAATGATAATTGCGCTTACCGCTACTAGGGCGCGAAGTGCATTCTGTCAATTCTGAGGGCGAAGAAGGGCCTGGGAGGTCCATTCTGAGCTGCAGCGTGTGCCAGGAGGGCTTCTGTGTGCGGAGGAGTACTCCCGGCCGGGCGGCGGCCCGGCCGGGAGCATTGCACCGGAGCGAGGGGGGAAGCTCGACAGTGCGTCTTCACGCTAGGCCTTGGGCCTCACCCAGCGCGAGGTGCCGGGGGTCTGGCCCGAGGGGTAGGTTACGGACGGTCCGACCGGTTGAGGGAGTCCGTCCCCGGCCGAGGACGATCCACAACCACTAGCTGTTCTCAACAGCGCGAACGTCCTGGGAGGACACTCCAATGGCTGACAAGTCGCTCAACCGCACCGAGCTCGTCGCGAAGATCGCCGCGGACTCCGGCCAGAGCCAGGCCGCCGTCAACGGCGTCCTCGATTCGCTCTTCTCCACCCTCGCCGACTCCGTCTCCAACGACGTGAAGGTCACCATCCCCGGTTGGATCGCCATCGAGCGCACCTCCCGCGCCGCGCGCACCGGCCGCAACCCCCAGACCGGCGAGACCATCCAGATCGCGGCCGGCCACTCGGTCAAGGTCTCGGCCGGCACCAAGCTCAAGGCCGCCGCGAAGTAGCTATGACTCTTCGAGGTCGTCGTGTCATCACTGGCAACTGAGGCGGTCACGCTGTGTGGCCCGAGGCAAACTGGGGCGTGTGACCACGGCGCGAGCAGGTGATCCGATCCTCACCCAGTCACTGCCTCAACGCGGTCAAAGGTGTTGGGCCAGTTCAGGAGGCCCATTCGCTAGCCACCCGCAGATGATCGTCAGCCGCCCGTAAGACCGTCGAAACCTGCGCCTGTGACGATGAGTCCAGACGGTAGGGGACTGAGGGTGGTGGTGCGGGTGATTCTGGAACGAACGCACTCGAATCGGTGGGTCGCTCGCAGGCGGCGACTCAGCCCGGTCCTCGCTCGAATCACGTTCTGGGTGGAGGACGGGAGCCCTGGCGTCTACCGCACGGAAACGTGGTGTGCGCCTGGACAAGCTCGGATGCTGCTGCGGGACTGCGACGCGCTCGAGGTCGCGTTCGCGCTCGTGATCGCCCACGCCGCCCGCGGATGCGACCACGACCTCACAGACACCGGAGCACTCGACCTCTATGACGAGGAAGCCGCGTAGGCGCTCACCCTCGCACGTGGCATCCTCCACGCACCAGCACCCCTCGTGGTGTGCCCGAATCCGGCGCTAAGCGGCTGTCGTCAGTTCGCGGCGTCGTAGGCGTCCTGGATTTCGGTGGGGATGCGTCCGCGGCTGGACACGGTGTGTCCGTTGGCGTTGGCCCATTCGCGGATGGCCTTCAGGCGCTGCGGGTCGCCCTTCTTCGCGGTCGACGAAGTAGCGGTCCCGCCGTTGCCGCGAACTCGGCGGGCGTTGGTGACGAAGTCTTCTAAAGCGTCGTGCAGCTTCTGGGTGTTTTTCGCGGAGAGGTCGATCTCGTAGTTGGCGCCGTCGATGCCGAAGCGAATGGTGCCTCCGTCGCTGTCGAGGGGGGTGCCGTCGATGTCGTCGACCAGAGTGACTTTCTGAGCCATGGGAACCTCCTACAAGTTCAAGAAATAGCGTCACGACTGTAACGCACGTCTATTGACGTATTCCACAGCATGCCGCGCTTTGCCCTTTACGCCTGGGAATGCTAGGTGCGGAAAAGCGCGACCGACACGGGTGCGCGCTTACTCGGCGTTGGTGCCTGCGGATGGTGTAATCGCTAGTAGGGAAGTTGGCGAACTGTTCCGTGTTTGCGAGCGTTGGTTCGGGAGAGGTGTGTCGTGTCGGTGTCGGATCAGTTGGAGGGCCCGTTCGAGGGCATCCTGGCCTTTCCGCCGGACGTCGACGCGCTTGCGGCCGAGATAGACGAGGTCCGGTCTGCTGAATGGTTTGACGGGGACGGTGAACCGAATTGGCGTGTCCTTTTGCAGGCGACGAGGGTTCTGCGTTCGAGTGTGCCGGAGTTGCTGGAGCGGGTGCGTGTCCTCGAGCAGATCGCGGACGGCCGCCTCCCGCATACCGATACCGGTTCCTGCCCTGATCCGGTCAGCGGGCCGGATCGTCGAGATGTGAACTGTCGGGCGTGCCTGGTGTGGGGGGTGCCCCGGTCATGACGCTTCCGCAGAAAATGCTCGAAGAACCGGTAGCGACTTCAGTACCGGAGCAGGTGCCGGCTGGAGCCGTGGTGCCGGTGTCGGCGGCGGTGTCGGAGCTGAGTGATGCGTCGATCGCGGGGAACACGCGGCGGGCGTACGAGTCGGACCTGCGGGCGTTCGTGTCCTGGTGCGCCGCGAACGGCCGTCCGCACCTGCCAGCATCACCGGAGACGGTCGCGGAGTACCTCGCCGACCGAGCCGGGATCCTCACGACCGCAGGGAAGTGGCGGTATGCCCCGGCCTCCATGGCCCGCTGGTTGTCCGCAATCAACGCTGCGCACGCGGAACAGAACCTCCCACTTCCCGGCCACAGCGCCCTGGTAGCTCGTACTCTGCAGGGCATCCGTCGGGAGCGGCTGCGACCCCCGCGTCGAGCGGACCCCCTGCTTCTCACGGACGTGCAGGCGGTCCTGGACCGCATCGACGTCACGACATGGCCTGCGGGAGCGACCGGGGTTCGAGACCGCATGGTGATCTTGCTCGGCTGGGCTGGCGCGTTTCGCCGCACTGAACTCATCGACCTGCGCATCTCCGACGTCACCCGACACAAGGAGGACGGGCTGCATCTGCGGATCCGCCGCTCCAAGACCGACCAGACCGGGAAAGGCCTCGTCAAAGCGATTCCTTACGGCCGGGAACCACTCACATGCGCGGCGTGCGCGTGGGTGCGGTGGCTGCGGATTCTCGCCGCGGGCGCGACGGGGCGCAGCGCGGTGATGCGGGTGCTGTGTACCGACGACCCCGCAGTGCACGTGTGCCGAACCAGCATCCCTACTCTGGAGGGGGAGGCGCCGTTGCTGCGGCGGATGCACAAGACCGGTCTGCCGACCGTAAATGCGTTGTCGGCGCAGTCGGTAAACCTCATCGTCAAACGCCGCGTGACCGCGGTCGGCCTGGACCCTGAGCAGTACAGCGCCCACTCCCTCCGCGCCGGATTCGTCACCGAAGCGCTCCGGCACGGGGCGAGTACGCATGCTGTGATGCGGCAGACCGGACACCGATCCCCGGCGACAGTGGAGATTTACGCGCGCGAGCGTGATCCGCTCACCGGGAACGCTGTCAACGACCTCGGACTATGACCCCCGACCACGTCCTCGAGCAGTTGCCGGTGTCCAGTCGGGCGCATTGGCAGCTGTACACGGACTGGTGCGACGCAGTCGGTGCGAGTCCCGCGCCGGCGTCGATCGTTCAGTTGGGGCGGTTCTTCGCCGCGGTTCCCGCGGCCCCGTCCACGGCCGTCGGGCGAGTGCGCGCCCTTCGCGCCGCCCACGAGCTCCTCCACGCAGCATTCCCTGTCCCGCCTACGGAACTCGCACGACCGATCCGCGCCGGCGCAAGATGGATCACCCCGGCCGAAGCAGTCGCAGCCCTGCCTCTGACCCGCTACCCGGTAGGCCTAGTCGGCCGCCGCGACGCGTTCCTGCTGCTCCTGCTCGATCAGCTCCACCTCACCCGAGGGCATGCGCGAACGATCACCGAGGCGGACATCGTCACCGGCGCTGACATCACAGTCGCAGGCGTCCCTGTCCAGAAGTCGGCGGAGGCCGTGTCGTGTTGGCGGTGCGTAGTCACCCGCTGGCTGCGCGTCCTCGGGCCAGCAGCGCTGGGGTTCCGGTACACCGTCCGCGAAATCCTCGACCCGACCCTCTTCACCGATACGCACGACTGCGACACCGACGTGGCCGACGACTGGCGAGTCGCACCGGTCCTGCTCCCGGCGATCGATCAACACGGATGGCTCAACCCGCACGGACCACTCACCACCCGCGCGATGTCGGCCATCACTGCGGACCGGCAACGAACCGGACAAGCACCGGTCGATAACCACCCGCGCGCGCGGCTCGAACCGTCCACTCGACGAACCCTGCAGGACGTCGCAAACGCCTACGACGACGTCGACGCAAGGTTGGCCGCTCTGCTCCTGCAGACAGCCACGCTTCTCGCCGACAACGACGACCTCCGCCGCAACTGACCTACGGCCCGAACAACCGAGAAAGCCCGTCGAATGAGGCGGAAATGGCCGACTCTGGGCCGGCCGCGAGGGGCATCCCCTCGCGCTCCCCAGTCTTCCCGCCCAAGCGGGGGTGCGCTTGGCGCACATCGCCTGCGGCGACAAGGAGCCGCTGCGCGGCACTGTCCCACGGTTTTTTGTTCCTCTCCGCGGTACAAACCTATTTCGCTCCGGCGGCTCCGTGCCACGCATTCCGAACGCGGTCGCGATGCTCCCTTATTCCGCCCGGAATGCGCGTCACTGCGCCGCCTCCGCTCAAACGGTTCTTCCCGCCGGAGAGGCACAAAAAAACGATCAGACAAGGGATAAGCCAGGCCACCATTAGGTGAGAGGCCCGGTGTCGTTCCGGAGAAGCGGGAATCATGTCGAACACGCCCACAGGCCAGGCCACCCCTGAGCAGCTCGCGCTCATCTGCACCACGCAGCGCGCGGCCAGCGCGCACTACGACACCGCCACCGACGCCGAAATCCTCCAGGACGCCCGCAACACGCTCTGCCTGCCCGGGACGGCCGCGCCCGGAGCGCTGGCGATCGAGCAGGACGGGTCCCCGTTCGCGCAAGCGCTGATCGCCCTTCTCACGCCCGCTGTTGAAGCTGGGGGAGCGGAGCCCGCCGCACCGGCGCCGAGCGTTGAGGAGACTCTGGCGGCGTTCCTGGACACATTTGCGAGTTGGGACCTTGCCGGGGATGTCGCAGCGCGGCTGAACTGTGGTGAGGTCGACGCCCTCGCCGGACTCCTGCGAGCCGCAGGCAGGGGAGAGGCCGCGGACCTGTGGATTGCGGAGCACGCCACCGACGACGACGACGAGGGCGACGCTCACCACACCCCGGGAGGATCGGACCGATGACCGAGCAGCAGAAGGCCGACGCCGTGACGAACTACCTCGCCGCCGAGGCGGACTACGACGAGGCGGTGACGGCGTTCCTCGCCGCAGGCGCTTCCTACACGGCGGCCCTCGCGAACATCTCCGTGGCGACGACCGTCTCGCCCACGCTCTCCTGCGAGAAGGTCAACGTGATCGCACAGATGCTCACCAAGGCGGGGGAGCGCGATGCGGCAGGATGGTGGATCGACGCACACTACGACGAGAAAAACGTCGAAGAACTCGAAGCGCACATGGAGTTCTATCAGGAGGAGTCGTCATGGCTTTGACCGTCTATTCCAAGCCCTCGTGCGTTCAGTGCACCATGACTTATCGGGTGCTCGAGAAGAAGGGCATCGAATACACCACCGTTGATATCACAACCAATCCCGCCGCTCTCGCATACATCACGGAGGAGCTGGGCTACTCCGCCGCCCCGGTGGTCGTCGCGAGCGACGAGGACCACTGGTCGGGCTTCCGCCCCGACCTCATCGAGAAGCACGCAGCGTGACCGGCCCGGACGCCTCGAGCGACGACTACCGGGCCGGGTACCTCGCCGGACAGGCCGATCGGCAGGGCGAGGTCGACTGGTTGGAGAACGAGGCCGATCGGTACTACCGGATCGCGTACGGCGACGAGCGGCGTCTCCCGGCCTATGCCGTGACGCGCGCCGAGCTCGAACAGCGCAGGGCGCTGTCCGAGCCGCCCGACACGGTCACCCGAGCCGCCGCACTAGCGTCCTGGGGTATCGAGACGGAAGCACCAGAGCAGGACACCCCGAACGCCTCCCCGTCGACGTCGACGGGACGACCCACGAACCGCACGAGCAGGAGACGCCAAATGAGCACCAGGACGATCACCGGGAACCTCGCCACCGACCCCGAGGCCGTGCAGGCGGGCCGCGTGCAGATCGTGAAGCTGCGCGTGATCGAGAACACCGGCGAGTTCCGCGGCGGAGAGTGGACCGCGCATGAGGCGCCGACGACGCACTTCGTGGAAGCGAAGTTCGAGCTCGGCGAGCACGTGCTCGCCTCCCTCCACAAGGGCGACGCCGTGATCGTCGTCGGCTACGAGCACACCGTCTCCTGGGGTGAGGGCGAGAAGAAGCGTTACGGCCGCGTCATCGAAGCCGATGCCATCGGCCCGAGCCTCACCCGCGCGACGGCCGTCGTCACGACGGCCGCGCAGCGCACCCCGCGCCGCAGCGCCGCCCCCGCGGCCGAGTAGACGAGAGAAGCCCCTACTTCGAGCTGGCCTCGACCCTGAGCACGTACAAAATGACGTGACCTTCCAGGATCGCCGCGCGCACTTTTGCAATGCGTCAGCGCTGGTCGCCGCGTTGCTGTGCACCACCGTCGATGCCGATTCCGCGCGCGTCCGGTGTGCCAGCTCCCACATGTCTCCATCGTCCCGTTCGGTATCGACAGCGGCTCTACAGCTCTACAGGTACCTGTATCTGCTGGCTCGGGCGCGGATTCTGTGGGGGAGGGCCGGCGTTGCCGTCCCGTGAGGGGCCGACCCCTCACCCTCCCCGGTTCTCCGCCCGCGGGGCGGGGCGCGCTTTGCGCGCATCGCCTGCGGCGACTGGGAGCCGCTGCGCGGCGCTGCCCCGCGGTTTTTTGTTCCTCTCCGCGGTACAAACCTATTTCGCTCCGGCGGCTCCGTGCCACCTGTTCCGAACGCGGTCGCAAGCTCCCTTATTTCGTTCGGAACAGGCGTCACTCCGCCGCCTCCACTCAAGCGGTTCTTCCCGCCGGAGAGGCACAAAAAAACGATCAGACAAGACGAAAGCCCCGTAGTTGGCTTAGAACCACGGGACCCGTCGCGTTGATCCTCGCACAGGGAGAACCGCCATGACCCGCACGACCACCACCCGCAAGACCGCCACCAAGAAGCGCACCCCGCGGACTACCCCGGAGGAGCGCCGCGAGCAGGCCGCCGCGCTGCACGAGAGCATCACCGAGCAGGTCGAGGCGCTGCGCGACTCCGACCATTGGCGCCGGTTCCTCTCGTTCGCGTCCTCGTTCCACCGCTACAGCCTCGGCAACCTCCTCCTGATCCTCGCGCAGCGTCCCGACGCGTCCGCGGTCGCCGGGTTCCGCGCGTGGCAGGGCAAGGGCCGTCAGGTGCGGAAGGGCGAGAAGGCGATCAAGATCTTTGGCTTCGCTCAGCGGAAGATCGACGCCGACGAGGAGCCCGAGGAGGGCGCCACGACGAGCGCCGACGAGAAGGGGCAGAAGGTCCAGACCTACTACCCGCTCGTGTCGGTATTCGCGATCGAACAGACCGACCTCATGGAAGGCGCCGAGGACCCCCGCGACATCGCCCGGCCGCTGACTGGCACCGAGGATCACGGCGTTATCGCGGCGCTGAGCGCGTTTCTCGAGGCCGAGGACTGGACCGTCGAGCGGCGCACCCTCCCTCAGGGAACGAGCGGCTATGCCCGCCCCGAGGACCGCACCGTCGTCGTCGGCGACACCCTCGCGCCGGAGCAGGCCGCCAAGACCCTGATCCACGAGACGGCGCACATTCTCTTGGGTCACGTGGACGACCTGGAGGAGTACGCGCAGCACCGCGGGTTGATGGAGACCGAGGCCGAGGGGGTCGCGTTCGTCGTCGCTGGGCTCGTGGGGTTCGATACGAGCGCGTACAGCGTCGGCTACATCGCGGGGTGGAGCAACTGCGACGCGGACGTGATCCGAGGGACCGCCGCGCGGGTGCTGACGACCGCGCACCGCATCGCGGAAATCCTCGACGGCGACGAGGCCGACGCCGAGGACGAGGACGCCTGATCCGGCGGGGGACCGGCCTCCGGGTCGGCCCCCCGCCCCCTTCCCGCGATCCTCCACTCATCGAAAGGCCACACCATGACGACCACCAGCAGCACCCCCGCCGCCGCCGACGTGTGGGGACACACCGCCGAGCTGCGCGCCGCGCAAGACGCCGTGAACGCCGCGGCCGAGACCGGCGACGCCCGAGCGCTACGCGCCGCCGTGCGCGTGCTCCTCACCGCCGCCGCCCGGCACGCCTGGCCCACCGCCACGGCTCTCGTGTTCAAGCGCGAGAGCGTCGGCACGTTCGCCGGATTCTGGGCGCTCTTCCGCGTCACCGACGCCGGACACCGCGTGCTCCGCGAGTGGGAGAACGAGCCCGACGAGATGAGCGACGAGAGCGACGAGGAGCGCGTCGCGCTCGACCTCATCAGCAACAGTCACGAGACGCAGGACTACGCCGACACCTTCGGCCCGCTCCGCGAGGGCGTCGCGGTCGGATATCACCTGTACATGCTCTGAGCGAGCGCGTGCGGGCCGACCCGAAACGGGCCGGCCCGCACGCGGGGGAGAGCCCCCTCGACCCCCCAGCCCGCGCAGAACGGCTGCACGAAGCCGGGGACGTCTCAGGGGCGCTGCCGGCGCTTCTTGCCCGCGCGGATGTTCCGGTTCTCGATCACGCCGACGACGGCCAGGCCGATCGCGACGACGACGAGGAGGACCCAGCCGAGGACGTTGAACCACTCACCGGTGAACGCGGCGTAGGTCTGTTCACCGGCGATGCTCGCGAACATCAGCGACAGGCCGAACCAGACCATGCCGTTACTGATCAGCGCAGCTCGCGCCAAGGGAGTGCGGGGAGTCGCCATGCCTCACTCTTTCACTCAGGACTGAGACTGACCCCCACGCCTCCACTGTTCTGCAGAGTCCATGGAAGGTGCGGTGACGGTCAGCTCATCGAGGCGCGCGGGGTGAGGGCCACGCGGCCCTCGCCGTCGACGTTGACCGTCATTGGACCCACGCCGCACACGAACACCGCGCCCGGCGGTTGGGTGGGGTCATCGTCCACGAATCCCTGCACCATGCGCGTGTACTGCGCGATGATCTGCTCCGGCGTCTGCGGCGCCCGCGGAACGCGAGCGGGGGGCGCCGGCAGCGGTTCCGCGGGCGGCCGGCGGAAAAGACGCGCGAGCCAGGACCGCCCGTCGCTGCTGCCGGAATCGTGCACTGCCACCGTCGCGCCTCTCGCCATGAGTGCCAGGGTAGACGCCGCCCTAGTGGGTGTCGTCGTAGGCCTTCTGGACCTCGGCGGAGATGCGGCCGCGGTCCGAGACGTTGTGACCGTTCTTCGCCGCCCACTCCCGGATCGCCTTCAGGCGCTCCGGATCGCTCTTCGCGCGGGCAGGAGCCGACGAGCCGGCGTTGCCGTCGCGGCGCACGCGACGGCCGGCGTCGACGTACTTCTCGAACACCGAGTGCAGCTTCGAGGTGTTCTCCGCCGACAAATCGATTTCGTAGTTCGCGCCATCGACGGAGAAGGTCACGGTTCCACCGTCACCCTCGATAGGAGAGCCGTCCAGGTCATCGACAAGAGTGATCTTTTGCGCCATCAGTGTGTCTCCAAGTAAGTAAGGGTGATCGTCTCCTTTCTAGCAGTCGCGCATTCTCTCGCGCCGGTGATTCCACGAGCGCTCTGATTCTTGGCATGTGGGAACTTGACCAAGAAAAGCCTTGTGGCCCTATTATTGTGGTACGCTTTATTCATGGGAGTTGAGTGGCCAGCCAGCGCCGACAAGCACGGCATCTCACACGAGGACGCGCTCTACGCGATGACTCACGCCGAGGGTGCCGCGCAGGTCGAGGGACGGCCGGGGGAGGTGACGACGGTCTACGTCGGACACCCTCACGGGCAGACGGGCCGCTACATCGAAGTGATCGCCGCGATGCGCCCACCGCGCACCCTGACGATCTTCCACGTGATGCCGCTCAGTGACCTGTACCGGCACCTGCTGAACGAAGGAGAGGGACATGACTGACTACAACGACCTCGCGGACCGCGCTGAGCGCGGCCTGCTCGCCCCCGTTCCCGGAACGGCGCTGCACGGCGCCGCTGCGGCGGACGCCGCCCGCGACGCGCTGCTCGCAGCCACCGGCGCCGACACTCTCGAGAACGCCGTGACGATCGCCCGCGGCCGGCCCCGGCTCGACGCCGACGAGGCGGCCGGTCCCATGTGGAAGGTCCGCGCAACCAAGCCCCTCGACCAGAAGATCAGCCAGCTCGCCAAGCGTCGCGGCGTCAGCAAGTCCCAGATCCTCCGCGAAGCCGCCGCCGCGTACGTCGAGGCCTCCTGATGACCGACACCACACGCCCGTCGTTCGAGCCCGTGCTGCTCAACCTCGCAAACGATGGCGACTACTACATCGTCACCGAAGCACTGCGAGAGTTCGCCAGCGAAGCGGACCACCAGGCCGACAACGCGGAGGAGAACGCCCGCTACAACAGCCAGCCCGCCAGTGCCCGCGTCGCACCCCTCCGCGCGCAGGCCGAGCGCGCCCGCGCGATCGTCACTGACGTCGAACGCCAACTCGACGCGAACAGCACCGCCCGTCGCCCCCGCGGGTAGCGAATCATTCGGCCTCCGTGGGTAGCCAAATCGGTCAGGAGCTGCGGCTAGTCGTCTGGCACGGCTCTTGCACAGTCACAGACCCACACCGGTCGAGCCCCACCCGACTCCGCTGACGCGTCTGCGGCATCCTCCTGATCGACGTCATTGGAAACGTAGGCGGGGGAGCCCGTTCGCTGCTCTGGCATAGTGAGATGTCGATGGTAGATGCAGCCGGCAGCCCGACGTTCGTGCTCACGGTCGACGCCGTCAAATGGGCGATCGCGACACTGGGCAAGCGCAAGATCCATCCCCACTTCCTTGCCTACTTGCAGGTCCACCGTCGCTGGAGGCGCGACGGGCCGTTCGATCCGCAATGGTCTGAGCTGCGTCCCCTCCTCGAAATTCCCGGCGGACCGCCAAAAAAGCCGAACTACCGTCCTCTCTGGAATAGAGACAGTGACGGGTCCGTGTACTGGTTCAACGACAACTTGGCGGGGAGCTTCGCTCCCAGCTCGATCCGTAGGACCGCAGGTTTTCTCGTAGATGGGGACACCTACGTCCTGCCGGAGGATCATGCCGTTCGAGCGCTAGATGCCCTTCTCTACGGCCACCGCGCCCCGGTGGTACCACTGAGCGTGTACCTGTTCCGCAACTTCGGGTTCCGCATCTCCGAAACGGACTCGCCAGGCGATTCGTACCAGCCGACCCCGGAATCCCCTGGGGTGCGATCCTTCAACCCCGTCGAAGACCCGAATCGTCGCCGAGTCGGACCGGGATTCATCACGAGACTCCCGCTGCCGATCGAAGTGGACGACGGCTGGCGCCGAGGCAACGGAGGCCCCGGAATGGGCGATCCCCTTCCTGAACCAGGTGACGCCGTGACCGCCTTCCGCAGACGTTTCCAGTTCGGCGACGACGAGGAGTTCGAGAGCTTGTTCGATTCGTCCGCACCCTCAGCCGACTTCCAGTGGTTCGAACCTCTCCTCGAAGAGCAGGTGGAGTGATGGCTGCTGTCGTTCAACTCGTACCCCGAGTGCGCCTCCTCACAGCTGATGACCTCGGCATCGGCGTCGACGCGACGCTCCAGGCGACGCACGCGTCGAACGCACCCGACGCGCCTCGGATGGCAGCAGATCACCCGAAGCTCGCTCTCGTCCGACGCCTGCTTCTTACCTTCGGTGGCGTCATCTTCACCGGACCTCCCGGAACCGGGAAGACCTTCTACGCCTCACAGATTGCTGAGGCGCTAGCCGGCGACAAGGCCCGAGTGCGGTTCGTTCAGTTCCACGCGTCCTACCAGTACGACGACTTCATGGAAGGCTTCGTGCCGGCTCCCGGGGGCGGTTTTGACCGGAAGCCGGGCATCTTCAAGAGAATCTGCGAAGCCGCAACTAAAGACCCGGAGCACACTTACGTGCTGGTCATCGACGAGTTGAGCCGCGCCGATGCAGCTCGGGTATTCGGTGAAGCGCTCACCTACGTCGAACGCAGCAAGCGCGGCCTCGAAGTCGCGCTCGCCTCCGGCGAATCGTTGCGCGTGCCCGAGAACCTCGAAATCCTCGCCACCATGAACCCCATCGACAGGGGTGTCGACGAGGTCGATGCCGCGTTCGAGCGCCGATTCGCGAAGATCAAGATCGACCCGGACCGCGCCGCCCTCGAAGAGATCCTCGATCTCGGAGGTGTCACCGACCCTCTGAGGAGCAAGGTTCTGGGATGGTTCCACCTGGTCAACGGGATGTCGCGAGACAACCCAGCGGCGGCAATCGGTCACGCGTACTTCATCAACGTCGACGGGCCGGCGGCACTCCGCGACGTGTGGGAGTACCAACTCCAGTTCGCTGTGGATCGTGCCTTCCGCCTCGACCCCGAGACGCGCCGTCAGGTTGAATCCAGGTGGGAAACCATCTTCGCCGGCGTCCAGGTGAACGAAAGCGGTCCGCAGCAGGCCGATGACCCTGCCGGGCCAGACGACGCCGCGTGACACCTGGAACCTCCGCCGCTCCGCGCATGCGGGAGTGTCGCGAGTACGGCTTCATCCCGGTACAGCGCGACGAAATAATGACACCCGACGGCAAGCTCGATATCTATGAATCCGTCGCCAAACTCAATGCCTTCACGGTCGATTTCAAAGGATCTGAACTCAGACTGCAAGCCGGCGGGATCGTCGGAATCGTGCCGATCAACGACCAGATCGTCCTGCGCATCACACCGCGCACACCGATGTCCAACCTCACGCGGATGGTGCAACGCAGCGGCTACGAAGCCTTCGCCCTCGATGCGCTCCGCACCTACACGACAGCCTCGACCGTCTCGGACTGGGTGCTCGACATTTACGCCGATTCCCTCATCCGCCACTGTGACGAAATCCGCAACCGAGGCCTCTATCGGACCTACATCCGCAAGACGGACAGCGGGTCCCGCCCCCATGGCCATCTCGACATTGCCAACACTGTCCGCCACTTCGCTGCCCGCGGGATCACCACCAAAGCGGAGTTCTCGTGGTTCGAACGCACCACAGACAACGCCTACAACCGATGCCTGAAAGCAGCGCTCTCGAAGCTGCACAGACGGTACGTCGGCCCCCGACGCGGTATAGCAGACAGCCAGCGTCGCGTCCGCCTACTGGCGAGCCTGCTGCGCGCTTTCACGGACGTCGAGATTGATCCTCAGCAAAGGTACTTAGAGGATCCAGTCGTGGCTGGGCTTGCCGAACCTCCCGCGTCGCGGACCTACTACCGCGAACCGCTTCGCCTCGCCGTCGCCGTCCTGACCGATCGCGGAATTTCGCTCGACGAGGGCACAGGTGACGTGAAACTGCCCTCGATGCTTCTCAATATGGGCGACCTCTTCGAAGCGTACGTCCGCACCACGCTCCACCGTGTCGCCACGGATCGCAGCTGGCCTGTCAGCATTCTCGACGGGAACAAAGACGGGAAGATCCCGCTCTATCAGAGCCCGGACATCCCCCGTGTGCTCGACGGAGTGAACCATGTGGCCCTCGTCAAGACGGAAACGTCACCCAACGCCACGCCCGACATCGTGTTTCAGCGAGACGACGGAACCATCCCTCTGGTCGCGGAGCTGAAAAACACCCTCATGAAGGGCACGCTGCCCGAGCGCTCCGAGGTTAACCAAGCAGTGACCTACGCCACGCGATACGGGACGACCAACGTTCTCCTCGTGCACCCGAAAACCGACAAGCATGCCGGCGGACTTCACCTCATCGGCGATGTCGGAGCAGTGTCCGTCTTCGACTACCGATACGACCTCGCCGCAGCTGACCTCGACGCAGAAGATCAGCACTTCGCTCGTCAGGTCGGAGCGATTCTCGGCATTACCTCGTAGGCCCAACCCACGTGGGGGACTCGGGCGCATC
The DNA here is from genome assembly GCF_017355185.1 of Rathayibacter sp. SD072. Taxonomy (GTDB): domain Bacteria; phylum Actinomycetota; class Actinomycetes; order Actinomycetales; family Microbacteriaceae; genus Rathayibacter. The sequence continues at coordinate 8,981 of NZ_JADILJ010000039.1, read as the reverse complement.
CATCAGGGGCACCAGGTCCACGCCCACGGCGTCACGGCCCATGGCGGCAGCGGTCTTCAACGTCGTTCCTGTTCCCATGAACGGGTCCAGGACGACACCACGACCCGGAGTGCCGTGACCGCAGTCGGTCCACCCGGTTGTCTTCTTCTTCGAGAACGTGAACTCGCGGAAGTAACCGCCGAGCACCTGCTTCGCCTCGCTCGCGAGCCGCTGCACTTCGAGCGTGTTGCGGCCGGTGCCCGTCTGGAACTTCGTCGCCTTCCCCACATCGGACACCCCAGTCGCCTGGATCGCCCGGATGTGCTCGTCCGTCAGTCCGGCTGCATCTGCGAGTTCCATCGCCCGCTTCGCCTGAGGTCGGGACGCGTCAAGTTCACGAGTGCGCTCGACCACCCGGCGACGTGCAGTCCCGCAGGTCGCACAGACCTGCTTCGGTGCACCAAGGAGCACGGCGCGACGCACAAGCTCCTGCGGGTACGGCGCGAGGTGAGCGCCCATGTTGCGCTCCGGGTTGATCGTCCACACGTCGCCGGGGTTGGCTCCGTTTCCCATCTCGGCCGAATACCCCACGAGGTCGTAGTAGTAGTTGGGCTTGTAGGTGAGGTGAATGATGTACTCGTGGCGGTTCGCCAGCCGATCGCGGGCGGGATCTGGCATTCCGCCTTCCTTGGCCCAGATGATGCGGTTGCGCACGGCCCAGCCAGCGTCGATGGCCTTCGCCTCGATGCGAGACGGGATGCCGACGAGGGACCGGCGGTAGTAGGTGTCGCCGACGTTGAGGAAGATCGATCCGCTGGGGCGCAGGACGCGCTTCCACTCGTCCAGGCAATCCATGATCGAGGAGACGTACGCCTCCGGTGTGGCTTCGAGACCGATTTGGTCGACGTGGCCGTAGTCGCGCTTGTTCCAGTACGGAGGCGACGTCACGATCAGGTCAGTGAAGTTGTCCGGCAACTTCGTATCTCGGGCATCGCCGTTCACTACTTTGATCGTCGGCGCCGCGAGCTTCGCTTCCCATGACTCGAGAGACCCGACGCTAGCTGTTCCGAACAGGGGCGTAGGGGTCTCCGAGGAGCGGCCGGCCGAGCTTGATCGTGCAGTGTCCATGTGGCCTGACTCCTCGAAATGACGCCGACGCCGCGTGGCGTCTCTACGACGGTAGCCGAATGGAGGCCTCTCGTCGAGCCCCAGAAACGAACACACCTTCGAACGCTTCTTCGATCTACAGCTTGTCGATCCAGGTGTCTTCGTCGCGGTCGGCCCAGGCGTTCCCGGTTCGTCGTGCGCCAGCCGTCTCGACGCGACGGCTCAGGCTGATGAGGAGGGTCTGTGCCTGCCGTTGGGTCAGCTCCCGCACCGAACTGATCCGCAGACCGGTCAGCTCAGCGACGACCTCGAACTGTTCCCTAGCGCCCGTGATCCCGAGCTTCGCGAACGCCTGCCTAACCTGACCCCGGGTCGCCTCCGTCATCATCGGTTCGACCGGTGGAACTGGGCTTGCGGTCTCCTCCTCACCGAAGAGTGAAGGTAGGTCGTTGTCGTAGATCTGCTCCACCTTCCGCGCAGACATGTGCCCATCAACCACGACAACCCACCTTCCCCTCCGACGGCACCGTCCGACAGTCGCCGCCCCTCTACAAGTCTGCCGCAGAGCGATCCTGCGCCTCGCGGCGGGCTCGTTGACCGGGCTGTTGGTTCATCCCTTCCGCAGGGATCGCGAGGTGGCTGCGCAGGAGCGCTTTCGCGCGCGCGTGTCGGCTCCGAGCTGTAGAGGCGGGGATGCCGAGGTGTGTGGCTGCCTGTTCGAGCGTGAATCCGTCCCAGTGCACGAGTCGGACCAGTTCGGCATGGTCCGTGGGCAGTTTCGCGACGGCCAACCGAACGTCGAGACCGTCGTGGTCCGCTTCCGCTTCGACCTGAATAATCGCGTGACCGAGAGCGGCGGTGAGAGCGTCGCGTCGGCCCCGCCCGCGCGTGTGGTGGTGCAGCGTGTTGCGGGCGACTCCGAACACCCACATTCGGGCTTCTTCGGGTCCGCTCGGCATGCGGCGCGAGGATCGCCACGCTGCCGCTAGCGTCTCACCCGCCAGATCGGCAGCATCCTCAGGATCGGTGGTGCGGCGCAGGAAGTAGCCGAGCAGGTCGGGTGCGACTGCCGCGAGGACGCTCTCGACGTGCGGTCGCGTCACGGTGCGCTGGGGTAAAGCGAGTCGGTGATGCACTGCGTTTCTTGCTTGCCCTGCAAGGTGTTCACAAGGTCGGGCCACTGCGCCGTCAACTCTCCCGCGAGAGAGTTCCAGACGACCTGTGACAGGCCGTCCTGCATGATCCGGGCGTCATCGGACACCTGTCCGGTCCACAGCTCACCCTCGTGATAGAGCTCGAAGTCGGTGGTGTCGACGCCGGAAAGGAGGCGATTGAAATCTTCGGGGCGCCCGGCTGCCAGGAGCCTGCCGGCGACGGCTTCCGGGCTCGGCTGGAGAGCGTCGACGTCCAGTGCGTCCACATAGTCCCGGACGGCCGTCTTCTGGTCGTCGGTGAGGGAATCGAGCGACGTGCGGGTCTCGCAGCTTCCAAGGCTGTTGCCGTCGACGTCGAACCACTCCCGCGAGTACACGAGGTCCGGGTCCGTGACCCACGTCCACGGACCCCACTGCGACGCGGCCGCAGCGGTACCCCCGAGGATCACGATCGTCACGCCGATGGAGACGGCGGGCAGCAGTCGGCGGCGCGACCTCGCAGGGGCGGCCCGATCGGCAACGAGAGCGTGAAGGGCTTCTCTCACGTGAGCGTCATCGGTGGGCACGCGGCCCGCGGCGCCGAGTTTCGTGTCGAGCGGATCGATCATGATGCCTCCTGGTGAAGTGTGCCGTCACCAGGTACATGCCCGCAGGAGTCCGATCCGTCCACCTCAGCTCAAACTTTTCCGACCGGACGCGAAGGACGCGATCGTCACCTCAGCTCGATCGTGAGTAGCTTCGGCTCATGACCGACCTGCCCGCACCGCCTCGCGAGTCGTGGCGGATCGATTTGAGCACTCAGCCCAGGGTGCTGACCGAGGCTGCAACAGCAGCTCTCGCTCGAGCCGCCGAGGAAGTGGTGACACTTCGCACGCGGGCACGTAGCGATGTCGCCAAAGAAAGCGCCGCGTCGGCTCTCCGTTCAGCGGTGATTCTCGGAGTGAACGAGCATGAGATCGCTGACGCGACGAAACTTCCGCTTGCGCAAGTTCGAGCGCTGCTGCGGGAGGGGTAAGAAGCTGCGCGGCGAGGGCGCCTACATGTATTCGCCTGACCAATCGTGTTGCCGATATGGGTCATTCCGACGAGGACACCGCTGGCCCCTCTCTCGGGGCGTCGGGCCAGTCGAGGTTGAGTGATCCGGGCTCCCCGAGGATCCAACGCTTACTGTTCTCCGCCATGCGGTAATTTATAAGCACTTCATCGGGCAGGTCCTGACCAATCACAAGCAATTGGCTTGGAGAGAGAGGGAACGAGACCGTGCAAATTTCCTCGCCTTTCGTTGGTGCCCAAAGAAGTACCGCCCCGTCTCCGGTCGCGAGGATGATATCCACAGGCCACACACTCCACACCCAATGATTGAGCCCAAGTGTCTTGAGCCTCAGTACCTCCGGAAGATACTGGGATAGCAGCAGTATGTCGCCAAGGTGTAGCTCCTCCTCCTCGACCTCACCTTCGGTTTTAAACACCAAAGCCGGCGCTCGAAGCTTCGTTTGATTCGCGTAACGACCGCGGTCAAGATGCATGTCGAGAAAAGCAATCATCGCGGCGCGCTCGCGGTCGGTAAGTTCTTGTGCTCCCTCGCGTAGCTTAACGATCACGGGGATGCCGGCGTCCTCAACGTCTGAATAAATTTTCTCTAAATTTAGGGTCAGTACCTTTGGATCATAGACATAACTCACTACCGTCGCATTGTTGATGGATGTGGAAAAGGCTCGCTGATCCTGAATATCAACGACGTCAACGACGTTCCGTTCGTTGGCCCAGGCTCCGATGTAGCCCTTTGACACCATATGCCCGCGTTTAACTCCCACAAGAAAACTCTCCCGTTTGTACTATTCTCGACCGCCTGACCGGATCCCAACCCGGATTCTTCCTGATTCCCTTTCGCGGTCAATTTTTTGCCAGTGAGCAATTCGCTTTGCTAAGTAATCACGTCGGTCTTGCGTTAAGTGCTGCGTACGTACGAGAGCTGCTGTAGGGTCGCCCAGGAGGCGCGAGCCGTCCGACATCCATGGCCCGGTAGTGAAAACTGGTGAGAAGGCGACTGGTTCTAGGCTTTTGGCGCGCGACCTTAGGGTGATGGAATCGCTGTGCTCGAATTTCGGTTTCAGTGAGTCAAAGGTGAAAAAAGTCTCGTCTGCTTTTCGCATTCCATTCCGTTTGTGATTTAGGTCATCGGGATTAGTGTGTCCGCCTCCGAAATCAAACTCGCTACTACGGCCATAGATTAGGACGTATTGTGGCTCCACTGGCCGATTCGGATGGTCTCCAAGGAGCTGATATTGCTCGCGAAAGATTCTTTCATTTCCATCTCTGGCAAACCATGTTCGCCAATCATTCAGTTGGTCATGCGCTTCAGTGAAGGCGGCAGTCGGTCGCCCATCCATCTTAAACCATCGTTTTGAGGGCTTTTCGATCTCGATAAGAATTGGGGTGATAGTTGAAGACGATCGCGTGACCCACATGAAGTCGGGTTCGAACGAAAGTCCCGCACCATTAAGTCGTGGGCGGGTGAAAACAGCGCCCAAATCGGATCCATGATGTCCGCCAGGTCCGACGTCGCCGCTCCCTCCGGGGATCATCGCCGGGTGAAGTTCTAAGAACGTCTGTACCGCAGATTCTTCTGGCTCGCTTAGAAGGAGTGCGTACCACTCCTGCATCACCGTGTCTGAATACGTTTGCCAATCCATCGGGCGGGGCCGGTCGGGGTTGGCGTCCGGTTCGAGGTGGGTGTACTGCTCCAACATGGAAGCAGGCTAACGTTCACGCGCTCGCGGCGTATCGCGGCCAGCCTGTCGTGGTGGCCCGGACTGCGGCCACGATGCCCGGGGTCACGAAGGCCACTACTAGTGCAACGCCGACGTACGGCGCGAGCATGAACACTTGGTCTGCCGGGACGGCTACGCCTACTCCAAACGGCGATGCTCGTGATTCGAGGGGCTAGGGTCCCTCTTTGTCTACCCGCCAACCGCAGTGAGCGGGCGTCCGTTGAGGGGCCGGCAAGCGTCCACCTCCCGTCACGGGAGACATCATCGCGGCTTCGCCGTAACGCATTCTGATAGTGCAGACGTGCAGTGTCACAACGACAGATTGAGCCAAACGCAATCCGGCGACGTAGCAGGCTCAACGAGCCAGCAAGAGTAGATGAGGTTGGCCTCAGCCTTCGTTCGGAAGCCGCCAAGTACCGCCTCGTAGCGCCCGATGGGCGCGCGTAGGCGCACGGCGGGGTCCTCCAACCACTCTTCGCGTTCGTTCTGCGCGTCGAACGTCGAGAGGCTGTAGGTCGTGCCTTGCGGATGGGATTCACCATCGCGCATCGAGGTCCACAGCACGACTGTCTTGGTCTCAAAGCTAGGATCCGTCAGGACGCCGACACTCCAGACATCAATCGTAGATTCGTCGTCGGTGGTGATTGAAGACCTCGTACGGTCCACAAGTCGCTCGACCGGCACGTCATCGATTGAGAAGCGAACGATCGTGGGCGAGCCATCGGCGAACTGAAAGTCGCTCATTTTCTGGCAGCCGGACGTCAGGAGGTCCAGCTTGGGAAAGCAAACGGAATAGCCGTCCTCGATCTTCTCCCAGGACCCCTTCTCGACGGTACCTGCTCCTTCGGAATACTCCCACGCCTCCCAGATCTGGCTAAGGAGCCGGGTGTACTCGTCTGCGGCTGAGTCGGCTTCTGTTCGCGCTCCGGCCGTGATCGTGGATCTCGCCGACGGTTCCACGAGGCGGTCGAGAAAGGCAGCTACGGAGGCATCCTTCGCCTCCTGAGCTCCTCGAAGTGGCGCGATGAACGCGATGGAACTCACGATGAGCGCGGCCAAGGAGATGATCACGGCGAGCCAAGATCTGAAGTGCTCGCTGCTCGAGGATCCAGTTGTCACGTCCAACAGTCTGGTGGAAGCACGCGAGCCGTGGGTCGAGGCGTTCCGGTCAGAGTGCGCGTATCCGAATGACGGTCCGCGTAGGCAGGCGGCGGTCGCGCAACGGCACACGACGACTTTTTTGACGAAGTTGCCACTCGGGTTGCTTGAGGGCCCTTTCTCCTGCGTGCGTTCCGGGGAGTCACGGTCTCGAGGGAGCCGACCGGTAGCCGGTCGCTATCCGGACGCTCGCGCAGCGCCGGCCGACGTCGCCACGTCGACCAGGTGCAGAGTGCGACGTCGACGGCCGAGTGTCGATTGACACCCTCGCAATCGCGGGGCGCAAAGCGCTCGTGCAGAGGAGTGCGGACACTGAAAATCCGTGTCGTTCCTCGTGGTCCCCTGCACGACTCTTGGTGCCGCCGCGGCACTCGTGCAGACGACCGTGGGCATTCAGATGCTCAAGGTCGCCTGCATACGCGACGCGGGCGCCGCTGAACCGTTTCGTAAGGGGATCGTCCAGCGGGTCGGATCGTGTTGACACCCCTGCCCTCGGCTGTGGCCGACCCTGAAAGAGGTGCCCCCTCTACTCACTCTTCGACGGGGGCGGAGGGATGGGGCCGATGGCTCCGTCGCGCAGGTCCCCGTAGTAGGCCGGTGGTTGCCTCGTCTCGAAGTCTCGTCCGACCACGGGCGACACCAGGATCACGTGATCGAGGAACTCCTCCTCCCACACGAGGCAGTTGCGGTAGATGTGCCCGCGGACGGGCCCTTCGACGTCGCGTGCAGGTAGCTCCATCGCGTCGACGGGAAGGAACAGTGCATTCGCTGACGTCACCGTGATCGTGTGAGCGACGTTCGGCTGTTCCGCTTCAGCCTTGTCGAGCATCACGTCAACGAGTTGTTGAACGTCGTTGGTCATCCGTCTTCCTTTCGTCGCCCGTATCGGGACCGTCCTTCGGTTGGTCGAGTTCGGCTAGTCGAAGGTTGTAGTTGGCCAGTTCGTTCCGCATCTGCTCGATCGACCTCGGCGTGAAGCGCCTCACTTGCAGGTCAAGAATCGCATCGGCCACCACGTCGCTGACCTCGAATGCTGCGGCGACAGCTGCCCTCTCGTCGTCGCGATCTCCCGAGACGTTCGCGCACACTCGAAACAGCTTCTCGGGGTCCTCAACGGCTCTGATGTAGGCGTTGACGATTTCGGTGCGTGTCATCAGGTTTTGACGTTCGTCGTCGTCGTCCATGCGGTCACGGTACCGGGCCCGAGGTGAATGGGCTCCACGCCAACGACGTCCCGATGGGGATGGTCTGCCGCAACAGCGTCGCGTTCTCATCGGTCCGACACCGCCGGGACAGGCGTGATCTTCGAGCGCCGAACTGGGTGGGCGGTCAGGACTTGGTGCCGCCGTAGTCGGTGTTGTGGTCGCGCCAGACCGTGTGCGGGTGGTAGCCGGAGAGGACGATGCCGTTCTGCAGGGACAGCTCGATCCAGACGGAGGGGCCGTCGATGCGGAAGTAGTCGTTGAGCTGGGTGAAGGTGGTCGATCCGGAGTAGGCGAGGTAGGTGTCATCGAGCTCGGCCTTGTAGGTGGCCAGGATCGTGGCGGCTTCCGCGTCGGAGATGTCGTTGACGTAGCTGGCGATCGCGTCGAGAACGAGCGTCTTCTGGTCGGCGCTGAGCCGGGAGACCTGGAGGCCTTCCTTCGTTGCCGGGAACGCCCAGTCGCTGCCCGGACCGAGCACGAGGTCGGAGTAGACGTCGCTGAGCTTCGCAGTCGCCTGCTGGTCGCTCGTGAGAGAGGAGAACGCGGCGGTGAACGCGGCTTCCTTCGCGGCCATCGGGTGGTTCGTGGAACCGTCCCACTCGAAGTCCCCGTTCGGCTCGATGCCGCGGAAAGAGGGGGTCGCGCCGGCGAGGGAGCCGTTGATGTAGGTGTTCGCGACGGCGAGGTGGTGGCCGCCGAATTGGAACTCCCACGTTCCGGTGTCCTGGGGGACGCCGAGGAAGGCGACGAAGAACTGGGAGCGGCCGTAGTCGTCGCCGCCACCGTTGTCCGCGAGGTAGTCGTCCGCGTTCAAGTGCTGCTGGATCTCGTCGTAGCCGACGCCGGATCCCGTGCCGGTGGTCGCCTTCAGCAGCGACTGGAACAGGGCGAGCTGCGCGTCGGAAAGGTCCCCGATGCTCAGCCCCAGCCGTGCGCCGCCGCCGAGACCGGCGGGGGCGCCGCCTCCACCTGCGCCGCCGGCGGCGCCGCTGGGTCGAGCGGCGTCGGTGGGGAACCCGGACGCGCCGGACGGACGTGCACCGCCGGCGCCGCCGGCCGCTCCGCCGCCCATTCCGCTGAGGAGCGCCTGGGGGAAGTTCGACCACAGTTCGGCGTTGGTGAGGGTGTAGCTCTGCACGAGCGTCGCCTGCTGCTCAGCGCTGAGGGACGCCTGGAACGCCTGTGCGAGCGCAGCGACAGATCCGGCGGCCGCCGGAGTGCCCGTAGGTGCGGTTGTCGCGGTGCCGGTCGCGGTGGAGGTGGATCCGTTGGCCGTGCAGCCCGCGAGGACCAGGGCGGCAAGGGGGATCCCGGCGAGGATCCCGCGCCGGGAGATGGACTGGGTGAGGGAGGAGGTGCTGACCATGACGACGACACAACAACGCTCGCCTAGGCCGATTCGATGAGCTTCCTATGAGATGTCTATGCGATGACGAGGTTCGGGTTTCATTGGTGACTCATAGAGTGCGCATAGCCGATGTCGCGACGGCGGACCTACCGTCTTGCTCATGCCCTCCCTCACCCGTGCCCTGCTGGACGCCCGATGACGGCCACGATCGCCCGCCGTCCGGGGCGGTCTCGAAGCGTCGCGGTCCGTCTCCTGGTGC
>NZ_JADILJ010000038.1 GCF_017355185.1 Rathayibacter sp. SD072 | reverse complement strand
CCTGGGCACTCCGCTGGGAGCGTGGCTCGGCACCGTGCTCGACTGGCGCTGGTCCTTCGGCGGACTCTCGCTGCTCGCCGTCGTCGTCCTCGTGCTGATCGTGCTGGTCGTCCCCGATGCGCCGGGTCAGGAGGCGTCCTCGCGACTGCCCCTCGCCCGGGTGATCGCGAAGCCGGGCATCGCGATCGTCCTCGCCGTGATCGCCGTCTGGATGCTCGCCCACAACACGATCTACACCTACATCGCTCCGTACCTCCGCGGAACCGGATCGGGCCTCGGCGCCGACGTGACCCTGCTCGTCTACGGCATCGCGTCGGTGGTCGGAGTCGCGCTCACCGCGGTGCTGATCGACCGCTTCTCGCGCCCGCTGCTGCACGGCAGCGTCGCCGTCTTCATCGTCGCCGCCGTGATCCTCCTGCTCGCCGGCGACTCGGCCGCGGCGATCGTCGCCGGCGCCGTGCTCTGGGGCATCGGCTTCGGCGGCGCGTCCGCCCAGCTGCAGGCGGCGCTCACGAAGGCGGGCGGAGCCGACTCCGACGTCGCGAACGCGTTCCTCCCGGTCGCCTTCAACCTCGCGATCTTCGCAGCGGGGATCGTGGGCGCCGTGCTGCTCGGCTCCTTCGAGGCCTCGGTGCTCCCGCTCCTGATGGCGGTCCTCGGAGTCGCCGCGCTGCTCCTGACGCTCGTCGGCCGCCGCACGGCCTTCACCGGCAGCGTCTGATCGGGCCGCGCCTGCAGCGTCCTGATGGGGCCGCGCCCGCCGGAGCCTCAGTCCAGGAACCGCGTGTACCGCCCCGGAGCCTCGAGGAACGCCCGCCAGTTGCGCACGAGATCGAGGTCGTCGTAGTCGCACCTCCGCAGCCCCCACTCGCCGATCTCGTAGAGGTCGGCCCCGGTGGCCGCCGCGAGGATCGGCGAATGTGTCGAGAGCACGATCTGCGACCCGTTCGCGAGCAGGTCGCGGAAGAGCCCGAGCAGCGCGAGGCAGCCCGAGAACGACAGGGCCGACTCCGGCTCGTCGAAGATCCACAGGCCGCTGATCCGCGAGCGGGTCAGCACGACGTCCAGGAACGACTCGCCGTGCGAGCGGTCGTGGTACGAGACGCTCTCCCCGCCGAGGTCCTCCAGGTAGGTGAAGAGCCCGTGCATCGTCTCGGCCCGGAGGAAGAAGCCCTTCTTCGAGGCGCCGCCGGACCGCACGACCTGCAGGTGCTCGCCGAGCACCGACTCCGAGGGCCGCGTCGCGTGCCGGGCGCTGATCGTCCCGCCCTCGGCGTTCAGCCCGTAGGCGATCGCCAGCGCCTCGACCAGCGTCGACTTGCCCGCGCCGTTGTCGCCCACCAGGACGGTCATCGCGCCGAGGTCGAGCCCGTCGTCGAGCACCTGCTGCACCGCGGGGATCGTGAACGGCCACGAGTCGGCGGGCGGGGGAGCGGCGCGGTGCAGCTCGATCCGGCGCACAGGGAGGGTCCGCATGCCCCCGAGCCTAGGAGCCGACCGCCCCGGACGCGCGTCCCCCGCGAGCTCCCTGCCGACTTCCGCAGACCTCCGCCACGCGGCCGCACCCGGGCGTAGCGTTGCCGGAGTGATGCGTCCGACGATCCAGACCCTCGGCCAGCTCCGCGCCTCCGGGCACGTGCAGAAGAGCCTCCGCACCGAGATCCGCGACAACCTGCTCGACGCCCTGCGCGAGGGCCGCGACCCGTGGCCCGGGCTGCACGGATTCGCCGACACGGTGATCCCGCAGGTCGAGCGCGCGGTGATCGCCGGTCACGACATCGTGCTGCTGGGCGAGCGCGGCCAGGGCAAGACCCGGCTCCTGCGCACCCTCAACGGCCTCCTCGACGAGTGGTCGCCGGTCATCGCCGGCTCCGAGCTCGGCGAGCACCCGTACGAGCCGATCACCACGGTGAGCATCCGCCGCGCCGAGGAGCTCGGCGACGAGCTGCCCGTCTCCTGGCGCTCGCGCGAGGAGCGCTACGTCGAGAAGCTCGCCACCCCCGACACCAGCGTCGCCGACCTCATCGGCGACGTGGACCCCATGAAGGTGGCCGAGGGGCGCAGCCTCGGCGATCCCGAGACCATCCACTTCGGTCTCATCCCGCGCAGCCACCGCGGCATCGTCGCGATCAACGAGCTGCCGGATCTCGCCGAGCGCATCCAGGTCGCGATGCTCAACGTGATGGAGGAGCGCGACATCCAGATCCGCGGCTACGTCCTCCGCCTGCCGCTCGACGTGCTCGTCGTCGCCAGCGCGAACCCCGAGGACTACACGAACCGCGGCCGCATCATCACGCCGCTGAAGGACCGCTTCGGCGCCGAGATCCGCACGCACTACCCCACCGAGCTCGTCGACGAGATCGCCGTGATCCGTCAGGAGGCGGATCTCGTCGCGACCGTGCCCGACGCGCTCATCGAGATCCTCGCCCGCTTCACCCGGGCCCTGCGCGAGTCGAGCTCCGTCGACCAGCGCAGCGGAGTGAGCGCCCGCTTCGCGATCGCCGGCGCCGAGACCATCGCCGCGGCCGCGCTGCACCGCGCCACCCGCCGGGGCGAGGCCGAGGCCGTCGCGCGCCCCATCGACCTCGAGACCGCGGTCGACGTGCTCGGCGGCAAGATCGAGTTCGAGTCGGGGGAGGAGGGGCGCGAGGAGGAGATCCTCGAGCACCTCCTGCGCCAGGCCACCGCCGAGACGGTGCGCGCGCACCTGCGCGGCATCGACCTCGGCCCGCTCGTCACCGCTGTCGAGGACGGCGCCATGATCACGACCGGCGAGCAGGTGACCGCGCGCGAGTTCCTCGCCGGGCTGCCGATCCTGGGCGAGGCGACCGTCTACGAAGACCTCGCCGAGCGCCTGGGCGCGACGAACGAGGGCCAGCGCGCCGGAGCCGTCGAGCTCGCGCTCGAGGGCCTCTACCTCTCGCGCCGGCTGAGCAAGGAGACCGGCGGCGGCGAGGCCGTGTATGGCTGAGCCGGGGCGCCGGACCAACCGCCGCCTGCACCGCGACGCGCGCTACTCCGAGTACCGGGGCGGCCCGGACCCGCTCGCTCCGCCCGTCGACCTCGCCGAGGCCCTCGAGGCGATCGGCCAGGACGTGATGGCCGGCACCTCGCCCGAGCGGGCCCTGCGCGAGTTCCTCCGCCGCGGCGGCCGTGACGCCTTCGGCCTCGACGATCTCGGTCGCCGCGTGGCCGAGCGCCGCCGCGACCTCGCGCAGAAGCACAACCTCGACGGCACGCTCCGCGAGGTCCGCGAACTGCTCGACCGGGCGGTCCTCGCCGAGCGCAAGCAGCTGGCCCGTGACACGCAGATGGACGACGGCGACCGCGCGCTCGCCGAGATCCAGCTCGACAGCCTGCCGCCGTCGGCCGCGGCCGCCGTGTCCGAGCTCGCCGACTACTCCTGGCGGAGCCCCGAGGCGCGCGCCGACTTCGAGCGGATCAAGCAGCTCCTCGGCGCCGAGATGCTCGAGCAGCGCTTCGCGGGCATGAAGCAGGCCCTCGAGAACGCGAGCGACGAGGACCGCGCCGCGATCGACGCCATGCTCCGCGACCTCAACGACCTGCTCGAGTCGCACGCCCGCGGCGAGGACACCCCGGAGCAGTTCGACGCGTTCCTGGCGCAGCACGGCGAGTACTTCCCCGAGAACCCCGAGACCGTGGACGAGCTGATCGACGCCCTAGCCGCCCGGGCGGCCGCGGCGCAGCGGATGCGCAACTCGATGACCCAGGAGCAGCGCGACGAGCTCGACGCCCTCGCGCAGCAGGCCTTCGGCACCCCCGAGCTGATGCAGTCGCTCGGGAAGCTCGACGAGACCCTGCGGGGCCTGCGCCCCGGCGAGGACTGGGGCGGCTCCGAGCGGATGGACGGCGAGCAGGGGCTCGGCCTCGGCGACGGCACCGGCGTGTTCCAGGAGCTCGCCGACCTCGATGCGCTCGCCGACCAGCTCGCGCAGTCGCAGAACGGCTCGCAGCTCGACGACCTCGACCTCGATCTGCTCGCGAAGCGGATCGGCGACGACGCGGCGGTCGACGCGCAGACGCTGAAGCAGCTCGAGCGTGCGCTGCGCGACTCCGGCACCCTGCGCCGCGGCTCCGACGGCTCGCTCGCCCTCAGCCCGAAGGCGATGCGCCAGCTCGGCAAGTCCCTCCTGCGCGACATCGCCGAGACGATGTCGGGTCGTCAGGGCGCGCGCGACGTGCGGCGGGCGGGGGCCGCGGGCGAGCGCTCCGGCGCCACTCGCGCATGGGAGTTCGGCGACACCGAGGCGTGGGACCTGCCGCGCACGATCACCAATGCGCTCACCCGCACGGCCGGCGAGGGCCGCTCCACCGCGTCGGGCGTGCGCATCGAGATCGGCGACGTGGAGGTGCAGGAGACGGAGGCGCGCACGCAGGCCTGCGTCGCCCTGCTCGTCGACACCTCCTTCTCGATGGCGATGGACGGCCGCTGGGTGCCGATGAAGCGCACCGCCCTCGCCCTGCACACGCTCATCACGAGCCGGTTCCGCGGCGACGAGCTGCAGCTGATCGCCTTCGGCCGCCAGGCCGAGGTGATGGGCATCGAGCAGCTCGTCGGCCTCGACGCCGAGTGGGACAAGGGCACGAACCTGCACCACGCCCTGCTGCTGGCCAACCGGCACTTCCGCAAGCATCCGGGCGCTCAGCCCGTGCTGCTGATCGTCACCGACGGCGAGCCGACCGCGCACCTCGAGCCCGCCGGCGACGTCTTCTTCGACTACCCGCCCGACCCGGTCACGATCGCCGTCTCGGTGCGCGAGCTCGACGCCTCCGTGCGGCTCGGCGCGCACACCACGTTCTTCCGCCTGGGCGAGGACCCGGGGCTCGCCCGGTTCCTCGACTCCCTGGCCCGGCGGGCCGGCGGCACGGTCGTGAACCCCGAGGCCGACGACCTGGGCGCGGCGGTCGTGAGCTCGTACCTCGGCTCGCGCGACCGCTCCGACGGCGGGCGTCCCACGGGTGACGAGATGTTCGGCCGCGGCTGGGCCTTCTAGGCCGGCGTCGCCGTCCGCGTCAGAACAGCGGCCACGGGACCGCGGGCATGCCGCCCCGCGGCGCCGGGAACCGGCCGGAGGAGCGCAGCCGGACGCAGCGGCGCCCCAGCACCTCGATCTCCTCGTCCAGCAGCAGCTCCGACAGCGCCGCGCCGAGCGGCCCGTCGATCGCGCTCCGGAGGCGTCCGAGCGCGTCGAGCTCGTCGGCCGTCAGCGGCTCGCCGATCCAGCCCCAGAGCACCGTCCGCAGCTTGTGCTCGACGTGGAACGTCAGCCCGTGGTCGACGCCGTAGCGGTGCCCGTCCGGCATCGCGAGCACGTGCCCGCCCTTGCGGTCGGCGTTGTTGACGACCACGTCGAAGACCGCCATCCGCCGCAGCGCCGCCGAGTCCTCGTGCACGAGCGAGACGTCGCGGTCCTCCTCGTCGCTGCCGTCGAGCACGTGCCGCCAGCCCTCGGCGACCTCCGCCGACGGCACGAGGTCCACCGCGTCCTGCTCGGGGTCGATGTCCTGCCAGAGCTGCACCATGCCGGGGCCCAGCGGCCCGTCGCGGAGCCATGTCCGCGGCACCACGTTCCAGCCCAGGGCCTCGGACGCGAGGTACGCGGCCGCCTCGCGCCCCGCGAGATCGCCGTCGGGGAAGTCCCAGAGCGGCTTCTCGCCGGACACCGGCTTGTAGACGACGGAGGTGTCGCCGATCCGCGCGAGGAACGTGGCGTTGGAGGCGGTGGTGATCCGGCCGGTGAGCTCGAGCGCGCCGGTCGTGAGCTCCTCGCCGCTCGGCTCCGCGTCCTCGCTCATGCCAGCGGGCAGTCGTGCCCGTCGGGGTCCATCGGATCTCCGCAGCGCGGGCACAGCGGACGCCCCGCACCCACCACCTCGAGGGTGCGCTTGGCGAACGCGCGGGCGGTGCCGACGGGGATCCGCAGCACGACCATCTCCTCGGGCTCCGCGTCCTCGGCCGACTCCTCGGCCTCGGTCAGCGGGTACGCCTCGATCACGATCTGGGCGGTCGTCGGATCCCAGCCGAGGCTGAGACCGCCGACGCGGAACTCGGGCTCGACCGGCTGGTCGAGCGGCTCGTTGTCGACGAGCTCCGCGGGAGTGCCGGAGGGGACGCTCGCGGGGTTGCCCTCCGCGGTCATCAGCTGATCGAGGATCTCGTCGATCTTCTCGGCGAGCAGGGCCGACTGCTGCTTCTCGAGTCCGACGCTGACGACGCGGGGACCCGTGCGGGCCTGCAGGTAGAAGGAGCGGGCGCCGGGCGAGCCGACGGTGCCGACCACGACGCGGTCGGGCCAGTCGAACGCGTGGACGATGGGCATGACTCCAGTGTACGAGCCGCGTCCCGGAGGGTGGCTCCTCGCGTGGACCTACTCGTGACCGGCTCCGCCGCCGACAGCGGCCTCGGCCGCGGGCGCCGGGGCCGCGCGCAGCCAGCCCAGGTCCCCCGCCTCGGTGTTCGTGGCGACGACCTCGGGCCGTCCCGCGCCGTAGCGGATGATCGACACCGACGCCGGTCCGACCGACAGCCGCTGGAACAGGTCGAGGTGCATCCCGAGCGCATCGGCGAGGATCGCCTTGATCGTGTCGCCGTGGCTGACGGCGGCCCACACCGCGGCCGGGCCGTGCTGCTCGGCGACGGCCGCGTCGTGCCTCCGGATCGCCGCGACGGCGCGGGCCTGCATCGCCGCGAGCCCCTCGCCGCCGGGGAACACCACCGCCGACGGCTGGTTCTGCACCGTCGCCCACAGCGGCTCCTTCGCCAGATCGCGCAGGTGCCGGCCCGACCACTGCCCGTAGTCGGCCTCGGTGATCCCCTTCTCGACGACGGCTTCGGGAGGCGTCCCCTGCCGGTCGAGGATCGCTCGCGACGTCTGCCGGCAGCGCTCGAGCGGGCTCGTCACGAGGGCGGCCAGCGGCACCGCCGCCAGGCGCTCCGCCGTGCGAGCGGCCTGCGCGCGCCCCACGTCGTCGAGCCGGACCCCGGCGGTGCGGCCGGCCAGGATCCCGGCGGTGTTCGCGGTCGTGCGCCCGTGCCGGACGAGGAGGAGCGTGGGCATGGAGTCAGCGTAGGCGGCGCGGATCCCTCCCGAGGCGGATGCCCGTGCCACGAGGCCTGGTTACCGTGGGAGGAGCGGCCGCCCACCGCGGCCCGCGGTCATGCACCGAAGGGACTCCCATGGACGGCACGAACGGAACGGCGCGCACCAGCGCCCCCGACGACGCTACCGAGCACGCAGCTCCGGCCTGGGCCGCCCCGGACGCGGCGGGCCGCTCCGGCGAGATCGCGCTGCGGATCCGCGGTCTGCGCAAGCGCTTCGGCGAC
Source organism: Rathayibacter sp. SD072 (assembly GCF_017355185.1). Taxonomy (GTDB): domain Bacteria; phylum Actinomycetota; class Actinomycetes; order Actinomycetales; family Microbacteriaceae; genus Rathayibacter. The sequence goes on along the minus strand of NZ_JADILJ010000038.1, from coordinate 30,777 downwards.
AAGGAGGCGGTCAAGGGCATCGACCTCGACGTCCCCGCCGGCTCGTTCTTCGGCCTGGTCGGCCCGAACGGAGCGGGCAAGACCACGACGCTCTCGATGGCCACCGCCCTGCTCCGCCCCGACGAGGGCGTCGTCACGATCCACGAGGTCGACGTCTGGCAGCGGACGCTCGAGGCCAAGCGCCTGATCGGCGTCCTCGCCGACGGCGTCAAGCTGTTCGACCGGCTCACCGGACTCCAGCTCATCACCTACTACGGCCTGCTCTGCGGCATCGACCGGCCCACCGTCCTCGAGCGCGCCGACGACCTGCTGGCGCTGCTCGGACTCGATCCGGCCGACCGCACCCTCGTCGTCGACTACTCCGCGGGCATGACCAAGAAGATCGCGCTCGCCTGCGCCCTCGTGCGCGCCCCGCGGCTCCTCGTGCTCGACGAGCCGTTCGAGTCGGTCGACCCCGTCTCCGCGGCCAACATCCGCGACATCCTGACCGGCTTCGTCGCCTCCGGCGGCACCGTGATCGTCTCGAGCCACTCCATGGACCTGGTCGAGCGGATGTGCGACCGCGTCGCCGTCATCGCCGACGGCCGCGTCCTCGCCGCCGGCACGCTCGCCGAGGTGCGGGCGGGGTCCAGCCTCGAGGAGCGCTTCGTCGAGCTCGTCGGCGGACGCACCCACCAGGAGGGCCCGGCATGGTTGCGCATCTCCTGAGGCTGCGCCTGCTGCTGCTGCGCAACACGCTCACGCGCAACGTGTGGCAGCTGATCGGGGTGATCTTCGGGGGCCTGTACGCGGTCTTCGTCCTGGGCCTCGTCGTCGTCGGCCTCGTCGCGCTCGGCGGCACCGATCCCGCGCTCGTGAACGTCGTGATCGTGCTCGGCGGCTCCGCCCTGCTGCTGGGCTGGGTACTCGGCCCGATCTTCGTGTCGGGCTCGGATCAGAGCCTCGACCTCTCGACGCTCGCCACCTTCCCGATCCCCCTGAGGACCCTGATGCTGGGCCTCGCCGCCGCCGGCATCGCGGGCATCCCCGGCATCGTCACCTCCCTCGCCGCCCTCGCGACCGCCGCCGCCTGGTGGAGGCAGCCGATCGGCGTCGTCCCCGCGCTCGTCTGCGCCGTGATCGGCGTCGCGACCTGCGTCGTCGCCTCCCGCCTGATCGGCGCGCTGACCACCGGGCTGGGCTCGAGCCGCCGCTACCGCGAGGTGATCGGCGGCGTGGTCCTCGTCGTGATGATCCTGCTCGGGCCGTTGCTCATCGGAGTGATGGGCGTGCTTCAAGAGGGAGTCGACGTCCTCCCCGTCGTCGCCACGGCCCTCGGCTGGTCGCCGCTCGGAGCGATCTGGGCGGTGCCCGGGTCGATCGTGGCGGGGGAGTGGCTCGCCGCGCTCGCGCGCTCCGCGATCGGAGTGGGGACGCTCGCCGTGCTCGTGTGGGGCTGGTCGCTCGCGCTGCGCCGCGCCCTGCGCGAGCCCGCCGCGTCAGCGTCCGGCACCGCCTCCGGATCCGCCGGCATCGGCCTCTTCGGCCGGTTCCCCGGCACCCCCACCGGGGCGATCGCCGCGCGGGCCCTCGGCTACTGGTGGCGCGACCCGCGCTACAGCCGCGGCCTGCTCGTGATCCCGGCGGTCGTCGTCCTCACGCTCTTCTACGGCACCCTCGGCGGCGGCGGGAGCTCGTTCGCCACCTTCTCGGCCGTCTTCATCGCGCTGATCTTCGGCGTGACGCTCTGCGCCGACGTCTCGTACGACGGCACCGCGTGGGCCGCGCACGTCAGCTCCGGAGTGACGGGGGCGGCCGACCGCGCCGGCCGCGTCATCGCCGCCGCGATCGTCGGCGTCCCGGCCGTCGTGATCGTCGCGGTGGGCACCTGCCTCTACGCCGGGCGGCCCGAGGCGATCCCCGCGATCCTGGGCATCTCGCTCGCCCTGGTCCTCAGCGGCTTCGGAGTGTCGAGCATCGCGTCGGCGCTCGTCGTCTACCCGGTGCCGGCGCCCGGTGACAGCCCGCTGAAGACGCCGCCGGGTTCCGGCATGATCTCGAGCGTCGTGATGCTCGGCAGCATGGGCGCCACCGCGCTGCTGTCGCTCCCGTCGATCGTCGTCGGCGCGATCTCCCTGGTCGGCGGCGACCCGGTCCTCGGAACGGTGTCGCTGGTCCTCGCGCTCGTGCTCGGCGGGCTGTTCGCGGTGCTCGGGATCCGCCTCGGCGGGCGCCTCGTCGACCGCCGCGCCCCCGAGCTCTTCGCCACCCTCGTGACGATCGGCTGAGGCCCCGCCCGCCCCCCACTCCTCGAAAGTCGTCGTACTCGCGCTCGAGTACGACAACCTCTGCGTACTCGACGTCGTCGCCCGTCCTCGGGCCCGCCGATCCTCCACAAGTTGCGGTGAGCGCGCGCCGTTACCGCAACTTCTGCGGAACGGCGAGCCCGCGCCGGGCGCCGCCCTCCGCGGCAGGATAGGACGCGTGCGCAGCGTCGAACTCCTCCTCGACCCGGAGTCCGAGGCCCGCATCCGGAGCCAGTGGGAGGCGCTCGAGAGCGCCGGGCTGCCGAGCCTCGCCCTGCACCGCTCCGAGAGCAACCGCCCGCACATCACCCTCGTCGCCGGCCCCGAGCTCGAGTGCCCGGAGCCCGGGGCCCTCGGCCCGCTCCCCGCGAGCGTCGACCTCGGCGCCGTCCTCCTCTTCCCCCACTCCGGCCGCTTCGTGCTCGCCTGGGGCGCCGTCCGCTCACCCGCGCTCGACGCCCTGCACCGCGCCACCGTCGCGGCGGTCCCGGGCGGCGTGCTCACGTCGCTCCCGGAGGCGTGGACCCCGCACGTGAGCGTCTCGCGCCGCCTGCGCGCCGAGCAGCTGGGCGCGGCCGTGCCCCTGCTGGGCGAGCCGTTCCCCGTGGGCCTCTCGAGCGTGCGCTTCTGGGACGGCGACACGAAGACGATCACCGCGCTCTGACCTCTCCTCCCCAACCGGAGGCGCTCCGGCGCCGTCCCCAGCGGTCCCCGTCGCCCGGAGCGGAGTCGGAGGCGGCGGGTAGAGTTCCCCGGGTGACAGAGCCCACCGCGACCGCCCTCCCGCTCGCCGAGCAGCCCGGTACTCAGACGCCCGCGCAGGAGATCCTCGAGCGCGTCTTCGGCTACTCCTCCTTCCGCGGCGAGCAGGAGCAGATCGTCGAGCAGGTCATCGAGGGCGGCGACGCGGTCGTCCTGATGCCCACCGGCGGCGGCAAGTCGCTCTGCTACCAGATCCCCTCGATCGTCCGCGAGGGCACCGGAGTGGTCGTCTCGCCGCTCATCGCCCTCATGCAGGACCAGGTCGACGCCCTGCGCGCCAACGGCGTCCGCGCCGAGTTCCTCAACTCCACCCAGGACTCGGGCGAGCGCGCCAGGGTCGAGCGCGCCTACCTCGACGGCGAGCTCGACCTGCTCTACGTCGCGCCCGAGCGGCTCGGCAACGAGGGGATGAAGCAGTTCCTCGCCCGCGGCCGCATCGCCCTCTTCGCGATCGACGAGGCCCACTGCGTGAGCCAGTGGGGACACGACTTCCGCCCCGACTACCTCGCCCTCGGCGAGCTGGCCGAGCGCTGGCCCGACGTGCCGCGCATCGCGCTCACCGCCACGGCGACCGAGGCGACGCACCGCGAGATCACCACCCGCCTGCACATGGGCGAGGCCCGGCACTTCGTCTCGAGCTTCGACCGTCCCAACATCCAGTACCGCATCGTCAACAAGGTCGAGCCGCGCAAGCAGCTGATCGACTTCCTGCGCCGCGAGCACGCCGACGACGCGGGCATCGTCTACGCCCTCTCGCGCAAGAGCGTCGAGGCGACGGCCGAGGCGCTGCGCGGCGCCGGCTTCGACGCGGTGGCGTACCACGCGGGCCTCGACGCCCGCGTCCGCGCCGCCGCGCAGTCGCGCTTCCTCCGCGAGGAGGGCGTGATCGTCTGCGCCACCATCGCGTTCGGCATGGGCATCGACAAGCCCGACGTCCGCTTCGTGGCGCACATCGACCTGCCCAAGTCGGTCGAGGGCTACTACCAGGAGACGGGCCGCGCCGGTCGCGACGGCCTGCCGTCCACCGCCTGGCTCGCCTACGGCCTGCAGGACGTCGTGCAGCAGCGCCGCATGATCGACGAGTCGCCGGGCGACCTGGCCCACCGCCGCCGGATGTCCGCGCACCTCGATGCGATGCTGGCGCTCTCCGAGACCGTGCAGTGCCGCCGCGTGAACCTGCTCGCCTACTTCGGCCAGGAGAGCACCGCCTGCGGCAACTGCGACACCTGCCTCGAGCCGCCCGCCTCGTGGGACGGCACGGTCGCCGCGCAGAAGTTCCTCTCGACCGTCGTGCGGCTCAAGCGCGAGCGCAACCAGCAGTTCGGCGCCGGGCACGTCATCGACATCCTCCGCGGCAAGACCACCCCGCGCACCACCCAGCACGGCCACGACGCGCTCTCCACCTGGGGCATCGGCGCCGACCTGAGCGACACCCAGTGGCGCGGAGTCGCGCGCCAGCTGCTCGCGCAGGGGCTGCTCGGGGTCAACGACGACGGCTTCGGCACGCTCGTGATCACCCCGGCGTCCGGGTCGGTCCTCGGCGGCGAGCGCAAGGTCGAGCTGCGGCAGGAGCCCGAGAAGCCCGCCCGCTCGAGCGGCTCGTCGCGCTCCGGTCGCTCGACCGTGTCCGATCTGCCGACCGAGGCGCAGCCGCTGTTCGAGCGGCTCCGCGAGTGGCGCGCCGCGCAGGCGCGGGCGCAGTCGGTCCCCGCCTACATCGTCTTCAACGACGCGACCCTGCGCGAGATCGCCACCGCCGAGCCCGCCACGATCGACGCGCTCAGCATCATCGGCGGTGTCGGCCAGAAGAAGCTCGTGACCTACGGAGCCGCGGTGCTCGCCGTCGTCGCGGGCGAGACGCCCGAGATCGCCGAGCCCGATGCGAACCAGGAGGAGCCGGCGCCCCGGCGTCCGGCCCGCTCCGGTGCCGCCCGTTCCGGTGGCGCCGCGGCGAAGGGCGCCCGCCCGGCGTTCGGCGGCGGCTCGGCCGAGCGCACCGCCGGTCCGCCCGTCTCCTCCGCCGCGCCCGAGGACGACTGGGTGCCGCCGGAGGAGCCCGACTGGGAGCCCGGCTGGGACAGCTACTGAGCGCCGATCAGTCCGTGCTGACCGTCACCATCCAGATGCCGATCGCCGTCGCGGCGAACGACAGCCCCGTGCCGGCGATCGGCACCCAGAAGGCGATCCGCCGCCGCACCAGCAGCACGATCGACACGACGAGCGCGGCGAGCATCCCGATCCAGACCCCGCCCGCCGCGATGAGGACCCCCCAGTTCAGCAGGGTGAAGTCGCAGTCGTCGCGGCCGAGGCAGCCGTCGCTCGCCATGCTCGAGAAGAGGCCCACGTAGGTCAGCAGCAGCGTCGCGCAGACCTCGGCCAGGAGCAGCACGACCGTGAGGACGAGGTCCCACACGCGCACCGGGCGCCGCTGCGGTGCCGGCGCTCCGCTCACGTCCCCGTCCCGGCCATCGCAATCCATGAGCCGATGATCGTGGCGGCGAACGACAGCACCGTGCCGGCGATCGGCACCCAGAAGGCGATCCGCCGCAGCACCAGCAGCACGATCGACACCACCAGCGCCACGAGCATCCCGATCCAGACCCCGCCCGCGGCCACGAGCACTCCGCCGCCGATGAGTCCGGAGTCGCAGTCGTTGCCGCCCATGCAGGCGTCGCTCGCCATCGCGAGGAACAGCCCGAAGTACGACAGCAGCGCCGTCAGCAGGAACTCGCCCGCCAGCAGCACGATCGTCAGCACCAGGTCCCAGACCCGCACCGGGCGGCGCAGGCGCGCCGCGGTCCACGGAGTGCCCGGCCCCGACGGCATCCGCCCGGGGGCCGACGGCGTCGAGAGGCCCGACGGCGTCGCACCGGGAGACGCCCACTCCGGCTGCACCGGCTCCCGGCGGGGCGGCGGGGGCGGAGGCAGCGGCGGCTCGCTCATACCGCGAGCCTAGCCACGCCGTCCCGGCTCGCCCACGCCCGCCTGGCCCGATCCGACAACGCCCCGCCGCATCCGCCCGGCCGCCTTTGTCGGCCCGCGACGGAACTTTTCCGCGTTCCGCGACCGCGACCTAGCGTGCAGTCACCGCCGTCGGTCGAAGGGATCCTCCACTCATGGTCACCACTGCTCCCCGCCCCCGTTCCGCCGCGGACGCCGCCGAGAAGGCGGCCACCGGCTCCTCCCGCAAGCGCCGCTCCCGCTCCGGCGCCATCGCCCCCACTCCGCCCGTCGACGCGCTCGGCACCGAGGTCGACGCCCGCCTCGACGAGGACGGCGCACCGTCGGTCGACGTCGAGGTCCTCGGCGAGCTGCTCCTGGGCGCCTGGAAGGAGCAGCGCCTCGCCTCGCGCGCGCTGACCGCCCGTCCGGAGCTGCACGGCGAGAGCGGCCTCCCCCTGGCCGAGCACCGTGCACGCGTCACGCGGCAGATGCGGATCCTCGCCGCCGAGAAGGGCGTGCTGCGCGCGTTCCCGGCCGACCTCGGCGGAGGCGCCGACCACGGCGGCAACATCGCCGGCTTCGAGGAGCTGGTCACCGCCGACCCGTCGCTGCAGATCAAGTCGGGCGTGCAGTGGGGCCTCTTCGGCGCCGCGGTCCTGCACCTGGGGACCCGCGAGCACCACGAGAAGTGGCTGCCCGGCATCATGGACCTCCGCATCCCCGGCGCGTTCGCGATGACCGAGACCGGTCACGGCTCCGACGTCGCGTCCATCGCCACGTCCGCCACGTTCGACGAGGAGACGGGCGACTTCGTCCTGAACACCCCGTTCCGCGCCGCGTGGAAGGACTACCTCGGCAACGCCGCGATCGACGGCCGCGCCGCCGTCGTGTTCGCCCAGCTGGTGACCCGGGGCGTCGGCCACGGCGTGCACGCGTTCTTCGTGCCGCTGCGCGACGAGTCCGGCGCGTTCCTCCCGGGCATCGGCGGCGAGGACGACGGCCTCAAGGGCGGCTTGAACGGCATCGACAACGGCCGCCTGCACTTCGACCACGTCCGAGTGCCGCGCGAGAACCTGCTGAACCGCTACGGCTCCGTCGCGGCGGACGGCACCTACTCCTCGCCCATCGCGAGCCCGGGCCGCCGCTTCTTCACCATGCTCGGCACCCTGGTGCAGGGCCGCGTCTCGCTCGACGGAGCAGCGGTCGCCGCGTCCCGCATCGCCCTCGCGATCGCCGTGACGTACGGCGACCAGCGCCGGCAGTTCACCGGGGGAGGGGACCGCGAGGAGGTCCTCCTCGACTACCAGCGCCACCAGCGCCGTCTGCTCCCGCGCCTCGCGACGACGTACGCCGCCGGCTTCGCCCACGACAAGCTGCTGCGCGCGTTCGACGACGTCTTCTCGGGCAGGAACGACACCGACGAGTCGCGCCAGGACCTCGAGACCCTCGCCGCCGGGCTGAAGGCGCTCTCCACCTGGCACGCCCTCGACACGCTGCAGGAGGCGCGCGAGGCCTGCGGAGGCGCGGGCTTCCTCGCCGAGAACCGGCTCACGCAGCTGCGCGCCGACCTCGACGTCTACGTCACCTTCGAGGGCGACAACACGGTCCTGCTCCAGCTCGTCGCGAAGCGCCTGCTCACCGACGTCGGGCGCCGCTTCAAGGACGCCCAGCCCACCGAGCTGGCGCGCTACGCCGTCGGCCAGGTCGCGGGGGCGACGGTCGACAACTCCGGTCTGCGCCGCCTCGCCCAGGTCGTCTCGGACCGCGGATCCACGGCCCGCTCCGTCGGCCAGCTCCGCGAGGACCAGCGCGAGCTGCTCACCGGACGCGTCGAGACCATGGTCTCCGGCATCGCCTCACGGCTTCGCGCGGCGCGCAAGCTCCCCGCCGACGAGGCCGCGCGCCTCTTCAACGCCCACCAGGACCAGCTGATCGAGGCGGCCCGCGCGCACGCCGAGCTGCTGCAGTGGGAGGCGTTCACCGAGGCGCTCGCCGGCATCGAGGACGAGGGGACCCGCACGGTCCTCACCTGGCTCCGCGACCTCTTCGGCCTCGGCCTCGTCGAGAAGCACCTCGACTGGTACCTGCTGCACGGGCGGCTCTCGTCGCAGCGCGCGGTCGCCGTGACGTCGTACATGGACCGCCTGCTCGCCCGGCTCCGTCCGCACGCCGGCGACCTCGTCGCGTCCTTCGGCTACGGCCCCGAGCACCTGCGCGCGGCCATCGCGACCGGCGCCGAGCAGACCCGGCAGGAGGAGGCGCACGCCTGGTACGAGGCGGCCCGCGCCGACGGCAGCCTCCCGCGCCCCTAGAAGGCTCCGCGCCACTGACGCCGGGACCAGAGGCGGCCGAGCCGCGGGCTCAGCGCTGCAGGTACGCCAGTGCCGCGTCGCGCTCGGCCCGCAGCTCGAGCACCGACTCGTCGATCTTGCGCCGCGAGTACTCGTCGATCTCGAGCCCCTCGACGATCCGCCACTCGCCGTCCACCGAGCGCACCGGGAACGACGAGATCAGCCCCTCCTCCACCCCGTAGGAGCCGTCCGACTCGACGGCCGCCGAGGTCCACTCGGTGCCCGTCACCCAGTCGTGCACGTGGTCGATCGCGGCGGACGCGGCCGAGGCGGCCGACGACGCTCCGCGCACCTCGATGATCTCGGCCCCGCGCTTCGCGACGCGCGGCTCGAACTCGTCGTGCAGCCACGCGGCGTCGACCAGCTCGGTCACGGGCCGTCCGTCGACGCTCGCGTGCGTCGCGTCCGGGTACTGGGAGGCGGAGTGGTTGCCCCAGATCGCGACTCCCGCGATCGAGCCGACCGGGGCGTCCAGCTTCGCGGCCAGCTGCGCGACGGCGCGGTTGTGGTCGAGCCGCGTCATCGCGGTGAAGCGACCGCGTGGGATGTCCGGCGCGCTCGCGCGGGCGATCCAGGCGTTCGTGTTCGCCGGGTTCCCGACGACCAGCACGCGGACGTCGTCCGCGGCGTGCGCGTTCAGCGCGGCGCCCTGCGGCCCGAAGATGCCGGCGTTCGCGGCGAGCAGGTCGGCGCGCTCCATCCCCGCCGAGCGGGGCCGGGCGCCGACCAGGAGTGCGACGTTCGCGCCGTCGAAGGCCGCGCGGGGATCGTCGGTCACCTCGACGCCGTGCAGGAGCCCGAACGCTCCGTCCTGCAGCTCGAGGGCGGTGCCGGCCGCGGCCCGGAGCCCGGCCGGGATCTCGAGCAGGCTCAGCCGCACGGGCACGTCCGGCCCGAGGAGCTGACCCGAGGCGATGCGGAACAGCAGGGCGTAGCCGATGGCGCCCCCCGCTCCCGTGACTGCGACCTTCACCGGCGTGCGCTGCGTGCTCATGCCGCCGAGCGTAGGCGCGCGTCCTGCGAGCGGGGTAGGAGGACCGGTCATGCAGGGGCCGTCGACCCCCGGAGCACGAGCTTGGTGCGCAGGTGCACGTGCCGCTCCTGCACGGCACCGCCGTCGATCAGAGCCATCAGCGCTCGGGCGGCGGCCCGGCCCACCCGGTGCAGAGGCTGCCTCACGGTGGTGAGCGCGGGCGTCAGCCGCGAGGCGTCGGGGATGTCGTCGTACCCGACGACGGACAGCTGCTCCGGCACGGCGATGCCGAGCGACCGGGCGGCCTCGACGACGGCGATCGCCGAGGCGTCGTTCGCCGCGAACACGGCGGTCGGCCGCTCGGGAAGGCGGAGCAGCTCGTGGGCCGCGACGAGGGCTGCGTCGTGCTCGTAGTACCCGGTCCGCACCAGCCCCGGGTCGTAGGTCAGCCCTGCCTCGGCGAGGGCCCGGCGGTGGCCCGCCCCGCGCCGATGCGAGGACTCGAGGTCCGGACGGCCGGCGATGAATCCGATCCTGCGGTGGCCCAGCCCGATGAGGTGCTCCGTCGCCTGCACCGCCCCGCCGAAGTCGTCGGTGGCGACCGAGTGCAGCTCGGTCTGCGCGGTGAGCGGGTCGACGACCACGAGCGGCAGGCACGTGGACGTGATCACGGACGACGGCGTCAGGAGGATCGCACCCTCGACCCGGGCGTCCGTGAGCCGCTGCAGCGACTGGTGCTCCCATCCGCTCGTCGCGCGATGGCTCGCCCCGCTGCCGGCGAGCACGTCGAAGCGGGTGCCGTGCAGAGCGCTCGCCACACCCTTCAGGACCTCGGTGCTGAACGGCTCGAAGTCGTTCAGCAGCACCCCGATCAGCCCCGGCCCGTGCGCCTGCCCGGCGACCTGCTCCGGCCCCTCCCGCACAGCGGTCGCTGCTCCTGCGGACATCCTCGTCCCCCCTCGCCGTCCCGTCCCGGTGCGGAGGGAGCGGCTGCTCCCGCCCCGCCGAGACGGTCGGACTCGTCCTTGCGTTCCGGAATGTTCCCGGTAACATTGCCGCAACACTACTGAGCGATCGCTCAGCAGTCGAGTGCGACAGATGTCGGACGGCTCTCCCTCACCTCAGTGCTGACGGGACCGGGAGCCGGAGCTCGCGTGGCCACGCTGTGGAAGCCGCCGCGCACGAGCCGCCCCGTCGTCTCCGCACCTCGTGCAGCCACCGCGGCGCCGCGCCCTCCCGGCGCGCTCGTGCGCGCTGTCCACTCGCGGCTCTCGCAGCCGCCCCCATCCCGCGCCTCGGCGCTCGACCTGATCGGCGACGGCGCCGATCGAGGAGGACCCTCATGACCACCTCTCGCACCCCCCGCTCCTCGCGGTTCCCCCGCCCGTTCGCGGCTCTCGCCGGCTGCGTGCTCCTCACCGGCATCGCTGCGGCGTCCGCCTCCGCCGACACCGAGCTCGGATCCGACGCCGTCGACGTGAACGTCAGCATCAGCGAGTCGGAGCAGCCCGGCGCGCTGACCATGAGCGTCGCCGGCACCAGCACCGCACTCACCGAGGCGGATCCGGAGCCGGGCGTCCGGCGGTTCACGGGAGACCTCCCCGAGGTGACGGTCACCGACACCCGCACCGCCGACGAGATCCCGGACGGAGCCGGGTGGTACGTCCTCGGCTCGGCGACCGCCTTCACCGGCGCCTCGGGCCAGGACGAGATCTCGGCGGACCACCTCGGATGGACTCCCGAGCTCCTCGACGGCGGCGAGTCCGGGCTCGTGACGGAGGGCGATCCGGTCGACACGGTCCTCGACGAGGGTGCCGACGCCGTCGGGCTCTCCGACCAGGAGCTGCTCGCGCTCTCGCTCGACTCGCAGGAGACCGCGACCGACGGCTCCTGGACCGTCACCGCCGGGCTCACCCTCAAGACCGAGACCGAGGTCGCTGCCGGCGACTACACGTCGGTCCTGACCCTGTCGCTGTTCGAATGACACCCCTCCGGACCCTCGCCGCGGTGACCGTCGGCACCCTGCTCGCGGGCGGGATGCTCGCGTCCGCCTCCGCCCCCGCGGAGGCCGCCGAGGCGTGGTCGCCCCGGTCGTCGTACACCTCGACGGACCGCGGAGACGGCACCTACTCGGTCCCTCTGCTGAACGCCGACGTCCCCGACGTGTCCGTCGAGCGCGTGCCCGCCGCCGAGAACGACGAGGGCCGCGACGTCTACTACATGATCAGCACGACGATGCACCTGAGCCCGGGCGCCCCGATCATGAAGTCGTACGACCTCGTCAACTGGGAGACCGTGAACTACGTCTTCGACCGGCTCGAGATCGGCGACCGCTTCTCGCTCCGCAACGGGCAGAACTCCTACGGCAACGGCCAGTGGGCGTCATCGCTCAGGTACCACGACGGCCGCTTCTACGCGGTGTTCAACACCAACAACCTCGGCGGCTCCTACCTCTACTCCACCGACGACATCGAGGACGGAGCCTGGACGCGCACCGCTCTCGGGCGCAGCTTCCACGACCCGTCGCTCTTCTTCGACGACGCCGACGGCGGAACTCCGTACATCTTCTACGGCTCCGGATCGACCAGCGCCGTGAAGCTCAGCGACGACCTCACGACCGTGGTCGCCGAGTACCCGGACATCCTCCGCACCGCCGACTACGCGGGCGCGGCCTACCTCGGCGGGCTGTTCGAAGGGGCGCAGGTGCAGTACATCGACGGGCAGTACTACATCGTCATCATCACCTGGCCCTCCGGTCAGGGCCGCCAGGTGGCGCTGTTCCGCTCGTCCGAGCTGCTGGGCCGCTACGCGACCGACGACGGCAGCAACCCCTACGAGGGCAGGGGCGTGCTGAACTCCAGCGGCTTCGCCCAGGGCAGCCTGGTGCCGATCAGCCGCGAGGACGGCACGACCGACTGGCACGGGATGTTCTTCCGCGACAGCTTCCCGACGGGCCGCATCCCCGGTCTCATCCCGGCGACGTGGAAGGACGGCTGGCCGACCTTCGGCACGAACGGCTCCGTGCCGGTCGGCGGGAGCTTCCCGAAGCCCATCCGCCTCAGCCCCCAGGAGGAGCTGTTCGAGCGGCAGAAGAGCCTGGTCGTCTCGGACGACTTCGCCAACGACGCACCGGCGAAGGCCTTCCAGGACGAGACGTGGACGATCCCGCCCGCGCCCGTCTTCGACCAGTCGCTGCTCGGCATCGAGCTGCTGCAGAACCCGGGGGCGGAGTCGGGGACGGCGCCGTGGACCGGGCAGTTCGGCGCGACCCTGTCGGCGGACACGAGCGACAGGGCGTCCGGAGCGGCGTCGCTCCGCGTCGGCAGCCGCGCACTGAACGGCTCGGGCCCCAGCCAGGTGCTCACGAGCAGGCTGCAGCGCGGAGTGACGTACACGGTGTCGGCGAAGGTGAAGTACACCGCCGGACCGGCCTCCGTGCGCTTCAACCTGTGCGCCGACTTCGGCGCCGGCCCGCAGACCATGGCCACGGCCGCCGTCCCCCAGGGTCAGTGGACGACCGTCACGGGCACCTACACCGTGCCGGGGACCGCGAACGTCGGCAGCGTGAAGTTCGCCGTCGAGACGCCGTGGGGCAACCCGCAGCCCGCCTCCTCGAGCGTCGAGTACCTGCTCGACGACGTGTCGCTCATCGGAGCGGCGCCCACGGTGGAGCGCCCGACGGCCGCAGAGATCGAGCCCAACGGCTCCCGTCTCGACCTCGCCTGGCAGTGGAACCACGCCCCCGACAACCGCTACTGGTCCCTGACCGAGCGCGAGGGCTGGCTCCGCCTCACCAACGGGAAGGTGCTCACCGGCACGGCCGCGCACACCCGGCTCTCGGGCTCGCCCGAGATGACGTACCTGGAGGAGGCGCGCAACACGCTCTCGCAGCGCATCGTCGCTCCGAAGCAGTCGGCGGAGGCGACGCTCGACGTCTCCGGGATGAAGGACGGCGACGTCGCGGGCCTCGCCGCCTACAACCGCGGCTTCTCGTACGTGGCGGTGAAGCGCGTCGACGGCGTGCGCACCGTCGGAGTCGTGAACCGCAGCCAGCCGTTCGCGACCACGTTCGACCAGGCCGCCGTCGAGTCGTTCCTCCCCGGGACCACCGCCGCTCTCGGCGACGCCGCCGAGGTGCACCTCAAAGCCGACCTCGAGCTCGCGGCTCCCGCCGGGCAGCTCTGGACGACCTTCTCCTACAGCCTCGACGGGCTGACGTGGACGACGCTCGGCTCCCGCGTCGGCCCGCAGTCGCTCGACGGGCAGCTCACCCACTTCATGGGCCACCGCCTCGGGCTGTTCAGCTATGCCACGAAGACGGCCGGCGGCCACGTCGACGTCGACGAGTTCCTCCTGAGCGACACGCTCTCCTCGGAGGGGAAGGCGCTCGACCGGTCGCGGCTCGACGCGGGGATCGCCCACGCGGCGACGCTCCGCGCCGGCGACTACCCGGCCGACGCCTGGGCCGACCTCCAGTCGGTCCTCGCCGAGGCGGAGGCGGTCGGCCAGGCAGGGACGCAGAACCAGCTCGACGCCCCGACGCGGGCGCTCGACTACCAGCTGGCGCGTCTCGGGACGCTCCGGGAGACGTCGCTCGACGTCACCGCGGCGGCATCCACCCGCTGCATCGCCGGCAAGGTGGTCGTGACCGTGCGCGTCACCAACGCCGACGACGTGCCGCTCGCCCTCCGGATGGAGAGCGCGTCCGGCACGAAGACGGTCGCCGCCCTCGCACCGGGCTCCACGGCGAGCCATGCCTTCACCACCCGGGCCGCCTCGGTCCCCGCCGCGGACGTGGTGGTCACCGCGTCCGCCACAGTCGACGGTCGACCGGTGACGACCACCGTCAGGGCACCCCACCCGGCCGCCTCCTGCGGCTGAGCACCACGGGGGCGGCCCTCCCGGCCGCCCCCGACCCCGAACCCGCCGGCGGCACCCGTCGCCGGCGATCTCCCGCACGACACGATCAAGGAGGATCCGTGAGAACACATCGAGAGACCGCCCGGAAGGGGCGGTTCGGACTCAGGCTGCTCGCCACGGCGGCGCTGACCGCGCTGCTCGTGGCGCCGTTCGCCGCCCAGACCTCGTCCGCCGCCGAGCAGGAGCTCGTCGTCAACGGCGGCTTCGAGAACGGCATCAGCGGCTGGTTCGTCAACAACGGCAACGCCGCCGACGCCGGAGTGATCGCCACCACCGCCGACGCGCGCACGGGTGCCGCGTCCGCGCTGGTCAGCGGTCGCACCACCACCGGCGCCGGTGCGATGCAGGACCTCAGCGGCAAGGTCGTCGCGGGCCAGACCTACCAGGTCAAGGCCCAGATCAAGTACGAGAACGCCGCGAGCCCGGCGACCAAGCAGTTCTTCGCCACGATGCACTACGGCGGAGGCAGCTACACGAACCTCGCGAGCGTCACCGCCACCAAGGGCCAGTGGGCGACGATCAGCGGATCGTTCACCGTGCCCGCGGGGCAGAGCGTCGCGACCGCGCGCCTCTTCTTCGAGACGCCGTGGACCGCGACTCCGTCGGCCGCTCCCGAGACGCACCTGATGGACTACAAGCTCGACGACGTCTCGCTGATCGGAGCCGCGCCTCCCGCGCCCGCGTCGAGGACCATCGAGGTCGTCGGCAAGCAGCCGGGCGATCACAACCCGCTCATCGGCTGGAAGTTCGGTGCCGACGGCTTCGGCTTCGTCGAGAACGGCCGCGCCTACATGTACATGACCAACGACACGCAGGGGTACGCCCCAGACCCGGCGACGGGAGTCTCGCCCGCGATCGACTACGGCAAGATCAACCAGATCACCGTGATCTCCTCGGACGACCTCGTCAACTGGACCGACCACGGCGAGATCCAGGTCGCGGGCTCCGCGGGAGTCGCCCCCTTCACGGGCAACTCGTGGGCCCCGGGCATGGCGAAGAAGACCGTGAACGGCGTCGACAAGTACTTCCTCTACTACGCCAACGGCGGCGGTTCCAGCAACGTCATCACGGGTGATTCGCCGGTGGGCCCGTGGACCAGCCAGCGCACCTCCACCCTCATCAACGCCTCCACCCCCGGGGCCGAGGACGTGGCCTGGAAGTTCGACCCGGCTCCGCTGATCGACGACGACGGTCAGGGCTACCTCTTCTTCGGCGGCGGACCCGCCTCGACCGCGCTCCCCGCGGCCGAGCGGTTCAACAACCCGAAGAACATCCGCGTCATCCAGCTCGGCGACGACATGATCTCGACCGAGGGGACCTCCGCGGTCGTCGACGCTCCCGTCGCCTTCGAGGCGGCGCAGGTGTTCGAGCGCGAGGGCAAGTACTACCTCTCGTACTCGTCGCACTTCGGCGGCGCCGACTTCGGCGGCAACCAGACCCGCGTGCCCGGCTATCCGGGCGGCGGCGAGATCGGCTACATGATCTCCGACGACCCGATGGCGTGGCCCAAGGAGGCGTACGCGGGCGTGATGTTCCCGAACCAGAGCCGCTTCTTCGGAGCCGGCACGGGCGGCAACAACCACCAGTCCGTCTTCGAGCTGGGCGGCAAGTACTACTTCACCTACCACGCTCCGACCCTCAACAAGAGGATCACCGGCGACACCACCCAGGGCTACCGCAGCCCGCACATCCAGGAGCTGCAGTTCAACGCCGACGGCACGGTGCAGCAGGTCGTCGGCGACTACGCCGGGGTCGACCAGGTGAAGGACTTCGAGCCCTTCCGCACCTTCCCGGCCGAGACCATCGGCTGGAGCAAGGGCATCGCCACCGCGCCACTGGGCACCCCCACGGCCGGCGCGGCGCAGAACCTCGTGCTGAAGGACCTCGACGCCGGTGACTGGACCGCCCTGTCGTCGGTCGACTTCGGCGACGCGGGAGCGGCGACGGTCACGGCTCGGGCCAAGGCGCTCCAGGCCGGCGGCACGATCACCGTGCGGCTCGACTCCGAGACCGGACCCGTCGCGGGAACCGTCCCGGTCGACGGGACGATCGGCGACTGGACCGAGGCCACCGCGGCGCTGAGCGGGGCGACCGGAGTGCACGACGTGTACTTCTCCTACTCCGGCCCGACCGGCGACCTCTTCGAGCTCGACACCTTCGCCTTCACCGAGGGCGAGGCGGCTCCGGCGCTCGACATCGCGGCGAGCGCCACCACCCGCTGCATCGCGGGCAAGGCGTTCCTCACGGTCAAGGCGACGAACGGGTCCGACGTCCCCGTCGGGCTGACGTTCGAGTCGACGTCCGGCTCGAAGTCGTTCGCCTCGGTGGGGGCGGGCGCGACCGTGTCGCACGCCTTCACCACCCGCCAGGCGGTCCTTCCCGCGGGAGCGGTGACGGTCTCGGCCACGGCGACGATCGACGGCGCCCCCGTCGAGACGGAGGTGAGCGCACCGTACGCGGCGCGCCCGTGCTCGTAGAGCGCGGCTGATCCACCGGGGAGCGCCTCCGGTCCTGCGGGACCGGGGGCGCTCCTGCGTGGTGGGCGCTCGCCGTCAGCCTTTCGCCACGCGCCCCGCCACCTCCTGCAGCACCGCGAGCACCCGCCGCACCGGCGCGTGCGCGAGCGCCTCGGGACGGGCGAGGATGTCCACGTGCCGCGCGAGCGCCACTCCCTCGACCGGCCGCAGCACCATGCCGTCGACGGCGAGCGCCGCTGCGGTGATCCGGGGCATGACCGCGATCGCCGCTCCCGAGCGGACCACCTCGGCCGCCACGAAGAACTCGTTGATCCGGTGCTCGATGCGCGGGGCCCGGCCGCCGAGCGCGCCGAGGTGCTCGAGCACTCCCGCCAGCGGGAAGCCGTCGTGCGTCGAGATCCAGCGCTCGTCGCGGAGCTGCTCGGGCCGGACGCTCGCCTGCGCGGCGAGCGGGTGCGCGGCGTGCAGGGCGATGTCGAGCGGCTCGACGAGCAGCCCGGTGACGACGAGGCGGGCGGTCGGCCACTCCGGATCGTGCGCGAGGCGGTGCGCGATCACGAGGTCGTGGTCGGCGGTCAGCCCGGCGAAGCGGTCCTGGGCGACGTCGGCGTCGGTGAGCGAGACGCGGGGCCCGTCGGCCAGCGCCCGCAGCAGCGGCCCGAAGAGGGTGAGGCCCGCGCTGTGGAAGGCCGAGACCCGCACGGCCCGGTCGTCGCGCTCCAGATGCGCGTCGACCGCCGCCCGCGCCTCGGCCAGCGCTTCTTCGACGCGCGCCCCGGCGACGGCGAGCGCCTCGCCCGCCTCCGTGAGCACGAGCCGGCGACCGCTGCGCACAGTGAGAGGGACGGCGACCCCGGCCTGCAGTGCGCCGAGCTGCTGCGACACCGCCGAGGCGCTGATGTGCAGGGCGGCGGCGACCGCCGCGACGCTTCCGCGGTCGCCGAGCTCGCGGAGCAGGCGGAGTCGCGCGGGATCCATAAGCATCTGCTTCCTCGTCGATCAAGACGATGCCCGTTGTTCTTCATCGTCCGTGGGGACGACAGTAGCCCCGTGCCCTCCCGCCGCTCCTCCGACACCGCCGCCGATCTGCTCCTGCTCGGCGTCGCTGCGGTGTGGGGTGCCAGCTTCCTCGCCGCGAAGGACCTCGCGGCCCTGACCGGGGTGCCCTCGGCCGTCGCCCTCCGCTTCCTGGTGGCCGCCGCGGCCCTCGCCCTGGTGTGCCTGGTGCGCCGCGAGCGCCTCCCGCGTGGGCGCGGCCTCGTGATCGCCGCCGTCCTCGGCTGCTCCCAGGCCGCGGTCATCGGTCTCGAGACGTGGGGCGTGCACCTCACCTCCGCCACCAACGCCGGGCTGCTGATCAGCCTCGCGCTCGTGATGACCCCCGTGCTCGAGGGGCTGGCCTCGCGCTCGTGGCTGCCGCGCTCGTTCTTCGTCGCCGCGGTCGCCGCGGTGGTCGGAGTCGCACTGCTCGTCTCGGAGGGCGGTTTCCGCACGCCGACGCCGGGCGACGCGCTCGTGATCGCCGCCGCGGTCGTGCGCGCGTTCCACGTCACCGCCAGCGCGCACCTGACCCGGGGCCGCACCGACGGCACGCTCGGAGTCGTCCTCGTGCAGGTGCTCGTCTGCGCCGGCGCGTTCTCCCTGCTCGCGGGTCCCTCGCTCCCCGTCTCGGCCGCCGCTCTCGACGCGGCGGGCTGGGGGAGCGTCCTCTTCCTCGGGCTGCTCTGCTCGGTGTTCGCCTTCGTCGTGCAGCTCTGGGCGGTCCGGCGCACCTCGGCCGCGCGGGCGAGCATCCTGATGGGCACCGAGCCGGTCTGGGCGCTGCTGGTCGGCACGGTGCTCGCGGGCGAGGCGATCGGTCCCCTCGGTGCGCTGGGCGCCGCGCTGATCGTGGCCGCCGCCTACGCCGGGCAGGCGATCGAGCGGAGGCACCGCCGCGCGCGGTCGATCGCGCACCGCGCCGCCGAGATCGCGGAACGCGCCACTGCGACTCCGTAGAGTGCCGAGCATGCGCACCCTGTATCCCGAGATCGAGCCGTACGAGACCGGCATGCTCGACGTCGGCGACGGCCACTCCGTCTACTGGGAGGTCTCGGGCAACCCCGACGGCAAGCCCGTCGTCTTCCTGCACGGCGGCCCCGGTGCCGGCACCTCGCCCGCGCACCGCCGCCTCTTCGACCCCGAGAAGTACCGCATCGTCCTCTTCGACCAGCGGATGTGCGGACGCTCCACCCCGCACGCCAGCGAGCCCGGCGCGGACCTCTCGACGAACACCACCTGGTACCTCGTCGCCGACATCGAGCGCCTGCGCGAGCACCTCGGCGTCGACACCTGGCTGGTCCTCGGCGGTTCCTGGGGCTCCACCCTCGCCCTGGCCTACGCCGAGACGCACCCGGAGCGGGTCAGCGAGATCGTGCTCCGCGGGATCTTCACCCTCCGCCGCGCCGAGCTCGAGTGGTTCTACGAGGGCGGGGCCGCCGCGGTCTACCCCGACCTGTGGGAGTCGTACGCCTCGGTCGTCCCCGCCTCGGAGCGCGGCAGCTTCATCGAGGCGTACTACCGCCTCCTGCACGACGAGGACCCGGCCGTGCACGGTCCGGCCGGCGTCGCCTGGACCACGTGGGAGGCGTCGACCATCTCGCTCCTGCAGAAGCCCGAGATGATCCAGGCGTGGTCCGACCCCGCCTTCGCCCTCGCCTTCGCGCGGATCGAGAACCACTTCTTCGTGCACCGGGGCTGGTTCGAGGAGGGGCAGCTCCTCCGCGACGCCGAGGTGCTGCGCCGCATCCCCGCCGTGATCGTGCAGGGCCGCTACGACATGTGCACCCCGGCCTTCACCGCCTGGGACCTGCACCGCGCCTGGCCGGAGGCCGAGTTCCACCTCATCGCCGACGCGGGGCACGCGTTCGACGAGCCCGGCATCCTGAACGCGCTGATCGAGGCCACCGACCGCTTCGCGGAGTGAGCCCCCCGCTTCGCGTCCTGAGCCCCCACCGCTTCGCGTCCTGAGCCGGGAGGGGCCGGCACGCGGGGCTATCCTGAGCGGATGCGCGCGGACGACGACTCCGGGATGGACAGCTGGCCCACGGGCCGACTGCTGTCGACCGCGTCCCGCATGGTCGAGCACGCCTGGCACGGGGCGCTCGCCGAGATCGGCCTCACCCACGCCGGACTGATCGTCCTGCACCTGCTGCAGGCCGGGCCCGTCGCGCAGAAGGAGCTCGCCGCCTCCGCGCACGTCGAGGTGCAGACCATGTCGCGCACCATCGAGCGGCTCGAGCGCGAGGGCCACGTCGAGCGCAGGAGCGACCCCGCCGACCGCCGCCGCCAGCTCGTCTCGCTGACCGCCAAGGGCACCGAGGCGTGGCGGCGTGCGCACCGGCTCGAGGTCGACATGTTCCCGGGCAGCCTCGAGCACGGTCCGCTCCGCGACGCGCTGCTCGAGATCATCCGCTCGACGAGCGAGTCGCGCTGGGGCTGACCCGCGCCTCCGCAAGCCCCGGCGGGGAGCGGCGCCGGACCACTACCGTGACCGCATGACCTTCAACGACGACTCCCAGCTCAGCGGCGGCAAGGTCCGCCGGCGCGGACGCACCACGGGCATCGCAGTCGGCGGCGGCGCGGGCGTCGTCGTCGTGCTCGCGCTGCTGTCGCAGCTGCTCGGCGTGAACCTGACGGGTCTCGGCGAGGTCCTCGGCGGCGGAGGCGGCACCTCGCCCGAGCAGATCACCAGCACCGCAGTCGCCTGCGACAGCGGAGCCGACGCGAACACCGAGGTCGACTGCCGCCTCGAGGGCGCCGCCGAGTCGCTCGACCGCTACTGGGCCACCGCGACCGGCACGATCGGCGCGACCTACGCGACTCCGGGTGGCGTCATCGTGTTCGACACCGAGACGAGCACCGGATGCGGCGGCGCGACGGCCGCGGTCGGCCCGTTCTACTGCCCGCCGGATCAGACCATCTACCTCGACACGGAGTTCTTCGACGAGCTGCGGACCCGGTTCGACACCTCGGGCGGATCGCTCGCGCAGATGTACATCCTCGCCCACGAGTGGGGGCACCACATCCAGAACCTGACCGGTGCGATGGAGTCCGCGGACCGCTCCGGCACCGGGCCCGACTCCGACTCGGTGCGCCTCGAGCTGCAGGCCGACTGCTTCGCCGGCGCGTGGGTCGGCGACGCCTCGACCGTGCCCGACGAGACGGGAACGCCCTACCTCAAGCCCGTCACCGCGCAGGAGTACCAGGACGCGCTCGGCGCGGCGGCGGCCGTCGGCGACGACCGCATCCAGGAGCAGGCGACCGGCACGGTCGACCCCGAGGGCTGGACCCACGGCTCGGCCGAGCAGCGCCAGCGCTGGTTCGAGGCCGGCTTCGAGGGCGACGCGGTCGACTGCGACACCTTCGCGGTGCCGGGCGCCCAGCTCTGACTCGAGCCCCTGCTGGTCGAGTAGCCGCGCAGCGGCGTATCGAGACCCGCGCTTCTAGGACACCGAGTCGGCCGGCTCCTCCATGAACCACTCCGTGAACGAGCACGCCCGCCCGTCCGGAGCGAAGCGGATGATCCACAGGTTCAGATACGTCTCCGCCCCCGGGTAGACGGTCCGCCCCTGCACCACCGCCGTCGCGTCCGTCAGGGCCACGAGTCCCCAGGCGAAGGTCGGCTCGGCGGGCTCCGACTCCGCTCGCCACCACTCGACGATCGCGTCGCGCGGAGTGATCGCGTCGCGGTGCGGGGCGGTGAAGTACTCGGCGTCCTCGGTGAAGAGCGCGGCGATGTCGGCGGGGTCGTCGCTCGCCCACGCCCTCTCGTAGCCGGCGATCCAGTTCTCGATGTCGATCATCCGCACATCCTCGTCCCGCCCGACCGACTGCGGAAGGGCGCGGAGCGGGAAGGTTCCGGAGCCCTCCACGGTTCGAGTACCCGGCCGGCGACTGCAAAGCTGGGCAATACATCCCCGACTCGAAGGACCCGCGTGCCCGACTCCGACAGACGCTCCCTCACCCGCACGCCCGACCCGCGTCTGATCACCGCCGTCCTCGCCTTCGCGGGGATGAGCGCGTCGTTCATGCAGACGCTGGTGGTGCCCATCCAGTCCGAGCTGCCGCGACTGCTCGACGCCGACCGCGGCGAGACCGCGTGGGTGATCACAGCGACCCTCCTGAGCGCCTGCATCCTCACTCCGGTCTCGGGCCGCCTGGGCGACCTCTACGGGAAGCGGAGGATGGCGGTCGCGGCGCTCGTGGTGCTGGTGCTCGGCTCGATCGTCTGCGCGTTCGCCGGCGACGTGTGGACCCTCGTCGTCGGGCGCGCGCTACAGGGCGCGGTCATGGGAGTGATCCCGCTGGGCATCTCGATCCTCCGCGACACCCTGCACCGCGATCGACTGCCCGGCGCGATCGCCCTGGTCAGCGCCACGCTCGGCATCGGTGGTGCACTCGGGCTGCCGCTGAGCGCCCTGATCGCCCAGAGCACCGACTGGCACGTCCTGTTCTGGATGTCCGCCGGGCTCGGCGTCCTCGACATCGTGCTGATCCTGCTCGTCGTCCCGGTGTCGACCCTGCGCTCGCCCGGCCGCTTCGACGTGGTCGGCGCGATCGGGCTCGCGATCGGACTCAGCGGCGTGCTGATCGCCGTCTCACGCGGCAACGACGCGGGCTGGACGAGCCCCGCGATCCTCGGCTCGGGGCTCGGCGGCGTCGCCGTGCTCGTGCTCTGGGGCTGGTTCGAGCTGCGGCAGTCGAGCCCGCTCGTCGATCTCCGCGTCGCCGTGCGGCCCGCCGTCCTCTTCACGAACCTCGCCTCCGTGGCCGTGGGCTTCGCGTTCTTCGGCGCGCAGATCACGCTGCCGCAGATGCTCGAGCTGCCGACCGCCTCCGGGGTCGGCTTCGGCCTCAGCCTGATCGTGGCGAGCCTCGTGCTGGCCCCCTCCGGCCTCGCGATGATGGCGACCTCTCCCGTCGCGGCCGGTCTCTCCTCGCGCTCGGGACCCCGGGTGGTCCTGATCTCGGGCGCCGCTCTGATCGCGGTGTCGTACCTCCTGGTGCTGCCCTTCGGCAGCGAGGTGTGGCAGATCCTCGTGATCAACGCCCTGATCGGGGTGGGCCTCGGGCTCGCGTACGCCGCCATGCCGACGCTCATCATGCACGCCGTGCCCGCCTCCGAGACGGCTGCGGCCAACGGGCTCAACTCGCTGATGCGCACCCTCGGCACGACCCTGTCCTCGGCGGTCACCGCCGCCGTGCTGGCGCAGCTGACCGTCTCGGTCGGCGCCGTCGAGGTGCCGAGCTCCGAGGGGTTCCGGCTCACCTTCGTCATCGGCGCGGTGGGCGCGGTCGTCGCGGTGGTGCTGGGCCTGCTCATCCCGCGGGTGCCGAAGCCCGACCCGCGCCCCGCGCTGCCCTGATCCGCGCTGCCCGATCCGGCGGAGTGCTGTGCAGAACCTCTGCTGAGAAGGGGGTCTGTCGCCTGTCAGGCGATACCCCCTCCTCTCAGCTGAGGTTCTGCGGAGAAAGCCGGGCTCAGGCGAACGCGCCGCGGTACGCGCGGGCCGGGTGCGACTCCGGCAGCTCGTCCGTCCCGAAGAGCTTGCGCCGCAGCGTGCCCTCCGCGTACTCCGTCTGAGCGAGCCCGCGCTCCTGCAGCACCGGCATCACCCGGTCGACGAACTCCTCGTAGCTGCCGGGCAGGATCCAGTTGACGACGTTGATGCCGTCGATGCACGCGTCGCGCCACTCGGCGAGATGGTCGGCGATCTGCTCGGGCGTGCCCACCACGCGCCCGCGGAGCTTCGCCGACAGCCGTGCGAGGTCGCGCACCGTCGGCTCCCGGTCGGGCGAGGCGTCGCGGATCCACTGCAGGTGGCTCTGCCCGGCGTAGGTCTCGATCGCCGAGAGCGGAAGATCCGGATCGAGCTTCTCGCCCGTCTTCGGATCGAAGCCGAGGTTCGAGTGCAGCAGGAACGCGTCGGAGGAGAGGTACTCGTCGATCTCGCCCTCGGCGCGGCGAGCCTCCTCCTCGGTGTCGCCCGTGATGAACGAGAGACCGAGGTAGAAGGCGGGCACGCCCTCCCCGCGCCCGGCCTCCGCGGCGAGCCGGCGCGTGTCGGCGATCAGCTCGCGCGTCTTCTCGGGCGACCCCGAGAAGACGAACTGCGCCTCCGCGTTGCGCGCCGCGAAGCGCCGGCCGGCGGGGGAGGAGCCGGCCTGGAACAGCACGGGCGTGCGCTGCGGCGACGGGGCGGACAGGTGCGGCCCCTGCACGCGGTAGCGCTTCCCGACGTGGTCGATGCGGTGGATGCGCGACGCGTCGGCGAACGCGCCGGCCTTGTCGCGCAGCAGTGCGCCGTCGTCCCACGAGCCCTCCCACAGCTTGTAGACGACGTCGAGGTACTCCTGCGCCCATGCGTAGCGCTCGTCGTGCTCCTCGAGCCGGTCGTAGCCGAAGTTGCGCGCGGCGCCGTCGAGGGCGCTCGTGACGATGTTCCAGCCGATCCGTCCGTTCGAGACGTGGTCGAGCGTCGAGACCTTGCGGGCGAAGTCGAACGGGTGCGACTGCAGCACCGAGCTCGTGAACGCGAAGCCGAGGTGCTCGGTGCTCACGGCGAGGGCCGAGAGCAGCACGGCCGGATCGTTGCTCGGCAGCTGCAGGCCCTCGCGCGCGTTGACCTCCCAGTCGCCGTCCGCCGGTCCGTAGAGGCCGGCGACGTCGGCGAAGAACATCGCGTCGAAGCGGCCGCGCTCGAGGGTGCGGGCGAGGTCGATCCACAGCTGCACGTCGTCGAACTCGTGCTGACGGGCGTCGGGGTGGCGCCAGAGCCCGTGCTGGATGTGGGAGGCGGTGTTCATGACGAACGCGCAGTAGCGCAGCGGACGCGGCTCGGTGCTCATCGCCCCAGGCTAGGACGCATCACCGGCATCCGGCGGCGACGGCGATCGCGTCGTCGCCCGGGGAGCCGTAGGGCTCGACCCCCGAACCCTCGGTGTACCCCAGGGAGAGCGCCCAGGCGGTCGCCCACTTCTCGTCGTCGCCGTCGAAGGGCGCTGCCCGGTACAGGTCGTAGCAGCTCTGCTTCGAGGTGATGGCGTGCCCGACCTCGTGCGCGACGAGCCCCACCGTCCAGCCCGCGTCCCAGTAGCGCTGGATGCTCTCGGTGAGCTGGATCCGCGACGGCGCCCCCTCCTGCAGGCTCCAGGTCGCCAGGCCGGCCCCGGAGTCGCGGTCGCCGTACGCGACGCCGTCCACCTCGATGCTCTCCTCCCAGGAGATGTCGATCGGCACGCCGCCCCCGATCGAGTCGGCGAAGTCGAGCACCTGCTGCTTCCGGGGCCAGTCCGCTGCGGCACGCTCGACGAGACCCTCCTCCTGCGACGCCTGCAGCGCCTCGACCTGCGCGAGGTACGCGCGCAGGGCGCCCGGGTCCGAGAAGTCGAGCGGGACCGGGTCGCTGCCGTACCCGTAGAGCGCCTTCTCGACCAGCCAGCGCGACTGGTGCGTGGCGGCGGTGCTGCTCGCGATCAGCGCCTCGGCCGTGGCGGCGGTGCTCCGGGTGAACGCGGTCGCGGCGGCGCCAGTCGCGGACAGGAGCGGACGGACGCGGTCCCGCTGCTCCTCCTGCTCCCGGGCCTCCTCGGCCAGCTCCGCCGCCCGGGCGTCGAGGTCGTCGGCCGCCGCGAAGCGCTCGTCGGCTCCCTCCGGCGCCTCGGGCACCGCGACCGCCGCCCGCGCGGCGAGGGGGACGTCGTCGGCCGCATCGACGAGGGCGTCGATCGCCGCCTCGTAGGCGTCGCGCGCCGACGGATCCACGGCCGCGTCGTCCGCCTCGTCCAGCACCGGTCGGATCCCCTCCGTCTCCTCCCCGACGGACTCCTCGAGCGCCGCCCACGCATCGACGGCCCGATCGTGGTCGGCGGCCACCCGTTCGAGCCCCTCGGACGCCTCGGCGAACCGCTGCTGCGACACGGAGTCGCGGACGAGGACCGCCGTGCCCGCGCCTGCGGCGAGGAGCAGGAGCGCCGCGCCGCCCGCGATCGCGCGCCGAGCCGTCCGCGGGATCCGGCGCCGGGGCGGTCGGCCCGGCGAGACGGTGGCCGGATCGGGAGGCGGGAAGGTCGGACCCGGGGCGGCGGTGCTCACACGATCCAGTATGGCCACGCGTCCCGGTCCCGCCGCAGGGCGTCCTGTGAGCAGACGCTCCTCCCGCTCACACCGGGCCGCTGGCTGCGCCCGCGTAGGGTGTCCGACTGTGGATCGCCGCCCCTCCGAACCCTCGCTCGCCGCCCTGCCTCCGCTCACGGACGCCGGTGCGCAGGCCCTCGACGCGGGCACCGTCGCCGAGATCCGAGCGCTGCGCGACGACTTCGCGCGGTTCATGCTCCAGTACAAGTTCGGCATGGACGAGATCGTCACCAAGGTGTCGATCCTGCAGGAGGAGTTCCGGGAGCTCCACGACTACAACCCGATCGAGCACGTCTCGAGCAGGCTCAAGTCGGCCGACAGCCTCATCGAGAAGATCGAGCGCAAGGGTTGCGACACCACGTTCGAGGGCATCTCGGGAGCGATCACCGACATCGCGGGCGTGCGGATCACGTGCAGCTTCGTCTCGGACGTCTACCGCGTCTTCGAGCTGCTCACGTCGCAGCCGGACGTGACGGTGCTCGAGGTGAAGGACTACATCGCCTCCCCCAAGGAGAACGGCTACAAGAGCCTGCACGCGATCGTCGAGGTGCCGGTGTTCCTCTCGGGCGGATCCGTCGACGTCTGCGTCGAGGTCCAGTTCCGCACCATCGCCATGGACTTCTGGGCGAGCCTCGAGCACAAGATCTACTACAAGTACGACCGCCAGGTGCCCACGGAGCTGCTCGACGGACTCGCCGACGCGGCCCGCACGGCCGCCGCTCTCGACTCCGACATGGAGCGCCTGCACAAGCAGGTGCGCGGCGAGCTCCCGATCGAGCGCCCGCCGCTGCGCGCCCTCGACGTCTGACGCGTCGGGCCGGCTCAGCCCAGTGCCGTCACCAGCACGAGCAGCAGCACCGCGGTGCCGTTCAGCGTGGCGTGCGAGATGATCGCCGCGCCGAGCCGACCGGTGACGGTCGAGATCCAGCCGTGCGCGAGACCCGCCACGACCGTGGTCACTCCGAGCGTGGCGATCGTCGCCGGGTTCACCATCTGATGCCCGTGCAGCAGTGCGAAGACGAGCGTCGAGGCGATGATGCTGAACACGGCCGCCCAGACGCGCCGCCCCCGGGTCGGGGGAGCGGCCTCGGTCCTCGTGCGGAGCATGCGGTTGCGCACCGCCCGCATCACGACGCCGCGGCAGAGGATCTCCTCCACGATCGGCGCGACGACCACGGGGACGACCACGGAGCTGAGGACGAACCACAGCGGATCCGGTTCGAGCTCGAGGTTCCCCTGCGCGTCCTGGAGGAACGGGGAGAAGCCCAGGAGCACCAGCACGATGGCGATCCGCACCGCGATCCCGAGCCCGATCCCGATCGGCACGTCGATCCAGCGGAACCGCAGACCGAAATCGGCGGCCAGCGACTTCAGCCCGCGCAGCCGCGAGGCGAGGATCGGCACGACCAGGCCGATCAGGTAGCTGCCGAAGGCGCCGGCGAAGGCGAGCCCGGGGGAGTAGGGCAGCACGCCGAAGCCGAACAGCAGGATGAGCACCGCGAGCGGCACCACGATCCCCGCGATCGTGAGCACGGCGGTCGGCAGTCCCCAGCGCACGCGCGGATCGGGGAGGTAGAGGAGCGACGAGTACGGCGCATGGATCGACGGCTGCGGCTCGGGCGCCTGCTGGGGCGCCGGCCAGGCGGTCGGCGTGGGCCATCCGCTGGGCGCCGCGGCGTACGGAGGCGCGACCGGAGGCTGCTCGGGAGCGACGGTCGACGGATCGGGCGGCGGGAAGGCGGCGGGATTCATGGCCTCACCAGGCTACGCAGGCAGGCTGGGCGAACGGCCCGGCACGCGTGCTCTGCAGGACGAGTGCTCCTCGCACGCGTCCGGACATGGAGAAACCCCCGCCATGTAGAAGCTAGGCGAGGGTTTCCGTGGCTCCGACGGGCGTCGATCCCGTGACCTCACGATTTTCAGTCGTGCGCTCTACCAACTGAGCTACAGAGCCGTTGCGACGTTCCGCCGCTGAAAAAGGCCCTTCCTCTCGGAAGGGCCCCTTTGCGACCCTGACGGGACTTGAACCCGCGACCTCCGCCGTGACAGGGCGGCACGCTAACCAGCTGCGCTACAGGGCCTCGTTGCGAAGACAAGCATACTGCCTTCGAGGCTATTCGATTTCCACCCGCTCGTTTCCGACCGGTTCTTGCTCGGTGCCGTCTTCGTGACCCCAACGGGATTCGAACCCGTGCTACCGCCGTGAAAGGGCGGCGTCCTAGGCCACTAAACGATGGGGCCGGAAGCTGCAGGGCGACCCTGCGGCCGACCCCACCATGACTACCGACACGCAAGCATACGGATGATCGCGCCAGATGCAAAATCCGAACGTTTCGCACCCGTGAACAACCCCGTCCGGGGTTGCCGCATCTCTAGGCGCGGCGGTAGGGGCTTGGTTAGGGTTGGTCGGAATTGCCCTTCCCCCGGCGACGGCTCGCGTCGTCCTGCCGTGGTGAGGGATCCCCCGATCACCCCGAGGTCCCATGCTCTCTCTCCCGCGCCGCCGTCGCCCCGCACCGTCATCGGGCGCGCCACGGCTCGGGCGGCTCCGCTCCGCCGCGCTCGCGTCCGCGGTGCTCGCGCTCGTCGCCGGTCTCCTCGTCGCCACTCCCGCGCAGGCGGCCGAGTACCCGACGTGGGCCGACGTGGAGGCCGCCAAGGGCGACACCCAAGCGGCCGCCGCGCAGGTCGAGAACATCACCTCGCTGATCGCCGGACTGCAGGACGAGGTCGCCGCGGCCCAGGAGCTCGCGCAGAAGCGCGGCGAGGAGTACTTCACGGCACAGGAGGCGTTCGACCTCGCCGCCGACCGCGCCGCGTCGCTCGACACCAAGGCCACCGCGAGCGCCGACGAGGCCGACGCCGCGTCGCAGCAGGCCGGCCTGCTCGCCGCCCAGCTCTACCGCACCACCGGCACGGACCTGTCCGTCAACATCTTCCTCGACGGCGAGAGCACCGGATCCGATGATCTGCTCGGCCGCATCGGCAACATGACCAAGCTCGTCGAGCGCTCCAACGCGATCTACGAGCAGGCGAGCACCGCCCGCAACACCGCTTCGTCGCTGGCCGACCAGGCCGAGGTGGCGCAGACGGAGCGCGAGCGCCTCCGGGTCGCCGCCGAGGCCGCCCTCGCCGAGGCCACGAGCGCCCAGCAGGCGTCCGAGGCCGCGCTCGTCGAGCAGCAGGAGCAGAGCATCGTGCTCGAGCAGCAGCTCGCCGCGCTGCGCGACACGGAGTCGCGCACCGTCGCCGAGTACCAGGCGGGAGTCGCCGCGCGCGAGGCCGAGCGTCAGCGCAAGCTCGCCGAGGAGGCCGCCGCCCGCCAGGCCGCGGCCGACGCCCAGCGCGCCGCCGCGCAGGCCGCCGCCGCAGCGGCTGCGGCCGCGGCTCCCCGTCCCAGCTCCGGGGGTGGCGGTGGCGGCTACTCTGCCCCTGCTCCGGCCCCCGTCGCGGGCGGCGGATCGACCGCGGTCAGCGACTCCGGCTGGGTGAAGCCCGTCAACGGGCGCATCACCGGCACGTTCGGACCGCGCGGCAGCCTCTCGACCGGCGGAGGATCGACCAGCTCGTTCCACCGCGGCACCGACCTCGCGGCTCCCTGCGGCACCCCGATCTTCGCCGCTCACAGCGGCACCGTCACCTACGCCGGCGTGTTCGGCACGTACGGCAACTGGATCGAGATCAACCACGGCGAGGGCATCAGCACCGGCTACGCCCACATCATCGCGGGCGGCATCTACGTGAGCGTCGGCGAGCGGGTCGAGGCCGGTCAGCAGATCGCCGCGGTCGGCTCCACCGGCGCCTCCACCGGCTGCCACCTGCACTACGAGACCCGCGTGAACGGCACCGCCGTCAACGCCCAGCCCTTCATGGCCGCACGAGGAGTGACCCTTGGTTGACGCCCGGACCACCGCACGAGGATTCACGCCGGCGCCGCGCGAGCGGGCCTGGAAGGGCCGGCTGCCGCTCGCGGTGTCCGCGGCCTTCGCCGTGACCGCGATCACCGCGTCCTTCGGACTCACCCCCGCCTCGGCGGACGATCCGCAGTACCCCTCGTGGGACGACGTGCAGAACGCGAAGCTCGACGAGGCGGCGAAGCAGGCCGAGATCGACTCGATCACCGGTCTGGTCGCCGGGCTGCAGAGCGCGGTCGACGAGGCCTCGGTCGAGGCGATGCGCAGGGCCGAGACCTGGCGCCAGGCGTCGGACGCCCTCGCCGCCGCCGCGCAGGCCGTCACCGACCTCGAGGACCGCGCCGCCGAGGCCTCCGCCAAGGCCCAGACCTCCCGGATGCGCGCGGGCCTGCTCGCCGCGCACCTGTCCAAGGCCGCCGGAGGCGACCTCTCGATGAGCCTCGTCGCGAGCGGAGAGAACGCGGGAGACCTGCTCTACCAGCTCGGGGCGATGTCGCAGCTGACGGAGCAGTCGCAGAAGGTCTACGCCGACGCCCTCGGCGACAAGCAGAACGCCGAGTCCCTCGCCGCGCAGGCCGACGTCGCGGTCGACGAGCACCGGGCGCTCTCGGACGAGGCCGACCGCGCCCGCGCGATCGCCGACGACGCCGCGCGCTCGGCGCAGTCGGCCCTCGCCGCGCAGGAGGCGAAGTCGTCCGAGCTCATCGCCCAGCTCGCGCTGCTGAAGGACTCCACCGTCGAGGTCGAGACCGCGTTCCTCGCGGGCGAGCTGGAGCGCAGGGCTGCGGCTGCGGCGGCCGCCGCGGCGGCTCAGGCTCAGGCCGACGCCGAGGAGACCTCGCAGGAGCAGGGCTCGCAGCCGGCAGGCGCTCCGTCCCGTCCCGCGGCTCCCGCCCCGGCGGCGCCCCAGCCCGCAGCGCCGCGACCGGCCGCTCCCGCGGCTCCGGCCCCCGCTCCCGCGGCTCCGCAGCCGG
>NZ_JADILJ010000037.1 GCF_017355185.1 Rathayibacter sp. SD072 | reverse complement strand
GGTGCCGGACGGAGGAGGAGCACCGATCGGCGGGGGGGTCACCGTCGTGGTGCTGGCCGGGACAGGTGCCGTCGAGGCGGGGGCCGGCGGTACGGCGACGGTCGGGGGCGAGACGACGGTCGGCGGCGATGCGACCGTCGGGGGCGACGGCGGCACGGCGTCCTCGCCGGAGTCAGCCCGCGCTACGGGGCTCGCGGGGGCGGCGAAGCCCTGCTCGCCCGGGGTCGGGCCGGGAGGGACCAGCGCCGCCACCGCGATCCCGGCGACCAGCAGCACTCCCGCCGCAGCGATCGCCGCGACGAGGGAGGCGCTGCCGGTCGTCACCGCGCCCGCCGCCGCTCCGCCTGTCGTGCCCGCGGCCGCTCCGCCCGTCGTGCCCGCGACCGGTGCCCCGCCGGCCCCGCCCGCCGCGGCGTAGGCGGTCGCGCCGCCGACCCCGGCCACGAGCGGCAGCAGCGCCACCGCCAGACGCGCGCTCGCCCCGGCCGCCTCGGCGAGGGCGCCACGGCACGACGGGCACTCCTCGAGGTGGGCGTCCGCGCGCCGACGGTCGCGGAGCGCGAGGCGCCCGCGGGTGTGGGCCCCGGCCTGCTGGAGCACCCAGCGGCACTCGCCCTCCGCCGCCGTGACGCTGACGTGCTGCTGGATCCACTCCCCGCGCAGCCCCTCCCGGGCGCGGTGGCCGAGTGCGGCGACTCCGTTGGGCCGCAGACCGAGCAGCGGGGCGGCCTCGGCGGGCGTCATCCCCTCGACGGCGGTGTACCAGAGCACCTCCTGCCAGCGCGCCGGCAGGGCGCGGAACGCGCGGATGCCGAGGTCGCGGTCGAGCGCGGCGAGTGCGAGCTCCTCCGGGCCGTCGTCATCGGCGGCGACCCCGCCGATCGCGTCCAGCGGCTGCTCGCGCCCGCTGCGCCGCCCCCCTGTCGCGGCGGCGTTGCGGACGGCGGTGAACAGGTACGGGCGGAACGCCCCCTCCGGACCGCCGCCCTTCGCGATCGCGTCGAGAGTGCGCAGGAACGCCTCCGACACGAGGTCGTCGGCGTCGAGCGAGGACCAGGCCCGGGCGAGGGAGCGCGCCGCCGACGCGTGGCGCCGCCACAGCTCGGCCGAGGCGGCCGCATCTCCCTCGCGCACGAGGGCGATCAGATCGGCATCGCCCGGAGCCGCCGACGCTCGCGCGGTCCTGCGGCGGGGAGAGGGCTGCGCCCGGTGCGTGCTCGCCACAGCGCCCTCCTCCGCTCGTCGACCGCACGATCCTGGCACAGAGCCGAGGGATGCTCGCGCGCGGGCGCGACCTGTCGGACGGCGCTCGCGTTGCTACACTGGCCGCGTCGCGACTGGCGTTCGGATGGGTGACCATCAGGGAGCGGCACCTCCTCCGGGTTCGCCCCCGGACACTTTTCCCGCCGCACGCCTGGGCTGGAACGGATACCGTAGTCCGGGTCGCCCGTACGCGCCGAGTCGCCTCGATGCGCCGGTGCGGGCACCCTCCGTTTCCCAGTCAAGGAGCGTCCGTGTCCACTTCCCCCGCCCAGAGCCAGACCTCGAGCACCGGAGCGTCGGCGTCGTTCGACCAGCCCGTCTCGGTCGTCGATCCCGAGATCGCCGCCGTCCTGCAGCAGGAGCTCGACCGCCAGCGCGGCTACCTCGAGATGATCGCGAGCGAGAACTTCGTGCCGCGCGCGATCCTCGAGTCGCAGGGCTCGGTCCTGACCAACAAGTACGCCGAGGGCTACCCTGGCCGCCGCTACTACGGCGGCTGCGAGTTCGTCGACGTCGCCGAGCAGCTCGCGATCGACCGCGCCAAGGCCTTGTTCGGCGCCGAGTTCGCGAACGTCCAGCCCCACTCCGGAGCCACCGCGAACGCGGCCGCGCTCGCCGCGCTGATCCAGCCCGGCGACACGATCCTCGGTCTCGAGCTCGCCCACGGCGGCCACCTGACGCACGGCATGAAGCTCAACTTCTCGGGCAAGCTCTACAACGCGACCGCCTACGGCGTCGACCCGCAGTCGTTCCGCATCGACATGGACGTCGTCCGCGAGAAGGCGCTCGAGGTCCGCCCGCAGGTGCTCATCGCCGGCTGGTCGGCCTACCCCCGCCACCTCGACTTCGAGGCGTTCCGCGCCATCGCCGACGAGGTCGGCGCGAAGCTCTGGGTCGACATGGCGCACTTCGCCGGTCTCGTCGCCGCCGGGCTGCACCCGTCGCCCGTCCCGCACGCCGACGTCGTCACCACCACCGTGCACAAGACGCTCGCCGGTCCGCGCTCGGGTCTCATCCTGTCCAAGCAGGAGTACGCCAAGAAGCTCAACTCGGCCGTGTTCCCCGGCCAGCAGGGCGGTCCGCTCATGCACGTCATCGCGGCGAAGGCCACGGCCTTCAAGCTCGCGGGCGAGGCGGAGTTCGCCGAGCGCCAGGCGCGGACCATCCGCGGCGCGCAGATCCTCGCCGAGCGCCTCACCGCGCCCGACGCGAAGGCCGAGGGCATCGACGTGCTCACCGGCGGCACCGACGTGCACCTCGTGCTCGCCGACCTGCGCAACTCGCCGCTCGACGGCCAGCAGGCCGAGGACCGCCTCCACGAGGTCGGCATCACGGTGAACCGCAACGCGGTGCCGTTCGACCCGCGTCCGCCCATGGTCACCTCGGGGCTCCGGATCGGCACGCCCGCGCTCGCCACGCGCGGCTTCGGTGAGAACGAGTTCGCCGAGGTCGCCGACGTCATCGCCGAGGCGCTCAAGCCCGCCGCCGACCTGCAGGCGCTGCGGGCGCGCGTCGGTCGTCTCACCGACGACTTCCCGCTCTACCCCGGGCTCTGAGCCCGTGATCCGCGGAGTCCCGGCACCGGGCTCCGCGGATCCCGATCGAGCCCGTCGGGCTCATCCCGCGCCACGGTCGGCGGAGGCGTCCCCCGCCTCCGCCGTGCCCGGGCGCACCGGTCGAACACGAGGAGTGACGAGATGACGGCACAGGTACTCGACGGAGTCGCCACGGCGGCGGCGGTCAAGGCCGAGATCGCGGTGCGCGTGGCCGCACTGCGCGAGAAGGGCGTCGTGCCCGGGCTCGGCACGCTCCTGGTCGGCGACGACCCCGCGTCCCGCTCCTACGTCGCCGGCAAGCACCGCGACTGCGCGGAGGTGGGGATCGAGTCGATCCGCGTCGACCTGCCCGCGACGGCCTCCGCCGCGGACATCCGCAGCGCCATCCGCCAGCTCAACGAGTCCGACGCGGTGACCGGCTACATCATCCAGCTGCCGCTGCCGAAGGGCATCGACGAGAACGCGATGCTCGAGCTCATGGACCCGGACAAGGACGCCGACGGCCTGCACCCGACGAACCTGGGCCGACTGGTCCTCGGCGTCGAGGGCGAGCTCGACAGCCCGCTGCCCTGCACGCCCGCCGGTGTCGTCGAGATGCTGCAGCGCCACGACATCCCGCTGTCGGGCAGGCACGTCGTCGTGG
This sequence comes from Rathayibacter sp. SD072, assembly GCF_017355185.1. Classification (GTDB taxonomy): domain Bacteria; phylum Actinomycetota; class Actinomycetes; order Actinomycetales; family Microbacteriaceae; genus Rathayibacter. The sequence goes on along the minus strand of NZ_JADILJ010000037.1, from coordinate 35,527 downwards.
TGGGACGCGGACTCACCGTCGGCCGTCCGCTGGGCCTCCTGCTCACCCGCAAGGGCCTCGACGCGACGGTCACCCTCACGCACTCCCGCACGACGGACCTCGCCGAGGAGGTGCGCCGCGCCGACATCGTGGTCGCCGCGGTGGGCGTCCCCGGTCTCATCGCCGCCGACTGGGTGAAGCCCGGCGCGGCCGTGCTGGACGTGGGCATCACCCGCGTCGAGAACCCCGAGACGGGCAAGGCGAAGCTCACCGGCGACGTCGCCCCCGGCGTCGCCGAGGTCGCGGGCTGGCTCTCACCGGTCCCCGGAGGAGTGGGGCCGATGACCCGCGCCATGCTGATCCACAACGTGGTCACGGCCGCGGAGCGCGCCGCCCGCTGACCGGCGCGACGGCCCGGAACCGCACCGCGGCCCCCGGCGCGAGCTGCGCCAGGAGGTCGAGTGCTCCGGAGTCGACGACCGCGACGACGGGGTAGCCGCCCGTGACCGGGTGGTCCGGTCCGAAGACGACCGGAAGCCCGGACGGCGGCAGCTGCACCGAGCCGTGCAGCATTCCCTCGCTCGGCAGCTCGCCGCCTCCGGCGGTCGCGAGCGGCATCCCGGTCAGCCGGAGCCCGACGCGGTCGGCGGCGGAGCCCACCCGCCAGGGCGTCTCGAGCAGGGCCCGCCAGGTCCCCGGCGGGACGCGATCCAGGCGCGGCCCCGGATGCACGTCCAGCACCGCGTCCCGGCCGGGCGCGTCGAACGGCCACCAGTCCAGCGGGGCGACGGGTCCCGCCGAGGGTCCCACCCCGAGCACGTCTCCCGCGCCGACGGGCTCCGGACCCAGCCCCGCGAGCGTGTCGCGCGAGCGGGAGCCGAGCACCTGCGGCACGTCGACCCCGCCCCGCACCGTCAGCGTGCGGCGGACCCCCGCCCGGAGGGGACCCAGCCGCAGCACGCCGCCGGCCGGGAGCAGCACCGGCAGCACCCGGTCGACGGTCCGTCCATCGATCGAGGCGGCTCCGTCCGCGCCGGTCAGGCTGATCCAGACGTCACGGTCGGCGCTCGCCGTGAAGCCCGCGCCGAGCAGCTCGAGCCCGGCGGCGTCGACGGGGTTGCCCAGCAGCCGGTTCCCGAGCCGCAGAGCGCCGGCGTCCATCGCGCCCGACCGGCCGACTCCGATCGCCGCGGACCCCGGCCGGCCGCGGTCCTCCACGAGCGCCAGGGCCCCCGGATCGAGGACGTGCAGGCTCACGGCACCTCCCGGAACCGGATCTCGTCTCCCGGTGCGAGCAGCGCGGCCGGCGACCGCTCGACGTCCCAGAGCGCGGCCGCGGTGGAGCCGAGCAGCTGCCAGCCGCCGGGGGAGGAGCGGGGGTAGACCCCGGAGTAGCGGCCCGCCACCGCGACCGACCCCGTCGGCACTGCGGTCCGGGGCTCTGCTCGGCGCGGCACCTCCGGCCACTCGCCGAGTGGGACCAGGTAGGCGAAGCCGGGCGCGAAGCCTCCGAACGCCGCACGCCACACGGTCGTCGTGTGCCGCTCCACCAGCTCGGCCGCACTCCACCCGAGGATCGCCGCTGTGCTTCCGAGATCGGTTCCGTCGTAGCGGACGTCGAGGGTGTGCACTCGACCGGCGGCGGCGGCCGCCGTGCCGGTGCTCGTGACCGCGGCGGTGGCGCGGACCCAGCGGGACGCCTCCGCGGGGGTCAGGACGTCGGGGTCGAGCACCACCAGCACGGTCCTCGTCGCGGGGACCAGGTCGACGACACCGGTCGGCCGCGAGCGCTCGAGAGCCGACGCGAGCGCGAGCGCCTCGTCCAGCCCCTCCAGCTCGACGAGCACGGCCCGGTCGCCGGAGGGCAGCAGCCGCGCCTCGATCACCGCACCGCGGGTGCCAGTGCGACGCCCGCCTCCGCGAGGGCCCGACGCACCGCGACGGCCGTGGCGAGAGCGCCGGGGGAGTCCCCGTGCACGCAGAGAGAGTCGACCTCCACGGCGAGGACGCCGCCGTCGCGATCGAGCACCGTGCCGTCCACGGCCATCCGCACGGCTCGCGCGGCGATGAGCTCCGGATCCTCCAGGAGGGCGCCCGCCTCGGCGCGCGGCACGAGGGTGCCGTCGGGGCGGTAGCCGCGGTCGACGAACGCTTCGCGGACGAAGGGAGAGCCGGCGACCGCGGCCGCGCGCTCGATGGCGGAGGAGGCGAGCCCGAGGATCGGCAGGCCGGGTGCGGCGTCGCGCACGGCGACGGCGACGGCCTCGGCCTGGACCTCGTCGTGCGCGATCCGGTTGTACAGGGCGCCGTGCGGCTTCACGTAGCGGACCCGGGTGCCGGCCGCCCGCGCCACGGCCTCCAGCGCGCCGATCTGGTAGACGACGTCGGCATGGAGCTCGTCGCGGCTCACCGGGATCTCGCGCCGTCCGAAGCCCGCGAGATCCCGGTAGGACACGTGAGCGCCCACCGCGACTCCCCGCTCGGCCGCGGTCCTGCAGCGGGCGAGCATGATCGACGGATCGCCCGCGTGGAAGCCGCAGGCGATGCTGGCGCTCGAGACGACCTGCAGGATCCCGTCGTCGTCGCCGAGTCGCCAGACGCCGAAGCCCTCGCCGAGATCCGCGTTGAGGTCGATCGCGCTGCGCATGCCCTCGAGCCTACGGTTCCCGTCCAGACGGACGAGAGTAGCGTTGTCGGGCGCGCTCGCGTCCCCCACCCCCGTCGGACCCGTCATCGAGTGCGCCCGCCCCACGAGGAGAACCCATGCGCACCGTATCCGCCTACGCCGCCCCGTCCGCCACCGAGCCGCTCATCCCGACCACCGTCGAGCGCCGCGACGTCGGCCCGCACGACGTCCTCATCGAGATCGCCTACTCCGGCATCTGCCACTCCGACATCCACACCGTGCGCGGCGAGTGGGGACCGGTCGCCTACCCGCTGACCGTCGGCCACGAGATCGTCGGCGTCGTCGCCGAGGTCGGCTCCGAGGTCTCGAAGCACTCCGTCGGCGACCGCGTCGGCGTCGGCTGCATGGTGAACTCCTGCCGCGAGTGCGAGAACTGCCTCGCGGGCGAGGAGCAGTACTGCCTGAAGGGCAACGTCGGCACCTACGCCGCGGTCGACCGCGACGGCACGATCACCCAGGGCGGCTACTCCACCCACGTCGTGGTCGTCGAGGACTTCGTGCTGCGCGTGCCGGAGTCGATCCCCTACGAGGCCGCCGCGCCGCTGCTGTGCGCCGGCATCACCACCTACTCGCCCCTGACGCACTGGAACGCCGGCCCCGGCAAGAAGGTCGCCGTCGTCGGACTCGGCGGCCTGGGCCACATGGCCGTGCAGTTCGCGCACGCGATGGGCGCCGAGGTCACCGTGCTCTCGCAGACCCTCGGCAAGAAGGACGACGGCCTGCGCCTGGGCGCCGACCACTACTACGCGACGAAGGACGAGGAGACGTTCTCGACCCTCGCGAACACCTTCGACATCATCCTGAACACCGTCAGCGCGCCGCTCGACCTCGACGCCTACCTCGGCATGCTGCGCCTGAACGGCACCATGGTCAACGTCGGCGCCCCGGCGGAGGCCCTGCCGCTGCACGTCTTCACGCTGTTCGGCGCCCGCCGCTCCTTCGCGGGCTCGGGCATCGGCGGCATCCGCGAGACCCAGGAGATGCTCGACTTCTGCGCCGAGAAGGGCATCGCGAGCGAGGTCGAGGTGATCCCGGCCTCCGAGATCAACGCGGCGTACGAGCGCGTGCTCTCCTCCGATGTGCGCTACCGCTTCGTCATCGACGTCGCGACCATGGCGGAGTAGTCCGCGCTAGCCTCGCGGCATGAGCGAACGGAGTCATCCCGCGGTCGACCGCGTCCTCGCCGATCTCGCCGTGCACGGAGTGCGTCCGCCCGTGCGCTGGCTCGACGAGGCCGCGTCGACGGCGGCCCTCGCGGCCGCGGCGCTCGGCATCGAGCCCGGCCAGATCGCGAACTCGCTGGTGTTCCTGCTCGACGAAAAGCCGCTGCTCGTCCTCACCAGCGGCGGTCACCGTGTCGACACGGGCTGGCTCGGAGGCGAACTGGGCGGCACGATCGGCCGGGCGAGCGCCTCGGTGGTCAAGGAGGCCACGGGCCAGACCATCGGAGGCGTCGCACCGGTCGGTCATCCGCTCCGGCTGCGCACCGTGGTCGACGAGGCCCTCGCCGACTTCGACACGGTGTGGGCGGCGGCGGGGCACGCGCACACGGTCTACCCCACGAGCGCCTCGGAGCTCGTGCGGGTCACCGGGGGAGTGCTGCGAGCGGTCGTCCCGCCCGCCTGACCGGCGCCGTCCGGCAGAAGGAGCCGGCACCCGTCCGGCCGCTCGCGCGGTCCGGGGGGTGCCGGCTCCTCGTGGTCGTGCGGCGGCTCAGCGCACCCGGCCCGCGCCGTCGGCGGCGGTGACCAGGAAGAGCTCGGGCTCGCGGAAGCCCTTCTCGGCGAAGGCGGCGAGGACCGCGGCGCGGACCTCCTCCTCCTTCTCGACCGGCGTCAGCGCGATCGCGGAGCCGCCGAAGCCGCCGCCGGTCATGCGCGCGCCGATCGCGCCGGCGCCACGGGACGCCTCGACCGCCGTGTCGAGCTCGGGCACCGAGATCTCGAAGTCGTCCCGGAGCGAGACGTGTCCGGCGTCGAGCAGCCCGCCGATGGCCCGGGGGCCCTGCTCGCGGAGGGTGCGCACCGTCGAGAGGACGCGGGCGTCCTCGGTGACGACGTGCTTCACCCGGCGGTAGGTGACGTCGTCGAGGAGCTCCTCGGCGCGGGGGAGATCGTCGACCGAGAGCTCGCGGAGCGACTCCACCCCGAGGGTCGAGGCGCCGAGCTCGCACGAGGCGCGCCGCTCGGCGTAACCGCCCGTGGCGTGCGCGTGCTCGACGCGCGTGTCGATGACCAGAAGCACGAGTCCGGCCTCCTCGAAGCCGAGCGGGATCACCTCGGTGTCCAGGCTCCGGCAGTCCAGGAACACGGCCGCGTCGCGCTGCCCGAAGAGGGAGGCGGACTCGTCCATGATCCCGGTCGGGGCGCCGACGGCGACGTTCTCGGCACGGCGTCCGACGCGGGCGAGCGTCGCCTTGTCGAGGTCGAGCTCCCAGAGCTCGTTCAGCGCGACGGCCATCGCGCACATGAGCGCGGCCGAGCTCGACAGTCCCGCCCCCACGGGCACGTCGGAGTCGACGAACGCGTCGAAGCCCGAGCGGGTGCCGAGGTCGACGCCGTACTCCGTCAGCGCCCAGACGACGCCGAGCGGGTAGGCCGACCAGCCCGCGATCGCTCCCGGCGCGAGGTCGTCGAGCGGGATCTCGACGTGCTCGGGCGAGAAGGCGCTGGCGATGCGGATGACACGGTCCTCGCGCGGCGCGACGGCCATGGCGGTCGCGCGGTCGATGGCGAACGGGAACACGAAGCCGTCGTTGTAGTCGGTGTGCTCGCCGATCAGGTTCACCCGTCCGGGACCGGCCCAGACACCGACGGGCGGACGGCCGTACTCGCGCTCGAAGTCGCGGGCGGCGCGCTCGGCGACGGCGTCGAGCGAGGGGGAGGCGGTGGTCATCGGGTCTCCTCGGAGTCGGAGGGGGAGTCGGGGAGGGACGCGTCGGGCCGGGCGGAGACCTCGTCGGCCAGCGTCGCGGCGTCGGCGCGCTCGATGGCCGCGCGCAGGGCGGCGGCACTCGTCTCGGGCGGGATGTCGCCGATCCAGGCGCCCATGGCGGCCTCGCTGCCGGCGAGGTACTTGAGCTTGGTCTCGGCGCGGCGGGGGGAGGTGATCTGCAGCATCAGTCGCACCTCGTCGCGGCGCTCGTGCACCGGTGCCTGGTGCCAGGCGGCGATGTAGGGCGTCGGGGTGTCGTACAGGGCGTCGATGCCGCGGAGCAGGCGCTGGTAGACGACCGCGAGCTCGTCCCGCTCCTCGGGAGTCGTCTCGCTGATGTCGGCGACGTGACGGTGCGGCAGGAGGTGCACCTCGACGGGCCAGCGGGCGGCGAACGGCACGAACGCGGTGAAGTGCTCGCCGCGGATCAGCACGCGCTCGCCGGCCTGCTCGAAGGCGAGGATGTCGGCGAAGAGAGTGGGGCCGTAGGAGTCGAGCGACGCCAGCAGCCGCGTGGTGCGCGGGGTGACGTAGGGGTACGAGTAGATCTGGCCGTGCGGGTGGTGCAGCGTCACTCCGATCGCCTCGCCGCGGTTCTCGAACGGGAAGACCTGCTGCACGCCCGGCAGGGCGGACAGGGCGGCGACGCGGTCGGCCCACGCCTCGACGACGGTGCGGGCGCGCGAGGCCGAGAGGGTCGAGAACGACCCCTCGTGCTCGGGGCTGAAGCAGACGACCTCGCAGCGGCCGACGCTGGTCAGGGTGCGGCCGAGGCCGAGGGTGCGGAGGTCCTCGAGCGAGGCGGGAGCGTCGTCGTCCTCGAGCAGCGGCCCGAACGACGGCGAGCGGTTCTCGAAGACCGCCACGTCGTAGAGGCTGGGCACCTCGGAGGGGTTGGTCGGCGAGGCCGGGGCGAGCGGGTCGAGCTCGGCCGGTGGCAGGAACACGCGGTTCTGCCGGGAGGCGGCGATCGACACCCACTCCCCGGTGAGGACGTCCTGGCGCATGCGCGCGGTCGCGGGACGAGGATCGAGGTCGCGGGCGTCAGCGGCGCGCTCGGGCGCCAGCGTCGTGTCGGCGTCGTCGAAGTAGAGGAGCTCTCGCCCGTCGGCGAGGAGGTGCGGGCGCTTGACGACGCCGGCGGAGAGGGGGATCGCTTCGTTCATGGCGGGACCCAGACTAGAGGCGCTCCTTCGAAAAGGAAAGCACGGTTTCCCTTTGACAAGCGGCGCGCGGGCGGCGACCATGGCCGGATGAGAGCGGACGGCGAGCAGGACGGGCGGAGCGCCCTCGAGCGCCGCGTCCGCATGCGGCTCCTGGCCGAGGCGTCCGGCTTCGTCTCGGTCGCCGATCTCGCCGAGCGCCTGGGCGTCTCGGTCGTCACCGTGCGCTCCGACCTCGATCTGCTGACGGCCGAAGGCTCGCTGCAGCGGGTCAGGGGCGGCGCGATCCCGTCGGTCCACCGAGCGGGCGAGCGCTCGCTCGAGGAGGGGCTCGCGTCGGCGGCGGAGGAGAAGGCGGCGATCGGCCGCGAGGCCGCCGCCTCCGTCTCCTCCGGCGAGAGCGTGATCCTCGACGTCGGCACGACTCCGCTCGCCATCGCCCACGCCCTGGTGGCGCGGGAGGACCTGCGCGACGTCACGATCATCACCAACGGGCTCTCCACCGCCCTCGCGCTGGAGCCGGCGATCCCGCGGTTCACGGTCGTCGTGACCGGCGGCACCCTGCGCCCCCTGCAGCACTCGCTCGTCGAGCCCCTCGCCTCCGAGATGCTCGAGCGGATCCGCGCGGACACGGCCTTCGTGGGCTGCACCGGCGTGCATCCGGGTGCCGGAGTCACGAACGTGAACCTGCCCGAGGCGACTCTCAAGCGCCGGATGCTGGGGGCCGCCGCCCGCCGCGTCGTCGTGGCCGATTCGCGCAAGCTCGGCGTGATCGACCTCGGCCGCGTGGGCGGCGCCGCCGAGTTCGACCTCCTGCTCACCGGAGCGGGCGCCTCCGCGGGAGTCGTCGCCGAGCTCGAGGAGGCGGGGCTGGCCGTGACGCGCTGCGGCGGAGCCGGTGGCGACGCCGGGCGCTCCCTCCCTCACGTCAGTCCGTAGGATTCAGGCATGGCCGACTTCACTCCCGCCCCCGCGACCGGGCGCCAGTTCGCGCTCGACCTCACCGCCGAGGGCCGCACCCTGCACGCCGTCGTCACGGAGGTGGCCGCAGCGCTGCGCCACCTCTCCGTCGACGGCGTCGAGATCACCGCCGGATACCCCGAGACGATCGTCCCGCCGTTCGGGTCGGGGACCGTGCTGGTCCCGTGGCCGAACCGCGTCAGGGACGGGAAGTGGCACCACGCCGGGCGGACCCTCCAGCTCGACATCACCGAGCCGAAGTACCACAACGCCCTCCACGGGCTCCTGACCGCCACCTCCTACCGCCTCGTCGACCAGGGTCCCTCGTTCGTCGAGCTGGCCGCCCCGGTGGTCCCGCAGCGCGGCTGGCCCTTCCACCTCGAGACGAGCGTGCGCTACGAGCTGCAGGCCGACGGTCTGAGGGTCGTGCACCGCGTGGTCAACGTCGGAGCGGACGAGGCGCCGGTCGCGATCGGCACGCACCCCTTCCTGGCGATCGGCGACGTCCCGACCGACGAGCTCGAGCTCACGGTCGACGCGGCCGTGCACATCGAGGTCGACGAGCGCCTCAACCCCATCGGGCAGAGCCCCGTCGAGGGCACGGAGTGGGACCTCCGCCGCGGCCGCCGCGTGGGCGATCTCGAGCTGGACGACGCGTGGGCCGACGTCAGCGTCGTCGACGGCGAGAGCGTGCACGGGCTCCGCGCGGCCGACGGCCGCCGCGTGCTGCTCTGGGCCGACTCCTCGCACAACTACATCCAGGTGTTCATCACCCGGATCTTCCCCGAGGGCGACGACGTGAAGACCGCCATCGCCGTCGAGCCGATGACGGCGCCGGCCGAGGCCCTCAACTCCGGACAGGGCCTGCGCTGGCTCGAGCCGGGCGAGGAGTGGACCGTCGCGTGGGGCATCCGGCACGAGGGGTTCCCCACCGCCTCATGACGGTGAGCACCTCGACGGGACGCGACGACGCCGCCAAGCGCGCGGCGCTCGTCCGGATGAAGCGGATCGCGACCGGACTCCTGATCGCGATGGCGGTCGTCTTCGCCGTCTCGTTCGCCTTGCAGGACCGCTATCCGTGGCTGCAGTGGGTCCGCGCGGCGAGCGAGGGCGGCATGGTCGGGGCTCTGGCCGACTGGTTCGCGGTGACGGCCCTGTTCCGTCGGCCGCTCGGGCTCCCCATCCCGCACACGGCCATCATCGCGACCAAGAAGGACGAGATCGGCACGAGCCTCGCCCAGTTCGTGGAGGAGAACTTCCTGCGCGGGGCGATCGTGCGCGAGAAGCTCGACTCGTTCGGCATCGCCCGGCGCGCCGGGGTCTGGCTCGCCGAGCCGGTGAACGCGCACCGCGTGGGCGACGAGAGCGCCGCCGCCGTCCGCGCGGCGATCGCGCTGCTCGACGACTCGCACGTGCAGGGCGTCATCGAGTCGCTCGCCCGCCGCCATCTCCTGGACCCGCAGTGGGGCCCGCCCCTGGGCAAGCTCGTCGGCGGCATCGTCGAGGCGGGTCACCACCGGCGCCTCGTCGACACGCTCGTCGAGCAGGCGGAGGCGTGGCTCGCCGCGAATCCGCAGAGCTTCACCCGCATGGTCAGCGGCAGGCTGCCCGCATGGCTGCCGTCGGGGGTCAGCCGGGCGATCGACGAGCGCCTGTACCACGAGGCCCTCGTCTTCGTGCACGCGGTGCGGGAGGAGCAGGCGCATCCGCTGCGCCGGGCGATCGACGGCTACCTCGAGACGCTGGCCGTCGACCTCGGCACCGATCCCGACCTCGTCGCCCGCGTCGAGGAGATCAAGAACCAGGCCTTCGACAGTCCTCGGGTCCGCGAGCTCGCGGGCGACGTCTGGGAGTCGACGAAGTCCTCGCTCCTGGGAGCGATGGACGATCCCGAGAGCCCGCTGCGCGCGAATCTCGAGTCCATCGTCGTCGATCTCGGCCGCCGGCTCTCGACCGACGAGCGCCTCGCCGGAACGGTCGACGCGTGGGTCGGCACTGTCGCGTCGAACCTCGTCGACCGCTACCGTGCGGACATCGCGAGCATCATCGGCGACACGATCCAGCGCTGGGACCCGCGCGAGACCTCCGACAAGCTGGAGCTGCAGGTGGGCAAGGACCTCCAGTTCATCCGGATCAACGGCACGGTCGTCGGCGCGCTCGCAGGCCTCGTCATCTTCACCGTCGCGCACGCCCTCCTCGGCTCCTGACCGGGCGGCGGTTCCTGGGAGAAGGGCGGTGTCCCGGGGAGCGGCGTCCGCCGCTCCGCAAGCCCTCGCCGGTGTCGGTGGTCGCGCGTACCGTCGCAGCATGAGCGACAACGACACCACCGGATCCGACATCAAGACCGAGGGCGACGTCCTCGGCGCCCGCGCCGACGACGGCAGCGACACCAGCGCCAGCAAGGACCCGTCCGACTGGGTGACCGGCGACGAGCCCATGACCGGCCCGCAGCGCAGCTACCTCGACACCCTCGCGCGCGAGGCGGGCGAGACCCTCCCCGCCGATCTGACCAAGGCGCAGGCGTCCGAGCACATCGACCGCCTGCAGTCCTCGACCGGTCGCGGCGAGTCCACGAACGGGCACGACTGAGCCGACCCGGCGCAGCAGGGGAGTCGCGCGGCGGTGAGCAATGATGCCGCCGCGCGCCCCCGTGCGGGGTGCGGCGAGGCCGTCCGGCGCTCCCTAGTGTTCCGGCATGGCGATCTCTCGCACCACGCGGACGGCCCTCGATCTCATCGACGCGATCCGCGTTCCGGGGGCCATCGACCCGCGGCTGGCGAGACAGGTCGCGACCTCGCTCCGGCTCCTGCTCGAAGCGGGCACCTTCGGGCCGAGCGAACGCGCGGTGCGCCGCCGGGCGCGGCGACTCCGGCGTCGTCCACTGATCCACTGAGGGCCTCCCGTCGCGCCTCCTGCAGAGAGCGCCGCCGGTCCGACCCCGTGTGAGCGCTTCGGGGGCAGACACGCGGCTCCGCGCGGATTAGAGTCGTGCCATCCGGTCCGCCGGACGCCCGCGGAGGAGCCCCCCGACGATCTCGTCGTCGGAGCGACGCACCGCCGCCGTCCGCTCGCCACGGCGAGCGACCCGCCACTGCCGACGCACTGCGCCGACGCCGTCTCGATGAGGAGACCGTCATGTCGATCCGCTCCACCGTCCTCGCCCTCGCCTCCGTCGTCGCCCTCGCCGGCGCCGCGGCGGCTCCCGCCCTCGCCGACCACAACGCCGGCGCCAACCTCGACGACCACGCCTCGAGCGACATCTCGTCGAACGGCACCTGCTACTACGGTGCGCTGCTCGCCGGGGCCCCCGACCGCAACCTCCGCACCACGAGCTACCGCTTCGTCCGCAGCGGGAACTCGCTGACGCTGGTGTGCTCGTACACCGGCATCCCCTCGTTCATCCCGGAGGCCGAGAACGGCAACGGCGACTGGTACGCGCCGACGAAGCCCGTCCGCTTCGTCGCCGAGAGCGCGTGCCTGCCGCCCGGAGTCGATTCCGCGGGCGAGCTCTATCCCGACGATCCCGACCGCTCGGTCGACCGCGTCGACGCGAACACGCTCTGGTACCGGTCGACCATGACCATGGTCTGCTTCTGGGCGGACGACCCGACGCGCTGACCGACCGGAGGGGCGACCGGCCGGTCGCCTCTCCGCGCTCCGATCGTGATCGAAGCGCTCCCTCCGCACCAACCGCGTCCCTCCTCCGGGGGCGTAGGCTCCCGACAGGTGCTCCCACCGCCGTCGCACCGCCGCGACGACGGCAGGGTCCCCAGTGAGGACGACGATGTCTCAGCGGACCGCATCCCGCAGCTCTGTCAGTGTTCGACTCGTCCGGTGGTACCGGACCGACGACGGCTGGCGCTCGCAGGTCGTGCACGGCCGGCTGCTCGAGCACCAGGGCGGCGTCTGGCGCCTGCTCGACGGCGACGAGCTGACCGAGTACCCCGACTCGATCTGGGCGCTCTGCCACGAGTAGGGCGCAGGATCAGTCCTGGTCGCGGCCCAGCAGGGCCCACTCGTCGTACTCGTCGCCGGCGTCCGGCTGATCCTCGGCCGCGACGTGCTCGATCCGCGGCTCCAAAGCGCGCCTGCGCTCCGTGAGGTCGGCGAGCGCCTCGGCGTCGGCCTCCGGATCCTCCGGGGCGTCGTCCTCGACGAGGAGCAGCTGGCTCGCAGGACCGATGAGCAGCTCCGCCTGCTCCGGGTCGCCGTCGAGGGACCTGCCCGTGATGCGGACGGTGTCGGCGATGCCCCGGAGTCCGAGCTCACGGGCGTAGGCGAGGATCTCCTGTGCCACGGCGTCCCCCACGAGGAGTGCACCACCGGCATAGTGAAGGCGCTTCATGCGTTCCATCGTCGCTGCGGCTCCGGAGGTGTGCAGGGGGATTCCGTTCCCCCGCCGAGATCGCTAGCGCCCCGACGAAGGCCCCCACGATCGGGGGGCTGCCCCAGGACGGCACGCCGTGTCCAGCCCGACGGACCGATTCGGCACCCCTGGGAAAATCGTTCCATGGGTCAGCTCATCTACGCCTCCTCCGACGTCTACGAGTTCGAGGACCGCGTGCTGGCGCACGTCCAGGCCGTCGTCGGTCGCAAGCTCCGCCGACAGGAGACCTTCTACCTGAGCTGGGTGAAGCCCGTCGAGAGCGGCTCCGGACGCGTCACGATCTGGATCTCGCCCCACATCCCGCTGCAGTTCCACTTCGTCGGCGGACGCCCGCCGCGCCTGAACGACCTCTGGCTCCGGGAGATGCTCGCGACGGCCCACGGCGACCGCGGCGTCGTCGTGACCCGCGAGCCCGAGTCGAGCGCCGTGCCGGAGCCGCCGAGGCCGTAGCGGCCGGCCTCGGTGCGGCGGCGGTCCCGGACGGCGGGGGAGGGAGTGGGCCCCGTCGGGCTCGAACCGACGACCCGCGGATTAAAAGTCCGCTGCTCTGCCAACTGAGCTAGAGGCCCGCGGGTCCCAGGGTAGCGCGCCCGCGGAGACCCGGGAGCGGGGGCCCGCGGGCGTGCGGGAGCGCAGGTCGAGGGGCATACTCGGGCACCCGGGGGCGTTACCCTCACCGAACCCCTCCACCACCGGACGGACGCGCGCGTCCGCCCACCGACCGCGGAAGGCGGCCCCATGACAGACGGCTTCCACAAGCCGACCAAGTTCCCCTCCCACGTCTTCGAGGCGTTCCAGGGAGGAGAGGACCCGGCGCAGATCAGCCGCGTCGCCCATGAGACGGCCATCGCGCTCCTCAGCCGCGTCCGGAACGATCCCGACCCGGTGATCATCGACCGCCTCGTCGAGTACACCGATCACAACGGCATCGACGCCCTCGCCGAGCTCTGGGCGCGCTCGAGCGCGGCCAGCCTCCCGGGCGCGCTCTGGCGCATCTACCTGCTGCGCCTCGTCATCCGGCAGGACCCCGACAGCACGAGCTTCCTGTACCAGCGGGGCGTGGAGCTGTCGTCCACGATCGATCCGGTGGTCGCCGGAGCCAGCACGCCGACCGGCCCGGCCGAGATCACCGAGCTCGCGGATCGCATCCTGCGCGGGGTGTTCGACGGCGACTTCGCCGTGGCGCTGGATCGCGCGGCCGCCTTCTGCCGCGTGAGCGCCTCCGGAGCCGCCTCGGTCGCCGACGACGTCGAGCTGATCGACGGACCGCGGGCGAGCGAGCTCACCACCCGCGCACTGCGACTCTCGACCACCGCCGCCGAGCTCGTCAGCTGCGCGCGCCTCTGGCGCAGTGACTCGCTCGAGTAGCCCGCACTCGGCCGCCGCCGGCCGCAACCCCGTTCACCGCCCGCGAACGCGCCTCGCGAGCACCCCGGGGGCAGTGGTTACACTGGGTACGGCCGGATCGCAGTAACCCCGGGCTCCACTTATAGCCGCTTCGAGCGGCCTCGCGCCGAGAGGCGTTCCTGCGGTCCGGCCCCTTCTCCCCGCTCGTGAGCGAGGAAGCGAGGGCCCGGTGACGGGCGGCCGGAGACGGCCGTTCCGCACAGCACGTCACAGTCCTCGACAGACAGGCGCGATCCCGATGAAGAACCGCACCGCGTTCCGGAGAGGCGCGCGGTGGTGGGCCGGGATCGGCCTCCTCGTCGCCGCCGTCCTGTACTTCCTCGGCGCCCCGCTCGTCGACGGCGCGGACGGCGCCCTCCTCGGCGGGGGCCTCACGGTCTCGCAGGGGGCGGTGATGCGCTCGCTGGCGATCCTCGACGTGATCGCCGGCCTCTGGGTGCTCATCCGTCCGCGCACCTACCCGGCTCTCACCGCCGGGGCCGCCGGGCTGATCGCCCTCTGGCTCTCGCCCCGGCTGTCCGCCCCCGCGCCGCTGGATCTCGGAGCCCTCGCGATCGACATCCGCTTCGTGGTGCACCCGATCGAGGTCCTCGTGATCGTCGCAGCCGTGTCGATCGTGGTCTCCTCCGTGGCGCAGGGCTTCCAGCGCAGGGCCCGGGCGGGGCAGCGCGGATGAGCGACGGGACGACGACCGATCTCGGCACGCTCCTCGAGCGCGTCGCCGCAGCCGACCAGGCGGCCTTCGCCGAGCTCTACGACCTCACCGCCTCGCGGGTCCTCGGGCTCGTCACCCGCGTCCTCGTCGACCGCGCGCAGTCCGAGGAGGTGACCCAGGAGGTGTTCCTCGAGATCTGGCAAACCGCTGCACGCTTCGCTCCGAATAAAGGAAGCGCGACGACCTGGATCCTCACGATGGCACACCGCAGGGCCATCGACAGGGTACGCGCGGCCCAAGCGGGCCGCGACAGGGACGTCCGCATCGGAATCCGGGATCTCGGTCGTGACTACGACCAGGTCGCCGAGCAGGCGGAGGTGTCTCTTGAGCACGAGAAGGTCGCGGCCGCCATGGGCCGCTTGACGGAGCTGCAGCGGCAGGCGCTGCAGCTGGCGTACTACGGCGGATACTCGCACAGCGAGATCGCGGGGATCCTGCAGTGCCCCGTCGGTACCGTGAAGACGCGCCTGCGCGATGGAATGATCAGACTTCGAGAAGAGATGGGGGTGACCCGGTGACCGATGCGCTTCGACCCGACGAGGCGGAGGATCCCCGTGACCTCGCCGCCGGCCACGCCCTCGGCATCCTGACTCCGCGCGAGCAGGCCCGCTACGAGCAGTACCTGGCGGAGCACCCCGAGGCGCGAGCCGAGGCGGAGGAGTTCTCGGCCGTGGCCGAGGCGCTCGCCGACGACGCGCCCGCGGTGGCGCCGTCGCCGGCCCTGAAGGCCGACCTGATGGCGCTCATCGCCACCACGCCGCAGCTTCCGCGCGAGGATCCCGTCGAGCAGACCGGGGCACCTCGACTCCACGCCGTCGAGCCCGAGCGGGAGGCGGCCGCGGTGCCCCCGTCCGCGTCCGGTCGCCACGGCGCCGAGGCCAAGGCCCGCGGGCGCTGGTTCACGCGACCGGCGGTCTACCTGTCCGCTGCGGCCGCCGCCGCGGTGATCGTGGTCGGCGGAGTCACGCTGCCGTCCGTCCTCTCGCCGGGATCGGGCCAGAACCAGGAGCTGACCGCACTCGAGCAGATCCGCAGCGCTCCCGACGCGCAGGAGTCGACCGCCACGGTCGCCTCGGGCGAGTCCGCCACGCTGGTCTGGTCGAGCTCGCTGGGACGCTCGGCGCTCGTCGTCGACGATCTCGCTCCGCTGCCCGACGGCAAGACCTACGAGCTCTGGTACATCGACTCCTCGGGTCCCGTGGCCGCCGGCCTGTTCGAGGGCGGAGACGGCCGCACGGTCGCACCACTCGAGGGCACGATGGCCGAGGGCGCCGTCGTCGCCGTCACCGTCGAGGACGAGGGCGGATCGGACACCCCGACCACCGAGCCGATCCTGGCGATCGAGACCGCCTGACACCGGACCTCCTGAGACGACGAGAGCCGCACGCCCCGAGGGGAGTGCGGCTCTCGTCGTCGTGGCGGAGGATCAGCCGAAGCGGCCCGAGACGTAGTCCTCGGTGGCCTGGACGGACGGGCGCGAGAACATCGTCGCGGTGTCGTCGTACTCGATGAGCTTGCCCGGCTTGCCGGTGCCCGCGATGTTGAAGAACGCGGTGCGGTCCGAGACGCGGGAGGCCTGCTGCATGTTGTGCGTCACGATCACGATCGTGTACTCGTTCTTGAGCTCCTCGATGAGGTCCTCGATCGCGAGGGTCGAGATCGGGTCGAGCGCCGAGCAGGGCTCGTCCATCAGGAGGACGTCGGGGGAGACGGCGATCGCGCGGGCGATGCACAGACGCTGCTGCTGCCCGCCCGAGAGACCGGAGCCGGGCTTCTCGAGACGGTCCTTCACCTCGTTCCAGAGGTTCGCGCCCTGGAGCGACTTCTCGACCAGGTCGTCCGCGTCGCTCTTGCTGATGCGACGGTTGTTGAGCTTGACGCCCGCCAGCACGTTGTCCCGGATGGACATCGTCGGGAACGGGTTCGGCCGCTGGAAGACCATGCCGACCTGGCGGCGGACGAGGACCGGGTCGACGCCGGGTCCGTAGAGGTTGTTCCCGTCGATCAGCACCTCGCCGTCGACGTAGGCGCCGGGGATGACCTCGTGCATGCGGTTGAGCGTGCGGAGGAAGGTCGACTTGCCGCAGCCGGAGGGCCCGATGAAGGCGGTGACGGTGCGGGGCTCGATGGTGAGCCCGACTCCCTCGACCGCGAGGAACTTGCTGTAGTAGACGTTGAGGTCGTTGACTTCGATGCGCTTGGACAACGGAGATCCTTCGGGTTAGCGGCCGAGCTTGGGGGCGAAGATGCGCGCGACCAGGCGTGCGAGCAGGTTGAGGAGCATGACGATCAGGATGAGGACGAGCGCGCCCGTCCAGGCCCGGTCGATGTAGGCGGCGGCGTCGGAGCCCTGGTCCGCGTACTGGCGGAAGACGTAGACCGGGAGGGTCATCATCCGGTCGTCGAACGGGTTGTAGTTCATCGACTGCGTGAAGCCGGCGACGATGAGCAGCGGGGCCGTCTCGCCGATGACGCGGGCGATCGAGAGCATGACGCCCGTCACGATGCCGGCGATGGAGGTGGGGAGGACGATCTTCAGGACGGTCAGCCACTTCGGCACGCCGAGGGCGAAGGACGCCTCGCGCAGCTCGTTCGGGACGAGGCGCAGCATCTCCTCGGTCGAGCGGACGACCACGGGGATCATCAGCACCGAGAGGGCGATCGCGCCGCCGAAGCCCATGCGGACGCCCGGCTCGAAGAACAGCACCAGCAGGGCGTAGGCGAACAGGCCGGCGACGATCGACGGGATGCCCGTCATGACGTCCACGAAGAAGGTGATGCCGCGGGCGAGCGCGCCCCGGCCGTACTCGACCAGGTAGATGGCCGTCATCAGGCCGATCGGGATCGAGATGACCGCCGCGAGCGCCGTGATGATGAGCGTGCCCATGATCGCGTGCAGCGCGCCGCCGCCCTCGCCGACGACGTTGCGCATCGAGGAGGTGAAGAAGAGGAGGTCGAAGCGCGCGGCGCCGGCGGTGATCGCGGTGTACATCAGCGAGATCAGCGGGATCAGCGCGACGATGAACGCGGCGGTGACGAGCGTCGTGACGACCCGGTCGGTGGCGCGGCGGGCGCCCTCCACCAGTCGGGCGAGCACGAACACCGACACGGTGTAGAGCACGGCGCCGAAGAAGACGGTGCCGACGACGTCGAAGCCGGCGGTCACTCCGCTGACCGCGAGGAGCCCGTAGACGACGGCCATCAGGGCGATGCTGCCGACCAGGAGCGCGAGGGGGGCCCACTTGGGCAGCTGCCCGCTGGTGAGGGTGTTCGTCACCGCGGGAGCGGCGTCCTCGACGCGGCGGCGCTGGCGAGGAGGAGTCGTCATGGTGACCATCAGTTCGCTCCCGAGAAGGCCTTGCGGCGGTTGATGATGTAGCGGGCCAGCATGTTCACGATGAGCGTGATGGCGAAGAGCATCAGGCCGGAGGCGATCAGCTCGTTGATCTTGAGGCCGTAGGCCTCGGGGAAGCTCAGCGCGATGTTCGCGGCGACCGTGTTGGAGTTGGTCGACTGCAGCAGGGCGAAGTTCACGACGAAGGACGGCGAGAGGACGATGGCGACGGCCATCGTCTCGCCCAGCGCGCGGCCGAGGCCGAGCATCGAGGCCGAGATGATGCCGGGGCGGCCGAAGGGGAGGACCGCGGTGCGGACCATCTCCCAGCGGGTCGCGCCGAGCGCGAGCGCCGCCTCCTCGTGCAGGGTCGGTGTCTGGAGGAAGACCTCGCGCGAGATCGCCGTGACGATCGGCAGGATCATCACGGCGAGGACCAGCGCGACGGTGAGGATCGTGCGGCCGGTGCCCGAGACGGGACCGGAGAAGAGCGGGAACCAGCCGAAGGCGTTCGTGAGGAACGTGTAGAAGGGCTGGACGAAGGGGGCGAGGACCGTGATGCCCCAGAGGCCGAAGACGACCGACGGCACGGCGGCCAGCAGGTCGATCACGTAGCCCAGGCCCTGCGCGAGACGGCGCGGGGCGTAGTGCGAGATGAAGAGCGCGATGCCGATCGAGATCGGGACGGCGATGACGAGGGCCAGGGCCGCGGCGTAGACCGTGCCGAAGACCAGGGGCCCGACGTAGGCCCAGAAGCCGGCGCCGCCGGAGATGTCGTCGGCCGGCGCGGTGAGCGCGGGGATCGACTGCACGACCAGGAAGAGGGCGACGGCGGCGAGGATGACGAGGATCAGCGTGCCGGAGGCGACTGCCGACCCGGCGAAGATCCGGTCGGCCGGACGCTGCTTCGCCTTGATGGCGCCGACGGGCCGCTCTGCGGTGCTCATGGTGGGTTCCCTGCGTTCGGTGTGGGGGAGGGGGCCGAGCCGCGAGACGGCCCCGGACCGGTGAGGGTCCGGGGCCGATTCGCGCGGGGGGTGCTACTTGATGGACTCGATCGCGGTGGCGACCTGGGTCGACAGCTCGGACGAGAGCGGGGCGGCCCCGGCGGAGGTCGCGGCCTCCTCCTGACCGGCCTCGCTGGTCACGTAGCCAAGGTACGCCTTGACGAGCTCAGCCGTCGCGGGGTCCTGGTACTCCTGGCAGGCGATGAGATAGCTGACCAGGACGACCGGGTAGACGCCCGACTCCTCGGTGGAGTAGTCGATGTCGTACACGATGTCGTTCTCGGGACGGTCGGTCGCCTCGGGCGAGGCGTCGACGATCGCGGCAGCGGCCTCGGGGGAGTACTCGACGAACTCCTCGCCGACCTTGATCTTCGCGGTGCCGAGGTCACCGGCGCGCGACGCGTCGGCGTAGCCGATGGTGTTGGTGCCGTTGGTCACGGTGTCGATGACGCCCGAGGTGCCCTGGGCCGCCTCGCCGCCCTCGTAGGGCCAGACGCCGTCCGGCTCCGCGTCCCACACGTCGGGGGCGGTCGCGTTGAGGTACGCGGCGAAGTTCTCGGTGGTGCCCGAGTCGTCCGAGCGGTGCACGGCGGTGATGTTGGCGTCCGGGAGAGTCGCGTCGGGGTTGAGCGCGGTGATCTCGGGGGCGTTCCACTTGGTGATGGTGCCCTTGAAGATGCCCGCGGCGGTGGCCGCGTCGAGGTTGAGCTCGTCCACGCCGTCGACCTTGAAGACCAGGGCGATGGGGGAGATGTAGGCGGGGACGTCGATGGCGGAGGTGCCCTCGGCGCACTTGCCGAAGGAGCCGTCGAGCTCCTCGAGCTTCAGCGCGCGGTCCGAGCCGGCGAAGTCGGCGCCGCCGGCGATGAACGCCTCGCGGCCCGCGCCCGAGCCGTCGGGCGAGTAGTTGATGGTGACGCCGGGGTTCTCCGTCTGGAAGGCGGCGACCCAGGCCTCCTGGGCCGACCCCTGCGACGAGGCGCCGATGCCGTTGAGCGTGCCCTCGAGGCTGCTGCCGGACGCCGACTCGGAGGACCCGCCTGCGGAGGCGCCCCCTTCGTTGGCTGCGCACGAGGTCAGAGTGATCGCTGCGACGGCGGCGACGACGGCCGCCTGGCCGAGACGCGAGATTCTCACAAGTATCCCTTTCGGGTAGGAAAGCATGGAAACAGAACAGGGCCTGGTGCAGCCCGCGAGCGAATGTACGAGGGGGTCGTGTCCGCCCACGGTCCGCTGGGTGAACGGGCGGTGAACGAGGCCCGTCGGGGCTTGCCGGGCGCGACGGGGATCCGGCTCGATCCGCCGTCTTCGGGAGGAGGCTCAGGCGAGCGGCGAGTGCGTCTCGATCGCGACGATGCCCGAGCCGGGGTGCTCGCTCGAGAGGTGCACGACCGTGAATCCCCCGGTGGGCAGGTGCGACGCCTCGTCGAGGTACGGGCCGATCGGAGTCGCGGTGGCGAGGGCGATCTCGCGCAGGATCTCCGGGATCACCGGCCGGTGGCTGCAGAGCACCGCCGACTTGCGTGCGCGCACGCGCTTGCCGACCAGGCTCCGGATGTCGGCCGTGCCGTTCTCGTACGACTCCTGGCTGATCTCCTCGGACAGTCGCACCGGTCGCTTCAGAAGGGAGGAGAGGGGAGCGACGGTGGCACGGCAGCGCTTCGCGGTGCTCGAGACGAGGCGGCGCGGGCGCCAGGCGGCGACGGCGCGTCCGGCGGCCGCGGCCTCCTCGGCACCGCGGCGGTTGAGGCGGCGGGTGGAGTCGCGCCCGTCCCAGGAGGAGGCGGGCACGGCCTTCGCGTGCCGCAGCACCACGAGCGCGAACGTCTCGAGCGCCCCCCGTGCGGCGATCCGGGCGAACTCGTCGACGATCGCGACGTCGTGCGAGTAGGTGAGGTACCCGCGCGCCCGCTTGGGCGTCACCCACTCCAGCGCCTCCACCTCGCGGTTCGGGAGGAAGTCGGAGTGGAGCACGGCCTTCTCGCTGACCTTCGCGGCCCAGTAGTACACGGCCTTGGGCCGCCCGTTGGGCAGCGTGTACTCGGTCGAGCCCAGCGGCACGCCGAGCCCGACGGCGAGCCCGGTCTCCTCCCGGATCTCGCGCACCGCGGTCTCGGGCAGCGACTCGCCGGGGTCGACCTTGCCCTTGGGCAGGCTGACGTCCCTCCGGTGCGGCCGGTGGATCACGAGGATGTGCGGGCGGCCCTCGATGATCCGCCAGCACACCGCTCCGGCCGCGTAGACGGTCCCCGTCACGGCGTCAGCGGGAGGAGGCCCGGGAAGCGGCCCGCGACGCGATGCGCTTGCGGTGCGTGATGTGCGCCATCAGACGGTTCTGGAGATCCGACAGCGGGGCTCCGTCCTCGTCGAGGTGGCGGCGCGTCCAGACTCCGTCGGGTCCGAGCCACCACGAGGCCGTCTTCTCGTCCATCGCGCGCTCGAACATGTCGTCGATCTCGCTGAGGTGGGCGGGCTCGACGATCCGCACGAGGGCCTCGACGCGGCGGTCGAGGTTGCGGTGCATCATGTCGGCGCTGCCGATGTAGACCACCGGATCGCCGTCGTTGACGAAGCTGAAGATGCGCGAGTGCTCGAGGTAGCGGCCCAGGATCGAGCGGACGCGGATGTTCTCGCTGAGCCCCTCCTGCCCCGGCTTCAGCCCGCAGATGCCGCGGACCCAGACGTCGACCGGGACCCCGGCCTGGCTGGCGCGGTAGAGCGCGTCGATCACCGCCTCGTCGACGATCGAGTTGACCTTGATCCGGATCCCGGAGGGCTTGCCCGCGCGGGCGTTCTCGGTCTCGGCATCGATCCTCTTGAGGAGTCCCTTGCGGAGGTGGCGCGGAGCG
The DNA here is from genome assembly GCF_017355185.1 of Rathayibacter sp. SD072. Lineage (GTDB taxonomy): Bacteria > Actinomycetota > Actinomycetes > Actinomycetales > Microbacteriaceae > Rathayibacter. The sequence goes on along the minus strand of NZ_JADILJ010000037.1, from coordinate 14,106 downwards.
ACGAGCAGGCGCTTGAACTTCTTCTCGATCGCGTACCCCGACAGCTCGTTGAACAGACGGGTGAGGTCCTTGCCGACCTCGTCGTCGGCGGTCAGCAGGCCGAGGTCCTCGTAGATGCGCGAGGTCTTCGGGTTGTAGTTGCCGGTGCCGATGTGGGAGTAGTGCCGCAGCACTCCGCCCTTCTCCTGGCGGATGACGAGAGCGAGCTTGCAGTGCGTCTTGAGGCCGACGAGGCCGTAGACGACGTGCACGCCGGCCTTCTCGAGCTTGCGGGCCCACGAGATGTTGGCCTGCTCGTCGAAGCGCGCCTTGATCTCGACCAGGGCGAGGACCTGCTTGCCCGACTCGGCCGCGTCGATGAGGGCCTCGACGATGGGGGAGTCGCCCGAGGTGCGGTAGAGCGTCTGCTTGATCGCGAGCACGTCGGGGTCGGCGGCGGCCTGCTCGAGGAAGGACTGCACGCTCGTCGCGAACGACTCGTACGGGTGGTGCAGGAGCACGTCGCCACGCGAGACCGCCTTGAAGACGTCCTGGCGCTGGTTCGGCTCCGTCGGCATGAGCTGCGCCGCCGTCGTGGGCACGTGGTTGGGGTACTTCAGGTCCGGCCGGTCGATCTTCTGCAGGCTGAAGAGGCCGCTGAGATCCAGGGGAGCCGGGAGCTTGTAGACCTCCTGCGTCGTGATGTCGAGCTCGCGGACGAGCAGGCCGAGCGTCTCGTCGTCCATGTCGTCGGTGACCTCGAGGCGGATCGGCGGGCCGAACCGGCGTCGCAGGAGCTCTTTCTCGAGCGCCTTGATGAGGTTCTCGGTCTCGTCCTCGTCGACCTCGACGTCCTCGTTGCGGGTCACCCGGAAGACGTGGTGATCGAGGATCTCCATGCCGGGGAAGAGGTCGTCGAGCTCGTTGGCGATGAGGTCCTCGAGTGAGATGAACCGCATGGGCTCGCCGGGCGCGGCGACGCCGGCGATTCGCACGAAGCGCGGGAGCATCTGCGGCACCTTGAGGCGGGCGAACTCGGTCTTCTGGGTCTTGGGGTTGCGCACCCGGACCGACAGGTTGAGCGAGAGCCCCGAGATGTACGGGAACGGGTGCGCCGGGTCGACGGCCAGCGGCATCAGGACCGGGAAGATCTGGGCCGAGAAGTAGTCGTCCAGCACCGCCCGCTCGGCGTCGCTGAGCTCGTCCCAGCGGACGATGTCGATGCCGGCGTCCCGCAGGGCGGGCTCGACCTGGTCCTTGAAGGCCCGGGCGTGACGCTGCTGCAGCTGGTGCGCCTTCTCCGAGATGTCGGTCAGCACGTCCAGAGGGACGCGGCCGATGTTCGTCGTGAGGGCGAGGCCGGTGAGGATGCGGCGCTTCAGACCGGCGACCCGCACCATGAAGAACTCGTCGAGGTTCGAGGAGAAGATCGCCAGGAAGTTGGCGCGCTCGAGCACCGGCACCAGCGGGTCCTCGGCGAGCTCGAGCACGCGCTGGTTGAACGCCAGCCAGCTCAGCTCGCGGTCGAGGTAGCGGTTGTCCGGGAGGAGGGGGTCCGAGTGCTCCTCCTCGTCGTCGAAGTCGTCGTCGAGTTCGTCGCTCAGGCCGTCTTCGAGAATGAGGTTGTCGCCGTCCATGCGACCATCCTGGCACCGCCCCCGCGCGCTCCGCGCCGCCCGTGGTGAATGCGGGGTGAACGCGGTCGGGGGAGGAGCCTCCGGATCAGCGGACGGCGGGCGTGCGCTGCAGGTACTGCACGTCGACGGAGGCGTCGGTGAAGCCGAGCGAGCGGTACAGGGCCACGGCCGAGCGGTTCTCGGCCTCGACGTAGAGGTCGGCGGTGGTGCAGCCGCGCGCGAGCATGCGGGCGAGGCCCGCGCCCAGGAGGGCGCGGCCGAGGCCGCGGCCCGCCTCCTCCGGAGCGATGCCGAGCACGTAGATCTCGCCCGTCGCGGAGCCGGGCTCGATCTTCAGCCAGTCGTAGCCCACGAGAGCGCCGGAGGCGTTCCGCAGCACCAGGAAGTCGCCCTCGTCGAACCAGTCCTCGGCCCGGCGGGCGGCGAGGTCGTCCTCGGTGAGCCGTCCCTGCTCCGGATGCGCGGCGAACACGCGCGCGTTGAGCGCGACCCACTCCGCGGGATCGAGACCGCGGGCGTCCGAGAGCACGTACCCCTCGGGGACCCGCGCCGCGGGGGCGACCAGGGGCTCGAGCTCGAGGTGCAGGAGCGTGCGCACCGGAGCGAAGCCGTGCGACTCGGCGAGCGAGCGCGCCGCGGGGTGGTCGCCGTGCGCCCACGCCAGCAGACCCGTGCGTCCGCTCGCGAGCACCTGCTCGAGCACGGCGCGGCCGAAGCCCACGCCGCGCCACTCCGGATCGACGACGAACTCGAGCTCGCCCTGCCCGAGGACGGCCGCGGCGACGACCACGTCGGCGCGCAGGCCGATCAGCAGCGTGCGCGAGCCGGTGCGCGCGTCGACCAGGGTCTGGTCGCTGAAGGGCGGCTGCCCGTCGAACCACTGGGCGCGGCCGATCAGCTGCTCGAGACCGGCCGACACCGCGGGGTCGGCCAGGTTCTCAACGGAGAGGTTGAGGGACTCGCTCATTGTCCTCTTCATAGACGTTGAACCGGTATCCGACGTTGCGGACGGTGCCGATGAGGGACTCGAGGTCGCCGAGCTTGGCGCGCAGGCGCCGCACGTGCACGTCGACCGTGCGCGTGCCGCCGAAGTAGTCGTAGCCCCACACCTCGCTGAGCAGCTGCTCGCGGGTGAACACCCGGGACGGGTGGGTGGCGAAGAAGCGCAGGAGCTCGAACTCCTTGAAGGTGAGGTCGAGGGGGCGGCCGTGGACCTTCGCGGAGTAGCTCGCCTCGTCGATCACGACGCCGGAGGCCTGGATGCGCGACGTCGACTGCTCCTGGGCGAGGCGGCCGATGACGAGGCGGATGCGCGCGTCGACCTCGGCGGGCCCGGCGGAGTCGAGGATCACGTCGTTGACGCCCCAGTCGGCCGAGACCGCCGTCAGCCCGCCCTCGGTGAGGATCAGGATGAGCGGCACGTTGATGCCGGTGGTGGTCAGGATCTTGCAGAGCGACTTGGCGCTCGCGAGGTCCTGACGGGCGTCGACGAAGATGAGATCGCAGCTCGGGGCGTTCACGAGCTGGGCCGGCTCTGCCGGGATCTGCCGGGTCTTGTGGCTGAGGAGCCCCAGCGCGGGCAGCACCTCGGTGCCCCCCGCAGAGGTCAGTATCAACAACTGCGCCACGGATCCTCCAGAAATGGTCTGCGGCAATACTAGCGGCGGGCCGGAACGGCCGATCGCCTCGGGCATGATTGACGGATGAGCGGGGATCGGGTGGGCGTCGGCATCGTCTGGGTGCTGGCACTCGCGGGGTCGGTCGTGTCGCTGGTGCTCGCGTCGCCGGGGTCGGCTCAGACGTGGCTCGCCCTCACGTTCGGGGGATGCGTCCTGGCGACCTTCGCGGTGCAGCTCGCCGTCGCCCGCGCCTCCGGGTACCTCCTCCGGACCATGACGAGCGTCGTCGGCGCGATGGTCGTCGTCGGCGTCGCGAGTGCGATCGCGGCACTCGCCGGGCGCTGACGCTCCCCGTCGTCCCGCTGCCCCCGCCCCCGCTGGGAGCCCGCGCGGCCGGGTAGGATGGGGGCATGCTTCTCGCGCTGGAACTCTTCTATCTCGGACTGCTCGGGCTCGCCTCCCTCGCGATCGCGTGGGTCTCGGGAGTCGTCGTCTACAAGCTCTACCGCGGCCAGAGCTAGCCGCCGCGTCGGAGCCGGAGTGATCTCCCTTCCGTCGGGCCTGCCGCCCGAGCTCGTCCCCCTCTCCTGGCTGCTCGGCGTCTGGGAGGGGTCCGGCGTCGTCGACTACGCCGTCGGCGACGAGAGCGTGCAGGCCGAGTTCGGCCACCGCGTCAGCTTCAGCTACGACGGTCTGCCCTACCTCAACTACAGCTCGTACACCTGGCTGCTCGACGACGAGCGCGAGATCGGGCACAGCCCGCTGGTGAGCGAGATGGGCTACTGGCGCCTCAGCCGGGCCCTGACGGACGCCGATGCCGGCCCCGCGATGCTGCCGGGTCGCGGTGCTCCCGCCTACCCCGATGCGGAGTCGGTCGAGACGCTCCGCAACGCCGCGGGCGGTTTCGACATCGAGGTCTCCCTCGTCCACCCGGACGGCGTGAGCGAGCTCTACCTCGGCCAGGTCAAGGGCCCGAGGATCGACCTCGCGACGGACGCGGTCATGCGCACCGCCGCCGCGAAGGACTACGCCGCCGCCACCCGCCTCTACGGCCTCGTCGACGACCACCTCCTCTGGGCGTGGGACATCGCCGCGCTCGGCCAGGGCCTGCGCACCCACGCCTCCGGAAGGCTCGCCCGTGTCGACTGACCTGCTCTCGCCCCTGCTCGACGTCCCAGGGGCGGTGGCCACCGCGAGCGCCGCCGAGCCGGGTGTGGCCGCGCACTACGGCGAGCCGTTCCGCGAGCAGCGCGCTCTCGCCGCGGGCACCGCGCTCGTCGACCTGTCGGGGCGCGGAGTCGTCACCGTCACCGGTCCCGACCGCCTCACCTGGCTCGACTCCCTGACCAGTCAGGCGCTCAGAGGGCTGCAGCCCGGCGACTCCGCCGAGACGCTCCTCCTGGACCCGACCGGCCGCATCGAGCACCTCATCCGCCTCGTCGACGACGGAGAGGCGGCCTGGCTGCTGCTCGACCGCGACGAGACGGCCGGCCTCGCGGCCTGGCTCGACCGGATGCGCTTCCTGCTCCGCGTCGAGATCGCCGACCGCACCGACGAGTTCGCGACGCTCGCCACCCTCGGCGACGGATCCGCCGCCTCGTTCGTCCTCGGTCTCGCGGGCGACTCCGCCGTCAGCTGGATCGACCCGTGGACGAGCGTCCAGCCCGGCGGCTGGCAGTACGCCGCGGCCGAGCATCCGGCGGCCGACTGGCACGCGCGCGAGACCCTCGTGCCGCGCACCGCTCTCGCGGGGCTCGCCTCGGCTGCCGCGGCGGCCGGCGTGGTCCTCGCCGGAGCCGACGCGCTCGAGGCGCTCCGCATCGCGGCGTGGCGTCCGCGTCACGCGACGGAGGTCGACGAGCGGTCGATCCCGCACGAGCTCGACCTCCTCCGCTCCTCGGTGCACCTCGCCAAGGGCTGCTACCGCGGCCAGGAGACGGTGGCGAAGGTGCACAACCTCGGCCACCCGCCCCGCCGCCTGGTCCTGCTGCAGCTCGACGGCTCCGATTCCGCGCTGCCGTCGCACGGCGATCCCGTCTTCGCACTGAAGAACGGCGAGAGCGTCGAGGTCGGCGCGGTCACCTCCAGCGCCTGGCACTACGAGGACGGTCCGGTGGCGCTCGCGGTCGTCAAGCGCGCCGTCCCGGTCGATCTCGAGCTCACGGTCCTCGCGGGCGAGGTCCGCGTCGCGGCGGCCCAGGAGGTCGTCGTCCCGCCCGGAGCCGGTGCGGAGGCGGGCGTGCCCCGTCTGCCCCGGCTCGGGGCGAAGACCAGGTAGGCCACACCGTGGTGGCCGCAGGACCCGCACGTCGGGATCGGGCGGCCGAGCGGATCCGGAGCCTCGTCCACGGCGATCGTCTGCGACCCTCGCGGGGCGTTGCGCGCGCCGTGGCGTCGGCCCCGGCGGTGGTGCAGATCGTGCTCGCGGCGGTGCTCGCCTACTCCGTCTCGCGCTTCGTGTTCGGGCACCCGGCGCCGGTGCTGTCGCTGACGGTCACCATCTCGAGCCTGGGCATCGCGCGCGACACCCGCCCGAAGCAGGTCGCCGAGACCGCGGTCGGGATGGTCCTCGGCATCGCGCTCAGCGAGGTGCTCCTGCTGCTCTGGGGCACCGGCGTCTGGCAGCTGGCCCTCGTGCTCGCGGTCGTCTTCACGGTGGGACGCGCGCTCTCGCCCTCGCCCGGCTTCGCGGTCGCGGCGGGGACGCAGGCCATGCTCGTGATGGTGCTCCCGGCTCCCGACGGGGGAGTGTTCACGCGCAGCCTCGACGGCCTCGTCGGCGGTCTCGCCGCGCTGCTCTGCACGGCGATCGTGCCCCGTAATCCGCTGCGGGCGGCGCGAGCGGAGGCGCGACGGCTGGTCGCGGCGCTGGCCGGGACGGTCGAGACGCTCGCCGACGCGCTCCGCCGCGGTGACGCCTCCGCGTCGGCCGCCGCCCTCGAGCGCGTCCGCGGGACGCAGCCGGTGATCGACGCGTGGTCGGCGGCACTCGAATCGGCGATCGGGGTCGCGCGCATCTCCCCGTTCGTCCGGAGGCACCGCGGCGAGCTCGAGCGCCAGAGCGCACTGCTCGCCTCGCTGGACCTCGCGACCCGCAACCTCCGCATCGTCGCGCGCCGCACCGACTTCCTGATCGGGGACGGTGTGCCGCGTCCGGAGCTCGCGGAGGCGGTCGCGGCGTTCGGGCCCGGCATCGCCCTGCTGGGCCGGTGCGTCTCCGACGCGACGATGACGGCTCTCGCCCGCCAGGATCTGGTCCTGCTGGCCACCACCCTCGACCCGCAGCGGATGATCCCGGACGCGCGCCTCGCCGAGAAGACCCTGCTGGTGATCCTCCGTCCGCTCGCGGTCGATCTGCTGACCGCGACCGGGATGGACGCCGCGTCGGCGAGGGCCGCGCTGCCGGAGCTCGTCTGACAGCGCGGCCCCGGCTCAGGCGTTCGTGGCGTCCTGCACCTCTCCGACGAGCTCCTCGATGATGTCCTCGAGGAACAGGACTCCCGTCGTGCGCCCCTCGCGGTCGACGACGCGGGCGATGTGCGCTCCGGTGCGCCGCAGGGCGGCCAGGGCGTCCTCGAGCTCGTCGCCGCCCGACACCGCGGCCAGGCGGCGGATGCGCTTCGCGGGCACCGGCGACTCCTGATCCCCGAGGTCGGACACGTCCTTGAGGTGCAGGTAGCCGGCCGGCAGGCCGTCGGCTCCCGCGAGGAGGTAGCGCGAGTACCCGTGCACGGCGACCGCTCGGCGCAGATCCGCGGGAGTCGACTCCCACGCCAGGAGCACCATCTCGTCGAGCGGAACCGCGACGTCCGACACCTGCTTCGTCGTGAACTCGAAGGCGGCGGTGACGGTGCCCGAGGCGTCCACCAGCATTCCCTCCCGAGTGGACTGGCGCACGATCGCGGCGACCTCGTCGAGGGTGAACGCGCTCGTCGCCTCGTCCTTCGGCTCGACGCGGACGAGACGGAGGATCCCGTTGGCCACCGCGTTGAGCGACCAGATCACGGGCTTCACGAGACGCGAGACGAGCACGAGCGGGGGAGCGAGCAGCAGGGCCGCCCGCGTCGGCACTGAGAACGCCAGATTCTTCGGCACCATCTCGCCGAACACGACGTGCAGGAACGTGACGAGCAGCAGCGCCGCGAGGAACGCGATCACGCCGATCGCCTCGGCGGACAGCGAGGTGAGCCCGAGCGGGATCTCGAGCAGGTGGTGGATCGCCGGCTCCGACACGTTGAGGATCACGAGCGAGCACACGGTGATGCCGAGTTGGCTCGTCGCCAGCATCAGTGTCGCGTGCTCCATGGCGTAGAGGGTCGTCTTCGCGGCGCGGCTCCCGGCGTCGGCCTTCGGCTCGATCTGGGACCGCCTTGCCGAGATCACCGCGAACTCCGCGCCGACGAAGAAGGCGTTGACGAGCAGGAGGACCACCAGCCAGGCGATCCCGGGCAGGTACTCACTCATGAACGGCTCCTTCCGCGCGCAGGGCTGCGACTCCGGTGGCGGTACCGCCCTCCGAGCCGGGGGTGAAGCGGACGCGGTCCACCCGGTTCGCGGCGACGCGGTCGACGCGCAGCACGCCGGCCTCGAGGGCGACCTCGTCGCCGAGCTCGGGCAGTCGGCCCAGGCTCGACGAGAGGAAGCCGGCGACGGTGTCGTAGTCCTCGCCCTCGGGGACGATCACGCCGAGCCGGGCGGCGACCTCGTCGGGGCGCAGCTCACCGCCGAACGTGGCCGAGCGGCCGGAGCGGATGACTCCCGCGCGGGTGCGGTCGTGCTCGTCCTCGAGCTCGCCGACGATCTCCTCGACGAGGTCTTCGAGAGTCACGACGCCGGCGGTGCCTCCGTACTCGTCGACGACCACCGCGATCGCCAGACCGCTGCCGCGCAGCGGAGCCAGCAGAGCGTCGGCGCGAGCGGTCTCGGGGATGCGCATCGGAGCCACCATCAGCTCCTCGGCGCTCACCCGCCGCCGCCGCTCGGGCTCGAGGGCGAAGGCGTGCTTGACGTGCAGCACGCCGCGGATGTCGTCGGAGTCGCGGCCGAGCACCGGGAAGCGCGAGAAGCCGGTGCGGTTCGCGAGCTCGACGACGTCCTCCGCGGTGCTGCGCAGGGTGACCGACGACATGCGCACGCGCGGCGTCATCACGTCGGCGACGCTCCGACTCGAGAACAGCAGGGTGCGGTGCAGCAGGTCGGCGTGATCGCGGTCGAGGGTGCCCTCCAGAGCGGAGCGGCGCACGAGCGAGCCGAGCTCGTCGGCGCTGCGGGCGCCCGACAGCTCCTCCTTCGGCTCGATCCCCATCGCGCGGATGAGGGCGTTCGCCGTGTTGTTGAACAGGAGGATCACCGGCTTGAACACCGTCGTGAACGCGACCTGGAACGGCACGACCACGCGCGCGGTGGCGAGCGGGAGGGCCAGGGCGAAGTTCTTGGGCACGAGCTCGCCGATGATCATCGAGAAGACCGTGGCGAGCAGCACGCCGATGACGGCGCCGATGCCGGGGACGATCCCCTCGGGGACCCCCACCGAGCGGAGGGGCTCCGCGAGCAGCGAGCTGATGGCCGGCTCGAACGTGTAGCCGGTGAGGAGCGTGGTGAGCGTGATGCCCAGCTGCGCGCCCGAGAGGTGGGTCGAGGTGATCCGCAGGGCGGAGATCGTGGGGTCGAGGCGCTTCTCGCCGCGAGCGCGGCGCTCCTCCAGCTCGTTGCGGTCGAGGTTGACCAGCGCGAACTCCGAGGCGACGAAGAGGCCGGTGCCGAGGGTCAGGAGGAGGCCGATGACGATGCCGAGCCACTCAGGCACGCGCGTCACCGCCGATCAGAGGGGCGGGAGCGGTGGCGCGCACCGGTTCGTGAGCGGGCGCGTCTGAGGGAGGGTCGTCCATGGGGAGGGACGGTACCGCCCTCAGATATGAGAATGCTCACAGGAGTGACGGGGCCGGGTGGGCAGGCGCGACCGCGTCCCACGCGACGGTCACCTCGCCGAGCCTCCACCGCCGGGGACCGCCGAGGATCGGCCAGTCCGACCGCAGCGACCGCACCGAGGCGATCCAGCGCTGCGTGGGGCCGTGGACGGCCAGGGGGGCGTTGATCGTCCACGCCCGCTCGAGGGCGTGCAGGAAGTCGTGGACCCGCTCGCCCGGCACATTGCGGTGGATCAGCGCCTTGGGCAGTCGCTCCGCCGCGATGAGCGGGGACGGGATCGCTCCGAGTCGGAGTGACAGCGTCAACGACCGCGGGCCGTCCCGCCCGATCTCGATCCACGTGCAGATGCGGCCGATCTCGTCGCAGGTGCCCTCCACGAGGACCCCGTCCGGCTGGAGCCGCTCGGTCATGATCCGCCAGGCGCCGGCGACCGCGTCCTCGTCGTACTGGCGGAGCACGTTGAACGCGCGGATCACGTCGGCCCGCCGTCCCCGGGGGAGAGGGATCTCGAAGCCGCCGCGCTCGAAGCCGACGCGCGCATCCGAGGGGAAGGCGGTGCCACCGCCCCGGACGACCGCGAGCTGCTCCCGCGCGGTGGCCACTCGGGCGGGCTCGATCTCGAAGCCGACGACCTCGACGCCGGGGACGGTGCCCGCGAGCCGGCGATGCAGCTCGAGGGTCGTGACCGCACTCGCCCCGAAGCCCAGGTCGACCACGAGGGGCTGCGGAGTGGAGCGCAGTGCGGGGAGCTCGGCGATCCACCGGTCGACCCGGCGGAGGCGGTTCGTGCCCGTGGTCCCGCGGGTCACGGCTCCGATCGGCATGGGCTCCAGCGTATCCGCGGGCGGAGGCCCCGCCTCTAAACTGGGCGCATGTCCGAGACCTACACTCTCATCCTCGTGCGCCACGGCAACAGCGAGTGGAACCAGAAGAACCTGTTCACCGGCTGGGTCGACGTGCGGCTCACCGAGCAGGGCGTCGCGGAGGCCACGCGCGCCGGCGAGCTGCTGACCGAGGCCGGGCTCCACCCCGACGTGGTCTACACGTCGCGGCAGACCCGCGCGATCCAGACCGCGAACATCGCGCTGGAGGTGGCCGACCGCCTGTGGATCGACGTCAAGCGGTCCTGGCGCCTCAACGAGCGCCACTACGGCGCGCTGCAGGGCAAGGACAAGGCGCAGACGCTCGCCGAGTACGGCCCCGAGCAGTTCCAGACCTGGCGCCGCTCCTTCGACGTGCCGCCGCCCCCGCTCGACGACGACGACCAGTACTCGCAGGCGCACGACGAGCGCTACGCGGATCTGGGCGACGCCCTCCCGCGCACGGAGTCGCTGAAGCTCGTCATCGAGCGGATGCTGCCGTACTGGGAGTCGGACATCAAGCCGGACCTCGCCTCGGGCAAGACCGTCATGATCACCGCGCACGGCAACTCGCTCCGCGCCCTGGTGAAGACGCTCGACGGCATCTCCGACTCCGACATCGCCGAGCTCAACATCCCGACCGGCATCCCGCTCGTCTACAAGCTCGACGAGAACTTCGAGCCGATCGGTCCGGCCGAGTACCTCGACCCGGAGGCCGCCGCCGCCGGTGCCGCCGCCGTCGCCGCCCAGGGCGCCAAGAAGTAGGTCCCGCCCACTCGGAAGGCCCGCCGGATCCCCGATCCGCGCGGGCCTTCCGCATCTCCGGTGGCACCTCCGGCTCGCCGACTCGCGCTCGGCTCGCAGGAACGGCGACGTCCCGCGAGCCGAACCGCTTCTCGCGAGCCGGAGTTCGTCCGGGACCTGCGCTCCGCACCCGCGCTCGGATCACGCGGATCTCGATACGCGCGCTCCGCGCGCTACTCGATCAGCAGAGAAGACGGGAGTCCGCGCAACTCGCTGAGCGGAGGATGGCCGAGTACCCGTCCCCCGAATCCGCTCGGGCGAAACCCGGGGTTCAACCGTGCAGACCGGCCGACCCCCTTAAAGGCGAACGCCCGATCCGCGTGCTAGCGGATCGGGCTAGCCGAACGCAGGACGCTCTTCAGAACGCGACCATCCCGAGAAGCCGACCGCGGTGAGGATCGCGCCCTGCGCGATCCGAGCACTCAGGCGTAATCGCCTGAGATCAGATACTGCACCTTCTTGGCGATGGAGACCGCGTGGTCGGCGAAGCGCTCGTGGTAGCGGCTGGCGAGGGTTGCGTCGACGGTGTCCGCGGCCTGGCCCTTCCAGGCCTCGCTGAGCACCTTGTCGAAGACGCTGACGTGCAGCTCGTCGATCTTGTCGTCCTCGTCGCGGATCTCCTCGGCGATGCGGCCGTCCTGCGAGCGCAGCAGCTCGGTCAGCTTGTGCGCGACGACCACGTCGAGCCGGCCCATCTCGACGAAGGTGGGGCGCAGGCTCTTCGGGACGACCTTGTCGGGGAAGCGGTACCGCGACAGCTGCGCGATGTGCTCCGCGATGTCGCCCATCCGCTCGAGCGAGGCGCTGATGCGCAGGGCCGACACGACGATCCGGAGGTCGCGGGCGACCGGGTTCTGGCGGGCGAGGATGTCGATCGCGAGCTCGTCGAGGCTGATCGCGAGCTCGTCGATCCGGGCGTCGCTGGCGATCACCTCTTCGGCGAGGGTGACATCGGAGTGGTTGAACGCCTGAGTCGCCTTCTCGATCGCGATCTCGACGAGTCCGGAGATCTCGACGAGGCGATCCTGGACCTCGGCCAGCTCCTGCTGGAATACTTCGCGCATCTTGTGATCGACCCTCTCTGCGGCACGCACGGCGAACGGTGCCGGGTTGGCGTCGCGCACCACGCGCGACACAGCACCTGTTCCTTCACGGCGCAGGCGGAGCAATGATGACGACGGCAGGTTAACGAACGGTGCCGCGGGTTTGAACAGTACTCGACCTGCAGTCCGTCGGCGGGCATCCGGTAGGGAGACGCCCGGTGGATGACTAGCCTGGGTGCGTGGATTCGGGTGTGTTCGTGATTCTGGCGCTCGTCCTCGGGGTGGCGATCGGCGTCCTGCTGACGACGGTCCTCACCCTCGCGGCGAGGCAGGGGCGCATCGCCGCGGAAGTGGTCTCGGTCACCCTGCCCGAGGGGATCGACGCGATCATCGAGGCCGTCGGAGCTCCCGCGTTCGTCACCGATCCCTCGCACAACGTGCTGAAGGCGTCGACCCGGGCGATCGCGCTGGGCCTGGTCTCGCAGGACACGCTCCTGCACCCGGATCTCGTCGCGATCGTCGACCGCGTCCGCCGGTTCGGCGACGACATCGAGCAGGACCTGGAGCTCGCGACGAGCCCCCTCTCGGAGCAGGCCGTCACCCTCGTCGTCCACGCCACGCGACTCGGATCCCGCTTCGTGCTCGTCCTCGCCGAGGACCACACCGAAGCGCGCCGCCTCGAGGCAGTGCGCCGCGACTTCGTCGCCAACATCTCGCACGAGCTGAAGACGCCCATCGGAGCGGTGGGCCTGCTCGCCGAAGCGCTCGACTCCGCCGCCGACGACCCGGTGCAGGTCCGCCGCTTCGCGCGCCGGCTGACCCAGGAGTCGCACCGTCTCGCCAAGATCACCCGCGAGATCATCGAGCTCTCGCGTCTGCAGTCCGCCGACGTCGGGGCCTCGGCCGAGCTGGTCCGCGTCGATGACATCGTCACCGCCGCCCTCGAGACCACCCACGTCCTCGCCGAGTCGCACGACGTGACGCTGGTCAAGGGCGGGATGAAGAAGGCCTACGTCGCCGGCCAGGAGAAGATGCTCGTCTCGGCGCTGCACAACCTGCTCGCCAACGCGATCCAGTACTCGCCGCCCGGCTCCCGCGTCGGCATCGGGGTGCGCTCCACGGGCGGAGTCGTCGAGATCGCGGTCACCGACCAGGGCATCGGGATCCCCGAGGACGACCTCGACCGGGTGTTCGAGCGGTTCTACCGCGTCGACCAGGCTCGCTCGCGGCACACCGGAGGAACCGGACTCGGCCTGAGCATCGTCAAGCACGCCGTCCAGAACCACGGCGGAGACGTCCGCGTCTGGTCCAAGCCCGGACGCGGCTCCACCTTCACCATCCGACTCCCCGAAGCAGACCCGGCGAGGACGCCCTTCGCATCCACCGCCCCGATAGGAGACACCGCGTGACCAGCATCCTGCTCGTCGAAGACGAGAGCGCCCTCAGCGAGCCGCTGAGCTACCTGCTCGAACGAGAGGGCTACGACGTCACCGTCGCCGAGGACGGACTCCGCGCCGTCACAGCCTTCGACGAGGGCGACTACGACCTGATCCTGCTCGACCTGATGCTGCCCGGCATGCCCGGCACCGAGGTCTGCCGCGAGATCCGCACCCGCTCCCAGATCCCCATCATCATGGTCACCGCGAAGGACTCCGAGGTCGACATCGTCGTCGGTCTCGAACTCGGCGCCGACGACTACGTCACCAAGCCCTACTCGACACGCGAACTGCTCGCCCGCATCCGCGCCGTCCTCCGCCGCCGCACCGAGGAGCCGGGAGAGGACCGCATCGTCACCGCCGGCCCCGTCCGCATGGACATCGAGCGCCACACGGTCGAGGTCGACGGAGTCGAGACGCCCATGCCCCTCAAGGAGTTCGAACTCCTCGAGATGCTGCTCCGCAACGCCGGACGCGTCCTCACCCGCGGCCAGCTCATCGACCGCGTCTGGGGCAGCGACTACTTCGGCGACACCAAGACCCTCGACGTCCACGTGAAGCGCATCCGCTCCAAGATCGAGAAGACGCCGAAGGAGCCGACGCTGCTCGTCACCGTCCGCGGCCTCGGCTACCGCTTCGACTCGTGACGCGGGGCCTGGCGGGGCCATCTGCGGCGTTGTCGTCGGTCGCGATACCGCCGGTATCGCTCTCTCCTCCGCCTTGCAGCTGACCCCACCAGGCCCCGCGGTGGACTCCAGAAGTAGGGCCGTCGCTGTGCGACGAGCCGAGGGTGGGGCCGT
>NZ_JADILJ010000036.1 GCF_017355185.1 Rathayibacter sp. SD072 | reverse complement strand
CCACCAGAAGACGGACCGCGACGCTTCGAGACCGCCCCGGACGGCGGGCGATCGTGGCCGTCATCGAGCGTCCAGCAGGGCACGGGTGAGGGAGGGCATGAGCAAGACGGTAGGTCCGCCGTCGCGACGTCGGCTATGCGCACTCTATGAGTCACTGATGAAAGCAGGGCCTTTGTCCTCGCATAGACGCCTCATAGGAAGATCATCGGATTGCCCTAGGCGAGCGCTGTTGTGTCGTCGTCATGGTCAGCACCTCCTCCCTCACCCAGTCCATCTCCCGCCGCGGGATCCTCGCCGGGATCCCCCTCGCCGCCCTGGTCCTCGCGGGCTGCACGACCAACGGATCCACCTCCACCGCGACCGGCACCGCGACGACCGCACCTACGGGCACTCCGGCGGCCGCCGGATCCGTCGCTGCGCTCGCGCAGGCGTTCCAGGCGTCCCTCAGCGCTGAGCAGCAGGCGACGCTCGTGCAGAGCTACACCCTCACCAACGCCGAGCTGTGGTCGAACTTCCCCCAGGCGCTCCTCAGCGGAATGGGCGGCGGAGCGGCTGGCGGCGCCGGCGGTGCACGGCCGTCCGGCGCGTCCGGGTTCCCCACTGACGCCGCTCGACCCAGCGGCGCTGCCGGCGGTGCAGGTGGAGGCGGCGCCCCCGCCGGTCTCGGCGGCGGCGCACGGCTGGGGCTGAGCATCGGGGACCTTTCCGACGCGCAGCTCGCCCTGTTCCAGTCGCTGCTGAAGGCGACTACCGGCACGGGATCCGGCGTCGGCTACGACGAAATCCAGCAGCACTTGAACGCGGACGACTACCTCGCGGACAACGGCGGCGGCGACGACTACGGCCGCTCCCAGTTCTTCGTCGCCTTCCTCGGCGTCCCCCAGGACACCGGAACGTGGGAGTTCCAATTCGGCGGTCACCACCTCGCCGTCGCGAACACCTACATCAACGGCTCACTCGCCGGCGCGACCCCCTCCTTCCGCGGCATCGAGCCGAACGGGGACTTCGAGTGGGACGGTTCCACGAACCACCCGATGGCCGCAAAGGAAGCCGCGTTCACCGCCGCGTTCTCCTCGCTCACGAGCGACCAGCAGGCGAGTGCGAAGCTCAGCGACGTCTACTCCGACCTCGTGCTCGGTCCGGGCAGCGACTGGGCGTTCCCGGCAACGAAGGAAGGCCTCCAGGTCTCCGGGCTCAGCGCCGACCAGAAGGCACTCGTTCTCGCCGCGATCGCCAGCTACGTCAACGACATCTCCGACGCGGAAGCGGCCACGATCCTGGCCACCTACAAGGCCGAGCTCGATGACACCTACCTCGCCTACTCCGGGTCGACCACCTTCACCCAGCTCAACGACTACTTCCGCATCGACGGCCCCTCCGTCTGGATCGAGCTGTCCCTGCAGAACGGCATCGTCCTCTCCGGTTACCACCCGCACACCGTCTGGCGCGACCACAACACCGACTACGGCGGCACCAAGTCCTGACCGCCCACCCAGTTCGGCAATCGAAGATCACGCCTGTCCCGGGCGGTGTCGGACCGATGAGAACGCGACGCTGTTGCGGCAGACCATCCCCGAACGGAACACCACTCCGCGCCGCTAGCGTGACGCCATGATGGGTCAGCGTGAGCGCAGAGTTCGAACGAAGGTTGAGCAGTTTGCTTGGGGGCTGACGGGCTTCATCGGCTTACTCGGCCTGTTTTGGGCACGGGTGCAGCAATGGTCGCTCAACTGCTTCGGCTACGAACTGGGTGAGTTCGAGAACTGGGATGCCCTCGCCGTTGCCAGCGGCACCCTCGCACTAATGGCTGGACGCCGCTGGTCCGCTTGGAAGAGGTTCTTTGTTGACTACTTGGGCCTCGTGCTCGTGATCGCGCCCCTGGCGGTTCCCCTCATTCCCGGTGTCTCAGATTTTTGGGAGCAGATGGCAAAGGCTGCTGTTGCGGCCGGAGTGTTGATTTTGCTCGCACGCTCATGGAAGGACCTGCCTGTCATATCCGACCAGTCTGTGCCTTGATGCATCTAGACAGTCGACGGGTGCACAGGGCGGAGGCTGAGCTACTTCCCTAAGCCGGGGAGCCCGCCGGAAGTGATCTGGGGTCGCCCGGTCGCGTAGATGCGTCGGTCGAGGCCGCGCGCAGCGCGGTCGGGATCTGGGTCCTTCTTGCGGTGTGTGTTCGCGTACTCGAACGCGGCCGCGAGCTCGGGGTCCATGTCCTTCTCTGGCCGCGTCTGCGCGCGCTCCGGTCGGGACCGCTGCGCGGCGCGCGGTCGCGGCTCAGCCGCCGGCCCCGGGCAACGTTGACCTGCGGCGTTGTCGTGAATCGACATTCGACCGTCAGGGCGGAGGGCGTGGTCCTCCTGGCATCCGGAGCAGAGCGCGAAGTGCAGCGGCATGACGGGCGCCTAGGTGAGCAGCTGGACGGGGACGCCGGCGGCGATGTCCTCGCCCTCAATGGTGGCGAATCCGACGGAGCCGATCAGGTCGACGCCGAGCGAGGAGTCCGGGAACCGGGCGACGAGGGAGGCGCCACGGTCGGTGACGTGGGTGGCGTCGTAGTTGGCCTGGGTGGCGCTCTGGAACTCGAAAACGAACGCCTTCGTCTCCTGCTCTGAGATGCGGACGCCGAAGTGCTTGACCGTGGCGCTGTCGGCGCCGGTGAGCTCGATGCCGTAGGTGAACCATTCGGCCGGCTGCGGCAGCTCGAGCGGATCGCCCAGGGTGAAGGTCGCGGTGATCCCGGCGGCGTCGACGGCGACGTGCACGGCGATCAGCTCGCGGGGTGTCGGTGTGCTCATGCGCACACCCTAGGGCGGCGCTCGATCCGCAGGGGCGGCGCTTGACGTGTTGCTCGGCGAGACCACCGGGAGGCACCCTCCGTTCGTAGGCTGAGCGCATGTGTGGTCGTTTCGTCGTCAAGGACTCCACGGCGGCTCTGCTGCCGGATCTCGTTTCGGCCGACTTCGGAGGGCTGCGGCCGAACTACAACGTGGCGCCGACGTCGCCGGTGACGGTCGTGCGTGAGCGCGACGGGGAGCGGTCGGCGCCGGTCGTGCACTGGGGGTTCGTGCCGGTGTGGGCGAAGGACTTCAAGAAGCAGCGGCCGCAGCCGATCAACGCGCGGATCGAGACGGTCGCGAGCTCGCCCATGTTCCGGAAGGCGTTCGCGACGTCGCGGGTGCTGATCCCGGCGGCCGGCTACTACGAGTGGACGGTGACGGAGACGGGGAAGCAGCCGCACTTCATCTACGAGCCCGACGCGGCCCTCGCAATGGCGGGCATTGTCTCGGCGTGGCCGGACCCGTCGAAGGCGGAGGACGATCCGGAGAAGTGGCGGCTGTCGACGGCGATCATCACCCGCGACTCGCATGTGGCGCCGGGTGAGGTCCACGACCGGATGCCGGCGTGCATCACACCGGACGGGTACGACGACTGGCTTGGCGGACACCTCGACGTCGACGCTCTGATGCAGCTCCTCGACCGGGAGTCCTACGCGGTCGCGCACGACCTGGAGCACTACGAGGTTTCTCGAGACGTGAACAGCGTCCGCAACAACGGACCCCACCTGCTCGATCCGCTCCCTCCGGCTATCGCCGCGAGCTGAGCGGGATGACTCTCGACCTCTCGGCGTTGCTGCTGATTCTCTTCCTGAATTATCTGCCGTTCATCGCGGTTGGCTTTGTCATCGTGTTCGTGATCGTGGGGTTTGTGATCATCGTTCGCCGTGAGGCGCGGCGGGAGAACAGGTAGGGGCTGCTAGAAACAAGCGATCACCGTTACCTGCTTGGAGACACCGAATGGCACAGAAGCTCACCCTTATCGATGACCTGGACGGCTCTCCGATCGAGAGTGACGGTGGAACCGTCACATTCTCGATCGACGGCGCGAACTACGAAATCGATCTGTCGGCGGAGAACACTGCCGAGCTGCGCCGCGTGTTCGAGAAGTACGTCGACGCCGGCCGCCGTGTGCGCCGGGACGGCAACGCCGGCGCCTCGACTCCTTCCCGGGCGAAGAGCGACCCGGAGCGGTTGAAGGCGATCCGGGAGTGGGCGGCGAAGAACGGACACAACGTGTCCGATCGCGGCCGCATCTCTGCTGATGTCCAGAAGGCGTACGACGACGCCCACTAGGGCGGCGTCGCCGTCGACGCTCGGATGAGCGTCGAGCTCGGCGGCGCCGAGACGGCGACGATCAGCCCGCCGCCTGACTTGTCTACTTGTAATCAAGTAAGCAAGTCGCGCGGAATCCGCCGCCTGGCGCAACTCAATCGAGATGCGGGCGTGTCGGGGTCAGTCCCAGCCTCAACTGCGAAGGTGAGGGCATGGCGACTCCCCGCACTCCTCTGGCTCGTGCCGCTCTGGTCAGCAACGGCATGGTCTGGTTCGGCCTGTCGTTGATGTTCGCAAGCATCGCCGGGGAACAGACGTACGCGGCGTTCACCGGGCAGTGGTTCAACGTCCTCGGTTGGGTGCTCCTCGTCGCGGTCGCGATTGGCCTGGCCGTCGTGGGCGTGATCGAGAATCGGAACATTCGGGCGGGGAAGACGCACAAGCCGCGCGCGCGCCGCTGATCGTTACTCGGCCGCGGGTTCTCCGGAGAGTTCGGCGCGGGCGCGCTCGATGTAGCTGAGGCCGGCGGCGCGGAGCGCGTCGATCGGGATCCTGTGTTCGTCATGGGGTACTCCGATGACGGGCAGGGGCGTCGTGAGCAGGGCGATGTCGCGAAGCTCCTCCGCGAGGGCTTCGTCGTAGACGCCGGTGTCGCGGTCAGCGAAGGCGACGACCTCGACGCCGGTGGTGAGCCCACGGGCGGTGAGGGTGTCGCGGACGACGGCGAGGTAGGCGTCCTGGTATGCGGCGACGTCGCGGTCCCAGACGACGTTGATGGCGTGGGAGAGCTGTTCCGTCGATCGGTAGCTGTCGTACCGGGGGTCGCCTGCCTCCTGGGCGCGGGTGAGGACTGCTTCGTGAATCTCACCGAGCTGCGCGTAGTGCTCGGCGCGCAGTTGCTCGGGGTCGGACATCTCAGCGGCGATCGCTGCGGTTCGGGCCAACTCCTCGGCGGTGGTGTGCTCCTGGAACATCGCCGCCGTCTCGACGTCGGTGCTGACGGAGAGGTCGATCTGGTCTTGATCCGCGAGGTCGAGGAGCCCGAAGTCCTCGAGGTCGGATTCGGCTGAAACGACGACGCGGACGGGTGCCGTTCGCCATTCCAGGGTCTTGAAGCCGCGAGCCATCTCCTGCGCGAAGTGCTGCTCGAGCAGCGCCGGGAGGCAGCCGCAGTCTTCGTTCTCGTCGTGGTGGTGGCCGATGCAGCGATCATCGGAGCAGCCGCACGCGTCGCCGCCCCACTCAGCGGCGGAAGGTGAGCCGTGCTCGCGCGCCCATTCGTCCGGGTCAATGCCCTGAGCCCGGAGGGTGTCGATCACGTCGGGAGAGAGCGTCATCGTGGTTGTCCTGTCTGATCAGGCGCGGCGGCCGGCGGTCGCGAGGGGCGGGCGCCTCCATCGTTGCATCCGGCTACGACACTGGCGGTGGTGGGGGGTCGAGGGGGCTCTCCCCCTCGTGCGGGCCGGCCCGTTTCGGGTCGGCCCGCACTCGCGCGCTCAGAGCATGTAGAGGTGGTAGCCGACCGCCACGCCCTCGCGGAGCGGGCCGAAGGTGTCGGCGTAGTCCTGCGTCTCGTGGCTGTTGGTGATGAGGTCGAGGGCGACGCGCTCCTCGTCGCTCTCGTCGCTCATCTCGTCGGGCTCGTTCTCCCACTCGCGCAGCACCCGGTGTCCGGCGTCGGTGACGCGGTAGAGCGCCCAGAAACCGGAGAACGTGCCCACGCTCTCGCGCTTGAACACGAGGGCCGTGGCGGTGGGCCAGGCGTGACGGGCGGCGGCGGTGAAGAGGACGCGGACGGCGGCGCGCAGCGCGCGGGCGTCGCCGGACTCGGCGGCAGCGTTCACGGCGTCCTGCGCGGCGCGCAGCTCGGGAGTGTGTCCCCACACGTCGACGTCGACGGCGGCGGGAGTCGTGGTGGTGGTCATGGTGGGCCTTTCTGCAGAGTCGAGGGAGGAGGGGCGGGGACCGGCGGAGGCCGGTCCCCGCGGAGCGGGCTAGCTCAGAGCCGCGGCGTCGGCGGCGGCGGTGTCGCCGGTGACGACCTGCTCGACCGGGGAGAGCGCGTAGCCCCAGGCGGCGAGCTGGCGGAAGTGGGCGGCGGCGCGGGCGTCGCCGCGGCGCCAGGACTCCTTGCTCGTGTTCGCCTCCTGCCCTGCGAGGACGATGGCCAGCGCGACCAGTCGCGCCTTCGCGGGGTTCGCCTCGACCAGCGGGGCCAGCGCGTCGGCGTGGTAGCCGGAGGGCTGGGTGACACCGAGAAGGGTGTGGGCGAGAGCGTTGCCGTTGCTCATCCCGCCCGACACGGAGGAGCGGTGCGCGGTGAGTCCCAGGGCGATGACGCGCTCGGCATCCTTCGGGAGCGTCTTGCGGGACAGGAGCGTCGCGATCCAGTCGCGGCGCACCGTCTCCGCGGCGATCCACGCACGGTTGTTGGCGAGGAGGATGCGGCGTTCAGCGGACTTCGCGGCCTTCTCCTTCTCCGTCTCGGGCTCGGCGGGCGCGTTGTAGGCGTAGCTGAATCCGTGGGCCGCGGGGTCCTGGATCGCGTAGGAGACGTGGGTGCTGCCGTCGTAGATGGTGCTGACCAGCACGCCGCGCGGCTCGATGGTCGCCAGGTGCTCGACGGTCACGCGCTTGCCGTCCTCCGTGCGCAGCGGCTCGATGCCGACCCACAGGCTGCCCTCCCCGTCGACCTGATCGCGGGTGAGGACGACGAATCCCGCGGCCTCCTGGTTGGCCTCCTCCGTCAGGACGGCGACGCGGCGGGCGCGAGCCTTGCGGTGGCGCTCCACAGTGTGGGTGAACTGGCTCGGGTTGGTGGTGGCAACGGCGATGAGGTCGGCGCGTACCTCCTCGTCGTTCTCGAAGTCGAGGATGACCGCGGCCTGGTCCAGGGTCAGCTCGTGCTCGTGCAGCGCGGTCCGCGCTACCGCGGACTCCTCGATCGCGAGTCCTGCCTTCACGGTCGCGGCCTTGGTGCCGGTGCGCTTGGCGATGGTCGCGGCCGACAGTCCCTCGAACGACAGTTGCGCCCATGCCGCGGTGCGGTCAGAGGTGGAGAGTTCGGCGCGCTGGTCGTTCTCGATGATCTGCTGCACGATCCGCTCGGCGGTCTTGTCGTCGCCCTCCACGACGTAGACGGGGATCGTCGCGAGGCCGATTTCCCGGCTCGCGAGGGTGCGGCGCTGTCCTGCGCGGACGATGACGTTGCCGTGCTCGTCGCGGCGTCCGAGGACGGGCGAGAGGATGCCGCTCTGACGGATGGAGTCGATGAACTCCTTCGTCAGCGGGGCGCTGGTGCGGACGTTCTGCTCGATCACGAGGGCGGTCGGGTCGATGTGCTCGATGGTCCCGTTTGCGGTGGTGTTCACGATGGTTTCTCCTCAATCAATGTGCGATCATTGAGGCGACGGGTCCCGTGGTTCTAGTGAAACTACGGGGCTTTTGTCGTCTTCCTGATCGTTTTTCTTTGCCTCTCCGGCGGGATGAAATCAATTGAGTGGAGTCGGCGGAGTGACGAGCATTTCGGGCGAAATAAGGGAGCTTGCGACCGCGTCCGAAATGCTCGGCACGTAGCCGACGGAGCGAGATAGATTGAAACCGCGGAGAGGTGAAGAAAACGGAGAAACAGGCCGCGTAGCGGCTTCCCCTCGGCGGTGCTCCGTCACCGCTGCGCGGGCGGAGCTCGCGCCCCCGGAACGGGGATGCCGGGGAGTGTGAGGGGGCAGCCCCTCACGGGCCGGCCCGAAGGCCGGCCCTCGCCCCCTCAGCTCGCCGCGGCCGTCTCCGCGACTGCCTCGCGGGCCGCGTCGAGTTCCGCGGCGGTGCGGTGTCCCTGCACGTCGGCGTAGGCCACGGAGTAGGGGCGCGTCCCGGCGTTCCAGTCCAGCGCGACGGTCACGGTCT
The DNA here is from genome assembly GCF_017355185.1 of Rathayibacter sp. SD072. Lineage (GTDB taxonomy): Bacteria > Actinomycetota > Actinomycetes > Actinomycetales > Microbacteriaceae > Rathayibacter. The sequence goes on along the minus strand of NZ_JADILJ010000036.1, from coordinate 32,498 downwards.
TGGGGTTCACCCGGGTCACGACGCTCCACCCGAACCGGTGCTTGATCGCGTCGCCCTTCTTGATCGTCTCGCGGCTGTGGATCGTCACCTGTCCGGCGGCGGCCTGCGCGTCGCGGACCTCCGACCAGTAGTCGCGCTGGTCTTCGAGCTGCGCGCGCTCGGCGTGCAGCCGGTCGAGTCGGGCGCCGGTGGCCGGGGCGGTCGTCTCGATGTAGCCGCCGCCGAAGTTGTGCGAGCTGCCCTCGATCTTCCGCGTGCAGGCGCGGATGTCGGTGTCGAGCCGGTCGATGCGGCGCGCGACCGCGCGGGGCGCGTAGCGGGCTTCGGTGGTCCCGGCCGCGACGTCGGCGCGGGCTCGGGCGCGGGTGGCCTCGCGGTCGGCCTCGACGCTGCGACCCATCGCGGCGTCGGCCTTGGCGATCGCGTTACGGTGCCGCGTCTCCGAGTGGTGGCCGATCTTGATCGGCTCCCCTCCCTCGGGCAGGCGGCGGAGGGCGCGGCGGGCGGCCTCGTCCGCGTCGTCCGCCTGTTCGGCGCGACGGTCGGCCTTCGCGTCGAGCGCGTCGACGCGGGCCGCCTGGCGCTCGATGGTCCCCGCCTCCGCCTCGGCGGTGGGCCGGAACGTGTCTTCGGCGTTGACGGTGACCTCGTGCCCGGCCTCGCGCAGCGCGGTCGCGGCGCGATTGATGGTCCACCACTTCGGCAGGCGGTCGCGGGACTGCGGGACGTACCAAGCACCGATGGAGCGACCCCACCGCCACCCGGCCGCCTTCAGAATCTCGGCGGTGCCGTCTCCGCGGCTGGTGTCCTCGATGAGCGTTCCGGCCTCGGGGGTGTGGGTGATGGTGAGCATGTCGGTTCTCCTTCTCGCGTCGGGGGGGGGTCAGTCGTTGGTGGCGTAGTCGGCGGGCGTCTCGCTGCGGTCGTGCAGCGCGTACGCGGCGGGGAACAGGTCGAGCGCCCGGGCGACCGCGACCGGCACGACGACGTAGGCACCGGAGGCCATGTAGCCGATCCGCCCCTCCCCCGCCGGCTCGACGGGCTCGAAGTGCTGCAACGTCACACCGGTCAGCGACGCGCGGCCCTCGCGGGTGACCAGGTGCACAGCCGGGGTCTGGTCGGTCACCGGGTCGCTACCACCGGCGCCGACGATGACCACCTGGCGCGCGGTCCGGCTGATCCCCTCCGCCCCGGGTCCGTGGTATTCGCTCTTGATGACCTCGGTACGGGTGCCGCGCTGCTGGCTCATGGTGTGTCTCCCTCTGGCTGATCGTTTTTCTTTGCCTCTCCGGCGGGAAGAACCGTTTGAGTGGAGCCGGCGGAGTGACGCCGATATCGGGCGAAATAAGCCCGCAGGGCGCGTCCGATATCGGTGGCACGCAGCCGGTGGAGCGAAATAGGTTGAGACCGCGGAGAGGTGAAGAAAATGGCGAAACGGGCCGCGTAGCGGCCTCCCTTCGGCGGTGCTCCGTCACCGCTGCGCGAGTGCAGCTCGCGCCCCCGGAACGGGGAAGATCGGGGAGTGTGAGGGGGTCGCCCCTCACGGGCCGGCCCGAAGGCCGGCCCGCCGCCGCTCAGCTCTCGCCGTCCTCGCTCTCGTCCTCGTCGGCGTCGAGGATCGCGGCGATACGGTGCGCGGTCGTGAGCACCCGCGCCGCGGTCCCGCGGATCACGTCGGCGTCGCAGTTGCTCCAGCTCGCGACGTAGCCGACGCTGTAGGCGCTCGTGTCGAACCCGGCGAGTCCGGCGACGACGAACGCGACCGACTCGGCTTCGGTCTCCATCACTCCGCGGTGCTGCGCGTACTCCTCCAGGTCGTCAACGTGACCCATCAGCACGTGTGCCGTCTCGTGGATCAGGGTCTTCGCGGCCTGCTCGGGGGCGAGGGTGTCGCAGACGACGACGGTGCAGTCCTCGGGGCGGGCGTAGCCGTTCGTTCCCTGCGGGAGCGTGCGGCGCTCGACCGTCCACCCTTCGGCCTCGAGAGCGGCCGTCAGGGCCTCGATGACGCCGTGGTCCTCGGTCCCGGTGAGTTGCTGCGCGAGGTCGCGGGGATCCTCGGCGCCCTCCATGAGGTCGGTCTGCTCGATCGCGAACACGGACACGAGCGGGTAGTAGGTCTGGACCTTTTGCCCCTTCTCGTCGGTGCTGGTCGTGGTGCCTTCCTCGGCTTCCTCGTCGGCGGCGATCTTCCGCTGAGCGAAGCCGAAAATCTTGATCGCCTTCTCGCCCTTGCGCACCTGGCGGCCCTTCGCCTGCCATGCCCGGAACCCGGCGACGGCGGAGGCGTCGGGGCGCTGAGCGAGGATCAGCAGGAGGTTGCCCAGGCTGTAGCGGTGGAACGAGGACGCGAACGAGAGGAACCGGCGCCACTGGTCGGAGTCGCGCAGCGCCTCGACCTGCTCGGTGATGCTCTCGTGCAGCGCGGCGGCCTGCTCGCGGCGCTCCTCCGGCGTGGTCCGGGGTGCGCGCTTCTTGGTGGCGGCCTTGCGGGTGGAGGTCGTGCTGGTCATGTCGGTTCTCCCTGTGTCAGGATCGACGCGACGGGTCCCGTGGTTCTAGTGAAACTACGGGGCTTTCGTCTTGTCTGATCGTTTTTTTGTGCCTCTCCGGCGGGAAGAACCGTTTGAGTGGAGGCGGCGGAGTGACGCCGATATCGGGCGAAATAAGCCCGCAGGGCGCGTCCGATATCGGTGGCACGTAGCCGGTGGAGCGAAATAGGTTTGTACCGCGGAGAGGAACAAAAAACCTCAAAGCAGTGCCGCGAAGCGGCTCCCGGTCGCCGCAGGCGATGTGCGCGAAGCGCACCCCGCCCCGGGCGGAGAACCGGGGAGGGTGAGGGGCCGGCCCCTCACGGGCCGGCGACGCCGGCCCTCCCCCACGCCGACCGGAACATGCTGACTTGTAAACATGCCTACAAGTCAGCATTCGCGGCCGATGTGGCTCACAGGCACCAGTCCTCGGACCAACCGGAGGGCGGGATGACCGCGTGTGCCTCGCCGGTCCAGTGGAGGTAGTACAGGGTGCTGCCGTAGTCGTGATCCCCGGCGGTCACGTCCATCTGGCGGTTCTCCACGTCTGGCTCCGCGCTGTTCCACCGGGTCGAGACGTCCACCGCGCGGAGTTCCCCGGAGTCGGTCACGAGCGTCTGGCAGACAGGGCACCGGAGCGCTTCGTACGTCTCGCCGTCGTCGGTCACCGTCTCGACCAGAAGCTCGGGGGCCGCTGCCCACACCTGCTGGTGCAGCTCCTCGATCGTGGCGAGCAGCGCTTCCGCGCGGCTCCCCGGCGTCTCCTGCGTGGTGGCGGCGACGAGTTCGGTATCGGCGGTCATCGGCGTGGACTGCATGATGTGGCGCTCCCTTGTCTGATCGTTTTTTTGTGCCTCTCCGGCGGGAAGAACCGTTTGAGTGGAGGCGTCGCAGTGACGCCTATTACGGGCGAAATAAGGGAGCTTGCGACCGCGCCCGGAATAGGTGGCACGGAGACGACGGAGCGAAATAGGTTTGCACCGCGGAGAGGAACAAAAAACCCCGAAGCAGCGCCGCGCAGCGGCTCCCGGTCGCCGCAGGCGATGTGCGCGAAGCGCACCCCCGCTCCTCGAGCGGAACACCGGGGAGAGTGAGGGGCCGGCCCCTCACGGGACGGCACCGCCGGCCCTCCCCGCAGAGAGCTGAGAGCCGCTGTCGGCGCCGAATGGGACGATGGAGGCATGTGGGAGCTGGCACACCGGACGCGCGCGGAATTGGCATCAACGGTGGTGCGCAGCAGCGCGGCGACGAGCGCCGACGCGATCGCGGAAGTGCGCGCGGCGATCCCGGAGGATCACGTCATCTTGTACGTGCTCCGGATCGACGGCGGCTCGGAGTAGGGACTACTCCGTTGCGGTGCGCGCGGCGCTCTCGCGGTCGGTCGCGACGCGGACGATCCCGCGCAGCACGGGCAGCAGGCCTACCAGCAGAGCGACGTAGGCGACGGTCGCGAAGATGCGTCCGGGAAGCCAGTTGGTGCCGTCGACCCACATGGAGGCGATCAGGAAGCCGACGCCGACCTCGATGGTGACGTAGACGCGCACGAAGTCGCGCGCGTGCTTCTGGGTTCGGATCGGCAGGTGCCGGTTCGGGATGCGCGCCAGCAGCACGGCGCCGGTGACGAAGAGGGCGACGGCGATCACGGCGAGGACGTTGGGGAGGAGGGAGTCGTACAACATCGCTTCTCTCGATCTACTCGGCCGCGGGGGCGGCGCTGCGGCGCGGGGTGCGCTGCGCGGCCGTCGTGACGACGGCGGTCGCGCGGGTGAGGTTGGGGCCGATCGCGTCGGCCTCGATCACGCGTCCCGTGCGGCGGTTCTCTCCCTCACCCCAGGCGACAGTGTGCTCGTAACCCACGACAATCACGCCGTCGCCCTTGTGGAGGGAGGCGAGCACGTGCTCGCCCAGCTCGAACTTCGCTTCCACGAAGTGCGTCGTCGGGGCCTCGTGCGCGATCCACTCCCCTCCGCGGAACTCTCCGGTGTTCTCGATCACGCGCAACTTCACGATCTGCACGCGGCCCGCCTGCACCGCCTCGGGGTCGGTGGCGAGGTTCCCGGTGATCGTCCTGGTGCTCATTTGCCGTCTCCTGCTCGTTCGGTTCGTGGGTCGTCCCGTCGACGTCGGCGGGATCTCGTTCGCGGCGTCGGCCGCGGGGGTGTCGGTGGGGGGCGTCTCGATGCCCCAGGACGCGAGAGCGTCGCGTCGGGTGACCTCGACGGGCGGCTCGGACAGCGCCCTGCGCTGTTCGAGCTCGGCGCGCGTCACGGCGTAGGCCGGAAGACGCCGCTCGTCGCCGTAGGCGATGCGGTAGTACCGGTCCGCCTCGTTTTCCAGCCAGTCGACCTCGCCCTGACGGTCAGCGCGCCCGGCGAGGTACCCGGCCCGGTAGTCGTCGCCTGCGGCGTCCGGGCCGGTCACGCTGCGTGCTTCTCGATGAGGTCGGGACGGAACCCCGACCAGTGGTCCTCGTCGCTCGCGACGACCACGGGGGCGGCCGAATAGCCCAGCTCCTCGGTGATGTACACGAGCGCGGCCGGATTAGTCGTGATATCAACGGTGGTGTACTCAATGCCCTTCTTATCGAGCACCCGATAAGTCATGGTGCACTGCACGCACGCGGGCTTGGAATAGACCGTCAGCGCCATGCCGGACTCACCTCCCGCCAGTAGTCGGCGTGCTCGTCGAATTCGTCGATGTCGCCCTCTGTGGAGTGCACAAAGAGCCACCAGTCAGCCTCCTCGGGATGACCAGCCTTCTCGATCATCTCCGCGATCACCGCGACCTCACGGCACGGCAGGCCGGGGGCAACAGCCTTGGCGACGTCGAAGCTCGCGAGGGCTGCCGTGTAGGCGCGGGCGGCGGCCAGGTATGTGGCGACCGCCTCGATTTCCTTCTGCTCGCTCATCGCTCGTTCCCCTCGGTGGTGGTGTGGTGAGCGTCGCCCTCGTCGTCGTCGGTGGCGTGCTCCGCGATCCACAGGTCCGCGGCCTCTCCCCTGCCTGCGGCTCGCAGGAGTCCGGCGAGGGCGTCGACCTCACCACAGTTCAGCCGCGCTGCGACGTCCCCGGCAAGGTCCCAACTCGCGAACGTGTCCAGGAACGCCGCGAGGGCCTCCTCCACGCTCGGCGCCGGTACGGCGGGCTCCGCTCCCCCGGCGTCGACAGCGGGCGTAAGAAGGGCGATCAGCGCCTCCGCGAACGGGGACCCGTCCTGCTCGATCGCCAGCGCTCCGGGTGCGCCAGTCCCGGGCAGGCAGAGGGTGTTGCGGGCGTCCTCGAGGATTTCGGCGTCGGTGGCGGTGTCGTAGTCCGCGCTGGCCTCGCGCTGCGTGGTGCAGATGAGCGCGAGCTGCTCGGGGGTGGCCTGGCCTGTGGACGTGTTCGACATGATTCCCGCTTCTCCGGAACGAGACCGGGCCTCTCACCTGATGGTGACGCCTGGCTTATCCCTTGTCTGATCGTTTTTTTGTGCCTCTCCGGCGGGAAGAACCGTTTGAGTGGAGGCGGCGGAGTGACGCCGATATCGGGCGAAATAAGCCCGCAGGGCGCGTCCGATATCGGTGGCACGTAGCCGGTGAAGCGAAATAGGTTTGTACCGCGGAGAGGAACAAAAAACCTCAAAGCAGTGCCGCGAAGCGGCTCCCGGTCGCCGCAGGCGATGTGCGCGAAGCGCACCCCGCCCCGGGCGGAGAACCGGGGAGGGTGAGGGGCCGGCCCCTCACGGGCCGGCGACGACGGCCCTCCCCCACGACCGACCGCGACATGCTGACTTGTAAACATGCCTACAAGTCAGCATGTGCTGTGGATGGCTCGACCTTCCGGACCAGAGTTGCCGAACCGGGGCGACTCCCGATCACGGGGCCACCGCCGGATTGCGAGTGGCGGCCGGGAGGGCCGGACGGCCGCTCGGTTGGCGTGTAGGAAAGTTGACTTGATTACATGCTTACTTGTCATCGGCTTTGCGTCCCTCGTACTGCGCGAGGAGGAGTTGAAACGCTTCCGCGGCGAGCACCTGCACGGGGACCCCCTGCTCGGCCGCCAGGATCTTGACCGCTCGGATCGATTCCTGGGGGAGTCGGACGGAGAATACGGCGAGCTGGGTCGGCGGCACGAAAGTGCCTTCGCCCACCTGAGCCCTCTTCGGTCGAGCTGCGCGGCCCGCGGCCGCAAAGCGGTTCTCGCTCACTTGATGATCCCCTTCAACTCCGCGAGCACGTTTCGGTACTGGCCAGGATCGGTGATCGGCAGGCCGTACGCCATCGCGAGAGCCTGCGCCTGCGGAATCTCGCTCGTCAGGACGGGGACACCGAACGGTTCGAGAGCGTCGCGGATCTGTCCTGCGGCGACCGTGCGCTTGACCACTCGGGTGAGGAGAGTGAAGGCCGGCGCATCCGTGAGGGCCTGCACCTGCTCGATGAGGTTGACCGTCTCCGCGTACTGGGAGAAATCTCCGCTGGTGGGCTGGATCGGGATCAGGATCAGGTCAGCGGCTCGAGCTGCGGACGTGGTGATGCCCAGGTCGCCCGGGGGAGTGTCGATGAGGACGTTCTGGTGACTGCTGCTCAACCAGGGCTGCTTGTGGATTGTGTTGCGAGGCAGCCCGGTCGCGTCCCAGCCGAGGGTGTTGGCCCAGTCGAGCGCGCTGCCCTGCGGGTCGCCGTCGACAATGAGCACGCTCTCCCCGGTCTCGCGAAGCGCTGCTGCGAGATGGATGACGGTCGAGGTCTTGCCCGACCCGCCTTTCAGGTTCACTACCGCTGTAATCATGTTGACAAGTCTACCCGTCTGCATGCTGACATGTAAACATGCTGACGTGCTGACTTCGCGGATGCGTTGCTACTGGGGCCGTCGCTCGACGGCGGAGGCCCAGACCCACAGCCGGCGGCTGGCGTCGCGGTCCTGCCACTCGACCATGACGGCTCGGGCCGTCCAGGCGATGGCGAAGCCCTCGACGCGGACGGGAGTGCCGGGGTAGCGGACCCAGGCCCAGACGGGCAGGGGAGTGGCGGCCCAGGTGGGCCGCTGCCGGGTCTTGTCTAGCTCGTCGTCGGTCAAGCCGATGGGGTGGCCGCGGCCGGCCGTCTCCTCAATGCGTCGATCGATCTGCGCGCCGACGTGGCGCTCGTAGCGTCGATTCGTTCCCACGCCGCCAGTAGAACATATGTTCGAACGCTTGCGGTCGACGTCATGCGGCGGTCGAGGACCACCAGAGCGATCCGGGGGCGAGCATGCCGGTTCGTCCCCAGTGCAGCGCCTCGCGGTGGTCGCCGCGGCCGGCGGCGTCGCGGGGGTAGAGCGGCCAGACGCGCTCGCCCGCGGTGGTGTCCTCGAACAGAGGCCGGCTCGTGACGTGTCGGCGTCGAGGGCGTTCCCTGGGGGAGGAGGAGCGGTGGGTCAACTCGGCTTGCCACCAAGCCCACACTTCGCGCTCGACGTCGTAGCGGTGGGCTCGATCAATCAAGGCTCCGTCGACGCCGAGCGCGCGAGCTGCGGCGGTACGGCGATCGCGCTTCGCCTGAGCCCAGCCGGTGGTGTGCTTGACGATGAGCCGGTGCGTGCGGAGGCGGGAAAACGCGGTGGCGGCGGTGCGGGCGGTCACTCCCAGCAGCGTCGCGGCGGCGTCGACGGCGAGGGTCCCTTCGCGGCGCAGCAGCGCGTAGGCCTTTCCTGCCAGGTGTCCCAGGCCGGCACGGGTGAACAAGTCGTGCCGGGTGTCGGTGAGGTCGGCTTCGAGCATCGCGAGGAGCATGGTTCGTTCGGTGAAGAGCGGCCCGGGGGGGCGGGGGTTATTAGAGGTTGTGACCGGACATTGCAGAGGGGCTGTGGAAAAGTGCTCAGACAGTCGCCATTCGCTCGCGTTCGAGCCGTCCGCACGGACAACGAGCTGCACGTAGCCGTCCTCTCGCAGCGTCCGGAGCGCACTGGCCGCCGTGGTGCGGCCCAGGCCCGCCAGGAGGGCCAGGTCGCGAATGGACGCGGCGACGGTGCGCTTGCCGGTGTGCAGGGTGAGGTAGGCCAGGGCGGTGAGGATCGTCTTCTCCGACGTCGCCCGCTCGCTCCGACCCCACCGGCCCGGACTCACCCGGAACCGGTCCAGGAGAGCGCGGACGGCGCCGACGAGGCCCTCCAGCTCCACCAGGTCGCCCGGCTCACGCTCGGGCGGAAGGACGGCGTGCAGCGCCGCGTACTGAAGCGCCTTCTCCCACTGCCGCGCCAGGCGCTCCCCGGCCTCGTCGCGGGCACGAGGCCGGCGGTGGCCGCGGCCAGTGTTCTTCGTCCGGTAGTGCTCCATCCCGGGCGCGGTACGAGCGGCGTGCTCGACGTCGGTTAGGGACCAACCCGCGTGCGCAGCGGAGAGCAGGCACATGAACGCCGTCCACGAGGGATTCGCGCCGCCGCCCGCCGTGGCCATGTGAGCAGCGCCGGCAGCGCTCAGCGACCGGTGCGTTTGGTGCGCGGTGGGCGTGGGTACTGGGGGAGTGGCGTCGACGCGCAGCGGCGGCCGCGACGATTCCAGCGCGTTCGTCACAGCCTCGATCGCAGCGGCCGTGACGGTCGTGTCCAGCAGCTCCTCTACGCGGCCGCGGAGGACGCTCGAGAAACTGCCGTCGCGATGCGGGGACAGCGGCGGCCGGGCGGCGCCGGTGCGCGGGTTGCGGAGCATCCCGTGATCCAGGGTGCGGAAGTTCGCGCGAGCGGCGATCGCCAATCGGGCCACGAGCTCGGCCGGAGCGCCTTCCGCGAGAGCGACCCACAGGTGGCGGCCTCCGGTGCCGGAGGACTGGCAGACGATGTGGGCGACCTGGTGCGCGTCGAGGACGGCGGAGAGGGCGTCGCAGTCGTCTGCGGCCTGTTCCATGAGGTCGACGTCGACGCCGCGGGAGTCCTTGCCGTCGAAGTCGAAGCACAGCAGCCGGAACGCTCCGGCGTCATCGGTGAGGTAGATCGCCCACGGGGCGGTCGGAGCGACGGGGGAGACGGGGAACGCGGCCGGATAGGCGTTCTCGTCCAGGCGCCCGTAGGCGTCGGGGCGCATCGTGCGCACCGCGGCGCGAGGGCTCAGTCGGCGCGTCAGTGCCCAGGGCGCCGAGAAGGAGTCAACTTCGGCATTTTGGGCGTGCGCAGACACAGCAATGTGGCTTACGATGAGGTCACTTCTCCTCCCTCGGGGGGGATGGATGAGGCCCGGCCTGAGAAACCGGTCCTGATCAACTGCTTCACACCTGGTGCCCTGGTAAGCGATTGGTGTGAAGCGAGAGCTTCTAGGCCCGTCGCGTGAGCGGCGGGCCTAATGCGTTAAGTGGTGGTGATCGGCGGCTCCGATCGGGACGCGGTGACCCGCGGGAGCGCGCCGTACTTCGCGAGCAGCTCGCTGTAGAGCATGTCGACGTAGAGCGAGACGGTCACGCCGCTGGCGGCGGCAGCCTCGGAGACGGCATCACGATTGGTGGGCAGCACGCGGGCGTTGAGTTGCACCGCCGCCGCTCCATCGTTCCGTCGTCTTCTTCCCATGCGGCTCATCATGGTGTGAGTGCTAGCAGTATTCGGGGAGTGGTGCGGCGTGTCGAGTGTCATGGTCGTGGTCGCTGTCCCCTCTGCCTGCATCCAACGTGGGTGAGGCTGCGCGCTGATCTGCGGCACTCTCGACCTCTGACTAACGTAATCGATACTTCACCGTAGCCGTTAACACCCGTCATCCGACCGTAGGGCGGGCGATGCTGGCGATTGCGTTGGAGACGGCCGTCATGTGGCGGGCGCCGTCCGAAGCGACCGTGTTGGTGAGGTAGGCCACGACGAGCTGCGTGTCGGGGTCGGCCCAGGCGACGCACACGTTGGACCCGTTGTGTCCGAACGTTCGTGGGCTGGCTACCGATCCGAGCGGCGGGTAGAGGTTGGGGGTGCGACCGCCGAGCTGGAATCCGTGCGCCCAGAGGATCGGCGTGTGGGCGAAGCCGTCGACGTCGGCCTCGGTGGAGCTGGCGATCGTCGCCTGCGACAGGATCTTCGGCGAGACAACCTGCGTGCCATCGCGGCCGCGGCCATCGTTGAGCAGCATCTCGTAGAACCTGGCGACGTCGCGAGCGGTCGTGGAGATTCCGGCGCTCGGGATCACGGCCATGCGGACGGCGCGGCTGTTCAACGCTCCCGTGGCGAGAGGTACGGAGCTGCGGATGGGGACGCATCGGGAGAGGTCGTGTTCAGCGACGCCCAGCATGGTGTTGGTGGCGCCGAGCGGAGTGAGCAGCACGTCGTCCATGACGTCGCGGAGAGGACGCCCGGTCACTCGTTGGATCACCTCGCCCAGGATGAAGCCGTAGGTGAACACCTGGTACGAGGGAACGGCGCCCGGCACCGTCCTGAGCCGAGCGCTCTCGAGGTTTCGGATCGAGCTGCGCCAGTCGGTCATCGCCAGAGCATCCCCGATGAGCCCGCGCGAGGTCGAGAACCCCGCACGGTGGTGGAGAACCTGTCGGAGGGTGATCGATCCTTTCCCGTGACGAGCGAACTCCGGCCAGTAGTAAGACACTGCGGCGTCGATGTCGAGGAGCCCGTCTGCGGCCAACTGGTGCACGAGGATGCTCAGGTAGGGCTTGCTGACTGACCAGGACCAGAAGAGCCCATCGGGTCCGTGTCCCTGGGAGTGGTCGAGAAGAACGTCACCGCCCCTGAGGACGACGAGCTGCGCGGCCCCTCCTCGTTGACGAACGAGGTTGACGACGGGGGACAGTGACTGATCCACCCATACCCCCGGTTCTCGTGCCCGGAACTGGTCGAGGCCTGTTGAAAATAGCAGTGCTCTGTACGAGCGGCTACCGTGGTCAGCATGGCTGCGAGAACAGGTAACGGCGCGTCCGAGTACTCGATGCGCGTTCACGCGGCGATCAAGACGTTGATGGCCCGAGCCGGTCTTTCCAACGTCGACTTCGCGACGCGCACGGAAATGACGCTGACCTACTTCTACGCGCGGATGCGCGGCGACGCGATGTTCGACACGAACGATCTGGAGCGCTTCGCGCGGGTTCTGGGAGTCAAGGTCGCCACCATCTTCACGATGGCGGAGGAGTTCGGCGAGCCCACCGCGGACGTTGACGAGGTGGTCGTGCTCACGAACGGTGTCGAGTTCGCCCGACGCCTGAGCGTCCTCCTCCCGGCCGGCACGAGTGCGAGTGATGACATCGCGGGGATCCCGGCGTCGCGCCTGTCCGAGATGCTGCGCGCCACCGGACGATTCGGCGTGACTCAGGGCGAGCTCACTCGCCTCACCACCCACTTCCAGGTCCCGGAGGCGTTCTTGACGGAGCTGACGACCTCGGAGGACACCGCGATGATCGAAGCCGACCTCGAGCTGCGCCGAGCGCTCGCATCTAAGGGTGTCGAGTCGCTGGCGGCCCGGTCCCTCGGGGGAAACCTGTCCCCTGCTGCCATCCGAGGCATCGCCGCATCGATCCGCGAGCTACGCGAATAGTGGCTGTATCTGGGAGGGGGAACTGTGGACGATCCGTGGCTCGTAACTGAGCAAATTCGCCAGACCGCCGAACGCGCCTTCAAGGAAATCTTCACTGAGAATTATCCCGGTGAACTGTCGACCGAAGAAGCCATCATCCGTCGCGCTCAAGAAGTGCTTGGTGCCGATATAGAGGTGTATCAGGGCGGAGACGAGTCGTGGGAGAACTATCTCGCCCTGACTCTTACCGAGACAATCAGCGCGCTGATGCTTCCTGCCAAGTACATGATTCTCATCCGCAGCGATAAGAAGGCCTACTATCGGCTGTTCAACGTGTTCCACGAACTGGCTCACATCCTCTTGGGGCATCCTCCGAGTGAAGTCCAGCTCCCCCACGGTCTCAGCCTCGACAGCATGGGGCTGACGAGCGCAACGAACGCTGTGCGTCATGCCAAGCAGTTTGTTTTCGATGGCGACGATTCCTCTCGGACGCATCGGATCCGCGAGGGCGAAGCTGAAGAATTCGCGCGCCTCATGGTGGGGCTTGTCATGTACCCGCGATACCGGTCGGGTGAGAGGAAGTTCGGCTAAGTGAGTCCGATTGAGAGCTTCTTCTTCACCGCCTCCTTCCTCGCCGTCGCCGCCTACTTTGTGGGCTGGTTCATCGCCATCCTCGCCGGCCGACGACCGTTGACCCGCCCGTGGGTGGCAGCGGGCTTTGGATCGGTCGGGCTGCTCGCGCTGGGGGGCTTCCCCTGGCTGCCCCTCGATGAGGCGGACGGCCTGCTGGGAGGAACGAACGTCTACTACTGCGTGATGCTCGTCGCCGCCGGCACGGCGATGTGGCTTCTTGTGGAGGCCGTGATCGACGTCGGCCGAGTGCGCTTCCGGTCGGTCGTGCTGCTCGTGGCGTGGATCGCCGCGTACGTGGCCGCGTTCTTCGCGATCGACCGCCCGGCCACCTCGCCCAAGTTCTCGCATGAAGAGGTCGATCAGCTCCCGATGATTCTGTGCAGCGGAATCTACTTCCTCGGACTGATGGTGCTGTTCGTGCGGCTGATTGTGAGAGTCGCGAGGTTCCCTCGTCGCGCGTACTGGCCGTTTACTGTCGGCGGCGCGCTCATCATCGCGGGCGCCTCGGGCGAGCTGGCTGGAATGCTGGTAGCGCGATACGTGCCCGATTCGGCGGCGACGACGAATGTCCTCTATCTCGCCTTCACCCCGGGCTTCTTCGGCGGGATCCTGCTCTTCACCGCGGGCCTGTGCAGCTTCCCCGCTCGGCGTACGATTAGAGACGTCGCCGTCGACCTAAGTTCCCGAAAGCTCGTCACGATGCTGGCAGAGCGCGAAATCGCCGCCCCGCCCATCTCTTACGCGAGAGAAGGAACCGTGAGCGAGAAGAAGCTTGTGCGTCTGATGACGTTACAGGTGCGCGTCACCGATGCGGTGATGGTCGGTGCGATGAAATTGAGTAACAACGAGAACGGTGTCGTTCGTCGCGCAGAGCGACTGATCGACGGTGAATTGCTAGCAGCAGGTATGGGATGGAACGAATGAACAAGTTGATCGTTGGAGCAGCAGCAGCAGGCGGCGTCGCCGTGGCCGGCGCTATCGGCTCGATCTTCGCCGCTCGCCAGGTCGTGCTTCCCGTCGATCCGCCTCAGATCCCGATCCTGCGCCAGGACGGCAAGACGATGACGCTCGCCGTCGACGGCAAGACGATCGCTCCCGGCATCCTCGGGATCTTCCGCACCGATCGCACGGGTCACGCGACACTCAGCCGCCCGATTCACACCGACCCGGTGACCGGTGCGACCACCCGGCGCATCGAGTCGACCTGGGGCGCGAGCTTCGCTGGCGAGAAGGCCGTCATCTGCGAGGGCGACGTCTTCGCCGGACCGGAGGCGGTCGACCCCGACTTCGTGGAGGTCTTGGTCCCTGGTCCTCTGGGGGACTGCCCTGCCTGGCAGTTCGGGCCGGACGAGAACCCGGAGGGCACGTGGGCGATCCACGTGCACGGCATCCGCACCAAGCGGATCCATGCACTGCGCAGCGTGCCGGCGATGACCGCGCTCGGCTACACGTCTCTGGTCGTTTCCTTCCGCGGCGACGGAGACGGCCCCGCGGTGCCTCACAGCGCATCCATGCTGGGTCAGCGCGAGTGGGCCGACGTCGCCGCGGCGATCGACTACGCAGCCGCCCACGGCGCACGGAAGATCGTCCTCATTGGCTGGTCCCTCGGTGGCGGTGTGGCGCTGCTCGCAGCGGAGCGCACGAGTCGCCGCGACCTGCTCTCCGGCCTCGTGCTCGTCGGGCCGGCGCTGAACTGGAAGACGGCGATCGAGCAAGGCGCCGTCGAGATGGGATTGCCTCGTCAGGTCGCGATCCTCGGCCTCGTGGGCCTGCGCAGCAAGCTCGCGAGCCGTCTCGTAGGCCTTCCGGAGCCGGTGGACTTCGACGCGCTGGACTGGGTGCGCGAGCCGCGAGCCGCCGCCCTCGGATGCCCGATCCTCCTGTTCCACTCGGCTGGCGACACGACCTTGCCGATGGACGTCTCCCAGCGATTCGCGAAGCTGAACTCGCCGGCCGTGGAAGTGGTCGAGACCGCAGCGACCGCGCACAACACGGAGTACAACGTCGACCCGGAGGTCTTCGACTCGACCATCGCTCGGTGGATTTCCGAGCACCAGTAACGAAACCGCTAGCACTGACATAGTGTTAACGCCATGGAAGCCCTTCCTGGCGTCTCGCGAGCGGACCGTGCACTCACCGACGATGGCCGCGCCGCGGATCGACGGTGGTCGGCCGTTGTCCACTTCTTCCACCTGGGCAACAGCCACCCCGTCGACTGCGCGTGCCAGCGGTGCGTGGCAACTCGCGAGCCATCCATGGCCGATGAGGAGCTGGACGCGCGAACAGGGTTGGTGCGGCACTACCCGGTAGTGGAAATCGAGCAAGCCGCCGATGACGCGATCCTGCGGGCGGTGGCCCTGGAGACGTACTGGTTCGGCCGGGACGTCATCGCCGCCGGCTACGGGCTTCGCGCCGCGGAGCGGTTCGAGGACGTCGCGGTGACCTCTCCTGACGGGGATCAGTTCGCCGTCGAAGGATGGCTCGCGGGGGATGCCTTTGAGCTCCAGTTCGCGACAGGGCTACGGGCGATTGCAGACGAGAGCAAACTCCTGGCCCACCGATGCGTGGCGCTTCTTGAACGCATCCCAGCAGGAACAGGGAACGCCGCGTGCGTCAGATAGCCCGCGGTGGCTCCGCGAGGTCGATCTGGCCCTTCTGATACGCCCGGCTGACCTCGTGCAGGCGGTCGATCGCATCCCAGTCGACCTTGTACGTCACGGTCTTGCGGTGTCGAACACCGGGCGCGGGCCTTCCGACGATCGCACCAGCCTCCTCGAGGAGGTTGAGGTGGCCGAAGAGGGTCACCTTGTTCCGAGCCTCGGGAACCGCCTCGAGGATCTCCGACACCGTGGCCCCGTGAATGCGCGCCGTCTCCTGCGACAGGAAGTGCAGCACGCGATTGCCGATTTCACTGGTCGTGGCACGCATGTGCATCACCTCCCTGGACGGCGGAGGGATCGGGGACGACATGAGTTCCATTGTGGCGCACTGGCCGTTTCCCCTTCACGCACGGGAGCCCGGTCGGCTTGAACCAAGCCAACTCGTAAAGCTACCTAAGTTCACGTTACAGGAACTCAAAAAAACCTTATAGTGGTCGTAGCGCGCAACCGGGACGACCGGTTGCGGCACGAGCTGTAGGGGACACACATGGGGACGCCGAGTAAGGCAGCGCTGGTCGTAGCGTTCGCGCTCATTACCACCGGCTGCACCAGCTCGAGCACCGACGCCGCGTCACCCTCTACGGAGTCGACGGCTCCCGAGACACGTTCCGCTGAGGCATCGACTTCACCTGAGGCAGGGCCGACCGAGAGCACACCGCCGGCCTCCGCCGAACTCTCCGACGTGGAGCCGCAGCCGGAGCCGACGGTCGAGGGCGACACCGTGGCGATCGCGGTTGCAGCGACTACCGCCTTCTGCCGACCCGCCTTGGACTACGACACCTGGATCGCTGAGCTCTACCCATACCTGAGCCAGCAGGCAGCAGTCGCCTACGAGACCGTCGACCCCGCCAACGTGCCCTGCACGACCCTCACCGGCGCCGCGTCGGTGCGGGACGGGGACGGCGCATTCACGATGCGCATCCTGGTTCCCACGGATGCGGGGGAGTACTCCGTGTACGTCCACCGCACCGTCGAGACAGGTCCGTGGGCTGTCGAGCAGATCACCCCCCTGGCATCGGAGTAACCGGATGCAGAAGGGGGGACTGGGGGTGCTGGCGGCGGTCATGGTGCCCGTCGTCGCGATCGCGCTGCTGCTGTGGGTCCTGTTCTTCGGCGGCACGGCTGCCGCCGCGTGTCTGCCGGGCGGCGGACCGATCAACGTCTCCGCGATCCCCGCGGACGCGAAGGTCGGCGCCTACGGGCACGACCAGCTCGTCAACGCCGCACTGATCGCCAACGCCGGAGCGGCGAAGGGCCTGGGCGCTGACGGCCAGACGCTCGGCGTGCAGACGGCGATCGGGGAGTCCTCGCTGGTGAACATCAGCTACGGCGACGGCGCGATCAACCCGGACGGGTCGGTCGCTGACTCGATCGGCCTGTTCCAGCAGCAGTCGAGCTGGGGCACCGTCGAGCAACGAATGGACCCTACGACCTCGGCCGGCCTGTTCTTCGACCGCCTCGTGCAGGTCGAGGGGTGGCAGGCGATGGAGCCCTCCATCGCGATCAACAAGGTGCAGCGCAACGCCGACCCGAACCACTACACGAAGTACCGCTCCGACGCCGTGGCGATCATGACCTACCTCACCAGCCTCGGCAGCAGCACGAGCGCCCCGACGTCGACGGCACCGGTCGGCCTCCCGTCGACGCCGGTGGGCACGGCGCCCGCCACGGCCGCGCCGGTCGGCGGGTGCGTCGCCGTCTCGGGTGACGCGCAGGCCCTCGCCGCGAACCTCGTTGCCGCGATGGACGCCGGCAACCTGACGCTTCTCGAGGATCGGTACGCGCAGCAGATCCGCGACATGGCCGCGGGGACCGCCAAGGAGAACTGCGCGATCGATGTCCGCATTCTCCAGATCATCACGATCGCGCTGAACACGTTCGGGAAGGTCGGCGTCTCCGACCTCAACCGCCAATGCACCGGCTCGCTCCTGGGCGCCGGCACCGGGTCCTCGCACTGGATGGACGGCGGCGGCCACGCGGTCGACTTCTACTCCTTCGCCGGCACCGCCACGACGGGCTGCGACCCCAACGCTCTGCAACTCCTGACGGTCCTGGACCCGCAGGTGCCGATGGGCTCGCGCGCCGGCCAGATTCAGTGCCGCTCGACCACGTATCAGCACATCACGCAGTTCGGGGACACCCCGAACCACCTGCACTTCGACGTCGCCTACGCGGACGGCCCCCTCATCACCGGATAACCGGTCCTCTTCGGCGCCCCAACCGGCGGCACCGAACACCCCGCACCACCAACACGAAACGGAGCACACCATGTCTGCACTCGTCGCAGCAACCGAGTTCATCACGGCCGCCGGCAGCCTCGGCGCCGTCGTCCCCGACCCGGGCCCCGGTGGCATGCCCCCCGGATTCGAGTCCTTCACCGTCGTCATGGGCTGGGCCAAGTGGGTCGGCCTCGGCGTCGCCGTCGTCGGCCTGATCATCCTCGGCGTCACCATGACCGTCTCCGCCCGCCGCGGCGAAGGCGGAGAGATCGGCGGCTGGCTCGGCCGACTCCTCGTCGGCGTGATCATCGTGTCCGCCGCGTTCACGATCGTCGGGTTCCTAATGGGCGCGTAGCGTCCGGGGAATACCGACCGGCACCACCAACGAAAGGCATGACGTCATGAGCGACACGGAGTCTCGCAACCCGTTCACCAGTCGAGGATTCATCTTCGGAGCCATCATCTTCGGAGTCCTCGTCCTGGCGGCGATCCTCCTCGCGATCACGTCCCTGGGCGGTGGCGGCGGGCAGAACACACCCGCCGCCACCGCAACGCCGAACACCAGCTCCACACCGGACATCAACGCGGAGGCTGCAAGCGTCTGCGGGCTGGACGGCTACGAGACGACGGGCGACCTCACGTCCGCTCCTGACACGGAGTGGACCATCGTCGGCACGATGGCCGCCCCGGGCTCCGCCGATATCGGGCCTGGAACCACCGACGAGAACGGTCTCCGCCGGTGCTACGCGCACACCGTGGAAGGCGCCCTCTTCGCTACGGCGAACATCTGGGCGATGGGCACCAACGGAAGTCTGGGCGACTCCATCACGGACAAGCTCGCCGTCCCCGGGCCTGGCCGTGACGCGGCTATGGCCCAGGCGGCCACCACCACCGGCAACGGACTCAGCGGTCAGATCACTGGGTTCAAGACGCTGGCATACAGCGGCGACGCCGCGACGATCGACATCGCATTCACGCTGAACACGGGGGCACTAATGAGTATCGCCACAGAGCTGCGCTGGTCGGAGGGCGACTGGAAGGTCCAGCTCTCCGATGATGGCCAGGGCGCCTATCGACCGGTCACCTTGCAGAGCCTCGGTGGCTACGTCCCGTGGGCAGGAATCCGATGACGACAGTGGCGCCGGATGCGCCCTGCCCGTTCTGGGACTTCGGATGCCAGGCGGGTGTGGTCGCCGGTGAGGTCGTCTCTCAGGCGACGAACGATGCTTTGCAGGAGTTCGTCAACAACATCTTCGAGGGCTACGGCAAGGCGATCGCCACGCTCGGGACCCTCTGGGTCAACGTCCCGTCGCCGGTGACGGTCGTAGACCGCGGCGGCGGAGTGAACGGCGGCGGCACGCCGCCCCTCCCGGAGGCGTTCGAGACGATCCTCGGCTACGTGACGTGGGTGTCCGCGGGCATCGCGATCATGTCCCTGATCTTCGCCGGAGTGATGATGGCCTCCCGTCGCCGCCACGGCGACGGCGAGGCCCACTTCGGCCGCGTCGGCGTCATCATCTTCGCCGTCCTGCTGCTCTCCTCCGCCTCGGCGCTCGTGACCGGGTTCCTGCCGTTGGCGATGCACCTGAACGAGTCCTCCTCGGTCGTCGGCTGGGTGCAGGGACAGTTGCAGTGGTACACCGGCGGTCTCGCAGTCCTCTCCGTCCTCGTCGCGGCGGGCCGGATGGCGTGGACGCAGCGCGCGGCTCCGTTGAAGGAGCTGATGGGCTCCGTCCTGACGCTGATCGCCGTCGCCGGCGCGGGACTCGTCGTGATCCGCCTCGCCACACAGGCGGGCGATGCGTTCTCGGTGTGGATCCTCAACAACTCCACCGACTGTGACGTCACCAACGGTGAGAGCAACTGCTTCGGCACGAACATCACCGCGATGATCGGCCTGACCCTCACTTCACCGATCGGCCTGATCGGGCTGTTCTTCCTCGGCATGCTCGCCGTGGTCATGACCTACGTCCAGATCGCGCTGATGGTGTTCCGCGGCGCGATGCTCGTCGTTCTCGCCGGCATCTTCCCGGTCGCTGCGTCGTTCACGAACACCGAAATCGGTCGGCAGTGGTTCAAGAAGGCGATGGCCTGGACCATCGCGTTCATCCTCTACAAGCCTGCCGCGGCGATCGTCTACGCGATCGCGTTCCGGATGGTCGGCACCGACCTGTTCAAGTCGGACGGCACGGGTCTGTTCCAGATCATGACCGGGCTCGCGCTGATGCTCATCGCGCTCGTGGCCCTGCCCGCGCTGATGCGATTCCTCGTCCCGGCCGTTTCCTCGGTCGGCGGCGGCGGAAGCGCGGGCCTGCTCCTCGGCGCGGCAGCGATCGGCGGCGCGGGTGACATCGCAACGGGTGCGATCCGCGCCAGCAACAACGGAGGCGGCGGAGGCGGCGGAGGCGGCAGCTCTTCCACGGACGGCCCGACCGGCAGCAAGGCCTCTCCTGGCTCTCCTGCGTCATCGCCGGCAGCGGACCCGTCCGGGTCAGCCGCGACCAGCGGAGCCGGCGCGGGAAGCGCCACGACGAGCGGCGCGGGTGCCGCAGCGGGCGGCGGCGCGGCAGCAGGCGGCGGCGCGGCAGCAGGCGGCGCAGCAGCAGCGGCCGGCCCGATCGGCGCCGGTATCGCCGTCGCGACGAAGGCCGCCGAAGGCGCCAAGCACGCCGCGGAAGCCGTGAAGTCGGCCACTAATGACGCAACCGGCAGCAACGAGAACGGGAGCTAACCCATGAGCAGCACCGCAACCGCGACCGATCCGGTCAAGGCCCGCACCTACGGCAACTGGCGAAAGCCGCAGACCGCCGGCCTCGGCGGGCTCGGGCAGGTCGCCACCCTCGTGATGTTCGTCGGCATCTTGTCCTCGATCGTCGCGTCCATGTTCGCCGGCCTCGGGCCGGCTCTGATCGTCGCTGCCGTCTTCGGCGGCATCCTCCTGACCGTCTCGGTCAAGGACAAGCACGGGCAATCAGCCCTGGGAAGGATGGTGGTCCGCGTGAACTGGTGGCGTACCAAGAGCAAGGGAGCGAACATCTACCGCTCCGGCCCGATCGGCCGCGCGAAGTGGGGGACCTTCCAGCTCCCCGGCCTCGCGGCGGCGTCGCAGCTGACGGAGCACGAGGACTCTCACGGGCGCCGGTTCGCGCTGATCAGCACTCCGATGACGAAGCACTTCACCGTGGTTCTCGCGACGGAGCCGGACGGCGCCGCGCTGGTGGACCAGGAGCAGATCAACAATCAGGTCGCGGAGTACGGCATCTGGCTCGCGAACCTCGGAGACGAGCCCGGCATCGAGGCCGCCTCGGTCACCGTCGAGACGGCCCCTGACACGGGCACGCGCCTGCGCGGTGAGGTCGAGGGATCGATGGACCCCGACGCTCCGCTCTTTGCTCGAGCGATGCTGGCGGAGGTCGTGGAGAGCTACCCGGTTGGCTCTGCGACGATCCGGGCGTATATCGCGCTCACGTTCACGGCGACCGCGCGGATCAACGGGAAGCGCCGCAACGCGAAGGAGGTCGCCACCGACCTCTCCTCGCGCATCCCCGGGCTCACGTCCTCCCTCGCGGCGACCGGTGCCGGCGCCGCTCGACCGCTGAACGCTCAGGAACTGTGCGAGGTCATCCGCACCGCCTACGACCCCGACGCGGCGGTCCTCATCGACCAGGCCCGCGCAGCGGGCGAGGTGGCTGACCTGTCGTGGACCGACGTCGGCCCCGCCGCGGCGGAGGCGCACTGGGACTCCTACCGGCACGACGGAGCGGTGTCGACGTCGTGGACGATGACCGCTCCGCCCCGCGGCGTCGTGCAGGCCGGCATCCTCGCCCGCCTGCTCGCCCCGCACCGGGACATCGCCCGCAAGCGCGTGACGCTGCTCTACCGCCCCATCGACCCCGCCCGCGCTGCGGCGCTGGTGGAGGCGGACCTGAACGCTGCGCAGTTCAACAGCTCCGCGTCCACCAAGCCGACCGCTCGGTCGACGCTCTCGACCCGTTCGGCGCAGGCGACGGCGGCGGAGGAGGCCTCCGGTGCGGGGCTGATGAACTTCGGGCTGATCGTGACGGCCACGACGATGGACCGCACGCAGGAGCCGGAAGCGCGCGCCGCGATCGACTCCCTCACCTCAGCGGCCCGTCTGCGGATGCGGCCGGCGTTCGGGTCGCAGGACTCGGCTTTCGCCGCTGCCCTGCCGCTCGGGCTGGTCCTGCCGCGGCACCTGCGCATCCCCAACGAGATTCGGGAAGCCCTGTGACGGACACCGCCACCACCAGGACGGCACTGGACACACGTCCGGTGCCGTTCCGGCTTAACCGTCAGCCCTCGCCCGTCTTTGCCGTCGTTCCGTCCCCTCTTGGAGGCCCCCAGTGAGCATCACCACCAAGCTCTTCTCCCGCCACCGCGACACCGAGCCCGTCGACGTCCCCGCCCCCGTCGACAGGGACGAGCTGCCCACCGGCGCCGCCGACGTCGACCAGAACGAGGAAGCCGTCGACGTCGACGCCCTCGACTCGGCCGTGCCCACGGGCGCGGTCGGCGCCCCATCGACGGGCGCTGCGGCAGCGGCGACGACTGACAGCCGGGCCGTGTCCCGGCGGGCTCGGAAGGCGCAAGAGGAGAGCGCCGCGGCTCGCGCTGCGGCATCGCCGCTCGCCCGCGAGAAGCCCTCCAAGCGGTCCCGGAAGAAGCGGGCCATTCCGCACGAGGGCGGGAAGCAGAAGAGCGAGAAGGAGCCGACGCCCAAGCGCCCGATGCGGCCGACGTCGACAGGATGGCTCGGCCGCGGCGGCGGACAGGCCATCTCGATCCAGCCCGCCGATGAGTTCCGCGCGACGACCGTGCAGGTCTGCGGGCTCTACCCATTTTCGGTCGGCACCGGAACGCCCATGATCGGCGTTCCCCTCGGGAAGAACCTCGCCACGGGCGCGTCGGTCCTGTGCGATCCGATTTCGTGGTTCCAGCGGGCGCAGCTCATCTCCAACCCGTCGATGTTCGTCCTCGGCAAGCCGGGACTGGGGAAGTCCTCGCTCACCCGCCGCATGGCCACGGGGCTCGCCGGCTACGGCACCCTCCCGCTGGTCCTCGGTGACTTGAAGCCCGACTACGTGGACCTGATTCGCGCGATGGACGGGCAGGTCATCACCCTCGGCCGCGGCCGCGGGTACTTGAACATCCTCGACCCCGGCGAGGCGACCACCGCGGCAGCTCGACTCCGCGCCGACGCCGACCAGGCGCTCGAGCGGGCCGTCGAACTCGACGCCCGCGGGGAGGACTCGAAGGAGCTGCGCAAGCACGCCGTGAAGTCGCAGCGCCTCGCAGCTCAGGTGCTCGCGGATGCTCACGGCCGCCGGCACACGATGATCGCAGCGCTGCTGACGATCCTCCGCTCCGAGCCGCCGAGTGACCGGGAGGAAACGATCATCGACCGGGCGTTGAAGTACCTGGACGAGACGCACGAGGGCATTCCCGTGCTCGCAGACCTCCTGGCGGTGATTCAGGCGGCGCCGGACGAGATTCGTCAGGTCGCCCTCGACCGGGGCGAACTGAAGCGGTACAAGGAAATCACCGAGAACCTCGAAGCCTCCCTCATCGGTCTGACGACAGGTGGCCGGCTGGGCGAGATCTTCTCTCGCCAGACGACCACTCCGATGCGGCGGGACCGGCCGGTGGTCTATGACGTGTCCTCGATCGATGACTCTGAGGGCGATCTGCAGGCCAGCATCCTCCTCGCCTGCTGGTCCGCCGGATTCGGAACCGTCAACGTCGCCTCCGCCCTCGCGGAAGCAGGCCTGGAGCCCCGTCGGCACTACTTCGTGATCCTCGATGAGCTGTGGCGGGCGCTGCGCGCGGGCAAGGGCATGGTCGATCGCGTTGACGCGCTCACCCGCCTCAACCGTGCCCGCGGTGTGGGCCTGGCGATGATCAGTCACACGATGAGCGACCTCCTCGCGCTCTCGACCGACGAGGACCGGATGAAGGCCAAGGGCTTCGTGGAGCGCTCGGGCATGGTCATCTGCGGCGGCCTCCCCGGCGCTGAGATGCCATTGCTGACCTCGGCGGTGCCCATGTCGAACGCGGAACAGTCGATGCTCACGAGCTGGCAGGACCCGCCCGCCTGGGACCCGGTATCCGGACACGAGTCCGAGCCTCCCGGGCGCGGCCGGTTCCTGATCAAGGTGGGTGGCCGGCCCGGCATCCCAATCCGGGTGCAGCTCACCGCGGCCGAGCTGGACGTCAACGACACCAACAAGCTCTGGCACACCACCTCCCGCGCCGGTCGGGCGAACGAGCCGCTGGCGACCGATCCGGTCGTGGTGGAGATCCTGCCGTGAACCTCTGGCTGGGCTTCGTCGGGGTCGTGATCTTCGGCCTCGGCAGCATGTGTCACGTCGTGGTGCAGGGCACCGACGTGTGGACGCGCCGCGCGTTGACCCGGCCGCATGCGCTCTCGATCGTCGGCTGGCTGCTCACCGCAGCCGGCGCGACGGTCGTCGCCGTCGTGATGATTCCGGCTCTGCCATGAGCTGCGCGTCGACCGTCGTCTACGACGGCTACCTCTGGGGCTGCGCGATGACGACGATGCTGCCGCACACGGACCACATGACGGACCTGCCCGTCGAGTACGTCGACAACGGCCAGGCCGTCCTCACCTGGGGCACGAGCTGCGAGGCGGCGGCGGCCGATGCGACGCCGCGCTACGACGGGCCGATCTACGAGCGGTGCGAGCCTCGCCGGTTCCTGCCTGCATCCGCTCCGCTGCTCGAGCAGGCGACGTCGTGATCGCCGCCCACACCCGGACCGCGCTGCTACGGGGTCCGCTCGGCCAGGCCGGCGCGATCGTCGCACTACTGGCTGCCGCTGCCCTCGTGGCCACGGCCGCCACTCTCGCGTTTACCGCGACGGTGCAGCAAGCGATCCCCGCACACACCACTCTCACCAGCCCAGCACCGACCGAAGGAGCCACACCATGAGCAGGATGACCAGCAACCGCCGCCGGGAGCCGGGGAAGGCGGGCAACGAGACCGCGATTCTCGCGCTGTCGTTGACCGCGATAGGTGCCATCGTCGGCTTCGCGGTGTCGATGAAGCTGGGCTCGGACATGGACGGCATCAACCCCGGGATGACCGGCGACCCGTTCGCGATGATCGAGGGGCTGCGCAAGGGCACGTACACGTGGCCGACCTCGGGAACGACGGTCGCGATCGCTGTCGCGGTCGTTGTCGTCCTGGTCGGGGTGTGGGTGCTGTGGATGCGGTCGATGATGGCGCGGGGCGGGTCGCGCGCGGATCACGCCGCCCGGCACATGGCGTCCGTGAAGGAGATGGAGGGGTCGCAGCTGAAAGCAGCGACCGCGACGTCCGCGCGCCTGGGCGTGCAGGGCAACCCGGGAGTGCCGACCGGGGCGATGGTGCTCAACAGCAAGAAGACGCTGTACGCCTCGTTCGAGGACATGATGATCCTCATTGCCGGCCCTCGCGTGGGTAAGTCGACCTCTCTCGTGATCCCGGCGCTGGCCGCCGCTCCCGGAGCGGTGGTCACCACCTCGAACAAGCGCGACGTGCTCGATGCGACGCGGGACCTGCGCGCGCAGGTCGGGGACGTGTGGGTCTTCGACCCGCAGAAGGTCGCGCTAGAGGAGCCCACCTGGTGGTGGAACCCGCTGACGTACGTCACCGACGACACCAAGGCCGCGAAGCTCGCGCAGCACTTCGCCTCCTCCGTGACCGCCGCGGGCGCGAAAACGGATGCGTACTTCGAAGGGAAGGCGCAGAACCTTCTCGCGGCGATGTTCCTCGCCGCGGCGATGCAGGATCGGCCGATCACGGATGTGTACGACTGGCTGACGAACGTGGCCCGGACGGAGGCGTTGGAGTACCTGGAGGACGCCGGCTACCCGCGTCAGGCGGAGGCGATCCGGTCGGTGCAGCGCGGGTCCGAGAAGGCCCGCGACGGCATCTACTCCTCCGCGGAGCGGATGGCCGCGTGCTTGAACAACACGAACATCGAGCCGTGGGTGAACCCTCGACCCATCGCCCCCGGCACGGACTCCGCCGGTCCGGCCGCGGCCGGCGACCATGTGCAGGAGGCGACCGCGCATGCTGTCGATGGCGCATCCGTCGACGGGGGCGGGACGGCGACGGCGGTCCGGCCTGCGCCGGTCGATCCGCGCCGACAGTTCAACCCGCACGAGTTCGTGAAGGGCCACGGCACCCTGTACTCCCTCTCGAAGGAAGGCGCCGGCAACGCGACCGCACTCGTCACCGCGCTGACCGCGGCGACGATCGAGGCGGCGGAGGAGCTGGCAACCGCCTCACCCGGTGGTCGGTTGAAGACGCCGCTGCTGGGGCTGCTGGATGAGGCCGCGAACGTGTGCCGCTGGTCGGACCTGCCCGACCTCTACAGCCACTTCGGTTCTCGAGGAATCCCGATCATGTCGGTCTATCAGTCCTGGTCGCAGGGAGTGGCCGTGTACGGGCAGGACGGCATGAAGAAGCTGTGGTCCGCGTCGAACACGAAACTGTACGCAGGCGGCGTCTCCGACCCGGAATTCCTCGGCATGCTCTCCGACCTGATCGGCACCTTCGACCGGGAGACGACCTCGGTCAGCATGAACAAGGGCGTCCGCTCCACCACGACGTCGTTGAAGCGAGACAAGATCCTGGAAGTGCAGGAGCTCGCGGACCTCCCCCGCGGCCGCGCGGTGATGTTCTCCTCCGGTAACCGTGCCGTGATGCTGAAAACGGTCCCCTGGTTCAAGGGGCCGAAAGCGACCGTCGAGGCCATCAAGGCGTCGATCGCCGCGCACCAGCCAGGCCAGGAGAAGAACTAGCGATGAGCGACGGCCTCGATTTCAGCGATGAGGACGACCCGTCCGAGCCCGAGAAAGCTCAGGCGCCCGAGCCGGAGTTGTTCTACAAGAGCACGGATGAGTTCGTGCGGAACCATCTGATCTTCACCTACCGGCGCACCGTGGGCCGGCCGGGCCGCTCGGACTTCCGATGGAGGGGCGATTGGTGGCGCAGTGAGGAAGCGATCAGCCGCCTGGAGGCACTGTGGCGCTCGTGGGAGAACGCGCGGCAGGACCCGGTGCAGATGAACGACTGGTGGATCAACCAGTGCGATCGGCAGATGAGCATCCTCATGTCCACCACAGGTCCGTTCGCGGAATCGCAGGACACGAACAAGCCCGGCGATCCGCTCCCCTACACGCCGCCGCCGCCAGGCTTCTTCCCGCCTGTGACGCGCTGAGGTAACGCGACAGGACACACGAAAGGGCCGGCCCGCTCACTGCGGACCGGCCCTTTCGTGTGTGCGGTGTCAGCGGGAACGGTCGCCGCGCTCCGGCGTGCGCCCACCACCCGGCGTGCCGCGACCGCGGCCGCGAGACGGGGTGCTCTTCGCGAGCACGGCTTCGTGGGCCGGTCGGGCCTGGTCGACGTCGGCGCGCATCCGCACCGCAATCTCCTCCGGTGTCGCCTTCCCCTCCATGCTCTTCGCGAACGCCTCGCGCCGCTCCGAGCTGTCGTACTGCACGCCCGACTCTGCGCGTGCAGCGTCCGCGGCCGGCTCGGACGGCGAAGCCGACGACGAGTCAGTAGCCGGGCCGTCCTGGTGGAGCTGCGCCTGCGCTCGAGCGTCAGCCGCGAGCCCCAGCAGTTCCTCCGGCGTGCGGCCCTCGTCGCCGCCACGGGCCGCTGCGGCCTCGTACGCGAGCGCCTGCGCCTCCAACCCGCTCGCGACGTCCTGGCCGCTCTCAGGGCCATCCTGCGCGCGCGTGTCGGCGGCGCGGTCCAGCCGGTCCGCTTCCGCGACGAGCTGCACGGCCTCCGTGCGCTCCTCGCCGGCGCGGGCACGTTCGTCCGCGATGAGGGAGGACACGTCGACGCCGTAGCGCTCCTGTACCTCCCGGCCAATGGTCTCCATCGCCGCCGCCGCGCGCGGATCGAATCCGCGCCACGACTCGGCCGTCTCCGCCACCCGCGCGACGTCCTCGACACTCGCGTCCTGCCACCACTCGGGCCGGTTCACCACGTCGACCTGAGACATGGCCACGGCCCGCTCCGCCTCGAACCGCGCAGACAGCTCCCGCGCCGCGTCGGTGTCGCGGCGCTCCGCGTCGCGCGCCAGATCGTCGCGCAACCGAGCCATCTTGTCGGCCAGCTGCATGGCAACCGTCAGTGCCGTCCGCATGGCCGTGTCCATGTCCTCGTGCACGCCTCCGTCGGCGTCGTTGTGGTCACTCATCCGCTTACCCTCCCTCGGTCTTGATGATGTTCGGACGCCCGCCGGTCAGCGGTCGCGTCCGTCGTCCCGGCCCCGCTGCGGACCAAACGTCGGCGCGGGCTGTTCCACCCGCGGTGTCTCTGTCGGGCGCTGTCGCGGGAGCGGTGAGCCGTCCGCCCAGCCGCGATTCGCGGCGGCGACGCGCTGCACTCGCAACTCCTCCGCCGTCAGCTCGCGGTGCGGCTGCACGGCCTGATCCCGTGACGGGCCGGCGGCGGCGATCGCGGGCATGCGGTCGCGGACGACCGTCAGCCGGTGCTCCATCATCGACCGCACTTCTCGTGCCCGCCGTGCGTCCCCGACTGCCTTGTGCATGGAGTACAGGCTGCGACTCAGCGTCACCAGCTCACGGAAGATCAACGCCTCCGCGGCGGTCGCCTTACCGCTGCGACTGACCTGCATAAGCACCATCGCCTGCCCGGCCAACGACCGCGACGACGACGGCCGCGGCGTCGACTCGTGAGCGCGCAGATGCGCCGACTTCGCCAACGCTCGCGATGCGTCCGCGAGCGGCCCGGGTGTTGCCTCCAACCGGTGCGACCAGGCCGCGAACGCGCCCGACGCCTCCCGCGCTGCATGCGCCCACTGAGCCCGATCGGACGGCGAAATGCCCTTTACTCGCTCGTTCAACGCCGCGAGCTCGCGCGCGTAATCCGTCCACACCTCCGGCGTCACGTCGCGCGTCTCGCGGCCCGGTGCGACCGGCTCGTAGCGCCACGGATTCTTGGCCGTCGCCTGCCACTCCTGCACGGCCGCGGTCGCCGTCTGAGGGCTGTCGGGCCACTGCTTGCGTAGCTCCGGCAGCGTCAGGTCACGGGCGAGCTTCCCGCCGCCGTGCCACACCACCGGCTGATTCTTCTCCGGCCGCAACGCGACGGAATAGCCGGCGACAACATCGTCCCGGCCGGCCGCGTAGCGGGGTCGGATCAGCACGCCCGCCTGGCGCATCCGGCGCACGAACTCGCCCTCATCCACCGACGCCGCGGCGGAGGATCGCACGGCCCGCTCCAAACGGTGCGCGTCGACCTCGACCGCACCGCGGCGCTGCGCGACCTCGCGCGCTGCGGGCTGGATACCGCGCTCCCCCAGCTCACGCTCCGGCTCGTGCAGTCGCTCCAAGCCGTACTCGCGCTCCAACTCCCGGCACACCGTCTGCGACAGCTTCTTGTCCCGCGGGATGTGCGCCTTGGTGCCGTCCTCGCGCACCACGGACACGGCGATGTGGATGTGGTCGTTCCCGTTCGCGGAGAGCCCGTGACGCACAGCCACCCACTGGCAATTCGCCTTCCCTGACGACGGCCCGGAGAAGCCCATCCGATCCACGAAGTCGGTCGCGATCCGGCCCCACTGCTCGTCGGTGAGCTGGCCCTCTTCGGCCCGTAGCGACAGCGAGCAATGCCACACGTCAGACTTCACCCGTTCGGTGCCGGTCTGCTCCCCCGTCTCCCGGTCGAACACCTTCACCTGACGAGTGACGTCGACGCCGAAGAAGTCGCGGTTGTGTGTCAGTTTCCGCGCAATCTCTCGCGCCTCCGCACGATCCAGAACCGATTCGCCGTGCATCGCCATGATCGCCGGGTCCCCCGCGATCAAGTGCTGCTCGGTGTGCTCGTTGGTACGGCCCGGGCCGGCGAGGTACTGCACCAGGCCGCCCATGTCCCCGCCGTACGTGACGTTGGGGATCACTTGCCCTCCAACCGATCCAGCGCCGCATACACGCGAGGCACCAGCAGCTTGTACTCCGCCGCCAACCGCTCCGCCTCTACCGGGAACTGACCCTCAGTGTTCGCGAACCGCGCGAGCTGGTTCATGTTGTTCGAGATGAATCCCATCAGCGTTCGGATCTGCGCCAGCTCCGAGCCGACCGCCCGCCACTCCGTGTTCGTGCGTCGCTCCGCATCGGTCGCGGCCTCGAACATCAACCGCGGGACCGTGACCTGCATCACCTCGGCCCGAGCACGCAACGCTGCATCCTCGGCCGGCGACACCCGCACCTTGTACGTCTTCTCGCGGCGCTGCTCCGCCGGCACGTTCGCCCGGCGCTTGCGACCGAACAGGCGACCCTCGTTCGTCATCCCGTCCTCCGTCCCTTGGCCCAGCGCAGCGAACCCGCCTCCCGGCGGGGACCACACGTCCAGTGTGCACCCCGGCCCAGCGCAGCGCCAGGCCGGAAAACAGGTTAGGGGACCTAACCGGCCAGCTTGCTCCCCAAATCGTTCCTGACAGGCGTCGACACCGAAGGTGTTCCGCTGATCGATCCGGCGAGCCGGATCGGGGATGGCAGTCGCTCCGCGACTCGATTAACCTGACGGCATGGCAGACAAGAGAATCGACCCCGACACCGCAGCCGCCTCCGCACGCGAACTGCTCGAGCGATCCGTCGAAGAACGGGTCGCAGCAGTGCGCGTCCTCGTCGCGGCGACCAACGACGTCGACACCGCGGACCAGGCAGCGAAGGACGCCCGCGACGCGCACAGCAAGGCGTGGGACGCTGCCCTCGCCTCCGGATGGAGCGACAAGGAACTGCGCGCCACCGGAGCCCGCGCCCCTGGCACGATCGGCGCCGCTCCCCGCGCCCGACGCTCCACCCGACGCCCGGCAGAGGAAACGCCGGCCCCTGCCCCGGAGCACAGCGAATGATGCACGACGAGACCCGCGCCGTCGCCCAAGCTCTCGTCAGCTATGCGCAGGACCGACACGGCATCGGACGCGGAGCCGTCGAATCGAAGCAGGCATTCGACGCCGCGACCGCCGTCCTTCGCGAAAACGACGACCGCAACAAGCCGGGCCATTCCAACCCCGCGGCAGACTACGAAGTCGTACTCCTCGCATCCGCCAGCGCACTCGATTACCTGGCCATCGCGCTCGGGGAAGCGACCGGACAGACGCGCACAGAGGTCTACACCGACCTCCGCGAGTTCATCGCCCAACTCCCGACGCCTGACGCGCACTGAGAGGGCAGCTCGCGTTCCGGCCGTCCATCCGACGCGGCACTCTGGCCTCCGGTTCGAGACCGTCAAGAGCGCTCCGCGTCCCCTCCGGGGATGACCCTCCGGGCCACACTTGACGGCCTCGAACCTCCGGCCGGCGCTCTGCTTATCGGATGGATGGCCTCAGAGAATAGACACCAGCAGCAGTGCACCCGAAACGATCGGAAGCAGCATGACGAGCGCACACCCGGACGACGAGCTGCGCGCCTGGGCGGCCGGCGACAAGGGACGCGAGGCAGCAACCGAACTACTCATCCGCACCGGCCTCGCGAACGCTGACGAGCCGTGGATTCTGCACGACTCCGGGTGGGGTGTCTACGCCGTCGACTACGACCGCGCCCTCCACGGACGCACCGGCCTCACCAGCGCCGACCTCGCGATCCTCACCCTCGCCGCCGCCCTCGCAGAAGGCACCCACATCTCCATCCGCCACGTCACCCAACAGCTCGACTACGAGCACGCGCGACACGCTCTCACCGCGATCGCGCACGCCGCCGGCTACCACCAGCCCACCCGCACGATCGACAACACGGGACCCATGCCCCGCATCGCCCAACGTCCGCCGCTGATCGCCTGGGACGACGAACCGGACTGACCCGCAGACGTCGAACTGGGGGATCTGTACCGCCCCCGACCTCGCGAGTACCGTGACGGTGCGTGACGTCCCCCTCGTCGCGACGGAGGCCCCCGCTGAGCGTTCACGCTCGCGGGGGCCTCTTCACTTACGCCGCCGCCTCGTCGCGCGTCTCAGTGAGCGACAGGGCGAGCGATCCGTCGCCCTTCGCCTTCGCTCGATCGAGCGCCCGGTAGACCGTCGCGCGGCCCACGCCGTACTGCTCGGCCAGCTCCGCAACCGTGTGCTCACCGGTCCGGTACTCCGCCACCATGAGCTGCTCGAACTTCGCCGACAGCTTCGGCTTGCGACCCTTCAACCGACCCTTGGCCTTCGCGACCGCCATACCCTCGCGCGTGCGCGACCGGATCATCTCGGCCTCGAACTCAGCGACCATCGCGAGCATGTTGAACAACAGCCGGCCCACCGGATCGGTCGGGTCGTGCACCGCTCCCCCGATGCTCAGACTCACGCCTCGCTTCGTGAGCTCCGCCACCAGGTCGCGCGCATCCGGCAGCGACCGCGCGAGCCGGTCGAGCTTGGTGACCAACAGGGTCGAACCCTCATCGCACGCCGCCATCGCCTCGCGCAGCGCCGGGCGATCCCGGTTCGAGCCGGAGCGGCCGGCGTCGACGTAGATGCGGTCCAGCGGGACCCCGGCGGCGTGCAGCGCGTCGCGCTGCGCCGTCGCGTCCTGCTTGTCCGTCGACACCCTCGCGTACCCAACCAGCTTCGCCATGACGAAAGTGTCTCAGTAGCTACCCCGTCACCGGAATCAATTCCGGACGGGTCTATCGAGACGTTGACCGCGACAACCCTCTCGGCTGATTTTCAGTGTCCGCACTCCTCTGCACGAGCGCGCTGCGCCGCGCGATTGCGCGGAAGTGTCAGGTCCCAAGGTCCTCTGCACAAGTCGTCAAGGTCCTCTGCACAACGGTTGGAGTCTCGACGTCGGCCGGCGCTGCGCGAGTGTCCGGATAGCGACCGGCTATCGGACACGTGGCGACGACACTTCGATCAGGTTGAGACCACACTGGGTGAGTGGTCTTGCTGCTTCTCGCCTCGCTCCCCGAAGACCCGAACACCTCGACGCTTGACCCGACGCTGCAAGCGTTGCTGGCGAT
>NZ_JADILJ010000035.1 GCF_017355185.1 Rathayibacter sp. SD072 | reverse complement strand
TCCGCGATGTATCCCCGAGTAACCGCCGTCCTCGTCGCGCGCAACGGCGCAGCGTATCTGGAACGCACCCTCGCGGCGCTCCGAGCACAGACCCGTCAGCCCGACGCGACCGTCTTCGTCGACGGGGGCTCGAAGGACGCGACGGGCGAGCTGCTCGCCGGGTGGGGCCCGTCCCAGCTGGTCCAGGTCTCCGAGAACCTGCCCTTCGGCCAGGCGGTCGCGCGCGCGGTGCGCGTGATGCAGCCTCCGCGGGGCGAGGACGAGTGGCTCTGGCTGCTCGCGCAGGACTCCGCTCCCGAGCCCGGGGCGCTCGCCGCGCTGCTCGGCGCCGTCGAGGTCGCCCCCTCCGTCGCGGTCGCCGGCCCGAAGGTCATGGACTGGACCCGGTCCGGCTACATCCGCAGCTACGGCGAATCGATCACGAACTACGGCACCACGGTCCACCTCGTCGAGGACGAGCTCGACCAGGGGCAGCACGACGCCACTCCCGACGTCCTCGCGGTCGCCGCGGGCGGCATGCTCGTGCGCCACTCCCTGTGGGAGGAGCTCGGCGGGTTCGACCCCGGTCTGCCCGTGGTCGACGACGCCCTCGACTTCTCGATCCGCACCCGCCTGGCCGGGCACCGCGTCAGCCGGGTGCCGGACGCGCGGGTCACGACCGCCCGCATCGGCCTGCAGCGCCCCGACGGCCGTCGCATCGACGGAGGGGAGCGCCGCCGCGCGAGGCAGCACCGCACCGCGCAGCTGCACCGCCGCCTCGCGTACGCGCCCGTGGCGCTGCTCGTCCTGCACTGGCTCTCGCTCGTGCCGCTCGCCGTCGGGCGCGCGGTCGTCCGCCTGCTCCGCAAGCAGCCGGGACTCGTCGGCGGCGAGCTGCTCGCCGCGGTCGTCGTCGCCTTCGGCGCCACGAAGGTGCTGCGGGCGCGGAAGATCCTGCGCTCCTCGAAGAACGTGGGCTGGAAGGCGATCGCGCCGCTGCGGATCCCGCTGGACACCGTCCGCCAGCTGCGCTCCGTGCGGCACGACGCCGTCCGGGTCCAGGCGAGCCGCGAGCGGCACCCCCTGCACTTCTTCCAGAGCGGAGGGATCTGGGTCGTTCTCGCGGCAGCGCTCGCGGGTCTCATCATCTACACGCCCCTGATCGCGGCACCCGCCCTGAGCGGGGGCGGCCTGCTGACCCTCTCGCCCACGGTCGCCGAGCTGTGGCGCAACGCGGCCTACGGATGGCGCGACCTCGGCTCCGGCTTCATCGGAGCGGCCGATCCCTTCGCCGCCGTGCTCGCGGTGCTGGGGTCGATCACCTTCTGGTCGCCGAGCTACGCGATGGTGCTGCTCTACCTGACGGCGCTCCCGCTCGCCGCGATGGGCGCCTGGCTGATGGTCGCGCGGATCACGCCGCGACCCCTCGCCCGGGCGTTCGGCGCCATCGCGTGGATCCTGGCCCCCGCGTTCTACGCGGCGCAGGCCGACGGGCGGCCGGGCCCGATCCTGGTGCACGTGCTGCTGCCGTGGCTGTTCTTCGCCGGCTTCGGCGCGTACCGCTCGTGGTCCGCCTCCGCCACCGCGTCGCTCCTCGCCGCCGCCGTCGTCGCCTGCGCTCCGATCCTGTCGCTGCCGCTGCTGGTGGTGTGGCTCGTCATCCTCGCGACCTCCGGACGCCGCCTCGGCCGCTTCGCCGGCCTGCCGATCCCCGCGTTCGCCCTGCTGTTCCCCCTGGTCGTCGCCCATGCGCCCCGCGGGAACTGGTTGGCCGTCCTCGCCGACCCGGGAGTGCCTCTGCCCTCCGTCCGGGCGGACTTCTTCTCGCTCCTCGCGGGCGTCCCGGCGGGGCTGCCGGGCGACTGGACCGGCTTCCTCTCGGACCGGCTCGGCATCGCCGAGGCGGCCGCTCCGCTCGCGACCCTCGTGCTCGTGCTCCCGCTGATCGTCGCCGCCCTCGGATCCCTCCTGCTGCCGAACAACCTCCCCGCCCTGGGTGGGGTGGGAGTCGCGGCCGCCGGCCTGCTCACCGCCTCCCTCGCCCAGGGGATCCAGGTCGCGACCGCCGGCTCCGAGTCGGTGGCCGTGTGGAGCGGTACCGGGCTCAGCCTCTACTGGCTCGGCCTGGTGATCGGCTTCTCGCTGTCGCTCGGTGCTCTGCCCTCGCTGCGCCTGGTGACCGCCCTCGTCGTCACGGTCACCGCCGCTCTCGCGGTCGGTCCCTTCGCGCTGGCGTTCCCCGCCTCCGACGGCTCGTCCATCGCGAGCACCTCCGATCGATCGCTCCCCGCGTACGTCGCGGCCGAGGCGCAGAACGACCCGCGCGTCGGCACGATCGTTCTGGTGCCGCAGGACGACGGCGGGATCCTCGCCCGTCTCGAGCGCGGCGCGGGAGCGACGCTGGACCAGCAGTCGACCCTCGCCGCGACCGGTGCCGAGAGGACCGACGAGATCGACGAGCTCGCCGGGAACCTCGTGTCGCGCTCCGGCTACGACGTCGAGGGGGCGCTCGACGAGCTCGGCGTCCGCTTCGTGGTGCTCACCGACGCCGACGACGCGCAGGCGGGCGACGCGGCGTCGGCCGTGCAGGCCCGTGCCGCGGTCTCGCTCGACGGCAACCCCGCGTTCTCGGCCGTCGGCGACACGAACTACGGCCTCCTCTGGAGCGCCGTCGACCCCGACGACCAGCGCGTGGAGGCCGCTCCCGAGGACGTGGTCGGCCCCTTCGGCATCGCCTACACGACCGCTCTGCTGCTCGTGTTCCTCGTCGCGGTCCTGCTGGCCGTCCCCACGGGGATGTCGCTCGAACGCGCTCGGTCGGGTGCCGCCGTCGCGGGCATGGACGACGAGCCGGGCGAGGCCACCGGCCAGTTCGACGACGGGACCGACGATGTCTGATCCCCGCGACCAGGAGAAGAAGATGCCCGCGGTCCCCCCGCCCCCGGTCGATCCGACGCGCGCCGAGCGGAGAGCCGCGCGTGCACTCTCGAAGGAGCGGAGCGCGGCGGCCGGCACGGACTCCGTCGCCACCGTCCCGCCGAAGCCTCCGCGCGACCGGCGCGCCTCCGCCGCCCGTCGCCGCCGCAACGCGATGCGGACCGCGGTCGGCGCGGTCGGTGTCGTGCTCGCCGCCACCGCTGTCGTCCTGCCCCAGCTGCTCCCGCTCCCCGCGGCGACCCGGGCCGCGGAGGGCGTCTCCGTCACCCCCGTCGCCGCCGACAGCGCTCTCGTCTGCGGGGGAGACCTCCTCGACGCGACCGATCCGGAGGAGCTCCGCGCCCTCGAGGGATCGCGCTCGGCCGTCTGGCCGGACGGCGTCGCGACCGACTCCGCCGTCCTCGACGAGCCGGACGTGGCCGCGCCTGGCAGCGGGATCGCGCGCCTGGTCGTGCCCGCCGGCGCCGACCCGACGCCGGGAGGCGCGACGACGCAGTCGATCGCGACCGAGACCGTCTCCGGTCTGAGCGCGCTGGGGTGCGCCGAGCCCTCGGCCGACAGCTGGATCGTCGGCGGCTCGACGGACGTCGGCTCGACCTCCGTCCTCGTCCTCGCCAATGCGAGCGAGGTGGCGGCCACCGTCGACCTCTCGCTCTACGGCGAGAACGGGCCGATCGCCGCCACCGGATCCACGGGCATCGTCGTGCCGCCCGGGACCGTCCGCGCACTGCCCCTCGCGGGGCTCGCGCCCGACGTCGTGCAGCCGGTCGTGCGGATGACCGCGCGCGGCGGCGAGATCGCGGCGAGCCTCCAGAGCACCGCCATCGCCGGCCTCACCCCCGTGGGCGTCGAGGCGACCGCTCCGTCGGCGGCCCCGTCGACCCTGACCGTCGTCTCCGGCTACCGGATCTCGACCCCTCCCGCCGAGACGTCCAGCGACGACGGCACGGGCGGCGCCGGCAGCCCCGTGCTGAGGATCCTGGCGCCCGGCGAGGCCGACAGCACCGTCTCGATCGAGGTCGCGAACGAGGACCCGAGCGGCGCGGGGACGTCGACGCAGGTCGTCGTGCCGGCCGGCCGGGTCGGCGAGGTCCCGCTGTCGGGACTCGCCGAGGGCTCCTACCGCATCACGCTCACCTCGGACGAGCCCGTCGTCGCGGCGGGACGCACGACGTCGACCGGCTCCGCCGGCACCGACTACGCCTGGTTCGCCTCCGGCACGTCCACCTCGACGCCCTTCGGCGTGGCCGG
Source organism: Rathayibacter sp. SD072 (assembly GCF_017355185.1). Classification (GTDB taxonomy): domain Bacteria; phylum Actinomycetota; class Actinomycetes; order Actinomycetales; family Microbacteriaceae; genus Rathayibacter. The sequence continues at coordinate 36,758 of NZ_JADILJ010000035.1, read as the reverse complement.
CACGGGCGAGCCCGGGGCCCGCCTGCACCTCGCGAACGGCAGCGACACGACCGCCTCCGTGGTGCTCGACTCCGCCTCGGGCTCGCGCACCGTGGAGATCGGCCCCTTCGCCTCCGCGACCGTCGACCCCGGGGTCGACCCGCTCGTGGTCACGAGCGATCAGCCGGTGCAGGCGTCGGTGTCGATCGCGAGCGACGGGCGCCTCGCGGCCTACCCGATCGTCCCGCCCGGTCCGCTCTCGTCGCCGATCACGGTCTACTCGCACTGAGCGGCGGCGCCCCGGGCGTCAGAGGTGGCGGAAGCGGTCCGGGGAGATGTCCCACGGGTCGCGGCCGAGGAGCTCGGCGACCGCGCGGAACACGTGGCTCTCGATGAGCATCCGCTCGTGGAACTCGTCGCGACGGTGCAGCTTGGCGAGGCGCTGGATCGGCACCCGGTAGAGCGTGATGCGGCGCTCGGCGTGGTCCACCCGCCAGCGGGCGATGCCCGTGGCCCGCAGCCGCGCAGGATCGACGTCCGGAGTCGCCGCGACGTCGACGCGGATGCCCGCCAGCTCGTCGGGCCAGGCGCCGCGGAGGTAGTCGATGGCGGATCCGACCGTCATCTCGAAGAAGTCGGTGCGGGTCTGCAGCAGGGGCAGGTGGGGCCCGGTGACGGGGCCGCGGATGCCGCGACCGTGCCTGTCCCTCGAGCCGCCCCGCACCGATGCCGCCTGACGAGCGGTGTAGCGACGAGCACGGGGCATGCCCCCAGCCTATTGCTACTGTGGGCGCGATGACCGGACGGCAGTGCTCGCGGACGGGCTGCCGGGCTCCGGCCGCCGTCACTCTGACCTACGACTACCGCGACTCGGTCGTCGCCGTCGGCCCGCTGAGCGCCGCGCCCGACCCGCACGGCTACGACCTCTGCGAGGCGCACGACGCCCGACTCTCGGTCCCGCAGGGCTGGACGACGATCCGCTACCGGGAGCCGTCCGCCGAGGAGTGACCCGAGCGGTCGGGGAAACCGCGCGGCGCGCCGGCCAGGACCGGCGCGAGCCGGTCGAGGCGGTCGGCGGCGAGCCGCAGGGCGCGCTCCTCGCGCACCCGGCGCAGCGCCGAGACGGCCAGGAGGAAGTCCTCCGCCGGCGCGGAGGGCACCGGGGACACCGAGGCCGACACCTCGTGCGCGAGCGACGCGGCCAGCTGCGAGCGGGAGGGCTCGGTCATCCCGGTCCGGTTCCGCAGGAACTGCGCGAGCCGGCGGGCCAGAGCATCGGGGAGCCGCGCGACATCGGCGGTGGCCGCCCAGCCGAGCAGCGGCTCCGGCACCTCGGCGCGGAGCTCCACGACCGACGGGACCCGCTCGAGCTGACTGTGAGTCCCGGCGAGGACGTCGCCGAGCCGTCGGGAGCGGCGGGACAGCAGCCCGACGACGGCGGCGAGCCCGCCGGCCGTCATCACGATCTCGAGGACCGCGGTCATCCCGCGCACCAGCGCGTGACGGAAGGAGATCGCTCCACCGTCGTCCCGGACGACCCGGGCTCCGACCGCGAGCTTCCCGAGCGAGCGTCCGCGCGTCGCCGTCTCGACGGCGACCGGGACGAGCACGAGGGAGGTGACGAGAGCGGCGATGCCGACGGCCGCCGCGGCGGACGGGTCGAGGCCGTCCCCTCCGGCGAGGACGGAGACCAGGTAGAACAGCGCGAGGGCCAGGAGGATCTCGGCGACGAGGTCGATGACCGCCCCGCAGGCCCGGAGGACGAAGGAGGTCACGGGGACCTCGAGGGCGATCGCCTCACCCGTGATCAGGCCGTCGTCCTCGCCCTCGTCCAGCCGATCGATGCCCATGGCTATCATCTAAACAGATGGACATCGACGCTCTCTCGGCCGCGCGCGACGCGCAGTGGCGCCGCCTGGACGAGCTCTCGCGCAAGCGCCGGCTCACCGGCGACGAGGCGGACGAGCTCGTCGAGCGCTACCAGTCGGCGTCCGCCGATCTGGCCGCGATCGCCTCGACGGCGGGATCGACCGCCGTCGGCGCCCGGCTCGCCGTCTCGCTCTCGCGGGCGCGCGGCCGGCTCACCGGCACCGGGGAGGAGCCGCTCGCGGCGATCGCGCGATTCGCGGTCGTGACGCTGCCCGCCGCGCTGCACCGCCTCCGCTGGCTCACGCTCGCCGTCGCCCTGGCCACCGCGCTCGTGGCGACGCTGTTCGCGGTGTGGATCCTGGGGGACGCCCGCCTGCTCGCCTCGCTCGGCGACGACGAGCAGCTGCGGCGTTTCGCCCAGGAGGACTTCGTCGACTACTACTCCGAGAACCCGGCCGCGTCCTTCGCCGGCCAGGTCTGGACCAACAACGCCTGGATCGCGGCGCAGTGCGTCGCCTTCGGCATCGTCGGCGTCTACGTGCCGTACATCCTTCTGCAGAACGCGCAGAACCTCGGCACCTCGATCGCCGTGATGTTCCACTACGGCGAGGGCGACACGTTCTTCCTCTACATCGCCCCGCACGGCCAGCTCGAGCTGACGGCCGTGTTCGTGGCGGCCGCGGCGGGACTGCGGATCTTCTGGGCCTGGATCGCGCCGGGAGCGCGCACCCGCGGCCAGGCGCTCGCGGAGGACGCCCGGAGTCTGTTCACCGTGGCGCTCGGGCTCGTGTTCGTGCTGTTCGTCGCCGGGATCATCGAGGGCTTCGTCACGCCGGCGCCGTGGCCGTGGTTCGTGAAGATCGGGATCGGGTCGGTGGCGCTGCTCGCGTTCCTCGCCTACATGATCGTGCTCGGCGGCCGGGCCGCCCGGGCGGGGGAGACCGGCGACCTCGACCGCTTCGCGCGCGGCTCCCGCAGCATCGCCGACGCCTGATCAGAGCCGGCCGGCCGCCTTCAGGGCGATGTAGCGGTCGGCGAGGGCCGGCGGCAGCTTCTCGGGCGTCGCGAGGACGACGTCGCCGCCGAGCCGGCGCACGGCCGCCGCCAGCCGGTCCGCGTCGCCGAGCGAGCGCTCCGCGGCTGCCGCGGTGTAGACGGCCGCGCGGTCGCTCCGGTCGGCCGCCATCTCGACGAGCTCGGGATCCAGCGAGCACGCCACGACGACCGTGTGCGTGCGGGTCAGCTGGGGGAGCACCGCCAGCAGCCCCTCCGAGGCGCCGACCGAGTCGAGGGCGGTGAGGAGGACGACCAGGGAGCGCTGCGGGACGAGGGCCCGCACCTGCGCAGGCACGGCCGACCAGTCGGTCTCGACGAGCTGCGGCTGCACCGGAGCGAGGGCGTCGACGACCCGGCCGAGGACCTCGCTCCCGGAGGCGCTGTGGACGCGGGCGCGTCGGGCGCGGTCGAAGGCGAGCACGTCGATCCGGTCGCCCGCGCTCGCCGCGAGGGCCGAGAGCAGCAGAGCCGCCTCGATCGCCGTGTCCAGCCGGGGCTCGTCCGCGATGCGGGCGGCGGAGGTGCGCCCGGTGTCGAGGACGACGACCACGCGCCGGTCCCGTTCCGGGCGCCAGGTGCGGACGACGGGCTCACGGCGCCGCGCCGTCGCCCGCCAGTCGAGCGAGCGCACGTCGTCGCCGCGGACGTACTCCCGGAGGCTGTCGAACTCGGTGCCCTGCCCTCGGATCATGACGCTCGTGCGGCCCTCCAGCTCGCGCAGCCGGGCGAGCCGGGAGGGCAGGTGCCGGCGGGAGCGGAACGGCGGGAGCACCCGCACCGTCGCGGGAGCCGACCGCGTCGCCTGCCGCCCGGCGAGCCCCAGGGGTCCGTCCGACCGGATCGTCACGTGGAGGGCGTGCCGCTCGCCGCGCCGACGCGGCTCCAGCACCGTCCTGACGGCTCGGCGCTCTCCGGAGGGGAGGTCCAGTGCCGTGCGGGTGCGCAGCGCCCCCGCCGACGGCTCCCACGCGTCGCGGACGACTCCGCGGACGCGGCGGCGCCCGGTGCTCGTGATCAGCAGTTCCGCCTCCGCGCGCTCGCCGAGACGGACGCGGTCCGGCACGACGCGCTCGAGGCGGACGGCGCGTGGCGAGCCGGCGACCGCCAGGTCGACGCCGACGAGGACGGCCCAGACGAGCAGCCAGAGCGCGAGCACGGCGAAGGCGACCTGCGCCCGCCCGCCGAGCAGGACGACGGGGACGAGGCCGACGAGGAGGACGAGGACGGAGCGTCCGGAGAGGTGCACGGATCAGACCGGGACGCGGACCTGCTGCAGGACGCCGCCGAGGACGGCCTCCGTCCGGACGCCCTCGAGCTCCGCCTCCGGCTGGAGCTGGAGGCGGTGCCGCAGGACGGGCAGGACCATGGCCTGCACGTGGTCTGGAGTGATCGAGCCGTAGCCGTTCAGCCAGGCCCACGCCCGCGAGGCGGCCAGCAGGGCCGTCGAGCCGCGGGGGCTCGCGCCGAGCTTCACGCTCGGGCTCTCGCGCGTGGCGCGGGCGATGTCGACGATGTAGCCGAGGACGTCGGCTCCGGCTCCGACCCGGCGGACGGAGTCCTGAGCGGCCCGGAGCCGCCCCGCGTCGAGCACCGGGTGCACCCCCGCCGCCTGGAGATCGCGCGGATCGAAGCCGGCCGCGTGGCGCGACAGCACCTCGACCTCGATGTCGCGCGGCGGGATCTCGAGCACGAGCTTGAGGAGGAAGCGGTCCAGCTGCGCCTCCGGGAGCGCGTAGGTGCCCTCGTACTCCACCGGGTTCTGCGTGGCGGCCACGAGGAACGGATCGGGGAGGGCGAGGGTGCGCCCGTCGACGCTGACCTGCCGCTCCTCCATCGCCTCGAGCAGCGCCGCCTGGGTCTTCGGCGGGGTGCGGTTGATCTCGTCCGCGAGCAGCAGGTTCGTGAAGACCGGGCCCTCCCGGAAGGAGAAGCCGGAGGTGGACGCGTCGTAGACGAGCGAGCCGGTGATGTCGCCGGGCATGAGGTCCGGGGTGAACTGCACGCGGCGGGTGTCGAGCCCGAGCGAGAGCGACAGGGCGCGCACGAGGAGAGTTTTCGCGACTCCGGGGACGCCCTCGAGCAGGACGTGCCCGCCGGCGAGGAGGGCGATGAGGAGGCCGGAGACCGCGCCGTCCTGCCCGACGACGGCGCGGCCGACCTCGGTGCGGACGCGGTCGAGCTCTGCGCGCAGCCCGTCCTCGGCGATCGGCGGGAGGGGGGAGTCGGTCATCGGAGCGTGCCTTCCTGTCGTCGGACGGGGTGCGGAGTCGGGGCGAGGGCGGCGCGGACGGCGCTCTCGAGGCGGAGGAGGTCGTCGGATGCGCGCACGAGCGACGCGTCGTCGGCGGGCTCGTCCTCGACGAGGAGCCGGCGCAGGGCGATCGGGTCGCCGCCGAGCAGTCCGGCCGTGCCGCTCACGATCTCGTCGACCCCGGCGGCGGTGGACAGACCGAGCATCGAGGCGAGGCGGCGGAGCGTGCCGATGCGCAGCGCGTCGAGGGCCCGGACGCGGGTGCTCCCTCGCGCGTAGAGGCGCGCGCGGCCGCGGGCGGTCTCGCTCGCGTGCACGACGACGGGCAGCGGCTCGACGGCGAGCGGACCGAAGCGGCGGCCGCGCCAGACGGCCGAGGCCACTCCGACGGCCAGCAGCAGGAGGATCGCGGGCGTGACCCAGCCGGGAGCGAGATCGGCCGGATCGACGGCGCCCTCGCCGCGCAGGTCGTCGAACCCGACGCGGTACCAGACGAGGCGCTCCTCGCCGCCGAGCAGATTCAGGGCGAGGGCGGCGCGCCCCTGCTCGTCGATCGTCCCGTTGCGGAGCACGTCGGCGTCGCCGAGGACCGCGACGTCCGCGCCTGCGGGGCTCGTGCCCGTGACGAGTGCGAAGGCGTCGTCCCCGGTGGGGAAGCAGCCCGTCGCCCCGCCCTCGACGATGCGGTAGGCCCGACCGCCCGCAGGGATCGCTCCCGCGCGTGCGGCGGCCCGGACGGCGCAGTCGGCGTCGAGCGACCCCTCCGCGAGCGGGACGCCCGCGGACGCCACCCCGGGGAGCAGGGCGTCGAGCGCGGTGGCGGTCGGGCGGACGAGCACGATCGAGCCGAAGGCGTCCTCGAGGTCGGCGTACTGCTGCTCGTCGAGCACGGCGTCGGCGTCGTCGACCAGGAGCACCGCGCCGGAGTCCGCGGCCCCGAGCGCCGTGTCGAGGTCGTCGGCGCGCTCGACGGGGACGTCCTCCTCGCGCAGGACCTGCGCGACGGCGCGGGACCCGTCCGGGGCGGCGCTGTCGACGTCGAGGTCGGGCGCGAGCGCCGGCGCCCCCGTGGCGACGGTCAGCAGCACGGTGCCCACGGCGACGAGCGCGAGGAGCGCCGCCCACACGCGCCCACGGCGCAGCAGCGCCCCGAGGGTCGGGGTGGAGACGGCATCGGTCGCCGCCGTCATCGGGAGGCCCCGGTGAGCGGATCCGCGGAGAGCGGGAGCGTCGGGTCCGCGACCGCGAGTGCGTCGTCGAGTGCGCGGACGCGGGAGTACTCCTCGGGTCCGCCCGGTCGGTCGAGGTACCGCACTGCGTCGAAGTCGTCGGCGGTGCGCCCGAGATCGGCGGCCGATCCGGGGAACACGGCCTGGGCGCGGCGGGCGAAGCCGTGCGCGGTCGTGCCCGGGGAGGCGCGGACCAGCGTCCGCTCGTCGAGGGAGCGGACCAGCGCGCGGAACCGCTCGATCACGGCCTCGCTCCAGTCCCCGCGCGCCGCGGCGGCCTCGGCGAGCGCCCGGAGGTCGGCCGACGAGCGCCCGTCGTCCGCGGCCAGCACCGACCCGCGGAGCGCGCTGCGGCGGCGCAGGCTCGGCCGACCCGCGATCAGCAGCGCGGTGACGACGAGCGCGACGACGACGAGGACCCCGATCACCGCGGCGATCGGGACGGCCGGGCCGTCCGTCGGCACGGTGAGGGACGAGAACCAGTCGCGGACGGCCTGCACCGCCCGGTCGAACCAGCTCGGCTCCGCCGCCCGGTAGCGCGGGTCGGCGAGCTCCTCGAGCAGGAGGCGCCGGGCCTCCTCGGCGTCGGGGTCCAGTGCGGTCGCGGGGGGCAGGGCGCGGATCACCGCGGCGTCCGCTCCGGCGCCGGGAACGGATCGGGGGAGTCCAGGCCCGCCGCGCGGTCCTCGACGTGCCGCAGGAGGACGAGGTCGAAGCCCTCGCGGCGCATCCGGCGGTCGAGGTAGGCGAGTCCGGTGACGGCGGCCTGCAGGACCGTGCCGACCGCGCCGATCACGAGTCCGACGGCCAGCGAGAGCAGGGTGACGACCAGCGAGGCGGCGATCTGCGCCTCCGGATCGGTCGGCGCGATCAGAGCACCGCCGATCGGCACGAGCAGGCTCAGGGGAGTGGCGACGACCTGTCCCGCGACCTGCACGATGACGAGCATCAGGGCCAGGGCGCCGAAGGTGCGCCAGAACCCGCCGGCGACCAGCGCCCACGAGCGCGCCACGGCACGGCGGAGCGTCTGGCGCTCGACGACCAGGAGGCTCGGCACGAGGGCGAGCTTCGTCCCGATCCAGGCGCCCAGCGCCGTCGCCGATGCCGCTGCGACGAGCAGCACGAGGACGCCGCCGACGATCGCGCCCGCACCCGCGTCCTGCGCGCCCACGACGAAGAGGGGGACCGCGACGGCCACGGCGACGAGGACGAGCAGGGAGAGCCCGATGCCCTGGAGGACCGTCCAGCCTACCAGCGCCCAGAAGCGACCGCGGAGCCGGGCGAGGAGCTGCCTGAGCGTCGGCCTCTCTCCGAGCACCGCCCGCGAGACCTCGAGCACCACGAGGCCCTGCACCAGGGCGCCGGTGGCGAGCGAGACGCCCAGGGGGATGAGGGCGGCGAGGATCACGATCGCGATCGAGCCCGCACCCACGGCGTCGCGGTCGGCCGCTTCCGCCTGGTCGATGCGGCCGAGGGCGAGGACGGCGACGATTCCGTAGATCACGAGGGCGAGCACCGAGCCGACCCCCTGGATCAGCAGGGCCGGTCCGAGGGTCGTCCGGGGGCTGCGGCGCAGCACCTGGAACGGAGCGCCGAGCAGCGTGCCGAAGCCGAGGGGGCGCAGCGGTACCAGACCGGGGCGCGGGGGCGGCGTCCACCCGCTCGCAGCGACCGTGGGCGCGCTGGAGTGCCAGGGGCTCGAGGGCGACCAGGCGCTCGGGGCGACGGGAGCGGGAGGGCGCGGCGCGTCGGCTCCGACGGGCGGGCGGTCCTGCGCGCCCGCCTCGTCCGAGGGCCCGGAGGGCGGCGGCCAGTGAGCTGCGTCGGTCATCGCTCCCATGCTGGCACAGGCGTGTCCGAGGCTCCTCTCCCGCGTCCCGCCGAACGTCGAGCGGACTCGGTTAGCCTGGAGCACATCCGCGCGCGCCCAGGGGGGCCGGCGCGGGAGGAACGAGGAAGACAGGCTCATGAGCGCGCGCATTCTGGTGGTCGACGACGACGCGGCCCTCGCCGAGATGATCGGCATCGTCCTGCGGGCCGAGGACTACGACGTCTCGTTCTGCGCCGACGGCTCGGGTGCTCTCGAGGCCTTCCGCAGGTCCCGCCCCGATCTCCTCCTGCTCGACCTGATGCTTCCCGGGATGGACGGCATCGAGGTGTGCCGCGAGGTGCGCGCCGAGTCGGGCGTCCCCATCATCATGCTCACGGCGAAGTCCGACACCTCCGACGTCGTGCAGGGGCTCGAGTCGGGCGCCGACGACTACATGGTGAAGCCCTTCGATCCCAAGGAGCTCGTCGCGCGGATCAAGACCCGGCTGCGCCCCGCGCAGGTCGCCGCCAACGCCGTGCTGCAGGTCGGCGACCTCAGCCTCGACGTCGCCGGGCACGAGGTGCGCCGCGGCGACACCCGCATCGGCCTCACCCCGCTCGAGTTCGACCTGCTCCTCGCGCTCGCCTCGAAGCCGCAGCAGGTGTTCACGCGGGAGATGCTGCTCGAGCAGGTCTGGGGCTACCACTACAAGGCCGACACCCGGTTGGTGAACGTCCACGTCCAGCGCTTGCGCGCCAAGGTCGAGAAGGACCCGGACGACCCCCGCATCGTGATGACCGTGCGCGGCGTGGGCTACCGCGCGGGCGCCGTCGTCCCCGGCTGACCGTGTCGTCCGCGCGCCGCTTCCCCACGGCCGGCGTCCGGCGCTGGCCCGGTCGGGTGCTCCGCGTCTGGCGGCGCTCGCTGCAGTTCCGCGCCGTCGCCATCACCGTGCTGCTCAGCGGGATCGCGATCGGATCGACCGGCGCGTACCTCTCGTACAGCATCAGCGACAACCTCTTCCAGTCGCGACTCACGCAGGTCACCGGCGACACCTCGCGGGCGACCCGCGCGGCGCAGGGCTACCTCGACGCGGCCACCGTCTCCACCCGTCAGGACATGGAGGAGGTGATGAGCTCGGTCCGCACCGCCATCCGCGACGCGTCCTCCTCCGCTCTCATCGCGATCGTCCGCTCTCCCGACCAGGAGGCGTCCTCGCTCGCCCCGCAGGACATCTACAACCGCGAGCTGCAGGACGGCATCATCAGCGACGAGCTCCGCCAGCGCGTGCAGGCGGGGTCGGAGGGGCAGTACTGGCAGTCGGTGACCCTCGACGCCGACGGCGACGAGCAGCCCGGCATCCTCGTCGGCTCGACTCTCGAGCTGCCGAGCTCCGCCGGGCGGTACGAGCTCTACATCGGCTACTCGCTGGCCGACGCCGAGCGCACGCTCCAGTTCGTCCAGCAGGTGCTGAACGTCGCCGGGCTCCTGCTGATCCTGCTCATCGGAGCCGTCAGCTGGGTCGTCGTGCGCATCGTCGTGGCCCCGGTGCGCGTCGCCGCCGAGACCAGCCAGCGCCTGGCCGCGGGGGACGTCGACGTGCGGATCCCGGAGAAGGGCGAGGACGTGATCGCGACGCTCGCCCGCTCCTTCAACGGCATGGCCGACAGCCTGCAGGAGCAGATCAGCGAGCTCGCGACCCTCAGCCGCGTGCAGCAGCGCTTCGTCTCGGACGTCTCGCACGAGCTGCGCACCCCGCTGACCACGATGAAGCTCGCGGGCGACGTCCTCTACGACCAGCGCGAGGGCTTCCCGCCCGTCGCCGAGCGCACGGTCGAGCTGCTGCACGGGCAGATCGCCCGCTTCGAGAGCCTGCTCGCCGATCTGCTCGAGATCTCCCGGCACGACGCCGGATCGGCGGAGCTCGAGCTGGAGCCGGTGAACCTGGTCCGCCTCGCCGGCGACGAGATCGACGGGATGCGCGGGATCGCGGAGGCGAACGGGTCGGTGCTCACCCTCTCCGCGCCCGGCGGCTACTTCGACGCCGACATGGACGCGCGCCGCATCCGCCGCATCGTCCGCAACCTCCTCGGCAACGCCATCGAGCACGGCGACGGCCGCGAGATCGTGGTCACCGTCGACAGCAACGCGACGGCCGTGGCGCTCGCCGTCCGCGATTACGGGCACGGCATGAGCTCGGAGGAGGTGGTGCGCGTCTTCGACCGCTTCTGGCGCGCCGATCCCTCCCGCAAGCGCACGCTCGGCGGCACCGGGCTGGGCATGTCGATCGCCCAGGAGGACACCGCCCTGCACCACGGCTGGCTGCAGGTGTGGTCGATGCCGGACCGCGGTGCGTGCTTCCGCTTGACCATCCCCCGGCGCCGGGGCGAGCGCATCGAGTCCTCGCCGCTCCCGCTGCCTCCCGTCGACGCGGGGGAGCAGGCCTTCACCGGCCCGATCGTCATGCCGCCCCTGCCCGAGGCCGTCTCGTGAGCCGGCGCGCCCTGCACGCGCTCGCAGGAACGGCGGCGGTCCTGCTCGCGCTGGTCGGCTGCGCCGGCATCCCGCGCGACGGCGACGTGGGCGTCGGGCGCGCCGACTCCGCGCCGCAGGACCTGCAGTACGACTTCCTGCCCTCCGGTCCGGCCGAGGGCGCGTCCCAGCGCGAGATCCTCACCGGCTTCATCGACGCCGCCTCCAGTCCGCAGAGCAACTACAAGATCGCGCGCGAGTTCCTGTCGGCCGGAGCCGACTGGACTCCGAGCGAGCACGTCACCGTCGACGAGGGGCAGCGCTCGCCGACGCAGCAGTCCTCCTCGACCCTCACCCTCTCGATCACTCCGGTGGCCGAGATCGACGCGACCGGCGTGTACACCGAGGTCGCCTCCACGACCGCGCTGAGTCTCGACTACGGCTTCGTGCAGGAGGACGGGGAGTGGCGGATCAGCTCGCCGCCGAGCGGTGTCGTGATCGACCGCACCACGTTCGAGCAGGTCTTCTCGACCCACGCGCTCTACTTCTTCGACCCCTCCTACACCTACCTCGTGCCCGACCTGCGCTGGTTCGCCTCGCGGGCCGACAGCTCGACCAGCACCACGATCGTCACCGAGCTGCTCCGCGGCCCCACGCCCTGGCTGAGCGATTCCGGCGCGGTCGTGTCCGCCTTCCCGACCGGCACCTCCCTCGCCGCCGAGACCGTGCCGGTCGAGGCGCAGCAGGCCGTCGTCGACCTGAACCCGGCGGCGCTCGAGGCCGACGAGCGCCAGTGGCGGCTCATGCGCCTGCAACTCAGCCGCAGCCTCGGCTCCGTCTCGAACGTCACCGGAGTGGCGCTCTCGGTCGAGCAGAACCCGATCGAGGTGCCCGCCGAGGTGAGCGGGCTGCCGATCAGCCCCCGGGTCGACACGCGCCCCCTCGTGCTCACCGACGACGCGTTCGGCTTCCTCGGATCGGCGGGCCTCACCGAGACCGCCGTCTCGGATCGGGTGCGCGCACTGTCGCCGTCGGCCGTCGCGCTGGGGGAGCAGCGGGGTGCCGACTCCGAGGCCGCCGCGGCGGTGCTCTCCGCGGCCGGGGTCTCGCTCGTGGCCCCCGAGCAGCCGGACGTCCTGCTGGACGCCCGCGCGGGGCTGACGGCGCCCGCCATCGACCCGTTCGGCTACGTGTGGTCCGTGCCCTCGGCCGCGCCGAACCAGCTGGTGGCCTACGCCCCCGACGGCGCCGGCTCCTTCCAGGTGGCGACGGCCTGGTCCGAGGTCGAGACCCTCGCCTCGCTGTCGGTGTCGCGCGACGGCAGCCGGATGCTCGCCCTCGTCCAGGACGGGCAGCAGGCCTCCATTCTCGTCGCGGGCATCACGCGGTCGGCGAACGGGGATCCCGTGGCGGTCGGCGAGCCCGTCGTCCTCTCCTCGACGCTCGGCACCGCGGTCACCGCGGGCTGGACGGACGAGCTCGACGTCGTGTCGGTGGTGCGCGCGTCCACGGGCGAGGACGCCGTCACGCTGCACCAGCTCGGCGGCGGATCGACGCCGCTGGGCACCACGACCGGTGCGCGCCAGATCGCCGCGGGCAACGCGACCACGCAGATCCGCATCCTGGCCGAGGGCGGCGAGCTGCGGCAGCAGCGCGGATCCGCCTGGCAGACGATCGCGACCGACGTCCGCCTCCTGGCGACGCAGACCGGCATGGGGTCCTGAGCGCTCCTCCCCAGGACGTTCCACGACGGAGCGGACCCGGTGGCGCGTGGCGTCCGTCGCCGAGGCGGCATCCTCGGCGGATGCTCCGCTCCCGGCTCCTCGACGCGCTGGCCGTCGTGCTCCCCGTCGACTGCCCTGCATGCGGTCGGGCGGCGACGACAGCCCCCTGCCCCGAGTGCGCCCTCGCCCTCGCCCGGCTGCCGATGCCGCCTCCGCGACTGATCGGTCCCGCGGGGCGGCCGCTCGCGGTCTTCGCGGGAGTGCCGTACGAGGGCACCGCTCGCCGCCTGGTCGTCGCGCTGAAGGAGGAGGGGCGCACCGACGCGGCGCACCCGCTCGCCGCCCGCCTGCGTCCGGCGCTCGCCCTCGCGCTGGCCGGCCGGCCGGCGCCGCTCGTCGCTCCGCCGGGATCGCACGGCCGCCGCGTGAAGCGCGGCTACGACCCGGTCGACCTGCTGGTGCGCGCCTGCGGCGGACGCGCTGCGCATCCGGTCCGCCGCGTCCGCCGGTCCGTGGACCAGGTCGGGCTCGACCGGATCGAGCGCAGAGGCAACCTCGACGGCGCGTTCCGGGCGGGGCGGTCCCTCGTCGGCGAGGAGGTGGTCCTCGTCGACGACGTGGTCACCTCCGGCGCGACGCTGCTCGAGATCCGGCGCGCGGTCGAGGCCGCGGGCGGAACCGTACGCGCCGCTGCGGCACTGGCGGCGACGCCACTGCGCTCGGGCGTCCGATCCGCAGACGACTCCCGGCGACTCCGAGGCGCGGTCCGGTGAACTTCCGGTGACACTTCGGTGACCGGGGTCTACGCTCGGGTGCACGGCGTGAACGGTCCGCCCGGAGAAAGGCGGCACGCCGTACTCGACTGGGAGGTTGTCATGGACATCGACATCACAGGACGCAACTTGGGCATCACCGATCGCTTCCGCGCGTACGCGACGGAGAAGTCGGAGAAGGTGGCGCACCTCGCCGATCGAGCGCTCGCGCTCGAGATCAGGGCGAGCCGTCACAGCGAGTCCAAGGGCGCGAGCGGTGGCGACCGCGTCGAGCTGACGTTGATCGGCAAGGGCCCGGTCGTCCGGGCCGAGGCCGACGGCGCGGACAAGTACGCGGCGTTCGACGTGGCCCTCGGTCGGCTGCTGGAACGCGTGCGACGAGCCAAGGATCGGAAGAAGGTCCATCGGGGCCAGCATCGCCCCACGTCCCTGCGGGACGCCGCTGCCGCCGACTTCAGCGGAGTCGGCATCCAGCCGGCCGACGCCGCCGTCCTCGAGGCCGTGAGCACCGGGGTGATCCCGGTGCAGACCCCGCCCGCGGAGGCGGTCGACGACGTCGAGGAGGAGCCGTACTGCCCCGTCGTCATCCGCAAGAAGGTCTTCGCCTCCGTCTCGATGAGCGTCGACGACGCCGTCGACTACATGGAGCTCGTCGGGCACGACTTCTACCTCTTCATCGACTCGGACTCGGGTCGGCCGAGCGTCGTCTACCGCCGCAAGGGCTGGGACTACGGAGTGATCTCCCTCGGCGACGAGGCGGACGAGCTCGCGCAGCAGGCCGCGGGCTGAGTCGCACCTTCCTCGGACGGGCCCCGGTGCGCGCAGCACCGGGGCCCGTCCTCGTCCGCCGGTCCGTGCGTCCGCCGAGGGCGGACGCGTCCTCCGTCCGCGTCCAGCGCTCCGCGACTAGGCTGGTCGCGGTCCGCGCTCTGGCGCCGGGCGCCTGTCTTCTACGTTTTGGAGTACCCCGTGGCCTCAGTTCTCGAAAAGGTCCTTCGCGTCGGGGAGGGGCGGATCATCCGCCGCCTCGAGAACTACGCGAAAGCCGTCAACGCCCTCGAAGAGGACTTCACGCACCTCAGCGACGAGGAGTTGAAGAACGAGACCGTCGAGCTGCGCGAGCGCTACTCGAACGGCGAGTCCCTCGACGACCTGCTGCCGGAGGCGTTCGCCGCCGTCCGCGAGGCGTCCCGGCGCACCCTGGGCCTGCGCCACTTCGACGTCCAGCTCATGGGCGGGGCGGGCCTGCACCTCGGCAACATCGCCGAGATGAAGACCGGCGAGGGCAAGACCCTCGTCGCGACCCTCCCGGCGTACCTCAACGCCATCGCCAGCCGGGGCGTCCACATCGTCACGGTCAACGACTTCCTCGCGTCGTACCAGTCGGAGCTGATGGGGCGCGTCTTCCGCGCCCTCGGCATGACGACCGGCGTCATCCTGGCGGGCCAGACCCCCGAGCAGCGCCGCGAGCAGTACGCCGCCGACATCACCTACGGCACGAACAACGAGTTCGGCTTCGACTACCTGCGCGACAACATGGCGTGGCAGGCGCAGGACATGGTCCAGCGCGGGCACTTCTACGCGATCGTCGACGAGGTCGACTCGATCCTGATCGACGAGGCGCGCACCCCGCTGATCATCTCCGGCCCCGCGTCGGGCGAGGCGAACCGCTGGTTCTCGGAGTTCGCGGGGCTCGCCAAGCGCCTCGTCGAGGGCGAGGACTACGAAGTCGACGAGAAGAAGCGCACCGTGGGCGTGCTCGAGCCCGGCATCGAGAAGGTCGAGGACTACCTCGGCATCGACAACCTCTACGAGTCGGCCAACACCCCGCTCATCTCCTTCCTCAACAACTCGATCAAGGCCCGTGCCCTGTTCAAGAAGGACAAAGACTACGTCGTGCTGAACGGCGAGGTCATGATCGTCGACGAGCACACCGGGCGCATCCTCGCCGGCCGCCGCTACAACGAGGGCATCCACCAGGCGATCGAGGCGAAGGAGGGCGTGCAGGTCAAGGCCGAGAACCAGACCCTCGCGACCGTCACGCTGCAGAACTACTTCCGCCTCTACTCCAAGCTGTCGGGGATGACCGGAACCGCCGAGACCGAGGCGTCCGAGTTCATGGCGACCTACAAGCTCGGCGTCGTCCCGATCCCGACGAACCGCAAGATGCAGCGCATCGACAACCCGGACCTCGTCTACAAGAACGAGCAGGTCAAGTTCGAGCAGGTCGTCGAGGACATCGTCGAGCGCCACGCGAAGGGCCAGCCCGTCCTCGTGGGCACCACGAGCGTCGAGAAGAGCGAGTACCTCTCGCGCCTGCTCGCGAAGAAGGGCGTGCGCCACGAGGTCCTGAACGCGAAGAACCACGCGCGGGAGGCGGCCATCGTCGCCCAGGCGGGTCGCCTCGGCGCCGTCACGGTCGCCACCAACATGGCCGGCCGCGGCACCGACGTCATGCTCGGCGGCAACGCCGAGTTCCTGGCCGTCGCCGAGATGACCGCCAAGGGCCTCAGCCCCGTCGACACCCCCGACGAGTACGAGGCGGCGTGGGACGACGTGTTCAAGGGCGTCAAGGCGAAGGTCGCCGAGGAGGCCGAGAAGGTCCAGGCCGCCGGCGGCCTCTACGTCCTCGGCACCGAGCGCCACGAGTCGCGCCGCATCGACAACCAGCTCCGCGGCCGCTCCGGCCGTCAGGGCGACCCGGGGGAGAGCCGCTTCTACCTCTCGCTCACCGACGACCTGATGCGCCTGTTCAACTCCGGTGCGGCCGAGGCGCTCATGGGCCGCGGCAACGTGCCGGACGACATCGCCATCGAGTCGAAGGTCGTCTCGCGCGCCATCCGCAGCGCGCAGTCGCAGGTCGAGGCGCGCAACGCCGAGATCCGCAAGAACGTCCTCAAGTACGACGACGTCCTCAACCGCCAGCGCGAGGCGATCTACTCCGACCGCCGCCACATCCTCGAGGGCGACGACCTGCACGAGCGCACCCAGAAGTTCCTCGTCGACGTGATCGACGAGATCCTCGAGGTGCACACGGGCCAGGGCAACGGCGACGACTGGGACTTCGACGCTCTGTGGACCGAGCTCAAGACCCTCTACCCGATCAGCCTCACGATCGACGAGGTCGTGCAGGAGGCGGGCAGCCGCGGGCGCATCAACAAGGAGTTCATGCGCCGCGAGATCCTCTCGGACGCCAAGCTCGCCTACCAGCGCCGCGAGGACCAGCTGGGCTCGCCGGCCATGCGCGAGCTCGAGCGCCGCGTCGTGCTCTCGGTCATCGACCGCCGCTGGCGCGACCACCTCTACGAGATGGACTACCTCAAGGACGGCATCGGCCTGCGCGCGATGGCGCAGCGCGACCCGCTGGTCGAGTACCAGCGCGAGGGCTTCGCCCTGTTCCAGCAGATGATGGGGCAGATCCGCGAGGAGACCGTCGGCTTCCTGTTCAACCTGGAGGTCGAGGTGACGCAGAAGCAGGGCGAGGTCGCCGGAGTCGCGGCGAAGGGGCTCGCCGAGCCCGTCGCCCCGGTCGAGAAGCTGAGCTACTCGGCCCCGAGCGACTCGGGCGGAGTCGAGGTGCGCGACCAGCGCGGCAAGGTGCAGCAGGCGGCCACCGCCAAGGCGCGCGCGGCCGAGGCCCGCGCGGCACTGCCCGAGGGCGAGGCCGAGGACGCGGCGACCACCGGCGCGTTCGGTCAGCAGACCCCGTCGGACGACGACACCCCCGCCAACCGCCAGGAGCGCCGCGCGCAGTCCAAGCGCCGCTGAGGCCCGCGCCGCAGGCCCCGTCCCCGCTCGTGCGGCGGGCGGGGCCTGCGGTGTCTTCGGCGGTCGTCCTCAGAGCACGTTGACGGCGGTCGCACGCCACCGGGCGTCCATGCCCTCGAGGCGGATGGCGACGGCGCGGGTGCGCACTCGGTTGTGCACGAGGATCACCGCTTCGACCACTCCGTCGCGCGGCTCCGACATCACCACCCTCCCGACGGTGAACGGGATGCGGTGCGCCGGACGGCCCTGGAGGCTGCGGGCGCGCGCGGCCAGGACGACGCGCTTCTGCAGGTGCCGGTAGACGTCGTCCGTCAGCCAGCGCGCGATCTGGTCGATGTCACGGGAGCCCGCGAGGATCTCGACGACCAGAAGGGTCAGCCTCGACAGGATCGGCTCCGGATCGGGGAGCTCGGCCCGCGTCGCCGGCTGCGCGGCGAAGAACACCGCCGTCGGGGTGGACGGGGTGAGGGGCTCCAGGGGGAGGGAGCGGTAGTCGAAGGCGTGCGAGGGGCGGCTCATGCGGAGTGCTCCGGAGGTGGAACGAGCGATCCATGGGTCGGGTCACCTTTCTGCTCGGGCGGTGCGGATCGCGCTCAGGGTCAGGCGCGAGGGGACGCCCCATCGAAGCAGTCGAGCGATGCTCACCTCCTGTGCCGACGCGCCACTGTGGATAACCAGGCGCGCAACGGCGCAGGTGCGGTGACCAGGAGCACCCCGTGGGCCGGATCGAGACCGCCAGCGCCCGGATGAGTCGCTCCCGTCGGCGTCCGCGCTCCTCGGCTCCGGTCGCCCGGGAGGCCGGCGGTCAGCACCCGGCCTCGATGGACCCGCTCGCGCATCCGCCGGGAGCGCCGCGCGCAGCACCCGGAGTCAGGCCGCGGCACCCCGCACGAGCGCCGACACGAATCCGCCGGCGAAGGAGTCGCCGAGCCCGATCGTGGTGGGCCTGTCCGTCTCGAGGACGAGGGCCGGGAGGCAGCAGGCGTCGAGTCGGGTCTCCACGAGCGCGCAGACCCGCTCACCGCCCGGTTGGACGGGGAGGCGCGAGACCCGGTCGTAGTCCTCCACCGTGATCGCGTCGCCGAGGAGGTAGCGCGTGCTCGCCATCCGCACGCCACCCGCGAGGGCCCCTCGATAGCGCTCGGCGCCGGCCCCGACGGCGGCCGACCAGTGCCGGGTGTGCACGACGAGCACGGGACCCTCCCGGTCACGGGAGCCGAGTGCGGAGGAGGCGACGGAGAGTGCGGAGACCACCGCCTCCGGGTCGAGGAGGTCGAGGGGCCGCCCGAGCAGTGCCTGCAGCTCGTCCTCGTTCATGCTCACCACGTCCACGCGGCGCAGCAGGGCCGCTCGCGCCCGTTGCTGGAGCGCGGGCAGGTGGAACCCGGCGTCCTCGTAGATCACCACGGCGTCGCGCGGGAGCGCCTCGAGATGGCGGTCGATCGTGCGCAGGCGCTCGTCGAGAACGTCCATGTCCTGGATGCTGTTGAATCCCGAGAGCAGGAGCACCTGCGCATCCGTCAGGACCTCGCCGAGCCCCTCGGCGATCCGCAGCTCCCGGTTCGGCGGGTCGTTCGAGACGATCACCCGGTTCGGATGCGGTGCCTCGAGGACGTCCGTCCCCAGCCGCACCGTCGCTCCGCGCGGGAACTGCACGATGAGGTGCGGATCCGTGCTGTCCTCGACGGCGCTCGAGACGGAGTCGTTGCCCGCCGGCAGGAGTCGGCGCACCTCGTCGTCGATGCTGACCAGGTGCTGGGTCGCCACGAGCCCGTGCACCGCGAGGGCGTAGCCGGCGCGGATCCCCGTGCCGCCGAGAGTGGTCCGGAAGGGGAACCGACGTGCGAACTCCTCGACGATGCGGGAGGAGGAGGCGAATCTCTCCCCTCCCGCACCGTCGGCGAGGAACGCGAGGATCGTGACGACCAGGTCCCGCTCGGAGGCGATCTCCGCGGTCCTGGTCAGCTCGTCCCGACGGATCCCGTAGTCGTCCACGAGCGCCTGGACGACGGCGTCGTCCCAGTCGATCTCGTAGTCGACGGTCCCGCCGAGGCCGAGCACGATCCTCTCGTTCACGCTGTCCCCTCCGGCCTAGTAGAGCGAGGCCTTGCCGGCGGAGCCGAACAGGTCGATCTTCTCGGCCGCGGTCTCCTTCATGGCGGCGATGGACGGCGGCTGGATGGTGTTGGGCTCGCGGACCGACGGGTCGGCCAGGACCTCGCGCATCCGCTTGTGGTACGCGGCCTTGATGTCACTCGAGATGTTGATCTTGTTCACCCCGCGCTTCACCGACTCGGCGATCTCGGCGTCCGGATTGTTCGACCCGCCGTGCAGGACGAGCGGCACGGCGACGCGCTTCTTGATCTCGGCGAGGAGATCGAGCTTGAGCGCCGGCTTCATCGAGGCCGGGTACAGCCCGTGGCTCGTGCCGATGGCGATGGCCAGGCTGTCGACCCCGGTCGACGCCACGAAGTCGACCGCTTCGTCCGGCTCGGTGTAGATGATGTTCGCGGCGCCGTCCTCCGCCTCGTTGTCGGTCTTGCCGATCGTGCCGAGCTCGCCCTCGACCGACACTCCCACCGCGTGCGCGGCGTCGACGACGCGCTTGGTGATCGCCACGTTCTCGTCGTACGGCAGCATCGAGCCGTCGATCATGACGGAGGTGAAGCCCGACTTGATCGCGAGCAGCACCTGCTCGTAGGTCGCACCGTGGTCGAGGTGGATCGTGACGGGGACGCTGGAGCGGTGCGCGCGGGCGATGATCGAGTGCAGGATGTCCACTCCGGTGTGGCTGAGCTCATCGGGGTGGATCGCGATGAGCAGGGGCGACTCCTTCTCCTCGCTGATCTCGAAGAGCCCGGTCATCATGGCGTAGTCGCTGACGTTGAACGCCGGGACGGCGAATCCGTTCGCGTTCGCGACGTCCAGCAGATCTTTTCCGGATACAAGCATTCTCTGACAGTCCTTCTCGTGAGGGTGGTGATGGGTTCCGGACGCGCGGTCGCGCGACTCAGCTCTTGACGGCCCCGGCGGTCATGCCGCCGATGAAGTACCGCTGGAAGAAGAGGAAGAGGAGGAGGACGGGAACGCATCCGAGGATGCTCATCGCCATCATCTCGTTCCACTCGTAGGAGTTCTGGCCCATGAGCAGCTGGATGCCGATGGGCACCGTGCGCATGTCGTCGGTCCTGGTGAGGGTGAGCGCGAAGAGGTACTCGTTCCACGCGATCATGAAGGTGTAGATGCCGACCGAGACGATCCCGGGGATCGCGATCGGCACCAGGATCCGCCAGAGCACGGTCATGGGGCCCGCCCCGTCCATGCGCGCCGCCTCGTCGAGGTCGCGCGGGAGGGTGTTGAAGTAGCCGGTCAGCATGATGATCGCGTAGGGCAGGGTGAAGACCAGGTAGGTGAGGATCAGCCCCTGGTAGGTGTTGTAGAGGCGCAGCGTCACCATGAGCCCGAAGAACGGGATCAAAAGCGTGATCGGCGGCACCGCCTGGATGCTGACGATGACGACGTTGATCGGCCGCTTGAAGCGGAACTCGTACCGGCTGAACGCATAGGAGGCCAGGATCGCGACGACGAGCGTCACGACGACGACCGCGAGCGCGACGACGTAGCTGTTGACGAAGAAGCGCACCTTGGTCGGATCGCCGAGGATCCCCGCGTAGGCCGAGAAGGAGAACGTGTCGGTGATGAGCCGGGGCGGGTACTCGAAGATCTCGGTGTTCGATTTGAACGAGCTCGCGGCCATCCAGAGGATGGGCAGCCCGGCGAAGGCGGCGCCGATCAGGAGGAGGATCCAGACTCCGGCCTGGGCGGCGATCAGCTTCGGCGTGCGCACGGGCGGTCGCGGTGCGGTGGCGGTCACGTCAGTCCCTGGCTTTCTGGTTCCGCACGTAGAAGACGGCGAGCACCATGGTGAGGAGGAGGATCAGGACGGCGCTGGCCGAGGCCACCGAGAACTCGTACCGGCTGAACGCGAGCTTGTAGGTGTAGGTGCTGAGCATCTCGGTCGCGTCGATCGGTCCGCCGCCCGTGGTCATCCAGATCAGGGCGAACTGCTGAGAGGTCCAGATGATGTCCAGGACCGACATGCTGATGATGATCGGCTTGAGCTGAGGGATGGTGACGTTCCAGAAGCGCTGCCAGGAGCTCGCTCCGTCGACCTTCGCCGCCTCGTAGAGGTCGTGCGGGATGCCCTGCAGTCCCGCCAGGAGCGTGATCATGTAGAAGGAGTAGCCCGCCCAGATGTTGATGAATGTCACCGAGAGCAGCGCGGTCGCGGGGGAGGCGAGCCATTCGACGCCCGTGTCGGTCAGCCCGAGTGAGATGAGCGCGTAGTTGAGGACGCCGTTGGGGTTGAGCAGGAGCCGCCAGAGCACCGCGATGATCGCGACGGTGAAGAGCCACGGCAGCACGTAGACGACCCGGAACAGCGACTTCGCCAGGGTCGGGACGAGCGGCGAGTTCAGCAGCATCGCGAACCCGAGTCCGAGGACGAGGTGGGCGGCGACGCTCACGCCGACGAAGACGATGGTGTTGCCGGTGGCCGTGCGGAACTTCGGATCGCCGAGCACCTCGACGTAGTTCGCGATGCCGACGAAGACGGGCTTGGGATTCGTGATCACGTTGTCGAAGAACGAGTAGCCGATCACCAGCAGCACCGGCACGAGCATGAGGACCAGCATCACGATCGCCGTGGGCGAGAGGTACAGGTAGGGCGCGAGGCCGCGCAGGGACCGGCGGCCGGCCGGAGTGGGGGCGGGCGTGCCCGCGGCGGGACGCGGGGGAGTGCTCAGCAGGGAGACCACGGCGCTCCTCCTTCTGTCTGCGGCGGGGTGAGGGGCGGTCGTGCCGCGGGGTGGGACCCCCGCGGCACGACCGGTGTCGGATGCGGCACGGCTCAGAACTCGCCGAGCCAGGCTTCCTGGGACTTCTCCAGCGCTTCGTCGACGCTCTGATCGCCGTTGAGGGCCGCTTGCAGCTGCTCGTCGAACTCACGCATCAGCTGCTCGGCGACGGGCAGTCCGACGAACTCGTTCGCCGGGTAGCCGGCCGAGTAGATGTCGAACGCCTGCTGGTACAGCGGGTCGCTGTCCGAGAAGTCGGGCGTGGAGGCGGTGTTGCCGGGGAAGGCGTTCGCCAGCGTCGACAGCTCGGAGTTGGTGTCGGCGCTCATCAGGAACGACACGAGTTTCGCGGCCTCGGCCGGGTGCTCGCTGCTGGCCGAGACCCCGATGCCCCAGGAGGCGTAGGGGATTCCGCGCTCGCCGCTGAAGCCGTCCTCCGCCGGGATGGCGGAGATGCTGAAGTTCAGATCGGGGTTGGACTCCCGGATGGTGGCGATGTGCGAGAGGGAGTCGATCATCATGCCGACGCGTCCGTTCGTGAACTCCTCGACCTTGTCCTGCTCCTTCATCGTGGCGGCTCCCGGAGCGATCACGCCCGCCTCGTCGAGGCCGGCGATGTACTCGATCGCGCTGGTGACGTCTGCGTTGGTCAGATCGGGCTTCCCGTCGGCCAGCATGCTCCCGCCGGAGGCCCAGACCCACGACATGACGTCGTTCTGGATGCCGTTGGGCGCATCGCTCGAGAGCGGCAGCACCCAGCCGCTCGTGGTGCCGCCGAGGGCGGTGATCGCCTTCGCCGCCGCCTCGAACTCGCTCCGGGTCGACGGGGGATCGGTGACGCCCGCCTCGGCGAGGAGAGCGTCGTTGGTGAAGAGCGGGTAGACGAAGTTGACGACCGGGACCATGGCGGTCTTCCCGTCGACGACGACCGTCGAGGAGAGCTCGCTCTCGTCGAAGCCCGCGTCGGAGAGGAGCGGGCTGAGATCCGCGAGAGCGCCCTGCTTGGCGAAGTCGCTGATCCACGCACCGTCCAGCCCCACGACGTCCGACATGGTGCCGGCGGCGGCTCCGGCGAAGAGCTGCTCCTTCGTCGAGGCGTAGGGGCCGCTGAGCAGGTCGACCGTGATGCCGGGGTTCGCCGCCTCGAACTCGTCCATGAGTCCACGGAGGGCGCCGTCCGACAGCTCGGGCTCCCACCACTGCGCGAATTCGAGGGTCACGTCGCCTCCCGACTCGGAGGCACCGCCGCCCTGGCTGCAGCCGGTGATCATCGTCGCGGCGAACGCCGCGCTGACGGTGAAGACGACGGCTCTTCTGATGCGAGCACCTTTGCTCATGTCACTCCCCTGCAACTCTGCAGTTGTCTGCTGTTGTGTGCGCATTCATGCGCTTGTATTCTGCGAAGGTAGCCAGTGCCGCGGAGTAACGCAAGAAAATGCAGGAAAGTGCTCGAATGCGCCACAGTTGCC
The DNA here is from genome assembly GCF_017355185.1 of Rathayibacter sp. SD072. GTDB lineage: Bacteria > Actinomycetota > Actinomycetes > Actinomycetales > Microbacteriaceae > Rathayibacter. Next base: position 13,502 of record NZ_JADILJ010000035.1, on the reverse strand, counting down.
GAGCAAAGGCGGGAGAGCGCGGCCTCGGGCGCCCGAAGTTGCGTGTTCCTGCGCCCGGTGTTAGACAACCCCCATGCCCGACACCGACGACTCGTCCTTGGTCACCGACCAGCCCCTCCGGCTCCCCGCCGGGAGGAAGGCCGATCTGGCGGCGTACGTGGCAGAGGCGGGAGAGGTGACCGTGGCCGCGCTCGCCCGCCGGTTCTCGGTCTCGGCCGACACGGTGCGCCGCGATCTCGACCAGCTCGACGCCGACGGCTACCTCGTCCGCACCCACGGCGGCGCCGTGAGCCTGTCGGTGATGCCGGCGACGGAGAAGCGCCTCGATGTGCGCCTGAGTCTGCAGCGCGGGGCCAAGGAGCGGATCGGGTCCCTGGCCGCCGGACTGGTGGACAACGGTTCCGTCGTCATGATCAACGCCGGCACGACGTCGCTCGCGGTCGTCCGGCACCTCCACGACCACCGCGAGCTGACGATCGCGACCAACAACCTGCGCGTCCCCGCCGAGATCGGGTCGAAGGTCTGCCGCGATCTGTTCGTGTTCGGAGGGGCCGTCCGACTCGGAGGGCAGTCCACCGTCGGCCCCGTCGGCTTCGCGCACTCCGACTCCGGCAGCTCGGTCGACCTCCACTGCGACATCGGCCTCATCTCGGTCGGCGCCGTCTCGGCCGAGAGCGGCTACTCGACGAGCAACCTGGCCGAGGGCGTGATGATGAGCGAGATGATCGCGCGGTGCGAGCGCGTCGCGATCCTGGCCGATCAGACCAAGTTCGGTCGCACCCTCTTCGCGCAGGTGGCCGCGCTGGAGCGGGCGGACTACCTCGTCACGGACGCGGCTCCGCCGCCCGAGCTCGCGGAGGCGCTCAGGGAGAAGGGCGTCCGCGTCGTCCTCCCCGCGGCTCCCGCCGGCCGAGGGGTCTGACTCCGCTCGGATTCCGCGGAGCGTCGTCGCCACGGCTCGGATCCGCGGGCGGCGCGCGGGTGGCGGCGGCCGCTCCGGCCCGCCCGGACGCCCGACGCCGAGCGCTTAGGCTGGTCGTCGTGTCGACCCTCAGTGATCTCGTCCTCGCCCACGGCCGCTCCACGGACGCGGACGTCGAATGGCTCCACCTCCTGGTCGGCGACGCCCAGCTGCTCGCCGACCTGGCCTTCGCCGACATCGTGCTGTGGGTGCCCACCGCGGACGACAGCTTCGTCGCGGTCGCGCATGCGCGCCCCTCCAGCGCGGCGACGCTCTTCTACCGGGACTTCGTCGGCCAGCGGATCAAGTCGGAGTGGCGCGCGCAGGTCGTCGAGGCGTTCGAGACCGCGCGCATCGTCGACACCTCCGCTCCCGACTGGTTCGAGGAGACCCCGACCCGCGTGCGGGCCGTTCCGGTCATCCGCCGTCTGGGCGCGTCGAACCCCGAGACCACCGACCGGCCGATCGCCGTCGTCACCCGCCACACGAACCTCAGCGAGACGCGCACCCCCAGCCGTCAGGAGCTGACGTTCAACGACTGCGCGAACGACCTGTTCTCGATGATCGCGTCGGGCGACTTCCCCGATCTGGGCGCCCCGACCGGCCCCCGACGAGGCGCGCCGCGCGCCTCCGACGGGCTCATCCGCCTCGACGTCGACGGCATCACGACGTTCGCCAGCCCCAACGCCCTCTCGGCGTTCAACCGCATCGGCTTCGCCGACGAGCTCGAGGGGGAGTCCCTCGCCGAGGTGACGACCGGCCTCATCCAGGGGAAGCTCGTCATCGACGAGTCCCTGCCCCTCGTCGTCACCGGGCGCGCGCCGTGGCGCACCGACATCGAGGCCCGCGGAGTGACGGTGTCGCTGCGCGCCATTCCCATCCGCGATCGCGGTGAGCGGGTCGGTGCCGTCGTCCTCTGCCGCGACGTCACCGAGCTGCGCCACCAGGAGCGCGAGCTCATCACCAAGGACGCGACGATCCGCGAGATCCACCACCGGGTCAAGAACAACCTGCAGACCGTCGCGTCGCTGCTGCGGATCCAGGCGCGCCGGACCCACTCCGACCTCGCACGCGAGGCGCTCACGCAGGCCATGCGCCGTGTCGCCGCCATCGCCGTCGTGCACGACACCCTGTCGGAGGGCCTCAACCAGGACGTCGACTTCGACGCGGTCTTCGACCGCGTCCTGATGCTCATCGCGGAGGTCGCCTCGACGCACAACACGACCGTGCACCCCAAGCTCAGCGGGAGCTTCGGCAACCTGCCGAGCGAGTACGCGACTCCGCTCGCCCTGGCGCTGACCGAGCTCGTCACGAACGCGGTCGAGCACGGCCTTGCCGGACGCGAGGGCGACGTCGAGATCGTCGCGACGCGCAACGACGACGTGCTCACGGTCAAGGTCCGCGACACGGGGGTGGGCCTGCCCGAGGGGAAGGTGGGCTCGGGCCTCGGCACGCAGATCGTGCGCACCCTCATCCAGGGCGAGCTCGGCGGCACGATCGACTGGCACACGCTGGTCGGTCGCGGCACCGAGGTCACGATCGAGGTGCCGCTGCGCTGGCTGGCCCGCTCCCGCGACTGACATCTCGGCCCGGGAAGCAGAGCGACCCCCGTCGCCAGGGGCGAGCGGGGGTCGGGAGCTGCGGGCCGCCGAGCGGCCGGGGCGCCTAGGAGGCGCGGCGGGCGCGGGCGGCGCGGCGCTTGAGGGCGCGGCGCTCGTCCTCGCTGAGGCCGCCCCACACGCCCGAGTCCTGTCCGGTCTCGAGGGCGTACTGCAGGCAGACCTCGGTGACGGTGCACCGGGCGCACACCGACTTCGCCTTCTCGATCTGGTCGACCGCGGGTCCGGTGTTCCCGACGGGGAAGAAAAGCTCGGGGTCAGCGGTGAGGCAAGCGGCCTTGTCGCGCCAGTCCATGCAGGTGCTCCTTGTGTGAAGGCGTGCGTGGAGGAACCACGCAGTGTTCGGGTGAGATGATCGAGTCACGCCGATGATCGACCTCGGAGGCGGACGGCACGAGCGCACTCACCGGCGCACGCCACGAGGCCTCACGCGGCTGCGCAAGGCGGTTCGGGGTGGTGGACGGGGTGGCGCTCGATTCATCCGGACGAGCTCACCCGTGTCGCGATCGGGCCTCGCGGCTCGACAGGATCGGGTTGTTCACATCTGCGGAAACCCACGACCCTGTGAGCGGTGAAACGAACTCAAGTAGCCTCTCATGGTGGCTCACCCGAATCAAGAGTCCTGGATGGGATGTGGCTGTGATCACTGATGGGAACGGCACTCCGACCGGCTCGAAGAGCGCGGGGCGCCCTCTCGGGCTCCTGGTGCTCATCGCGATCCTCGGCCTCGAGACGCTCGCGGTCGCGCTGCTCTCGGGGTGGCTCCTGCTCGAGCTGCTCACCACCCGTCCGGACACGCCGGGCGGCGGCATCGCCATCGTGGTGCTCGGTCTGATCGCCCTGGGCTGGGCCGCGACGACCACCCTCGGTGCGATCCGCCGACGGAGCTGGATGCGCGGCTCCGCCCTGACGATGCAGCTCGTGCAGATGGCCGTCGCGCTCGGCGCCTTCCAGGGGCAGTACGCCGCACCCGACATCGGCTGGGCGCTGCTGGCTCCCTCCCTCGCCGCCACCGCGATGATCTTCCTGCCCAGCGTCGTGGCCGCGACCCGCCGCGACCCCGCCTAGCGCCGGGCGCCCGGCGGTGTCAGGCTGAGGAGTCCCGTCCCCGACACGAAGGCTCCTCCATGCAGCACGCCCGACTCGGCTCCAGCGGTCTCCAGGTCTCCTCCGTCATCCTCGGCTGCATGAGCTACGGCGTCTCGGACCGCGGGGCGCACGCCTGGAGCATGGGCGAGGAGGAGTCGCGGCCTTTCCTGCGCCGTGCGCTCGAGCTCGGCATCACGACCTTCGACACGGCGGACATCTACTCCGACGGCACGAGTGAGGAGATCGTCGGGCGCGCGCTCGCCGACTTCGCGGTCCGCGAGGAGGTCGTCATCGCCACGAAGGTCCACGGACGGATGCGCCCGGGGCCCAACGGCGGAGGACTCTCGCGTCGCCACATCCTCAGCGCGATCGACGACAGCCTGCGCCGGCTCGGCACCGACTACGTCGACCTCTACCAGATCCACCGCTGGGACCCGGAGACGCCCATCGAGGAGACGATGGAGACGCTGCACGACATCGTGCGCTCGGGGAAGGCCCGCTACATCGGCGCCTCGAGCATGTGGGCGTGGCAGTTCGCGAAGGCCCAGTACACGGCCGATCTCGGCGGCTGGACGCGCTTCGTCTCGATGCAGGACCAGTACAACCTGATCCAGCGCGAGGACGAGCGCGAGCTGCACCCGTTCTGCGTCGACCAGGGCGTCGGTGTGATCCCGTGGTCGCCGCTCGCCCGCGGTCGTCTGACCCGCGACTGGGACGAGACGACCGGACGCACCGAGACGGACCTGTACGGCAAGACGCTGTACCACCAGCAGGAGGACGCGGACCGGGCGACGGCCGCCACCGTCGCCCGGATCGCCGAGGAGCGCGGAGTGCCCCGCGCGCAGGTAGCCCTGGCCTGGGTCCGGCAGCAGGAGGCCGTCACGGCGCCCATCGTCGGAGCGACGAAGATGCACCACCTCGAGGACGCGGTGGCCTCGGTCGAGCTCGAGCTGACCGCCGAGGAGCTGACGGCGCTCGGCGCCGACTACGCCCCGCGCTTCAACGAGGGCTTCTGACGGCCGACCGCCCGACGGTCAGACGAGCTTGAGCTTCTTGCGCAGCGCCTGCACGTGGCCCGTGGCGCGCACGTTGTACTGCGCGAACTCGAGCTCGCCCTCGGGGCCCACCACGAAGGTCGAGCGCAGCACGCCGACGACCGTCTTGCCGTAGGAGTTCTTCTCGCCCCAGACGCCGTAGGCGCGGTGGACGGCCATGTCGGGATCGCTCAGCAGCGGGTAGTCCAGGTGCTGCTCGTCCGCCCAGCGGCGCAGCGCCTCCGGGGTGTCCCGCGAGATCCCGAGGACCTCGTAGCCGTGCGAGCGGAGCGACGACACGCTGTCGCGGAAGTCGCACGCCTCGGTGGTGCAGCCGGGGGTGTCCGCCTGCGGGTAGAAGAAGAGGATCACGCGCTTCCCGCGGAGGTCGGCCAGGGCGACGGGCTTCCCGTCCTGGTCGGGGAGGGTGACGTCGGGAGCGGTGTCGCCGACGGCGAGCCTCTCGTCGGCGGGGATCGGGGGGAGGGTCGTACCGGTCATCGTCTGCTTCCGTCGGAGGGGGCGAAGGTGGTCAGGAGCCGCTGCAGCGAGTCGAGGCGCTCGGGACCGCTCGCGCCGAGCAGGCCCTTCTCGACGGCCTCGACGATCGCGCAGTCGGGGGAGTCCGGGAGGTGCGTGCAGCCGCGGGGGCAGTCCTCGGCCAGGACGGCGAGGGTGGTGAAGGCCCCGAGGATGTTGTCGGTGTTCACGTGGCCGAGTCCGAACGAGCGGACACCGGGGGTGTCGATCACCCAGCCGTGCCGGTCGCCGCGCTCCACGCGGAGCGAGACGGTGGAGGAGGAGGTGTGGCGGCCCCGTCCGGTCACCGTGTTCACGTGGCCGGTGGCGCGGTGCGCATCCGGGACCAGCTTGTTCACGAGCGTGGACTTGCCGACGCCGGAGTGGCCCACGACGACCGTCTCGTGGCCGAGCAGCGCCTCGGCGATCTCGTCGACCGGGGGCTCGTCCTGGCTCGAGAGGAACACGCGCAGGTCCAGGCCCTCGAAGTTCTTCAGGAACGGGGCCGGGTCGGCCAGGTCGGTCTTGGTGATGCAGAGCATCGGCGTGATGCCGGCGTCGAACGCGGCGACCAGGTAGCGGTCGACGAGCCGGGTGCGCGGCTCGGGGTCGGCGGCGGCGACGACGCAGAGCATCTGGTCGGCGTTCGCGACGATGACGCGCTCGATCGCGTCGGTGTCGTCGGCACTGCGGCGCAGCAGCGTCGAGCGCTCGCGGATCCGCACGATCCGGGCGAGGGTGCCCTCGTCGCCCGTGGTGTCGCCGACGACGTCCACCCGGTCGCCCGCGACGATCGCCTGGCGGCGGAGCTCCCGGGCCCTGGCGGCGGTGAACTCGTGCTCCTCCGGCGTGCCGTCGCCGATCATCACCGTGTAGCGGCCGCGGTCGACTCCGAGGACCATCGCGATCTCGGCGTCCTCGTAGCTGGGCCGGTTCTTGGTCCGCGGCTTCGTGCCCTTGGGGTTCGGCCGGACCCTCGCATCCGATTCGTCGTAGCCGTCGAAGTCGTCGAGCACTCCGTCGGCGTCCAGGCCGCTGTCGGTCCACCAGGACACGGCTAGACCGATCCCGCCAGTGCGCGCCACAGCTCGGGGAACTGCGGGAGGGTCTTGGACGTCGTCGCGATGTCCTCGATCGCCACTCCGGGCACGACCAGTCCGATGATCGCTCCGGCGTGGGCCATGCGGTGGTCGGAGTAGGTGCGCCAGCGACCGCCGTGGAGCGGGGCGGGCTCGAGCCGCAGGCCGTCCTCGAGCTCGGTGACGGAGCCGCCGAGGCCGGTGATCTCGGCCGCGAGGGCGGCGAGGCGGTCGGTCTCGTGGTGCCGGATGTGGCCGATGCCGGTGAGCGTGCTCGGAGTCGAGGCGAGTGCGGCCAGTGCGGCCAGGGCCGGAGCGAGCTCGCCCCCCTCCGACAGGTCGAGGTCGACTCCGAGGATCTCGGCGCCGCCGGTGACGACGAGGTCGCCGCCGTCGCGCTCGACCGTCGCGCCGAAGAGGGGGAGGAAGCGCTCGAGGTGGGCGCCGACCTGCGTCGTGGTCGCGGGCCAGTTGCGCAGGCGCACCCGGCCGCCCGTCACGAGCGCCGCGGCCAGGAAGGGCGCGGCGTTCGAGAGGTCGGGCTCGAGCAGCACGTCGGCCCCCGAGATCTCCTGGGGCTCGACCGTCCACTCGCCGGGAGCCGGCGTGCCGACGACGACACCGCGCGCCGCGAGGGACGCGATCGTCATGTCGATGTGCGGCTGGCTGGGGAGGCGGTCGCCGACGTGGCGCAGGTGCAGGCCCTCGTCGAAGCGGGCGCCCGCGAGCAGCAGCGCCGAGACGAACTGGCTCGAGCGGGAGGCGTCGACGGTGACATCGCCGCCGCGCACCGAGCCGGAGCCGTGCACCGTGAAGGGGAGGGAGCCGCGGCCGTCGTCGGCCACATCGACGCCCAGGGAGCGGAGGGACGCGATCGTCGCGCCCATCGGCCGCTTGTAGGCGTACGCGTCGCCGTCGAAGGTGGTCGGACCCAGCGCCAGTCCCGCCAGCGGCGGGACGAAGCGCATGACCGTGCCCGCGAGTCCGCAGTCGATCGTCGTGGAGCCCAGCAGCTCGTCGGCGGGATCGACGACGAGGTCGGCGCCGAACGCGCCGGTCGCGCCCGACTCGCTCACCCCGGTGCCGAGCGACCGGAGCGCCTCGATCATCAGTGCGCTGTCGCGGGAGTGCAGCGGTGCGCGGAGCGTCGACGGAGCCGAGGCGAGCGCCGACAGCACGAGCTCGCGGTTCGTCAGCGACTTGGAGCCGGGGAGCTCGACGACCGCGTCGAGCGCACCGGGTGCCGTGGGCGCCGACCAGTCGTCCTCTCCGGGGAGCGCGCGGGCGTCGCCGTACGGATCGAACTCGGGAGCGGAATAACGCGAGAAGACCATCGGTTATCAGGATAGTCGGCAGGGGAGGAACGGAGGCGGAGCATGGCGTCAGCATCAGCGGAAGCGGTCCTCGAGCGTCCCCCGCGGCTCCCGAGCGCAGTGGCAACCCCGGTGCTCGCGAGCCCCCGCGGCTTAGGATCGCTTGTGATGACACGCGACGACACCACACGCCCCCGCACCGCCGCCGAGGCGCCGGCGCCCGACGAGGCGGAGCAGACGATCGAGGAGACCGTCGAGGAGTCCCTCGACGACGCCGCGACCGTCGAGCCCGACGCCCCCGTCGACCTCCGCGCGCTCTTCGAGCAGCAGGCTCTCCCCTTCATCGACCAGCTCTACGCGGCCGGTCTGCGGATGACGAAGAACCCCTCGGACGCCCAGGACCTCGTCCAGGAGACGTTCGCCAAGGCTTTCGGAGCGTTCCGCCAGTTCGAGCAGGGCACGAACCTCAAGGCGTGGCTCTACCGGATCCTCACCAACACCTTCATCAACTCGTACCGCAAGAAGCAGCGCGAGCCGTACCAGAGCGCCATCGACGAGCTCGAGGACTGGCAGCTGGGCGGTGCCGAGTCGACGACGGCCACCTCGAGCCGCTCGGCGGAGGCCGAGGCGATCGACCACCTCCCCGACACCGCCGTCAAGGAGGCCCTGCAGGCGATCCCGGAGGACTTCCGGCTCGCCGTGTATTTCGCCGATGTCGAGGGATTCTCCTACCAGGAGATCGCGGACATCATGAAGACCCCCGTCGGGACCGTCATGAGCCGGCTGCACCGCGGCCGCCGCATGCTGCGCGAACGACTCACCGACTACGCACGCGAGCGCGGGTTCCGCGCCGCTTTCACTTCCGGGAGCACGAAATGACCGACTGCGGTTGCACCAAGGCGAAGGCAGAACTCGAGGAGTACCTGCACAACGAGCTGTGCAAGGAGGACGCCGCCGACATCCGCGAGCACATGGCGAACTGCCCGGACTGCTCCGGCGAGGCGAAGGTCGGCGTCGTGCTGACCGTCGCGGTCCAGCGCGCGTGCAAGGAGACGGCGCCGGAGGACCTCCGCGCCCAGGTGCTCGGCATGCTGCGCGACGCGCAGGCGACGCACTCGACGGCGTCCGTCAGCGCGTAGCCGGCACCCTCCAGGCCGGCGCGCTCGCGCGTCCGGCACGGGAAGGCGACTCCGCTGGGCTCGCCGCCCCTCGGCGCTCGGCCCTCGGCGCGCACACTCCGGCTCGCAGGAACACGTTCGGCTCGTCAGAACTTGAGGTTCTGACGAGCCGAACGTCGTTTCACGAGCCGGAGCTCAGCGGGTGAGGGCCCTCGACAGCAGGTCGGCCTGCTCCGAGGCGTGGCGCTTGGCCGATCCGGCGGCGGGGGACGCCGCCGACGGACGGGACACGACCCGGATCGGGCGGCCGAGCTGCGGAGCGACCTCGAGCGCGATGAACGGCCAGGCGCCCTGGTTCTCGGGCTCGTCCTGCACCCACACCAGCTCCGCGTCGGGGTAGCGCTCCGCGATCGCGCGCAGCCCCTCGATCGGAGCCGGGTAGTACTGCTCGAGGCGCACGAGGGCGATGCCGTCGTCCGGCTTCTTCTCGAGCTCCGCCTTGAGGTCGTAGTGCACCTTGCCGGCGTGCAGCAGCACGCGCTTGACGGCGGAGGCGTCCTGCACCCGCGCGTCGTCCAGCACCGGCTCGAAGCGGCCCGAGGTGAAGTCCTCGACGGCGCTCGACGCTCCGCGCAGTCGCAGCATCGCCTTCGGAGTGAAGACGATCAGGGGCCGGCGCGGGCGCGAGTAGGCCTGACGGCGCAGCAGGTGGAAGTACGACGCCGGGGTCGAGGGGCGGGCGACCGTCATGTTGTTCTCGGCGCACATCTGCAGGTAGCGCTCGATGCGGGCGGAGGAGTGGTCGGGGCCCTGACCCTCGTAGCCGTGCGGCAGCAGCAGGACGAGCGACGAGCGCTGGCCCCACTTCTGCTCGGCCGACGAGATGAACTCGTCGATCACGATCTGGGCGCCGTTGGCGAAGTCGCCGAACTGCGCCTCCCACAGAACGAGGGAGTCGGGGCGCTCGACCGAGTAGCCGTACTCGAACGCCATCGCCGCGTACTCCGACAGCAGCGAGTCGTAGATCCACAGGCGGGCCTGCTGCTCGGACAGGTTCATCAGCGGCAGCCACTCCTGGCCGTTGCCGCGGTCGTGCAGCACCGCGTGGCGCTGCACGAAGGTGCCGCGGCGGGTGTCCTGGCCGACGAGGCGCACCGGAGTGTCCTCGATCAGGAGCGAGCCGAGCGCGAGCAGCTCGCCGAACGCCCAGTCGATGGAGCCGGAACGGCTCATCTCCTGGCGCTTGGCCAGCAGCTGCTGGAGCTTGGGGTGCACGGTGAAGCCCTCGGGCGGGTTGTTGAAGGCGTCGCCGATCAGGCGGACGACCTCCTCCTTCACGCCCGTGCTCTCGGGCTCGCCCGGGTAGTCCTCGCCCTGCTGCGCGTCCGGCAGCTCGAGGTCCGCCACGGAGTCGCCATCGGGCGAGATCACCGGGATCGCCCCGGTCTGCGCCGCGTGGGTCTCGGCGAAGGCGCGCTCCAGGCGGTCCTGGAAGTCCTGGTGCGAGCGGTCGTACTCCTCCTGGCTGATGTCGCCGCGCCCGATGAGAGCCTCGGTGTAGAGCTTGCGCACCGAGCGCTTGGCCTCGATCAGGCTGTACATCAGCGGCTGCGTCATCGAGGGGTCGTCGCCCTCGTTGTGACCGCGGCGGCGGTAGCAGATGAGGTCGATGACCACGTCGCGGTGGAACCGCTGGCGGTACTCGAAGGCGAGCTGGCCGACGTGGACCACGGCCTCGGGGTCGTCCCCGTTCACGTGGAAGATCGGCGCCTGGATCGTCTTCGCGCCGTCGGTGGAGTAGATCGAGGTGCGCGCCTCGTGGGGAGGCGTGGTGAAGCCGACCTGGTTGTTGATGTTGATGTGGATCGTGCCGCCGGTGCGGTAGGCCCGCAGCTGCGACATCTGCAGGGTCTCGACGACCACGCCCTGGCCCGCCATCGCCGCGTCGCCGTGGACGAGGATCGGCAGGGTGGTGAAGGTGCCGATGGGCTTGCGGTCCTGCTTGGCGCGGACCACGCCCTCGAGCACGCCGTTGACGGCCTCGAGGTGGGAGGGGTTCGCCGCCAGGTAGACGGGGATCTCCTCGCCGCCGGCGCCGCGGAACGTGCCCTCGGTGCCGAGGTGGTACTTCACGTCTCCGGAGCCCTGGACCGTCTTGGGGTCCTGGGTCCCCTCGAACTCGCGGAAGATCTGGCCGTAGGTCTTGCCGGCGATGTTGGTCAGCACGTTCAGGCGACCGCGGTGCGCCATGCCGATCGCGACCTCGTCCAGCTTCTCGTCGGCGGCGCCCTGGAGGACGGCGTCCAAAAGGGCGATGAGCGACTCGCCGCCCTCGAGCGAGAAGCGCTTCTGGCCGACGTACTTCGTCTGCAGGAAGGTCTCGAAGGCCTCGGCCTCGTTGAGGCGGCCGAGGATGCGCAGCTGCTCGTCGTGGCCTGGCTTCTCGTAGCCGCGCTCGAGCTTCTGCTGCATCCAGGCCCGCTGCTCCGGATCCTGGATGTGCATGTACTCGACGCCGACGGTGCGGCAGTAGGAGTCGCGCAGGATGCCGAGGATGTCGCGCAGCTTGAGCTGGCGCTTGCCGCCGAAGCCGTCGGTCACGAACTCGCGGTCGAGGTCCCAGAAGGTGAGCCCGTGGCTCTCGATGGCGAGGTCGGGGTGCGATCGCTGCACGTACTCGAGGGGGTCGACGTCGGCCATGAGGTGGCCGCGGACGCGGAACGAGTTGATGAGCTCCTGCACGCGCGAGGTCTTCGAGACGCGCTCGGCGAGGTCGACGGCGATGTCGGTCGACCAGTGGATCGGGTCGTAGGGGATGCGCAGCGCCGCGAAGATGTCCTCGTAGAAGCCGCGGCCGCCGAGCAGCAGCTCGTGCACGATCTTGAGGAACTCGCCCGATCCCGCACCCTGGATGACGCGGTGGTCGTAGGTCGAGGTGAGCGTGATCGTCTTGCCGATGCCCAGCTCGATGAGCGTCTTCTCGGACGAGCCCTGGAACTCGGCCGGGTACTCCAGCGCGCCGGCGCCGATGATGCAGCCCTGGCCCTTCATCAGGCGGGGCACGGAGTGGACCGTGCCGATGCCGCCCGGGTTGGTCAGCGACAGGGTGGTCCCGGCGAAGTCGCCGGCGACGAGCTTGTTGCCGCGGGCGCGCTTGACGAGGTCCTCGTAGGCCGACAGGTAGGCGGTGAAGCTCAGGGTGTCGGCGCGCTTGATGCTCGGGACGAGCAGCGCGCGGGTGCCGTCGGGCTTGGGCATGTCGATCGCGATGCCGAGGTTGACGTGCGCCGGCGCGACGACCGAGGGCTTGCCGCCGGGCTCGTCGTAGTAGACGTTCTGGCTCGGGAAGTCCTTGAGCGCGCGGATGAGCGCCCAGCCGATCAGGTGGGTGAACGAGACCTTGCCGCCGCGCGTGCGGCGCAGGTGGTTGTTGATCACGATGCGGTTGTCGATCATCAGCTTCGCCGGGATCGTGCGCACGCTCGTGGCGGTGGGGATGGTGAGGCTCGCGTCCATGTTGGTCGCGAGGCTCTTCGCCATGCCGCGCAGGGGAGTGACGACGTCCTCCTCCTGCGCCTCCGCCTCGGCCGCGGCGGGCGTGCCCACGGGTGCATCGGCGGGGATCGGGGCCTTCTTGGGCTCCTGGGACGTGGTGCGCGACACGGGGGCGGCGCCCGGCTGCTGCGAGGTGACGGGATGGGTCACCGCACCGCCTGCGCTCGTCGACGGGCCGGCCGCGGCGGGCTTCTCGGCGGGGGGCGGAGCGGCCGGGGCCGCAGGCGCTGCCGCGGCGGGCGACTTCGCCGCCAGCTGCTGACCGTAGCGCTCCAGGATCGGCCACCAGGACTCGTCCACGGAGGCCTTGTCGGCGCTGTACTGCTCGTACAGCTCCTCCACGAGCCACTCGTTGGCCCCGAAGTCCTCCGCGCCCTGGTCTGTTCCCACTCCGGTCAATTGGCTCGACACAGCCGATCGCCCACTCTCTCCGTTGATTCGTCCTCGATCATCCGGACGGGCCCGCGCATCCCTCGATGCCTGCACCTCACCTGCGAGAACGTCGTCCTCGCCCGTGAGGACCGGCCTCGTCGCCTGGTCCCGTCCCGGTCGTCAAGCCTATCCCGGATCTCGGTCGGCAGCCCCGCGGGCGGGTCGGAGTACCGTTCGAGGCATGCGTTTCTCCGGCGGAACCCCCACAGGCGATCTCACCTACTCCGACGTCTTCCTCGTGCCGGGCCGCTCCTCGGTCACGAGCCGGCTCGACGTCTCGCTCGCACCGGGCGACGGCACGGGTGCGACGATCCCCCTCGTCTCCTCGAACATGAACTCCGTGACCGGGCCGCGGCTGGCGGCGGCCCTGGCCCGTCGCGGGGGTCTCGGCGTCCTCCCGCAGGACATGCCCCTCCAGTCGCTCGACGCCGCGATCCGCTGGGTGAAGGACCAGCCGGTGGCCTTCTCGGGCGCCCTGACCGCCGATCCGGCCACCACGGTCGAGCAGGCCCTCGCGATCCTGCCCGCGGTCGAGGGGCACGGCTTCGTCGTGCAGGAGGAGGACGGGACGGTCAGGGGCTGCGTCCCCGCTTCGCGCCTCGCGACGGCCCTGTCCGACGCCAGGCTCGGCGATCTCGTGCACCACGCCGCCCCCTCCCTCGACGCGGACGACGTGACCACCGGCCGGGCGGCGTTCGACCTGATGGTCGCGGCCGATCTCGACTTCGCCCCGGTGCTGCACCACGGCGCCCTCGTCGGGACCCTCTCGCGCACCGGCGCGCT
>NZ_JADILJ010000034.1 GCF_017355185.1 Rathayibacter sp. SD072 | reverse complement strand
CCGGCCCGCGCATCCGGGGCGTAGCTCAGCTTGGCTAGAGCGCCCGCTTTGGGAGCGGGAGGTCGCAGGTTCGAATCCTGTCGCCCCGACCACGATTCTCATCGTGAAGACCTCGACCCGTGACGACCGGTTGCACGGCGCCGACACCAACCAGCACAGGAGATCCCCTCACGTGAAGACCACGGTAGAAAAGCTGAGCCCGACCCGCGTGAAGCTCGCGATTTCGGTCACCCCCGACGAGCTCGGCCCCAGCATCACGCACGCCTACGGCCACATCGCCGAGCAGATCAACGTCCCCGGCTTCCGCAAGGGCAAGGTCCCGCCGGCGATCGTCGACCAGCGCGTCGGCAAGGCCGCCGTGCTCGAGCACGCGGTCAACGAAGGCCTCGACGGCTTCTACCGCGAGGCCGTCCGCGAGACCGAGGTGCGCCCCCTGGGGCGCCCGCAGGCCGACATCGTGGCCTGGCCGAGCGACAAGGACTTCACCGGCGACCTCGAGCTCGCCATCGAGGTCGACGTCCGCCCCGAGGTCGACGTGCCCGACTACGAGGGCATCGAGCTCACGGTCGACGCGGCCGAGGTCACCGACGCCGACGTCGACGCCGAGCTGGACCGCCTGCGCAGCCGCTTCGGCACGCTCGTGACGGTCGACCGTCCCGCGAAGACGGGCGACTTCGCTCAGATCGACCTGATCGCGACCATCGACGGCGTCGAGGTCGACACCGCCAACGCGATCTCCTACGAGCTCGGCTCCGGCGAGCTGATCGAGGGCATCGACGAGGCGCTCGACTCGCTGACCGCCGGCGAGAGCACCACTTTCACCGCTCCTCTCCTGGGCGGCGACCACGCCGGCGAGCAGGCCGAGATCGCCGTCACCCTCACCGCCGTCAAGGAGCGCGAGCTCCCCGACGCCGACGACGACTTCGCGCAGATCGCCAGCGAGTTCGACACGATCGCGGAGCTCCGCGAGTCGCTCAAGGATCAGGCCGCTCAGCAGAAGACCTTCGGCCAGGGCGGCCAGGCGCGCGAGAAGCTCGTCGACGCCCTGCTCGCCCTCGTCGAGGTGCCGGTCCCCGCGTCGCTCGTCGAGGACGAGGTGCACCGCCACCTCGAGGGCGAGAACCGCCTCGAGGACGACGAGCACCGCGCCGAGGTCACCGAGGCGAGCGAGAAGACCTTCAAGACCCAGATCCTCCTCGACCACGTCGTCGAGCAGGAGAAGGTCCAGGTCAGCCAGGACGAGCTCACCCAGTACCTCATCCAGGGTGCTGCGCAGTACGGCATGGAGCCGAACGAGTTCATCAAGATCCTGTCCGAGAACAACCAGATCGGCCAGATGGTCGGCGAGGTCGCCCGCAACAAGGCGCTCGCCATCGTCCTGGGCAAGGCGAAGGTCGTCGACACCGACGGCAAGGCCGTCGACCTGACCGCCTTCACCGCCGTCCCCGGCGGCGAGGACGAGACGGACGACGCCGCCGTGGAGGCGCCCGCCGACGAGACCCCGGCGGCCGACGAGGCTCCCGTCGTCGACGAGGCCCCCGCCGCCGAGGACGCGCCCGTCGCCGACGAGCCCGCCGAGGAGCCCGCTCCGGCGCCCAAGAAGAAGCGCGCCCCCGCCAAGAAGAAGGTCGCCGCTCCCGCCGAGGAGACCCCGGCCGCCGAGTAGCACCCGCTGCAGCAGCACAGGAGCCGCCCCCGATCCGTCGGGGGCGGCTCCTGTCGTTCCCGGGGAGGCGCGCCGTCCGGTCCGCCCCCGGCGAACACCGCCCCCTCCCGCTCCGCCCCCGGCGAACACGGCGGAGTCGGCAGGGGAGCGTCCGATAGATTCGCCTCCGAAGCGACAACTGAAACGGAGCAATACATGGCCGACATGGTTATGCCCAACAGTGTTTTCGACCGCCTGCTCAAGGACCGGATCATCTGGCTCGGTTCCGAGGTGCGCGACGAGAACGCGAACGAGATCGCCGCGAAGCTCCTGCTCCTCGCGGCCGAGGACGCAGAGAAGGACATCTTCCTGTACATCAACTCGCCCGGCGGCTCCATCACCGCGGGCATGGCGATCTACGACACGATGCAGTTCGTCCCGAACGACATCGTGACCGTGGGCATCGGGATGGCGGCCTCCATGGGCCAGCTCCTCCTGACCGCCGGAACCCAGGGCAAGCGGTACATCACGCCGAACGCCCGCGTCCTCCTGCACCAGCCGCACGGCGGGTTCGGCGGCACCGCCTCCGACATCCAGACCCAGGCGCAGCTGATCCTCGACATGAAGAAGCGACTCGCCGAGATCACCGCCAAGGCGACCGGCAAGACGGTCGAGCAGGTCAACGAGGACGGCGACCGCGACCGCTGGTTCAGCGCCGAGGAGGCCCTGGCCTACGGCTTCGTCGACCACATCCGCGCCTCAGCGACGGACGTCGCCGGCGGCGGCGGAACCGCCACCGAGTGAGCCTTCCAGACGCGCCGAGAGATCAGGAACAGACAATGAACGCACCCACCTTCGGCGGAACGGCCTTCGGCTCCGGAGCCGCGCCGTCCTCGCGCTACATCCTCCCCACCTTCGAGGAGCGCACGGCCTACGGCTACAAGCGCCAGGACCCGTACGCGAAGCTCTTCGAGGACCGCATCATCTTCCTCGGCGTGCAGGTCGACGACGCCTCGGCGGACGACATCATGGCGCAGCTCCTTGTGCTCGAGAGCCAGGATCCGGACCGCGACATCGTCATGTACATCAACTCGCCCGGTGGCTCGTTCACCGCGATGACGGCGATCTACGACACGATGCAGTACATCCGCCCGCACATCCAGACCGTCGTGCTCGGTCAGGCGGCCTCCGCCGCCGCCGTGCTGACCGCTGCGGGCACGCCGGGCAAGCGCCTCGCGCTCCCCAACGCGCGCATCCTCATCCACCAGCCCGCCGTGCAGCAGGGCGGCGGACAGGCCTCGGACATCGAGATCCAGGCGGCCGAGATCATGCGCATGCGCGAGTGGCTGGAGGAGACGCTCTCGAAGCACTCCAACCGCTCCATCGAGCAGGTCAAGAAGGACATCGACCGCGACAAGATCCTCGGCGCGGACGATGCGCTCGAGTACGGGCTGATCGACCAGATCCTGACCAGCCGCAAGAGCCTCCCGGCTCTCACGGCCTGATCGACCCGGAGGGGCCGGAGCGGAGCAGTCCGCGTCCGGCCCTTCCGTGCATCCGGCTCCGGGCCGAGCCGATGCACGGCACCGGCTCGTAGCGGATCGACACGACCGGGACAACGGTGGCCAATCCCGGCCCGCCTGCCGGCCCCTTGCGGCGCAACGGCTAGGCTCGGGAGGGAGATCACCGGTCCCCGCACGGCCGCTCGTGATCTCGACCGGCGCCCGAGGGCGTCACGCGGACCCCTGCGGTCCGTGCGAACAGGCACCATCAGGCACGACACGACCGACGCACGACAAGGAAGTGGGGCATCCCCGTGGCACGTATTGGCGAAAGCGCCGACCTGCTCAAGTGCTCGTTCTGCGGCAAGAGCCAGAAGCAGGTCCAGCAGCTCATCGCCGGGCCCGGCGTCTACATCTGCGACGAGTGCGTGGAGCTCTGCAACGAGATCATCGAGGAGCGCCTCTCCGAGTCGAGCGAGGAGACGAGCCACGAGTTCGACCTGCCGAAGCCGAAGGAGATCTTCGGCTTCCTCGAGGAGTACGTCATCGGCCAGGAGCAGGCCAAGCGCGCCCTCGCGGTCGCGGTCTACAACCACTACAAGCGCGTGCGCGTGCGCAACACGATCACGTCTGCCGACGCGATCCACGACGAGATCGAGATCGCGAAGAGCAACATCCTGCTCATCGGGCCGACCGGCTGCGGCAAGACCTACCTCGCCCAGACCCTGGCGAAGCGCCTGAACGTCCCGTTCGCGGTCGCCGATGCGACGGCGCTCACCGAGGCGGGCTACGTCGGCGAGGACGTCGAGAACATCCTGCTCAAGCTGATCCAGGCCGCGGACTACGACGTCAAGCGGGCCGAGACCGGCATCATCTACATCGACGAGGTCGACAAGATCGCGCGCAAGGCCGAGAACCCCTCGATCACGCGCGACGTCTCGGGCGAGGGCGTGCAGCAGGCGCTGCTCAAGATCCTCGAGGGCACGGTCGCGTCGGTCCCGCCGCAGGGCGGCCGGAAGCACCCGCACCAGGAGTTCATCCAGATCGATACGACGAACGTGCTCTTCATCGTCGCGGGAGCGTTCGCCGGGCTCGAGGACATCATCTCGTCGCGCGCGGGCAAGCGCGGCATCGGCTTCGGCGCTCCGCTGCACAGCAAGGGCGACGAGATCAACATCTTCAGCGAGGTCCTCCCCGAGGATCTGCACAAGTTCGGGCTCATCCCCGAGTTCATCGGGCGCCTCCCCGTCGTGACCACGGTCACTCAGCTCGACCAGGACGCGCTGATGCAGATCCTGACGGAGCCGCGCAACGCCCTCGTGAAGCAGTACCAGCGCATGTTCGAGCTGGACGGCGTCGAGCTCGAGTTCGACCGCGGCGCCCTCGAGGCCATCGCCGACCTCGCTGTGCTCCGGCAGACCGGCGCCCGCGGGCTCCGGGCGATCCTCGAGGAGGTGCTCGGCCCGATCATGTTCGAGGTGCCCTCGTCCGACGAGGTCGCCCGGGTCGTGGTCACCCGGGCCGCCGTGCTCGACAACGCCGCTCCGACGATCGTGCCGCACGCTCCCCGTCGCCAGGAGAAGAGCGCCTGACACCGCCCTCCGCCCCCGTCGCGCCAGTTCAGCAGGATTGGCACGGCGGGGGCGTCGTCGTGCCCGCTCGCGTTCCCTAACCTGGCGGAGCGCGTCGTGGACGCGCCGCCCGGCTCGTCCCGGCGCCCGCGACCGGAGGAACCGTCATCGTCCAGCCTCTGCTCGCCGGGATCGTCGCCGCCCTGACCGGCTTCTCCAGCTCGTTCGCGATCGTCCTCGCCGGTGTCGTCGCCGTCGGAGCGACCGACAGGCAGGCCGCCTCGGGACTTCTTGCCGTGTGCGTGCTGCAGGGGCTGCTCTGCATCCTCCTCAGCCTCCGCTACCGGGTGCCCCTGACGTTCGCCTGGAGTACTCCGGGAGCGGCTCTGCTGGCGGCCACCGCCTCATCACCCGGCGGTTTCGACCGGGCGGTGGGCGCGTTCCTGGTCGCGTCGCTGCTGCTCGTGATCACCGGACTGTGGCCGGCGCTGGGGCGCCTCGTCTCCCGCATCCCGCGACCGCTCGCGAACGGGATGCTCGCCGGCATCCTGTTCCCGCTCGTCCTCGCACCTGTCCGCGCGGCGGTCGAGATCCCGGCGCTCGCCCTCCCGGTGATCCTCCTCTGGCTCCTGCTCGTGCGGCTGCTCCCGCGCTGGGCGGTGCCCGCGGCGATCGCACTGGCGATCGCGCTGCTGCTCGCGACCGACGGGGCGGCCCTCGCGGTCGCGCCGCTGCTGCCGACTCCGGAGTTCGTCGCGCCGGTGTTCGAGATCGGCGCCGTGGTCGGCATCGGGCTGCCTCTCTACGTGGTGACGATGGCGGGCCAGAACATCCCCGGCATCGCCGTGCTCTCCAGCTTCGGCTTCCCCTCGCACTCGCGACCGGCCATCGTCTCCTCCGGTGCGCTCTCGGGCGTCGCCGCCCTCTTCGGCGGCGTGCCGATCAACCTCGCGGCGCTGAGCGCGGCGCTGACCGCGGGTCCCGAGGCGTCCCCTCGGCCCGAGCGGCGCTGGATCGCCTCGGTGTCGGCCGGTGCGTCGTACCTGGTCCTCGGCCTCGTGGCGGGCGCGGCCGCCGCGCTCGTCTCCTCCGCGAGCCCGCTCCTGATCGAGGCCGTCGCGGGCCTGGCCCTGCTGGGAGTCTTCGTCTCGGCCGTCCAGGCGGTCGTGGAGGAGAGCCGGTTGAGGCTCCCCGCGGCAGCCACGCTGCTCGTGACGGCCTCCGGCACGAGTGTCGCCGGGATCGGCTCGGCCTTCTGGGGCCTGGTGGTCGGTCTCGTCGTGCTCGTGTGGCTGGTTCCACGGCGAGCGGTCCCTCCCGCTGACGCCGTGGCAGGGTCTCAGGCGCGGGGGAGCAGTCCTCGGCGACGCAGCAGCGGCTCGGTCCGCGCGTCCCGCCCTCGGAAGACGCGGTAGGCGTCGAGCGGGTCGCGCGACCCGCCGATCCCGAGGATCCCGCGCCGGAAGCGCTCTCCGGCTGCGCGGTCCAGGCCGCCGTTCTCGTCGAACCACTCGACGGTGTCGGCGTCGAGGATCTCGCTCCAGATGTAGGAGTAGTAGCCGGCCGAGTACCCGCCCGAGAAGACGTGAGCGAAGTAGGTGCTGCCGTACCGGGGCGGGATCGCGGTGATGAGGAGGCCGGCCCGGCGCAGGGTGTCCTGCTCGAAGGCGAGCACGTCCGTGCGCTCCGCCCCGTCCTCCCGCTCGTGCCAGGCGAGGTCGAGCAGCGCCGCCGCGAGGTACTCGGTCGTGGCGAAGCCCTCACCCCAGAGCGAGGACGCCTCGAGCCGCGCGAGGACCTCGGGAGCGAGCGGCTCACCGGTGTCCACGTGACGGGCGTACTCGGACAGGAGCTCGGGCCGCAGGACCCACATCTCGTTGACCTGGCTCGGGAACTCCACGAAGTCGCGGTAGACGCTCGTCCCACCGAACCGCGGGTAGCGGACCGCCGCCAGGAGGCCGTGCAGTGCGTGGCCGAACTCGTGGAAGAGCGTGCCGACCTCGTCCAGGCTCAGCAGGGCGGGCTCGTCCTCACCGGGTGCCGAGAGGTTCAGGTTGTTGACGACGACGGCGGAGTCGCCGAGCAGGCTCGTGCGCGCGGACAGCGAGTTCATCCAGGCGCCCCCGCGCTTGGAGTCGCGGGTGAAGGGGTCGAAGAGGAAGAGCCCGAGCGGCTGTCCGTCCTCCTCGAGGACCTCGAAGACGCGGACGTGGCGGCTGTAGCCGACCAGGTCGCTCCGCTCCTGGAAGCGCAGACCGTAGAGGCCCGTCGCCGCGGCGAAGACGCCGGAGTGCAGCACCCGCTCGAGCTCGAAGAAGGGGCGCAGTGCGCTCGCGTCGACGGCGTACGAGGCCGAGCGCACCCGCTCCTCGTAGTACGCGCGATCCCACGCCGCGAGGGTGAAACGGGGAGCGCCCGCCGCGTCCTGCTCCTCGTCCGCGAGGGTCTGCATGCGCGCCAGCTCCCGCCGGGCGTTCCGGGCCGCCGGCTCAGCGAGCTCCTCGAGGAGCGCACGGACGCGCGCGGGCGAGCCGGCCGTCTGACCCGACACGACGAAGTCCGCGTGCGAGGAGAAGCCGAGCAGCCGGGCGCGCTCGGCGCGCAGCGCGACGATGTCCTGCAGGACCTCGCGGTTGTCGTGCTCGCCTCCCTCGCTCGCACGACCGACGGAGGCGCGGAGGATCCGCTCGCGCACGCCGCGGTCCCGCAGGCGCGCGAGCCACGGGTGGCCCGAGTACAGCGGGAGCGTCACCAGAACGCCGTCGAGGCCGCGGTCCGCAGCGGCACGGGCGGCCGCGGAGACCTCGGAGGAGTCGAGACCGTCGAGCGCGGAGGCGTCGTCGAGCAGAACCGCGCGCGCGTTCGACTCGGCCAGCAGGTTCTTCTCGAACAGGGTGGTCAGCGTCGACAGGCGCTCGTTGAGCTCGCTCAGATGCTCCTTGCCGGCGTCGTCCAGCAGCGCTCCGGCGCGCTCGAAGCCCGACAGCACACGCTCGAGCAGGTACGCGGTCTCGTCGTCGAGGGCGAGCTCGCCGCGCCGCTCGCCCAGCTCGCGCAGGCGCGCGTACAGGCGGGGATCGAGGGTGACCGCATCGCTGTGGGCCGAGAGCAGTGGAGCGAGCTCCTGCTCGAGGGCATCGGTGAGCGGCGTCCGATCGGAGGCGCACACCGTGAAGAACACCGCGCTCACCCGGCGCAGCGCGCGACCGGAGCGCTCGAGCGCCACCAGGGTGTTCTCGACGCTCGGCGCCTCCTCCGAGGACGCGATCGCGTCGATCTCGGCGCGATGCCGACGCAGCGCCTCCTCGAACGCGGGGCGGTACGCCTCCGGATCGACGGCGGCGAAATCGGGCAGCCCGTGGGGGAGCGTGCTCGGCTCGAGGAGGACGGCGACGGGATCGGAGGCGCTCACCCTGCGAGCCTAGGCGCCGGGGAACCGGGTCAGCCCCAGTCGTCGTCCTCGCCCTCGACGCGTCCCTGCGGTTGCGTGATGTAGGCGGCGTCCTCGTCGGGACGGTAGGTGACGGTGGTGCCGTCGTCGAGCTCGAGCACCGGCTTCCCCTCGAGCCAGGTCAGCTGCCAGCGCCAGTCGGAAGTGTCCGTGCCGGCCGTGACGAGCTCCTGCTCGACGTCGCGCAGAGCGGTGACGACGATCTCCGGAAGGGTCTGCGGCGGTTCGCCGCCGAGGGCCCAGCGTGTTCCGAGCTGCATCCTGTGCGTCCTCTCGTCGGTGGTCCGGGAGGCGGGCGCCGGGGCTCCGGCGCCCGCCCGCGAGCTGCTACGCCTCGGTCTCGAGCTCGATGTCCACGGCCAGTGTGCCACCCTCGGCGAACTCGAGGGCGGCGATCCGGCCGACCGCGGCGATGTCGCCGGAGGCCAGGCGCAGGGCCGACACGAGCTCCGCCGGAGCCGTGACGACGGCGGAGCGGGCCGGGGTCTTCTGCGAGGCCTTCGCGTCGGTCTTGGCGCGTCGGATCGCGGTGAGGACCGTGCTGGCGGCGGTGAGGACCGCGGGGTCGCCGCCGAGACCGGACTGCTCGGGCCACGGCTGCGAGTGGATCGATCCGTCGTGCGACCACGACCAGGTCTCCTCTGTCGCGAAGGGGATGAACGGAGCGAACAGGCGCTGCAGAGCGTCGAGGGCGAGGTGCAGCGCGGCCGCGGCCGAGGCGCCGTCCTCACCGTAGGCGCGCTCCTTCACGAGCTCGAGGTAGTCGTCGCAGAACGTCCAGAAGAACGCCTCCGTCGTCTCGAGAGCCCGGGCGTGGTCGTAGTTCTCGAGCGCGGTCGTCGCCTCCGCCACCACGGCGTCGAGGGTCGCGAGCATGCTCAGATCGAGCGGGTCGGTCACCTCCGCACCCGGGGTCTGCGCGAAGCCGTGGATGAACTTGGCCGCGTTCAGCACCTTGATCGCGAGGCGTCGGCCGATCTTGATCTGCGTCGGGTTCTGCGGATCGAAGGCCGCGTCGGTGCCCAGGCGCGACGAGGCGGCCCAGTAGCGCACGGCGTCCGAGCCGTGCTGCTCGAGCATCCCGGCCGGAGTGACGACGTTGCCCTTGGACTTCGACATCTTCTTGCGGTCCGGATCGACGATGAAGCCCGAGATCGTCGCGTTGCCCCACGGCGCGCGCGAGTCCTCGAGCTGCGAGCGCAGCAGGGTCGAGAAGAGCCAGGTGCGGATGATGTCCTGGCCCTGGGGTCGCAGGTCGTAGGGCGCGACCAGCTGCCAGAGCTCGTCGTCCCGCTCCCAGCCGCCGGCGAGCTGCGGGGTGAGGGAGGAGGTCGCCCACGTGTCCATCACGTCGAGCTCGCCCTGGAATCCGCCCGGCACGCCGCGCTGGTCCTCCGAGTAGCCGGGTGCGGGGTCCGAGGACGGGTCGACCGGCAGCGCCGACTCCTCCGGCACCAGCGGCCGGTCGAAGACGGGGTTGCCGTCGCCGTCGAGCGGGTACCAGACGGGGATCGGCACGCCGAAGAAGCGCTGACGCGAGACCAGCCAGTCGCCCGAGAGGCCGTTCACCCAGTTCTCGTAGCGCACGCGCATGAACTCCGGCACGAAGCGGACGTCGCGCCCGAGCTCCAGGAGGCGCTCCTTCAGAGAGGCGTCCCGCGCCCCGTTGACGAGGTACCACTGCCGGGTCGAGACGATCTCGAGCGGCTTGTCGCCCTTCTCGAAGAACTTCACGGGGTGCGTGATGGGGCGCGGCTCGCCCGTCATCTCGCCCGACTCCGTGAGGAGCGCGACGACGGCCTGCTTGGCCGAGAAGACCGTCTTGCCCGCGAGCTGCGCGTACGCCTCGCGACCGGCGTCGCTGGTGATCGCCGCGGGCGCCTCCGACACGATGCGTCCGTCGAAGCCGATGATCGCGCGGTTGGGCAGATCGAGCTCGCGCCACCAGACGACGTCCGTGACGTCGCCGAAGGTGCAGATCATGGCGATGCCCGAGCCCTTGTCCTTCTGCGCGAGGTGGTGCGCGAGCACCGGCACCTCGACGTCGAAGAGCGGGGTGCGGACGGTCGTCCCGAAGAGCGGCTGGTACCGCTCGTCATCGGGGTGCGCGACGAGCGCGACGCAGGCCGGGAGGAGCTCGGGCCGGGTCGTCTCGATGAAGACGTCGTCTCCGCCGTCGCGGTGGAACCCGATCCGGTGGTAGGCGCCGGGCTGCTCCTTGTCCTCCAGCTCGGCCTGCGCGACCGCGGTTCGGAACGTGATGTCCCACAGGGTCGGGGCCTGGGCCTGGTACGCCTCGCCGCGCGCGAGGTTCCGGAGGAACGCGCGCTGCGACGCGGCCTGCGACTCCTCGCCGATGGTGCGGTAGCTCTGCGACCAGTCGACCGAGAGGCCGAGGGTGCGCCAGAGGTCCTCGAACTGCTTCTCGTCCTCGACGGTCAGGCGCTCGCAGAGCTCGATGAAGTTGCGTCGCGAGATCGGCTTCTGATCGGCCGCCTTGCTGCTCTTGTTGTCGCCCCCCTCGAACGGAGGCGTGAAGCCGGCCTCGTAGGGGAGCGTCGGGTCGCAGCGGACCCCGTAGTAGTTCTGCACGCGGCGCTCGGTGGGCAGGCCGTTGTCGTCCCAGCCCATCGGGTAGAAGACCTTGCGGCCGCGCATGCGCTGGAAGCGCGCGACGACGTCGGTGTGCGTGTACGAGAAGACGTGCCCGATGTGCAGCGAGCCGGAGGCGGTCGGGGGCGGGGTGTCGATCGAGTAGACGTCGGCGCGGGTGAGACCGGTGCGGTCGAACCGGTAGGTCCCGTCGGTCTGCCAGACGAGGCCCCACTTGCTCTCGAGGCCCTCGAGGGCAGGCTTCGCGGGGAGGCGGTCGGCGAAGGTCATGATTCTCCGGTTCGATATGGGCGGCACCGTGTCGGTGGTGATGATGCCTGGATGGCGGCGCTGGAGCGGATCGCTCACCGGCCGCGCCGATCCTACCGCGGTGTCGCGGTGCGGGAGCCGGGCGGGGTCAGTCGACGACGGGGGCGAAGCCCGCGCGGATCGGGGCGAGCGCCTCGTCGAGGTACGGCACCAGCTCGCCGCGTGTCGGACCCGCCGCGGCCCAGGCCTGCACCGCGGCCACGGCCGCTCCGACACTCGCGTAGGCGATCGCCCGGGTCAGGTGCGTGGGCAGCGGACGCGAGGCCCGCTGCTCGATGAACGCCGCCACGATCGCGGCCTGCCGGGCGAGGCGGGAGAGCGCGGACGCCTGGAGCTCGTGCACGCTGCCGATGAGAGCGCTCTGGGTGAGCGCCCACGGCACGGAGGAGGGGCCGAAGCCGGCGCCGACCGCCAGCAGCGCGTCGCGCAGTCCGTCCATCGCGGGCCGCTCGGGGTCGGTCGCGGCGAGCGCGGCGGGCAGCTCGGACAGGCGGTCGTCGACGAGCACCCAGAACACGTCGCTCTTGGACTCGAAGTAGTTGAAGAAGGTGTTCCGCGAGACCCCGGCCCGCTGGGCGATGTGCTCGACGGTCGTGCCGGCGTAGCTCTGCTCCAAAAACAGGTCGAGTGCGGCGTCCTCGAGCATCGAGCGCGACGAGGCCCTGGGGCGTCCTCTGCCCGTCGCACCCGCCATGATCGCTCCCGCTCCGCATCCGCTCGACGCGCTACGATATCCCTCAACGACTTCGACCCGGCCATCACCGGCGAGTCTCCGGAAGAACGGCGTCGGCTCAGGCCTGCGCCCAGTAGAACCGGACGGGTACGGCCCGTGACAGCCGATCGAGTGGGAACGTCTCCGAGGCTCGCGCCGAGGAGCGGTCCAAGCGAGGTGGTACCGCGACCCCGGCCCGGGCTGACAGATCCGGGCGGGCCGTCCTCGTGCAGCCCAGCATCACTGCCAGGAGATCGCACGTGACCTATCCCTTGACCCCGCCCACCCCCGGTGACGCCGACGCGTCCGGCTCCGCCTTCGGCCGCGGGGTGGCCGCTTCGCCGCGCTTCCCCGAGATCGAGGAGAAGGTGCTCGCCTACTGGAAGGCCGACGACACCTTCCAGGAGTCGATCCGCTCCCGCGAGGGCGCCCCTGAGTGGGTGTTCTACGACGGCCCTCCGTTCGCCAACGGGCTGCCGCACTACGGCCACCTGCTGACCGGGTACGCGAAGGACCTCTTCCCCCGCTTCCAGACGATGCGCGGCAAGCAGGTGCACCGCCGTTTCGGCTGGGACACCCACGGCCTGCCCGCCGAGCTCGAGGCGGAGCGCCAGCTCGGCATCACCGACAAGTCCCAGATCGAGGAGATGGGCATCGCCGCGTTCAACGCCGCGGCGAAGGAGTCGGTGCTGCGCTACACGGGGGAGTGGCAGGACTACGTCACCCGCCAGGCGCGCTGGGTCGACTTCGAGAACGACTACAAGACGCTCGACCCCTCCTTCATGGAGTCCGTCATCTGGGCGTTCAAGCAGCTCTACGACAAGGGCCTCGCCTACGAGGGCTACCGCGTCCTCCCGTACTGCTGGCGCGACCAGACCCCGCTCTCGAACCACGAGCTGCGGATGGACGACGACGTCTACAAGATGCGCCAGGACCAGACGGTGACGGTCACGTTCCCGCTGGTCGGCGAGACGGCGGAGGCGCTGAGCCTCACCGCCGTGCGCGCGCTCGCCTGGACGACCACCCCGTGGACCCTGCCGACCAACGCCGCGCTGGCCGTCGGCCCGGACATCGAGTACGCGGTGCTGGCCGCAGGCCCGAACGGTGCCGCCGACGGCAAGGGCGAGCCGGAGGAGCGCGAGCTCTCGGCCGAGTACCTCCTGGCGATCGATCAGGTCGGCGCCTACGCGAAGGACCTGGGCTACGACGACGCCGAGTCCGCCCGCGCCGCCGTCTCGCGCACCCTGCGCGGGCGCGAGCTCGAGGGCGTCAGCTACGACCGGCTCTGGGACCACTACGCCGACACCGAGGCCTGGGGCACGCAGAACGCGTGGCGCATCCTCGTCGCCGACTACGTCACCACGACCGAGGGCACGGGCATCGTGCACCAGGCGCCCGCCTACGGCGAGGACGACCAGAAGGTCTGCGAGGCGGCGGGCATCCCCGTCATCATCTCCGTCGACGACGGCGGCCGCTTCCTCCCGCAGATCGCGGAGGTCGCCGGCCTGCAGGTCTTCGAGGCGAACAAGCCGCTGACCCAGCTGCTCAAGGCGCAGCACCGGCTGCTGCGCCAGGCGAGCTACGAGCACTCGTACCCGCACTGCTGGCGCTGCCGGAACCCGCTGATCTACAAGGCCGTCTCGAGCTGGTTCGTGCGGGTGACCGCGTTCCGCGACCGCATGGAGGAGCTCAACCAGGACATCACCTGGGTCCCGGAGAACGTCAAGGACGGCCAGTTCGGCAAGTGGCTCTCGGGCGCGCGCGACTGGTCGATCAGCCGCAACCGTTACTTCGGCTCGCCGATCCCGGTGTGGAAGAGCGACGACCCCGAGTACCCGCGCATGGACGTCTACGGCTCGCTCGACGAGCTCGAGCGCGACTTCGGCGTGCGTCCGCAGGATCTGCACCGCCCCTTCATCGACGAGCTCACACGCCCGAATCCCGACGACCCGACGGGGCGCTCGACGATGCGCCGGATCACCGATGTCCTCGACGTCTGGTTCGACTCGGGCTCGATGCCCTTCGCGCAGGTGCACTACCCGTTCGAGAACGCCGACTGGTTCGACTCGCACAACCCGGCCGACTTCATCGTCGAGTACATCGGGCAGACGCGCGGCTGGTTCTACACGCTGCACGTGCTCTCGACGGCGCTCTTCGACCGTCCCGCCTTCCGCAACGTCGTCAGCCACGGGATCGTGCTCGGCAACGACGGCCAGAAGATGTCGAAGTCGCTGCGCAACTACCCCGACGTCGCCGAGGTCTTCGACCGCGACGGCTCCGACGCGATGCGCTGGTTCCTGATGTCGAGTCCGGTGCTGCGCGGCGGCAATCTGGTCGTCACCGAGGAGGGGATCCGCGAGGGCGTGCGCCAGGTCCTGCTGCCGCTCTGGAGCACCTGGTACTTCTTCTCGCTGTACGCGAACGCGTCCGGTGACGAGGGCTACTCGGCGACCCGCCGCACCGACTCCGAGGACGTCCTCGACCGCTATCTGCTCGCCAAGACGCACGACCTGATCGAGATGGTCACCGGTCACCTCGAGGCGCTCGACTCGACCCTCGCGGCCGCCGCGCTGCGCGACTTCGCCGACGTGCTGACCAACTGGTACGTCCGCCGGTCCCGCGACCGGTTCTGGCAGGGCGTCGACGCCGAGGGCGGGGGAGCGGAGGCGTTCGACACGCTCTTCACCGTCCTCGAGACCGTGACCCGGGTCGCCGCTCCGCTGCTCCCGCTGGTCTCCGAGGAGATCTGGCAGGGCCTGACGGGCGGCCGCAGCGTCCACCTCACCGACTGGCCGAGCGCGGACGAGTTCCCCGTCGACGAGTCCCTCGTCCACGCGATGGACGCCGTCCGCGGGATCTCGTCCACGGCGCTCTCGCTCCGCAAGCAGGCCGGGCTCCGCGTGCGCCTGCCGCTCGCGCGCCTGACCGTCGTCGTCGCCGACGCCGCCGAGCTGGCGCCCTTCGAGGCGATCCTGCGCGACGAGCTGAACGTGAAGGAGGTCGCGCTCGTGCCGCTGGTCGACTCGAGCGCCGCCGACTACGGAGTCACCTCCCGGCTGTCGGTGAACGCGCGGGCCGCGGGTCCCCGCCTGGGCCGCGGCGTCCAGACCGTCATCAGGGCCGCCAAGGCCGGTGACTGGAGCGAGATCGACGGCGTCGTCACCGCCGGCGGCGTCGAGCTCGTCGAGGGCGAGTACGAGCTGACCCTCGAGGTCGCGGGATCCGGAGCGGACGACCGCGCCATCGCCCTGCTGCCCCGCGGCGGATTCGTCCTGCTCGACACGGCGACCACGCCGGAGCTCGAGGCCGAGGGCCTGGCCCGCGACCTCATCCGCGCGGTGCAGGACGCCCGCAAGTCGGCCGGGCTCGACGTCAGCGACCGCATCGTCCTCGACGTCATGCTCGACGAGGTCAGCCTCGCCGCGCTCGCGCCGCACGGCACCTGGATCGCCGAGGAGACGCTCGCGACCGGGTCCGCCTTCACCCCCTTGACGGTCGCCCTCGAGGGCGGAGAGGGCGCGGTCGCCTTCGGACCGGCCGGCACCGCCATCATCCGCGTCGAGAAGGTCGAGGCCGCCGATGTCTGATCCGTTCGGGAACGACTCCGACCGCGTCGCCGCTGAGGCGGTCTACAGCGCCCTGCTCGAGCGGCTCGGCGAGGCGAACGTGCGTCCGCGGCTCGCGCCGACGCGGCGGGCCGTCGAGATCCTCGGCGACCCCCAGCGCGCGTACCCGGTGATCCAGATCGCGGGCACCAACGGCAAGACCTCCACCAGCCGGATGATCGAGAGCCTGCTGCGCGCGCACGGACTGCGGGTGGGGCTGTTCACCAGCCCGCACCTCGAGCGCTTCAACGAGCGCATCGTCATCGACGGGGAGCCGATCTCGGACGAGAGCCTCGTCGCGAACTGGCAGGACGTCGAGCCCTACATCCGCATGACCGACGCCGAGCTGGCCGAGCAGGACGAGCCCCCGCTGTCGTTCTTCGAGGCGATCACGGTGCTCGCCTACGCGGCCTTCGCCGACGCTCCGGTCGATGTCGCGGTCGTCGAGGTCGGGATGGGCGGCGAGTGGGACTCGACCAACGTCGCCGACGCGCAGGTGGCCGTGTTCACCCCCATCGCACTCGATCACACGGAACGTCTCGGCTCGAGCATCGAGGAGATCGCGCGGACCAAGTCGGGCATCGTGAAGCCCCTCGCCTCGGTCGTCTCGGCACGTCAGACGCCCGAGGCCGAGGCCGTCCTGCGGCACGCCGCCGAGGCCACCGAGTCCTCGATCGCTTTCGAGGGCGCCGAGTTCGACGTCGTCTCGACCACTGTCGCGGTCGGCGGGCAGCTCGTCTCGGTGCGCGGACTCGCCACGACCTACGACCAGCTCCTGCTGCCGTTCTTCGGCGACCACCAGGCCGAGAACGCGGCCGTCGCGATCGCCGCCGTCGAGACGTTCATCGGCGGGGGCTCGCAGGAGCTCACCGGCGACGTGCTCGACGAGGGGCTCGCAGCGGCGACCTCGCCCGGACGTCTCCAGATCGTCGGAGCGTCGCCCCGTACCGTCGTCGACGCCGCGCACAACCCGCACGGCGCCGCCTCCCTCGCCGCCGCTCTGGGCCGCTACTTCGACTTCGACCGGGTCACGGCGGTGCTCGGCGTCCTGGCCGAGAAGGACGCCGAGGGCATCCTGCAGGCTCTGCGCCCGGTCGTCGACGAGCTCATCGTCACCCGGGCTCCGAGCGACAGGGCGCTGGCGGCCGACGACCTCGCCGCAGTCGCGCGCACCGTCTTCCCGGCGGAGTCGGTGCGCGTGGCGGAGGATCCGGACGCGGCGCTCACCGCTGGTCGCCTCCTCGCCGCCCGCACCGAGAAGGGCGCCCTCGTGATCACGGGCTCGCTCACCCTCGTCGGCCGGGCGCTCACGGTCGCCCGCGACGAGAACTGGCAGGGCTCGTGAGGGCCGGGCGGCCGCGCCGCAGCAGGACGGTCCGCGAGAGCCTCGCCTCGATCGTGCTCGGCTTCGAGGTCGTCATCGTGTTCCTCGCGACCCTGGTCGCGTTCGGGCTCAAGGTCGGCGATCCGGTCGTGGTCCTGGTGGGCGGCGGAGTCGTCTGCCTCGCCATGCTCGCGACGCTCCGGCTCCTCGACCGCCCGCTCGGCATCAGGATCGGCTGGGTGCTGCAGTTCGTTATCGTTGCCTCGGGTCTGCTCGTCCCGATCATGTTCGTCATCGGCGCGGCCTTCGTGGCGCTCTGGACCTACTGCATCGTGACAGGCACCCGCCTCGACGCCCAGGCGCGCCCTCCGGCGGCCGGGACCACCGACCCCACCGAAGGAGACCGCTGAATCATGGCCATCCAGGAGACCCTCGTCCTCGTCAAGCCCGACGGAGTCGCGCGCAACCTCACCGGAGAGATCCTCCGCCGCATCGAGGCGAAGGGCTACTCGCTCGTCGACATCAAGCTCGTGGAGGCCGACCGCGACCTGCTCGGCGCGCACTACGCGGAGCACGAGGGCAAGCCGTTCTACGAGCCGCTCGTGGAGTTCATGGAGAGCGGTCCGATCGTCGCCATCCGCATCGCCGGCGACCGCGTCATCGAGGGCTTCCGCTCCCTCGCCGGCACGACCGACCCGACCACCGCGGCTCCCGGCACCATCCGCGGCGACCTCGGCCGGGACTGGGGCCTGAAGGTCCAGCAGAACGTGGTGCACGGCTCGGACAGTGTGGAATCCGCGGAGCGCGAGCTCTCGCTCTGGTTCGGCTGACGCCGAACCGCCGCGAGAGCTCGCGCTCCGCGGTGTTCCGCGGTGATCCGCGGAACCGCGGTCGGTTCTCGGAGGCGGTCCCGATACGCAGAGCGTCGCGCCTCCGGCGACGGGAAAGCGCTCGGACGCGCTTTCCCGGATACGCCTCGCGCTGCTCGGCGATCCGGGGACGGGCACCTCGGATTCGTCCGGGGTGCCCTTCGTCGTTTCCGCGATACTGCGGAGCCGGGCAGCGGACGGCGTGCAGAGATGCCGTCCACCGACTCGCCCCCGCGCCGCCCCTTGGTGATCGAGTAGCCCGCGCAACGGGCGTCTCGAGATCCACGGGACGCACGCCCCTCCGCGGCTCAGAGGTACGAGAGGACGTCCAGGCGGAGCTGGGCGATGACGGCGATCGCGAGGTAGCAGAGGATCGTGATGAACGGGACCCAGCCGTAGGCGGCCCCGGCGAAGCGGCGGACGGGCGCCGGAACCGGGAAGACGCCCTCACGGAGGTTCCGGAGGGTCACGAGCCAGAAGCCCGGGATGACCACCGACCAGGTGAGCATGCACCACGGGCACAGCGTGCCGAGCAGGAAGACGCTCTGCGAGATCAGCCAGATCACGAATCCGAGCGCGAAGACGAAGCCCAGGTTGAACACCGCCCAGAACCAGCGGTCGAACCGTGCGCCCGCGAGCAGGCCCGCACCGACCACGACCGGCGCGATCCAGGCCGCGACCCCGATGAGCGGATTCGGGAAGCCGAAGACGGCGCCCTGCGGCGAGTCGAGATTCGCACTGCACTGCACCAGGATGCTGAAGTCGCACCCGAGCTCGGTCGACGGATCGGTCAGCGCAGCGAACTTGTCGAGTGTCAGTGCGAACGCCGCGATCCAGCCCACGATCCCCAGCACGATGAGCAGTGCGGCGAACAGGATCGGGCGTCGAGTGGTGGGGGCGTCGGACATCGGGGGATTATCGCACGGGCCGAATCGGCGCCTCTGGGAATGCGTGCGATAATCGGAGCCGTCGGTCCGGAACATCCCGCACCGGCACCAGAAGGTTTACCGGGCGAACACCGGGCCACAGGAGATCGACCGCGTTCCGCGAATGGACGCGACGGGTCACCCGCTCCACCACGACGCGACCGACGGTCGCAGCGAGACGGAGCACGTGTCGGATAGTCAGTTCCGAGAGTGAAGCTGCACCCAGAGTCCTGCGCCACGTGAGCGACCGGACCGGGGGAGCGGAAGGATTCGCGACGGGCCCCAGGCGGCCCCTCGCACGAGGAGAGATCCGGGTAGGAAGGCGCGGCGGACGACCCGGCCGAGGAGTGCACCAGCAATGGTGGAAGACAAGAGTTCGAGCGGATCCGATCCGGACCGCGACGAGCCCCGCAGCGGGGCCAAGAAGATCAGCCGCCTCTTCGGTGGCCGCCGGGCGACCCGGCGGACCGAGTCGAGCGCGCCAGCGACAGGGGGAACGATCATCGATACCGACGAGACCGACACGACCGGCCAGGAGACGCCCGACGAGGCGACGAGCGAGGCGCAGGGACCGGCGTTCTTCAACGCCGTCCCCGTCACGCCCGCCGCGCAGGAGGAGTCGCGCCCGACGCGTCCCGCGCTGCCGAGCACGTCGCTCCTGTTCCAGGCTCCCGACCTGCCCGACTACGTCGAGCTCGCCCCTCTCCCTCCGCGCGGAGCGCCGCTCGGGGTCCGGGAGGAGCGCGAGGCGCCGGCCGAGGAGCAGGGGTCCGTCCGGCGGCGCTCGCGCCGTCGCAGCGGCGAGAGCGACCGCGGAGGGTCGGACGACCCCGAGAACACCGTCGTCCGGGTCCGTCAGCCCCGCGAGCAGCGGGAGCAGCGCGAGCCCGAGCTCATCACCGAGCCCCAGCGCATCAAGGGCTCCACCCGTCTCGAGGCCAAGAAGCAGCGCCGCCGCGACGGCCGCGACGCCGGCCGACGCCGTACCGTCGTCACCGAGTCCGAGTTCCTCGCCCGCCGCGAAGCCGTCGATCGCGTGATGGTCGTCCGCTCGAAGCAGGACAGCATCCGCATCGGCGTCCTCGAGGACGGCGTCCTCGCCGAGCACTACGTCGCCCGCTCGCAGGAGGCGTCCCTCATCGGCAACGTCTACCTCGGCCGCGTGCAGAACGTCCTCCCCAGCATGGAGGCGGCGTTCGTCGACATCGGACGCGGACGCAACGCCGTCCTCTACTCCGGCGAGGTCGACTGGGACGCCGCGGCGAACCCCGGCGGCCCCCGCCGCATCGAGCTGGCCCTCAAGCCCGGCGACCGCGTCCTCGTCCAGGTCACGAAGGACCCCGTCGGCCACAAGGGCGCCCGCCTCACGAGCCAGATCTCGCTCCCGGGCCGCTACCTCGTCTACGTGCCCAACGGCTCGATGAACGGCATCTCGCGCAAGCTCCCCGACACCGAGCGCGCGCGCCTGAAGAAGATCCTCAAGGAGGTCCTCCCCGAGAACGTCGGCGTCATCGTGCGCACGGCGGCCGAGGGCGCCACCGAGGAGCAGCTGACCGTCGACGTCGAGCGCCTCACCGCGCAGTGGACGGCGCTCAGCGAGAAGGCCGCGACGGGGCAGGCGCCGGCGCTCCTGCACAGCGAGCCCGATCTGCTGATCAAGATCGTCCGCGACGTCTTCAACGAGGACTTCGAGAAGATGGTCATCGCCGGGGACGACGCCCGCGAGACCATCGAGCTCTACCTCAGCCAGGTCGCCCCCGACCTGCTCGAGCGGGTCGAAATCTACTCCGGCGAGCAGGACGCCTTCGACGAGTTCCGCATCACCGAGCAGATCGAGAAGGCGCTCGAGCGCAAGGTGTGGCTGCCCAGCGGCGGCTCGCTGGTCATCGACCGCACGGAGGCCATGACGGTCGTCGACGTCAACACCGGCAAGTTCGTCGGCTCCGGCGGAAACCTCGAGGAGACGGTCACCAAGAACAACCTCGAGGCCGCCGAGGAGATCGTGCGCCAGCTCCGGCTGCGCGACATCGGCGGCATCATCGTCGTCGACTTCATCGACATGGTCCTGGAGTCCAACCGCGACCTCGTGCTGCGCCGTCTGGTCGAGTGCCTCAGCCGCGACCGCACCAAGCACCAGGTGGCCGAGGTGACCTCGCTCGGCCTCGTGCAGATGACCCGCAAGAAGCTCGGTCTCGGCCTGCTCGAGACCTTCAGCGAGAACTGCGAGGTCTGCGCCGGCCGCGGAGTGATCGTGCAGCACGATCCCGTGGTCAAGCACCGCTCCACCGCCGCACCGCAGCAGGAGCGCCGCCGCGGCGGCCGCTCGGGGGAGGGCGCGCCCGGCGGCTCGCCCCGTCAGAACGGCTCCTCGGGGTCGAACGGCCAGAACGGCCAGGGCGCCGCCGCGAAGCCCGTCAGCACCCACGCCATCACCGACGACGCCAAGAACGCCCTCGCGCAGATCGCTGCGAGCACCATCCACCCGGCGAACGTGCGCCAGGCGGCGGAGGAGGCTGCAGCACTGGTCGACGAGGCCTCCGCCGAGTCGGCGCTCGTCGAGGCGTCGGCACCGGAGACGGAGCCGTCCGAGCAGTCCGCTCCCCGCGAGTCCTCGCGACGGTCGGAGCGTCCCGCTCGGGGCGAGCGCCGCCGCAGGGGACGCGACCGGGAGCCGCGCCAGGAGAGCGCCGACGCGCCCGCTGACGCGCCGTCGACGGAGGCCGCAGCTCCGGCCGTGGTCGAAGCGCCGGTCGTGCCGATCCTCGACATCCCGATCCCGCCCGCCCCGGCGGCCGCGGGCCGTCGTGTCCGCAGCGAGGTCGCCGAGCACCTGCTCGACTCCGTGCTCGACGCGCTCCCCGCGCCGAAGGAGCCCGGTCAGGGCCGCGCCAAGAGCCGCCGGGTGACCACCGCGGCCCTGACGGGCGTCGCGGTCATCCCGGAGCAGACTCCGCGCCGCGCCGAGCAGCAGTAGCTCGCGCGGACGACGTCATCGGGGCCCGGTGCCCGGCGAGAGCCGGCGCCGGGCCCTCTCGGTCTCGCGGTCCCGGCCCTTCACGCGCAGTCCGCTGCTCCGGAGCCGCTCGACGAGCTCGCGGGCTGCGACGGGGGTCGCGCCGGCCGCGATCAGCTCGGCCCGCCGCTCCTCGGGCACGTCGTAGTGGTCGAGGTCGAAGCTGCGCTCCGGCACTCCGTTCCGACGCGCGAACGCGTGGAGCTCCTCGAGCGACTCGTCGCTGACGAGATGCGCCCAGAACGTGTCGTGGGCCGGCCACCGCGCCGCATCCAGGAGGATCGTCATCCGTCGATCGTAGGCGGCGCGCCTGCGCCCCGGCCGACGCGCTGTCCACTATCGTGACGGGGTCGTCGGATCGTGGACGCCGGGCTCGCAGGAGCACGGACCCCGCGGACACGCGCTCACCCGAGTGTCCGTTTGACCGCCGACCTCCCATCCCGTACTCTTGACCGTTGGTGTGGCGCGAACCATGCGCTCACGCAGATTTCCGTTGTCGTCCGACTCCTCACGGAGAGCGGGACGCGGTACCGGTTCCCTCGTTCGGTGTGGGAGACGGGAAAGAAACGGGGCCCCGCCCCGTCCATACAAGCCCCGGTCGGCGCAGTGCTGACGAGCATCCGCTCCACGAGCACTGCCCCGCCCAGACGAGAAAACAGGTACGAGAAGTGGTTTACGCAGTTGTGCGCGCCGGCGGTCGGCAGGAGAAGGTCGAGGTCGGCACCATCGTGACGATGGACCGCGTCAAGGCCGACGAGAACGGCACCGTGCAGCTGGCTGCCGTGCTGCTCGTCGACGGCGACTCGATCACCTCGGACGCCTCGGCGCTCGAGAAGGTCTCGGTCACCGCGGAGGTGCTCGAAGAGCTCCGCGGTCCGAAGATCGTCATCCAGAAGTTCAAGAACAAGACCGGCTACAAGAAGCGCCAGGGGCACCGTCAGGAGCTCACGCGCGTGAAGGTCACTGGCATCAAGTAACCGCTGACCGCGGAGCGAGCCATCGCACCGCGGATCGTCAGCACGGGGCTGCGGCCCCCCCGGTCTCGAGGAGATGAGAAATGGCACACAAGAAGGGCGCGAGCTCCACTCGCAACGGTCGTGACTCGAACGCGCAGCGTCTCGGCGTCAAGCGCTTCGGCGGTCAGGTCGTGAACGCAGGCGAGATCATCGTCCGCCAGCGCGGCACCCACTTCCACCCCGGCGCGAACGTCGGACGCGGTGGCGACGACACCCTGTTCGCCCTGTCGGCCGGAGCGGTCGAGTTCGGCACGAAGGGCGGCCGCAAGGTCGTCAACATCGTGGCGGCCGCCCAGTAGGGTCGGCCTCCTCGGCCGAGCAGGCACAGGACGCAAGGGGCGGGCTTCGGCTCGCCCCTTGCGCGTTGCAGCGGCACTCGCTGCTCGGCACCCGGCGCACGGTCCCACCGGCGCCTCCACTCCCGATCGGACGGACAGAACAACCATGGTCACCTTCGTCGACAACGTCACGCTGCACCTGCGTGCCGGCCACGGCGGGAACGGCTGCGTCTCCGTCCGCCGCGAGAAGTTCAAGCCGCTCGCCGGCCCCGACGGAGGCAACGGCGGTCACGGCGGCGACATCGTCCTCGTCGCGGACCCGCAGGTCACGACGCTCCTCGCCTACCACCGCCACCCGCACCAGTCCTCGCCGAACGGCGGTCCCGGCATGGGCGATCACCGCGCGGGCGGCAACGGCGATCTCCTCGAACTGCCGGTGCCCGTGGGAACGGTCGTGAAGTCGCCCGAGGGCGAGCAGCTCATCGACATGGACGAGCCCGGACTGCGGTTCGTGATCGCCCCCGGCGGTCAGGGCGGTCTCGGCAACGCCTCGCTCGCGACGACGAAGCGCAAGGCCCCCGGATTCGCGCTGCTCGGCACCCCCGGCTGGGAGGGCGACATCGTCCTCGAGCTGAAGACGGTCGCCGATGTGGCACTGGTCGGCTTCCCCTCCGCGGGCAAGTCGAGCCTCGTCGCCGCGATCTCGGCCGCGAAGCCCAAGATCGCCGACTACCCCTTCACCACTCTGGCGCCCAACCTGGGCGTCGTGCAGGCGGGGGAGTCGCGGTACACCGTCGCCGACGTCCCCGGCCTCATCGAGGGCGCCAGCGAGGGCAAGGGGCTCGGCCTCGAGTTCCTCCGGCACGTCGAGCGGTGCACGGCCCTCGTGCACGTCCTCGACTGCGCCACGCTCGAGCCCGGTCGCGACCCGCTCACCGACCTCGACATCATCCTCGGCGAGCTCGCGGCCTACCCGGTCGGCGAGGGCCAGGTCCCGCTGCTCGAGCGCCCCCAGCTCGTCGCCCTGAACAAGGTCGACGTCCCCGAGGCCCAGGAGCTCGCCGCCTTCGTCCGTGCCGACCTCGAGGCTCGCGGCTACCGCGTCTTCGAGATCTCCACGGTCAGCCACGCGGGGCTGCGCCAGCTGACGTTCGCCCTGGCCGAGATCGTCGAGCAGCACCGGGCGGAGCTCGCCGCCGCGCCCCAGGTCGAGCGCATCACCATCCGTCCGCGGGCGGTCGACGAGAAGGACTTCGAGATCCGCGTCGAGGGCGGCTCGTACGGCAACGTCTACCGCGTCCTCGGCACGAAGCCGGTGCGCTGGGTCGCCCAGACCGATTTCACGAACGACGAGGCCGTCGGGTTCCTGGCCGACCGGCTCGCCAAGCTCGGCGTCGAGAACGGCCTGTTCGCAGCGGGCGCCGTCGCCGGCTCCACCGTCGTGATCGGCAGGGGCGACGGAGTCGTCTTCGACTGGGAGCCGACGCTCACCTCGACAGCCGAGTTGATGACGGCCCCCCGCGGGACCGACATGCGGCTCGACGAGAACCAGCGCAAGACGCGCAACGAGCGCCGCGACGAGTACTTCGAGCGGATGGACGCCAAGGCCGCGGCCCGGGCAGAGCTCGAGCGGGAGCGCCAGGGCGGGGTGTGGCGCGTCTCCGACGAGGAGGACGGCGTCGAACCCGACCGCGAGGACTGACCTCGGGCCCCGGCACCCACCAGGGTGCCGGGGCCCCGTCCGTCCGCCTCCCACCCGCACTACACTGTGCGGATGCCGCAGACGACCCTCGACCGCACCGCGCTGACCGACCGCTTCGCCGCGTCCCGCGCCGCCTCCCGCTCCCTCCGCAGCGCCACGACCGACCTCAAGAACCGCGCGCTCCTCGCGATCGCGGACGCCGTCCGCGAGGGTGCGGCGCGGATCGTCCCCGCCAACGCGCTCGACCTCGCGAACGGTCGCGAGAACGGCATGAGCACCGGCCTGCAGGACAGGCTGCGCCTGGACGAGGCGCGGCTCGGATCCCTCGCCGATGCGGTCGTCGCCGTCGCGGGGCTCGTCGACCCCGTCGGCCAGACCGTGCGCGGGTCCGCCCTGCCCAACGGCGCCTCGCTGACGCAGGTCCGCGTGCCGTTCGGCGTCGTCGGGGCGATCTACGAGGCCCGGCCGAACGTGACCATCGACATCGCGGCCCTCGCCCTGAAGAGCGGCAACGCGGTGATCCTCCGGGGCGGAACGGCCGCAGAGAACACCAACCGCGTCCTCGTCGAGCTGCTGCAGGAGGCGATCGCCTCGGTCGGACTGCCGCGCGAGCTCGTGCAGACGGTCGACGACCACGGTCGCGAGGGCGCGAAGGCGCTGATGCGCGCGCGCGGCTACGTCGACGTCCTGGTGCCGCGGGGCAGCGCAGGGCTGATCGAGTCCGTCGTCACGGAGTCCACGGTCCCGGTCATCGAGACGGGCGCCGGAGTGGTCCACGTCTTCCTCGACGCCTCCGCCGACGAGCAGTGGGCCGTCGACATCGTGCACAACGCGAAGACCCAGCGCCCGAGCACCTGCAACGCCCTCGAGACCCTGCTGGTGCACCGGGACGCCGCCGAGCGGCTCCTCCCCGCGGTGCTCGGACGCCTCGAGCGCGCCGGGGTCACCGTGCACGGCGACGAGCGGGTCGTGGCCCTGCATCCGGGGGCGGTCGCCGCGACCGAGGAGGACTGGTCGGCCGAGTACTACTCTCTCGACATCGCGGTCGCGATCGTCGACGACCTGGACGCGGCGATGGAGCACATCGTCCGCTACTCGACGCACCACACCGAGTCCATCGTCACGAACGACCTCGCGAGCGCCGAGCGCTTCCTCGCGGAGGTCGACTCCGCCGTCGTCATGGTCAACGCGTCGACCCGCTTCACCGACGGCGGCGAGTTCGGCTTCGGCGCCGAGGTCGGGATCTCGACCCAGAAGCTCCACGCCCGCGGTCCCATGGGACTGCCCGAGCTGACGAGCACGAAGTGGCTCCTGCGCGGGGCCGGTCAGGTCCGCGCCTAGCCCGAGTGGCGTCCGGGTAGACTCGACAGCGCCCGCGCGGGCACCCCGAACTTCAAGGAGCACCGAATGTCCCTGGTGACGACCGTCCTGGCAGAAGCATCGACCCACGTCGAGCTGCCGTTCCCGTCGATCGTGTTCGGCCTCATCGCCGCCGTCGCGTTCGTCGGTCTCGGCTTCGTGACGTGGAGCTACCGCGACGTCGCCAACCGGCACTCGCACAAGACCACCGGGCAGGCCGACCAGCACGGCCACGGCCACTAGTCCGGAGGCCCCGCGCTCGTGACGTCCGCCGCCAGCGGAGACCCCCGGCGTCCCCGCATCGGCGTGATGGGCGGAACGTTCGACCCGATCCACCACGGGCACCTCGTGGCGGCCTCCGAGGTCGCCCAGTCGTTCGACCTCGACGAGGTGGTCTTCGTGCCCACCGGTCAGCCGTGGCACAAGAAGACGGTCACCTCGGCCGAGCACCGGTACCTCATGACGGTGATCGCCACGGCCTCCAATCCGAGGTTCACGGTGAGCCGGGTCGACGTCGACCGGATCGGGACGACGTACACGATCGACACCCTGCGCGACATCCACGCCGCGCACCCGGACGCCGAGCTCTTTTTCATCACCGGAGCCGACGCCGTCGCGCAGATCCTGAGCTGGAAGGACTACGACGAGCTCTGGGAGCTCGCGCACTTCGTCGCGGTGAGCCGGCCCGGCCATGTGCTCAACGTTTCGGGATTGCCGGCGCAGGACGTATCCTTGTTGGAAATTCCGGCGCTAGCGATTTCCTCGACGGATTGTCGGAGCCGCGTGAACCGGGGTCATCCGGTCTGGTACCTGGTTCCCGACGGTGTCGTCCAGTACATCTCGAAGCACCACCTGTATCGGAGCACGCCATGACAGTCCAGCCCGAGGAGAAGCCGCTCACCCGGCGCGAGATCCGCGAGCGCGAACGCCGCGAGGCCGGGGTCGCCCCCGCTGCAGCGGCGCCGACGACATCGCGTCGAGCCGCCACCGCCTCCGTGACCGCCGCGGGCGACATGCCCGTGCTCACTCCCACGCAGACCCTGCGGATCGCCGCCCCCGAGGCCGAGCCCGCCCGCGAGCCCGACCTCCGCACCTCGGCCCTCGAGGTCGTCCTGCCGGAGGGCGTCGAGCGCTCGAGCCTGACCCGGCGCGAGCTGCGTGCCCTGCACGCCCAGCAGCAGGCCGAGAAGCTCGCCGCCGCGCCCGCCATCGACGTCCCGGCCGGCTCCGGGCCAGCCGCCGCTGACGAGCCGTCCGCTGCTGACGACGGCCCGGGGGAGGGCGAGCAGTCCCGCGCTTCCACCCCCGGTGAGTCGTCCGCCGTCGAGCCGTCCGGCGTCGAGTCGTCCGACGTCGAGTCGTCCGACGTCGAAGGAGCCGTCGATCGGGCCGCGGCACTGCCCGCGGTCGACGACTCCGATGAGGAGCCGCGGCCTGTCGAGCCGAAGCTCAACACCGCCCTCTTCGCCACCGTCGGCGGCTCGATCGACCTCGGCGAGGAGAAGGCGACCGAGATCACGGGCAGCTTCCAGCCGCCGATCGAGCACCTCGCCATCACCGAGGAGCTCGACAGCAAGTCCAAGGAGGAGGTCGACGCCTCTTTCGACGAGCTCATCGCCCGCGGAGTCGCCTCGACGGGCGCGGTCACGACCACCAACGCGCTGATCCTGCCCACCACGGGTGCGGGCGCCGTCGTCGAGGGCCGCGCCGACACCGGCGAGGTCATCGTCACCGGCACCTTCGAGCTCCCGCGCAGCCTCGGCTCGACGGGTCAGCACCCCAACCTCTACGACTCGCCCGATGTGGACCGCTACGTCGACCGCATCGACCGCGAGCAGCCCGCTGCCGACTCCGAGCCCGTCCGGGCGTCGAGCGCCGTCTCGACGCACGCCGCCGGCACCGCCATGATCGCGCCGCAGAAGAAGCGCGGCATCAGCGCTCCCGTGGTGCTCGCCATCACGGCGGCCGTGCTCCTCGTGGCCTCCATCGCGCTGTTCATCGGCGGCTTCGTCCTCAACATCTTCTGATCCGCTCTCCCGACACTGAAGGCTTCATGACTGCGACCGATTCCGCCCGCGCCCTGCTCGACATCGCGGCCACCGCCGCCGACTCCAAGGGCGGGGAGGACCTGGTCGCGCTCGACGTGTCCGGTCCGCTGCCGCTCGTCGACATCTTCCTGCTCGTGACCGGGCGCTCCGAGCGCAACGTCGTCGCGATCGCCAACGAGGTCGAGGATCGGCTGATCGCCTCCGGGCGGAAGCCCCTGCGCCGCGAGGGCCGCTCGGAGGGCCGCTGGATCCTGATCGACTTCGGCGACCTCGTCGTCCACGTCTTCCACGAGGAGGACCGCATGTACTACTCCCTCGAGCGCCTCTGGAAGGACTGCCCGACGGTTCCGTTCACCCTCGACCAGCCCGTCGTGGCGGAGTCCTCGACCGCCTCCAGTTGAGGAACACGCCCGGTGGCGGCTCTCGATTTCGTCTGACGCACTTCGTGTTGTAGATTATTCGAGTTGCTTCCGCCGGGCGGAGGGAACAGAACAGGCAAGACGAACGGGTCCGTGGCGCAGCTGGTAGCGCACCTGCATGGCATGCAGGGGGTCAGGGGTTCGAATCCCCTCGGATCCACCGAGACAGAAGAGCCGCCCTCCGGGGCGGCTCTTCTGCGTTGAAGCCATCGCGGCGGATCACCGAGACTTTTCGATGATCCGCTCCCCCTCCGGAGCTCAGGCCGTCGCCGGCACGAACAGGGGCCAGGGCACCCCGTCCCGCTCCGCCAGACTGTGGGCATGCCCGCATCGACCGCCTCTCGCGGCCTCATCACGCAGTTCTCCCTGGTCGACGCTCTGCTGGCCGGTCTCTTCGACGGCGTCGTGTCCCGCTCCGAGGTCGATCTCGCGGGCGACTTCGGCCTGGGCTGCGGCGATCGGATGGACGGGGAGCTCGTCGTCCTCGACGGCGTCCACCGGCTGTTCCGCGGGGACGGGTCGGTCCTGGTGCTCGAGCCCGACGACCGCGTCGCCTTCGTCGAGGTCTCGCACTTCCGCGCCGACGTCGTGGTGCCGCTGCACGATGTCCCGTCGCTCGACGCCCTGCTCGCGGCGGTGCGCGGCCTGGTCGCCAGCCACAACGTGTTCCTGGGCGTCCGCGTGCGGGGACGCTTCGATCGGCTGACGCTCCGCCAGCCGATCGCGCAGACGAAGCCCTACCTGCGCCTCGCCGACGCCATGCACGACCAGCGGGAGCTGCACCTGGAGTCCGTCGAGGGCACGCTGGTCGGCTTCGTCGCGCCCAAGCCGTTCCAGGGCATCAGCGTCGCGGGGCTGCACACCCACTTCGTCGACACCACCGGGACCGTGGGCGGCCACGTCCTCGCGGCCTCCGGTCTGCACGGCGCCCTCGAGGTGGAGCAGTACGGGGGCATCACCGTCCGGCTGCCGGAGTCCGAGGACTACCTCGCGGCGGACCTCGACGACGACGCATCCGTGTCGGACGCCGCCATCCGCGCGGTCGAATCCGACCACGCGCACTGACGCGGCCCGACCGCTCCGCACCCTAGCCTTGTGGCATGCCCTCCCTGCGCGACGTCCACGCCGTCATCGACCGACTCTGGCCAGAGGCCGCGGCCGAGAGCTGGGACGCACCCGGTCTCGTCACAGGCGACCCCGACTCGTCGATCGAGCGCATCCTCCTCACCGTGGACGTCGTCTCGGACACCGTGCAGGAGGGCGTCGACGGCGGGTACCAGCTCCTCGTGGCGCACCACCCCCTGCTCCTGCGCGGGGTGACCTCCATCGCCGAGGACGGCTACAAGGGCCGCCTGCTCGCCGACCTGATCCGCGGAGGCTGCGCGCTGGTGTCGGCGCACACGAACGCGGACATCGTGGCGGACGGGGTCTCGGACGTCATCGCCTCCCGCCTCGGCCTCACGGGGACCACGCCGATCGTGCCCGGCGCCGATCCGGAGGTCGGGCTCGGTCGCGTCGGCGACCTGCCCGAGGAGGTGACGCTGGGCCGTCTCGCCTCCGCGGTGGCGGATCTGCTCCCCGCCACGGCCGGAGGAGTGCGCGCGGCCGGGCTCTACGACACGCCGGTCCGCCGAGTCTCGCTCTGCGGGGGAGCGGGGGACTCCCTCCTCGACGCCCCCGGCGTCCGCACGAGCGACGTGTACATCACGGCCGACCTCCGGCACCACCCGGCCTCGGAGGCGCGCGAGAAGGCCCTGCACGGCACCGGCCCCGCGCTGCTGGACGTCTCGCACTGGGCGAGCGAGTGGCTCTGGCTGGACGTGGCCGCCGAGGCGCTCCGCCGGGCGCTGCCGACGCTCGCCGTCGACGTGAGCGAGACCCGCACCGATCCCTGGGATTTCGCGATCGTCCACTGAGCGGCGCTCGACACGCGAGAATGGACGCGGCACGACGACCCCTGTGCCGGGAACGAGGACCGCGACGTGAAAGCCAGCCCCGCCGACCAGCGCGAGCTACTGACCCTGCAGACGCTCGACACGCGAGCAGCCCAGCTGCGCCACGCCGTCGCCACGCTGCCGCAGATCGCGAAGATCCAGGCCATGCAGGCGCGCAACGACCAGACCCGGCGCACCCTCGCCGAGCGGCTCGGACGCCTCGAGGACGCCCGTACGGAGCTCGGACGCA
Source organism: Rathayibacter sp. SD072 (assembly GCF_017355185.1). GTDB lineage: Bacteria > Actinomycetota > Actinomycetes > Actinomycetales > Microbacteriaceae > Rathayibacter. The sequence goes on along the minus strand of NZ_JADILJ010000034.1, from coordinate 10,392 downwards.
TCGAGTCCGATGTGAGCGTCGTCGAGAAGCGGCTCGCCCGCGACCGGGAGCGACTGCAGGTCTCCTCCTCCGCGAAGGACATCGCGGCCCTCGAGGGCGAGATCGCATCGCTGCTCAAGCGCCGCGGCGACCTGGAGGAGATCGAGCTGACCCTGATGGAGCGCATCGAGGGCATCGACGCCGAGGTGGCGACCGCCCGGGCCGAGCGCGACGAGGTCGTCGCGGCCCTGGACACCCTCGCCGACGAGAAGGCGGCCCTGGCCGAGAAGCTCGCCGGCAAGCAGGAGTCGCTCGCTCGCGATCGCGCCTCGCTGGTCGAGACGATCCCGTCCGACCTGGTCGAGCTCTACGAGAAGCAGCGGGCGCGCTACGGCGTCGGCGCGGCGCTCCTGCGCGGCAAGGTGTCCGAGGGCAGCGGAGTCGCCCTCACCGAGTCGGACCTCTCCTGGATCCGCGCCAGCGCTCCGGACGAGGTCGTCCTCTGCCCCGACAGCGGCGCCGTCCTCGTCCGAGGGGACGAGTCGACGCTCGCCTGAGCACCGTCCTACACTGGACGGGCGAACGGGTCGGCAAGACGGCCGCGTCGCCGGGGCGAGAGCTCCGGCGCCGAGGAACGTCCGGGCTCCGCAGAGCAGGGCGGTGGGCAACACCCACCCGGGGTGACCCGCGAGACAGTGCCACAGAGAACAGACCGCCACGGGCTCCGGCCCGCGGTAAGGGTGAAACGGTGGTGTAAGAGACCACCAGGGGCCGGAGTGATCCGGTCCGCTCGGTAAACCTCGCCCGGAGCAAGGTCAGACAGAGGACGATGCGGCTGCTCGTCGGGTCCTCGGGTAGACCGCTGGAGGGCCGTGGCGACACGGCTCCGAGAGAGATGGCCGTCCAGCGCCCGCCGAGAGGCGCGGCGTGAACAGAACCCGGCGTATCAGCCGGCCCCTTCGCACGAGGACCCCGCAGCGTTCGACGCTGCGGGGTCCTCGTGGTTCAGGGCGGGGTGCTCAGGAGTGGACCCCTCCACCCGCGAGAGCGGCGGCGCCGAGGATCCCCGCGTTGTTCCGCAGCTCGGCCGGGACGATCGGGGTCCGCAGGTCCAGCAGCGGCAGGAACTCCTTGTAGTGCTTCGAGATCCCGCCTCCCACGATGATCAGGTCGGGCCACAGCAGGGCCTCGAGGTGGGAGTAGTAGCGCTGGAGCCGCTTCGCCCACTGCTTGTAGTCGAGGTCCTCGCGCTCCTTCGCGGCGAACGACGCCTTCTTCTCGTAGTCGCCGCCGTGGATCTCGAGGTGGCCGAGCTCGGCGTTCGGGATCAGCACGCCGTTGTAGATCTGCGCGGTTCCGATGCCGGTGCCCAGCGTGGTCATGAGGACGAGTCCCGGCTTGTCCTTCGCGGCGCCGAAGCGCGCCTCCGCATAGCCCGCGGCATCCGCGTCGTTGACGAAGAAGATGTCGCGTCCGATCGCGTCCTCGAACAGCTTCTCGGCCTCGAGGCCGATCCACTCGTCCGAGACGTTCGCGGCCGACATCGTGCGCCCGTGCACGACGGCGGCCGGGAAGCAGATGCCCACGGGAGTGTCGGCGGCCACGTCGGGGAGCGCGTCGATGATCTGGGTGACGACCGCGATGATGTCCTTCGGTCGTCCGCCCTCGGGGGTCGCGAGCTTCACGCGGTCGCTGAGGAGCGCTCCCGCGTCGAGGTCGACGAACGCCCCCTTGATCCCGGTTCCCCCGATGTCGATGCCGATGGCGGTCGTCGAAGCAGTCATACCGGTCATGCTAGCGAAGCGCGAGGAGCAGCTCCCCGGTGCCCGAGCGTAGGATCGGCCCCATGGCTGACGGCGACGAGACCTCCTGGTGGTACAACTCCAAGACCGGTGCGGTGGAGCAGGGGTTCCAGTCCCCGTCCGTGGACCGCGTCGGCCCCTTCGCCTCGCGCGAGGCGGCGGCGGCGGCGCCCGAGCGGCTCCGGGAGAACAGCCGCAGGTGGGCCGAGGAGGAAGCGGCCGAGGACCGCTGACGGCCTTCTACTCGTAGCTGTGCTCGGGGGCCGGGTACTCGCCCGACTCCACGTCCTCGCGGTACGCCGTGACGGCCCCGGTCAGCACCCCGCGCAGGTCCGCGTACTGCTTGACGAAGCGGGGGACGCGACCGGTGGTGAAGCCGGCGAAGTCGGTCCACACGAGCAGCTGGCCGTCCACGTGGGGGCCGGCTCCGACGCCGATCGTCGGGATGCGCAGCTCCTCGGTGACCCGGCGCGCGGCTTCGCTGGGCACCATCTCGAGCACGACCGCGAAGGCGCCCGCCTCCTGGACGGCGCGGGCGTCCGCGAGGAGCTGCTCGAGACCTTCGCCGCGGCCCTGGACGATGTGGCCGCCGAGGCCGTGCTCGCTCTGAGGAGTGAAGCCGATGTGCGCCATGACCGGTATGCCCGCGTCGACGATCCGGCGGATCTGCTCCGCGGAGCGCACCCCGCCCTCGAGCTTCACGGCGTGCGCGTGCGTCTCCTTCATGAAGCGGAAGGCGGTGTGCAGCGCGTCGTCCGGACCGGACTCGTAGGAGCCGAAGGGCATGTCCGCGACCACGAAGGCCCGCTCGACGGCTCCGGCGACCGCCCTGGCGAAGGGGATGAGCTCGTCGACGGTGACGGGGAGCGTCGTGTCGTAGCCCAGCACGTTGTTGCCGGCGGAGTCTCCCACGAGGAGGAAGTCGATCCCCGCCTCGTCGAAGATCCGCGCGGTGAGCTGGTCGTAGCTCGTCAGACCCGTGATGCGCACACCCGAGTCCTTCGCGGTCTGGAAGTGGCGGGTTCGAACGCGTTTCACGGGCTGCGCTGACATGGACCCAGTCTACGGGCGGCGGTCCGGGCGGCACCGGGCGGGCCGCCGTCGGCGGTCGGCGGAGCCGCTAGCCTTAGGGACGAGCAGGAAGGGCCTCGATGGACAAGCAAAGGGACTTCGTTCTTCGCACCATTGAAGAGCGAGGGATCAAATTCGTTCGCCTCTGGTTCACCGACGTCGTCGGCACGCTGAAGTCGGTCGCGATCGCGCCGGCGGAGGTCGAAGGGGCGTTCGCCGAGGGCCTGGGCTTCGACGGCTCGGCGATCGAGGGCCTCACCCGCTCCTTCGAGGCGGACGTGCTCGCGCATCCGGATCCGTCGACGTTCCAGATCCTCCCGTGGCGCGGTGAGATCGACCCCACGGCCCGGATGTTCTGCGACATCACGACGCCCGACGGTCAGCCGGCCGTCGCCGACCCGCGCAACGTCCTCAAGCGGACGCTCGCCAAGGCCGCCGAGCGCGGGTTCACGTTCTACACGCACCCCGAGATCGAGTTCTACCTGCTGAAGTCGTCGACGTTCGGCGCCGAGGGGCCCGAGCCCGTCGACTCCGCCGGGTACTTCGACAACGTCCCGGGAGGCACGGCGCACGACTTCCGCCGCCGTTCCGTCCGCATGCTCGAGGATCTCGGCATCTCGGTCGAGTTCAGCCACCACGAGGCCGGGCCCGGTCAGAACGAGATCGACCTCCGCTACGCGGACGCGCTGACCACGGCCGACAACATCATGACGTTCCGCACGGTCATCAAGGAGGTGGCGATCGAGCAGGGCGTCTACGCGACCTTCATGCCCAAGCCGCTCTCGGGCCACCCCGGATCCGGCATGCACACGCACCTCTCGCTGTTCGAAGGCGACGTCAACGTCTTCTACGAGCAGGGCGCGCAGTACCAGCTCTCCAAGCTCGGCCGCCAGTTCATCGCCGGCCTGCTGAAGCACGCGCCCGAGATCACCGCCGTCACGAACCAGTTCGTGAACTCCTACAAGCGGCTCTGGGGCGGCGACGAGGCGCCGAGCTACGTCTCGTGGGGCCACAACAACCGCTCCGCACTCGTGCGGGTGCCGCTGTACAAGCCCAACAAGGGCCAGTCCTCGCGCATCGAGTACCGCGCGCTCGATTCGGCGGCGAACCCGTACCTCGCGTACTCGCTGCTCCTGGCCGCAGGGCTCAAGGGCATCGAGGAGGGCTACGAGCTCCCGGCCGAGGCCGAGGACAACGTGTGGTCGCTGACCGACGCCGAGCGCCGCGCGCTGGGCTACAGCCCGTTGCCCGCGAGCCTGGACCGCGCGATCTCGCTGATGGAGGAGTCGGAGCTGGTCGCCGAGACGCTCGGGGAGCAGGTCTTCAACTTCGTGCTGCTGAACAAGCGGAAGGACTGGGCCGAGTACCGCGCCCAGGTCACTCCGTACGAGCTGCGCAGCAACCTCGAGATGCTCTGATCCTCTCGCCCCATGGCCCGCGAACGCACTCTCAGTGACATCGCGCGCCTCGGTTTCGCCGAACTCGGCGAGACCGGGGCGCGCATCGCCGAGGCGGAGCAGCTCGCGGACCGTTCGCTGGGATCGGTCGTGCCGGCCTTCGCCTCGGTCGCCGATCCGGATGCAGCGCTGCTGGCGCTCATCGATCTGCTGCGCAGTCACCGCGATCGGATGGACGCCGTCCTGGCGGACGACGACGCGCTCACGCGGCTCCTGAAGGTCACGGGAGCGTCCTCCGGCATCGCGGACTTCCTGCAGCGGCGTCCGGACGAGCTCGCGAGCCTCCTCGATCCGGTGGTCTCGCTGCCCGGACGCGCCGAGTTGCGCGACGACATGCTCGACTCCGTCGGAGCCGTCGACGGCTTCGCCGCACTCGGGGAGGAAGCGGGATGGACGGCGCTGCGCGTGCGCTACCGCCGGCTGCTCACCCGCATCGTCGTGCACGACCTCACGCAGGCCGACCCCGTCACCGCGATCGACCGGGTGACCCGCACGCTGGCCGACCTCGCGGGTGCCGCGCTCGAGGCGTCCCTGGCCGTCGCGCGGGCCGATCTGGTCGCCGGCGTCGGCCCGGGGCGGTTCACGCGGGACGAGGTCGCGGCGACGAGACTCGCCGTCATCGGCATGGGCAAGGCGGGCGCCTCCGAGCTCAACTACGTGAGCGACGTCGATGTGATCTTCGTCGCCGAGGGGGATCCTGAGCGCGAGCTCTCGAACGCCCGGGCGATCGACGTCGCGACGCGCCTCGCGGTCCTGCTGATGCGCGGCACGTCCGCCCTGGCGCTCGAGCCGGAGCTGTGGGAGGTGGACCCGAACCTGCGTCCGGAGGGCAAGCAGGGCGCCCTCGTCCGGACGCTCGAGTCGCACGTCACCTATTACGACCGGTGGGCCAAGAGCTGGGAGTTCCAGGCGCTGCTGAAGGCGAGGCCGCTCGCCGGCGATGCGAGGCTCGGGCAGGCGTACGTCGACGCCGTCGCTCCGAAGGTCTGGTCGAGCGCCTCGCGCGAGAACTTCGTCGAATCCGTGCAGCGGATGCGCGAGCGGGTCACCGAGCACATCCCGCAGAACGACGTGCACTACCAGATCAAGCTCGGCCCGGGCGGGCTGCGCGACATCGAGTTCACGGTGCAGCTCCTCCAGCTCGTGCACGGCCAGACGGACGACGAGATCCACATGCCGGGCACGCTGCTCGCCCTGGGCGCGCTCGCCGACCGGGGCTACATCGGGCGATCGGCGGCGGACGAGTTCTCGAAGGACTACCGAGCACTGCGCCTGCTCGAGCACCGGCTCCAGCTGCGCCGGCTCCGCCGCACCCACCTCATGCCCCGCGACGAGCACGAGCTGCGGACCCTCGCGCGATCGACCGGGCTCGCCCGCTCGGCCGAGGAGCTGCTCGTCGTGTGGAACGGGATCAAGCACCGCGTGCGCGGCCTGCACGAACGCCTCTTCTACCGTCCGCTGCTGTCGGCGGTCGCCTCGCTGCCCGACGGAGGAGCGGAGCTCTCGACCGGTCAGGCCGAGGCGCGCCTCGCGGCCATCGGCTTCACCGACGCCCGGGGCGCCCTCGGGCACATCGCCGCCATGACCTCGGGAGTGTCGCGGCGCGCGAGCATCCAGCGGCACCTCGTGCCGGTGATGCTCCAGTGGTTCGCCGACGGCGCCGACCCCGACTACGGACTCCTCGCGTTCCGCCGGCTCAGCGACACCCTCGGCGGCACGCCGTGGTTCCTGCGCATGCTGCGCGACTCCTCCGGCGCGGCGAAGCGGCTCACGACGGTGCTGTCCGGCTCCCGCTACGTCGGGGAGCTGCTCGACCGGATCCCGGAGTCGGCCGCCTGGCTCGAGGACGACGACGATCTCCGTCCCCGGACGGCCGCGCAGCTGAACGAGGAGGTGCGCGCCGTCCTGGCCCGACACGACACCCCCGAGGCGGTCGCCGCCGTGCTGCGCGCGATGCGCCGGCGCGAAGTGCTGCGCACCGCGATCGGGGGAGTGCTGGGTCTGAGCACGATCGAGGAGATCGCCCGCAGCCTGACCGACATCATCTCGGCTCTGCTGAGCGGAGTCCTCGCGGCCGTGCGGCGCTCGAGCGCCCATCGACCGGGCTCCGACCTCCAGTTCGCCGTGATCGGCATGGGTCGCTACGGGGGAGCGGAACTCGGCTTCGGCTCGGACGCCGATGTCGTCTACGTCCAGCGCCCGGGCTCGGGCGAGCCGCGGGACGCCCAGCTCTACGCGCAGCACCTGGTCGCCGAGCTCGTACGCCTGACCGAGGACTCCCGGCTGCCGCTCGACCTCGACGCCGATCTGCGCCCCGAGGGCAAGAACGGGCCCCTCGTGCGCTCCCTCGACTCCTACCGCGCCTACTACGCCCGCTGGTCCCTGACCTGGGAGGCGCAGGCGCTGCTCCGCGCCCGCGGAGTGGCCGGTGATGCGCCCCTGATCGCCGACTTCGCCGCTCTCGCCGACGGCGTGCGCTACCCCGCCGAGATCTCCGACCGCGACATCCGAGAGGTGAAGCGGATCAAGGCCCGCGTCGAGAACGAGCGTCTGCCCCAGGGCGCGGACCCGAGACGCCACCTCAAGCTCGGCCGCGGCTCGCTCAGCGACGTCGAGTGGCTCGTGCAGCTCCTGCAGCTCGAGCACGCGCACACGATCCCGGAGCTGCGGACCACCTCGACGCTCACCGCCCTGCAGGTCGCGGAGCAGGCCGAGCTGCTGACGCCCACCGACGCCGAGCGTCTGCGCGCGGCGTGGCTCCTGTCGTCCCGGGTCCGCTCCGCCATGACGCTGTGGTCGAACCGCACGAGCGACGTCCTGCCGACGGATCGGATGCAGCTCGAGGGCGTCGCCCGACTGCTCGAGTACCCGGCCGGATCGGCCACGCAGCTCGAGGACGACTACCTCGGCGTCACGCGCCGCGCACGCGCGGTCTTCGAGCGCTGCTTCTACGGGCCCGCCGACGGCGAGCCGACGACGCGCTGACCGGCGACCGCCGCGGCCGAGCGCGCCCTCGTGCAACGACGGAGGGCCGCCCTCCCGAAGGAGAGCGGCCCTCTGCGATCCGGTCGGACCGGTCCTGATCGGACCGGGCCTCGACGGATCAGACGCCGTAGTAGAGCTCGAACTCGAAGGGGTGCGGGCGCTGCGCGAGCGGCTTGATCTCCTTCTCGCGCTTGTACTCGATCCAGGTGTCGATGAGCTCCTGCGTGAACACGCCGCCCTGGAGGAGGAAGTCGTGGTCGGCCTCGAGGGCGTCGAGCGCCTCGCCGAGGGTCGCGGGGACCTGCGGGATGAGCTTCGCCTCCTCGGGGGGCAGCTCGTAGAGGTCCTTGTCGACCGGCTCGTGCGGCTCGACGCGGTTCTTGATGCCGTCGAGGCCCGCCATGAGCTGCGCGGCGAACGCGAGGTACGGGTTGCCCGAGGCGTCGGGCGCACGGAACTCGATGCGCTTGGCCTTGGGGTTGGTGCCCGTGATCGGGATGCGGATCGACGCGGAGCGGTTGCCGGCCGAGTAGACCAGGTTGACCGGAGCCTCGAAGCCCGGGATCAGGCGGTGGTACGAGTTGACGGTCGGGTTCGTGAACGCGAGCACGGCCGGAGCGTGCTTGAGCAGGCCTCCGATGTACCAGCGGGCGAGGTCCGAGAGTCCGCCGTAGCCGTTCTCGTCGTAGAAGAGCGGCGTGCCGTCGTTCCACAGCGACTGGTGGGTGTGCATGCCCGACCCGTTGTCGCCGAAGAGCGGCTTCGGCATGAACGTGGCGGTCTTGCCCCACTGCTCGGCCGTGTTCTTCACGATGTACTTGAACTTCAGGATGTCGTCCGCCGCGTGCACCATGGTGTCGAAGCGGTAGTTGATCTCGGCCTGGCCGCCCGTGCCCACCTCGTGGTGCGAGCGCTCGAGGATGAGACCGGCGTCGATCAGCTTGAGGCAGATGTCGTCGCGCAGGTCGGCCTGCTTGTCGACGGGGCTCACGGGGAAGTAGCCGCCCTTGTAGGGCGTCTTGTTGCCGAGGTTGCCGCCCTCCTCGACGCGTCCCGAGTTCCAGGCGCCCTCGACCGAGTCCACCGAGTGGAAGGCCGAGTTCTGCGTGATCTCGTAGCGGACGTCGTCGAAGATGTAGAACTCCGCCTCGGGGGCGAAGAACGCGGTGTCGGCGATGCCGGTGGAGGCGAGGTACTTCTCGGCCTTCTTGGCGACCTGGCGCGGGTCCTTCGAGTAGATCTCCCCGTTGCGCGGGTTGTAGATGTCGAAGACCAGGATCAGCGTGCGCTCGACGCGGAACGGGTCCACGTAGGCGGTGGTCACGTCGGGGATCAGCTGCATGTCCGATTCGTGGATGTTCGCGAATCCGCGGATCGAGGACCCGTCGAAGAGCTGGCCGACGGAGAAGAACTCCTCGTCGACAGTCGAGGCGGGGATGTTGAAGTGCTGCTGGACACCGGGGAGATCGGTGAACCGGATGTCGAGGAACTTGACGTCCGTGTCCTTGATGAACTTGAGCACCTCGGAAGAATCTTTAAACATGCAAAGGTCTCCAATGGCGTAACGGGTGACTGCGGAGCGCAGCCGTCCCAGGCTAGTGACAGGGTGTGTCCCTGCCGTGTCCCCTCTGTTTCGGGCGTGTTACGTGAACCTGACTCGACGGCCCGTCATCGGCTCGCGGCCGCCTCCGAGACACCGTGGATAGCATGGGGCGCATGCCCGAACGCAGGACCTTCGCCGATGTCGCGCCGAGCAGCTGGCCGGGGGAGCGCCTCGGACTCCCGCGCGAGGGACGGATGTCGATCGCCCGCCCCGGACGCCGGATCGCGGCCCTCGTGGTCGACTTCGCGATCGCCGCGCTCCTGTCGCTGGCGTTCTTCCAGTACGACCGGTGGGCCAGCCTGATCCTGTTCGTCGTTCTGCAGGCGGTGTTCATCCCCACCATCGGCGGTAGCATCGGCCACCGTCTGCTGCGGATGCGCGTGGTGCGCCTGGGCGGCGGCTGGGTCGGGGCGTGGCGCCCCCTCGTCCGCTCGGTCCTGCTGGCGGTGCTCGTGCCGGCCCTCGTCTGGGACTCGGACCAGCGCGGCTTCCACGACAAGGTCGCCGGAACGGTGCTCGTCCGCTACTGACCGCTCGGCCGCACCCCGCCCGCCCGATCGTACGCGTCCGGGAACCGGTTCAGGCCGGGGAGAACACCGGGGCCGTGCGCCTCGACGGCGAACGGCCCCGGTGGGGGAGTGATCAGCGCGAGCGCTGCGGGCGGACCTTGAACGGATCCACTCCCTTGGGGATCGGCAGCGAGGTGTTCAGCGACGCGAGACGGTTCTTGACGGCGAGGACCTCGGCCTTGGTGAGGGTCTTCTTCGTCTTGGCGAGGGTCCGGGGGATGCGGTGCAGCGGCACCGAATCGGCGTCCGGCCCGACGTGCACGAACGTGACGGGGACGTTCGGCAGGATCCGGGTGACCTTGCGGCGCTCGTCGTCGAGCATCCGCTTCGTGCGCCCGGACGGTCCCTCGGCGATCAGCACGACACCACCGCGTCCGATGGCGCGGTAGACCGCGTCCTGCGTCTTGCCGTTCACGGCCACCGGCATCTCGGTGCCGGTCCAGCTGCCGCGGAGTCCGCTGCGGAGCACCGCGCCCACGGCGCCCGGCTGACCGGCGATCTGTCCGTACGCCGCACGCTCGGCGCGGCGCGAGAGCACCGCCAGACCGGCGACCATGCCGGCGAGGAGGCCCACGAGGATCCACAGGGCGATGACGAATCCGTTGCCGTCGCCCAGGAGGATCCCGAGGAGCACGCCGAGCAGGACGGGGAGCAGAGCGGCGAGGAGGATGATCCACACAGCACTGCTGTCGTAGCGGCGGGTCATCTGGAACACCTGCCACATCTGCTTGAGACGTCCGGGTTCCTTGACCGCCTTCGTCGACGGTTCCGTGCTGCGTGCCATGGGGTCAAGGATACCGAGCCGACCCGGGGATCGGGACCGATCGCGTCGGAACCCGGGGCGGGGCGCCTCCCCAGCCCGCCGTGCGGGCCTTCCCTCCACCGATCGCTCGGGGCCGGGCGCCGGCGGCTCTCGCCGACGTCAC
>NZ_JADILJ010000033.1 GCF_017355185.1 Rathayibacter sp. SD072 | reverse complement strand
GCCCGTCGACGCCCAGCCGTCGCCGTCCTCGCGCGGCCGTCGCCGCGCCCTCGTGATCGGCGCCGGGATCGGCGCCGCCGTCCTCGTCCTCGGCGGAGCCCTCGTCGCCGTCCCCCTGCTCACGCAGGGCGGGGACGACGCGGCGGAGCCCGTCGCCGCGGCACCCGGCACCACGGAGGCGGCCGTCGCGTGGGTCGCCTCCTCGCTCGACCCCGACTCCGTGCTCCTCGTCGAGGACGCCCTCGTCACCGACGTCACCGACGCCGGCTTCCCGGGCGACACCGTCGTCTCGGAGTCGACCCTCACGGCCGCCGCGCCGGACTCGGCCTGGCGCGCGGCGGACTACGTCCTCGCGACGCCCGCGCTCCGGGCGAGCGCGTCCGGCGAGGCCGAGACCGCGCTGGCCAACTCCGAGCCGGTCGCCGCCTTCGGCAGCGGCGGGTCCGCCGTGGAGGTGCGCCGGGTGCTCGACGAGGGGATCGATCAGGCCGCAGCCGCAGCCGCCGTCCTCACCGCCGCTCGCGCGTCGGCCGGAGGGCAGCTCGCCGCGAATCCGGCGCTCACCACGACTCCCGCCGCGCGTGCTCTGCTCGAGCAGGGTCGGGTCGACGCCCGCCTGCTCCTGCTGCTGGGTCAGCAGCTCGCCTCCGCGCCGCTCTCGGTCGCCGACTTCCCCGTCGGACCGAACGAGACCGACGGAGTGCGCCACCTCCTGGTCCTGTCCGGCTACAACGGGGCCGGCGTGCCCGCGGACCCCACCGCCACCACCGAGGCCACGACGTGGCTCGGCAGCCAGTCGGGGGAGTTCGTCCCCACCTCCGTCGAGTCGACCCCCCAGGGCCTGCTCGTCACCCTCGACCTCGACGAGCCGACCGGGCTGCTCCCGGGCGCGCCGTAAGGCACCACCTCACCCGAAGGACCTCTCATGCACCCGTTCGCCCCCTCCTCCCGCCGCCGCACCTGGGCCGCGATCGCCCTCGCCGCGGTGTCCGCCGCGACGCTCCTCGGAGCGGCCCCCGCCTCGGCCGCGGAGCAGGGGACCGGATGGGTGCGGGTCGCGCACCTCTCGCCCGACACCAAGTCGGTCGACGTGACCCTGACGTCGCTGGCGGGCGGCGGCGCCGCGTTCGAGCTCGACGACGTGGCCTACGGAGCGGTCTCGCCCTACTGGACCCTGCAGCCCGGCACCTACGTCGTCTCGATGGTGCCCTCCGACGCCCCCGAGGGCACGTCGCCCGTCATCGAGCAGTCCGTCGACGTGTCAGCGGGCACTCCGCTCACCGTCGCCGCTCTGGGCCGGAACGCCGTGCTGCGCACCACCGTCTTCATCGACGATCTGACGCCCCCGGCCGACGGGCAGACCCGCGTGCGGGTGATCCAGGCCTCCACGACGGCCTCGCAGGTCGACGTCGCCACCACCACCGGCACCGCTCTGGCCACCGACGCCGCGCAGGGGACCGCCACCCCGTACACGAGCGTGCCCGCGGGTCCCTGGAGCCTGGACCTCTCCGCCGGCAGCGTCTCGGCGACCGCCGACCTCGACCTGGCCCCCGGTTCCGTGGCGTCCCTCTTCGTCCTCGACGACGCGAGCTCGGGACTGGTCGTCTCCCCGGTCCTCGACTCCGCCGCGGTGGGCGATCTCCCCGTCGGCGGCATCCAGACCGGTGGCGGAGCGACCGCCGTGCACGTCTCCTCCGCGCAGGGTGCGGCGGTCCCCGGACTGCTCGGCGTCGTCTCCGTCCTCGGCCTGATCGCGGGAGCGGCCGCCCTGCTCGCGCGTCGCACCCGCCTCGGCGGCCGGACGAGCTGATGCGCGCCGCCGCGCACGCCGCAGGCCTCGTCGCGGCGCTCCTGCTCCTCGCCGGCTGCTCGGGCGCCCCGGGGGCGGGCGCGCCCGAGGGGAGCTCCCCGGTCGCCGCGAGCACTGCGCCGTCGCCGACCGCGCCCGCGACGCCCGGACCCGGTGCCGCCGGAGCGCTGCAGGACCCGGTCTCCACCGCAGCACCGGCCCGCTCCTCGGTCGTCCCCGTGCGCGTGGTCGTCCCCGCGCTCGGGGTCGACTCCACCCTCGAGTCGCTGACCAGGGACGGCACGGGCTGGATCCAGCCTCCTGTCGCGGTCGACGAGGCCGGCTGGTACCGCGACGGAGTGGTGCCCGGCGACATCGGTCCCGCGGTGATCGCGGGTCACGTCGACTCCCGCATCGGCCCCGGGGTCTTCCTCGACCTCGACTCCCTCGTCCCGGGCGACACGGTGGACGTCGTGCTCTCCGACGGCAGCACGCGTACCTTCGCGGTCACGGGCTCCGTGACGGTGCCCAAGGAGGCCTTCCCGACGGAGGACGTCTACGGCCCGCAGCCGACGGCCCAGCTGCGCCTGATCACCTGCGGCGGCGTGTTCGACGACTCCTACGGCCACTACGTCGACAACGTCGTCGTCTCGGCCGAGCGGGTCGCCTGACGTCCCGCGACTCGCAGCGGGCTCCGTGGTTCGGCGCGTACCCTCCCGGGGTATGAGCACCACTTGGAAGCGCTGGGCGCCCGCTGCGGCCGTCCCCCTGGTCGTCGTCGCCGCGGCCGTCGCCCTGCCCCTCTCCGCGAGCGCCGCCGGGGACCTCCCCGAGAAGTCCGCCTCCGAGCTGCTGAGCTTCGTCGCCGAGAACGACGTCACCGCGTTCTCCGGCGACATCGAGCAGACCTCCGACCTCGGGCTGCCCGATCTGTCCGCGCTGGGCGGGTCGGCCGCGGGCGGAGCGCCCGACTCCGAGGCCTCCGCAGTCGACGCCCTGATGGAGCTCGCCACCGGCTCGCACGAGGCGCGGGTCTTCGTCGACGCCGACCGCGGCGCCCGGCTCCAGGTCCTCGACCGCCTCGCCGAGCGCGACGTCGTCGCGACGAAGGGCGAGGGCGTCTGGGTCTACGACTCCGCCGAGAACACCGCCACCCACTTCCTGCCCCCGGAGTCCGACGACGCGGCCCCCGAGGCCGTCCCGCCGACCGAGGTGCCGACGCCCTCGAGCGTCGCCGAGCAGCTCCTCGCGAGCATCGATCCCACGACGACCGTCGCCGTCGGCTCCGACGTCGAGGTCGCCGGGCGGGACGCCTACGAGCTGGTCCTCACGCCGCGCGACGGCACGACCCTCGTCGGCTCCGTGACGGTCTCGATCGACGGAGAGACCGGGCTCCCGCTCGGCGTCGCCGTCACGGCCCGCGGAGGCACGGCCCCCGCGTTCAGCGTCGCGTACTCGAGCATCGACTTCGACGCTCCCGACGCGGCGATGCTGACGTTCACCCCGCCCGCCGGTGCCGAGGTCACCGAGAAGGCCGCGCCCGTGCACGAGGCGCCCGAGCCCGGTGCCGTCGAGCCCGGTGCGGTCGAGCCCGGTGCCGTCGAGCCCGGTGCGGTCGAGCTCCGGAAGCCCGGCGCCGACGGATCCGAGGTCGTCACGACCGGAAGCGGATGGGCGACCGTCGTCGAGCTGCCCGCCGGCGGCACCGGAGCGCTCGGCGCCCTCGACGCCGTGAGCACCCCCGTCGCCGGCGGCCGCGCCCTCGAGTCGGCCCTCGTCTCGGTGCTGCTGACCGACGACGGCCGCGTCCTCGCCGGAGCGGTCCCCGTCGACGTCCTGGTCGACGCGGCCGGTCGGTGACCGCGGCCGACCTCGCGGTCGAGACCCGCGGCCTCACGAAGCGCTTCGGGCGTCAGGAGGCCGTCTCGGGTCTCGACCTGGCGGTCCCGCGCGGAGCCGTGTTCGGCTTCCTCGGACCCAACGGCTCCGGCAAGACCACGACCATCCGGATGCTCCTGGCCCTCGCCGCACCGACCGCGGGGAGCATCACCGTACTCGGTGAGAGCATGCCCCGGCGCTCGGCCGACGTGCTCCCGCGGGTCGGCGCCCTGGTCGAGGGGCCCGGCTTCTACCCGTTCCTCTCGGGTTCGGCCAACCTGCACCGCTTCGACGCCGCCGAGGCCGGCACGTCGTCGCGCACCCGCAGGGCGCGCGTCGACGAGGCGCTGGCCCGCGTCGGGCTGGGCGCCGCCGCCCGCAAGAAGGTCGGCTCCTACTCGCTCGGCATGAAGCAGCGTCTCGGCATCGCCGTCGCCCTGCTCTCCCCGCGCGATCTCATCGTGCTCGACGAGCCCACCAACGGCCTCGACCCGCAGGGCACCCGCGAGGTGCGGTCGCTCGTGCGCAGCCTCAACGCCGACGGCACGACCGTGCTGGTCTCCAGCCACCTCCTCGCCGAGATCGAGCAGCTCTGCACCCACGCCGCCGTGATGCGGACGGGGCGCCTCGTGGCGCAGGGAGGGCTGGACGAGCTCCGCGGGGACGCCGCTGCGATCGAGCTCGTCACCCCCGACCCAGAGCGGGCGCAGCGGAGCCTCGCGCAGATGGGGCTGGTGCCCCGCACCGCGCCCGGAGGCCATCCCTCCGACCCGCCCGTCGTCCTCGCCGCGATGCCTCCCGGACTCGCCGCCGAGTCCGTCGTCGCCGTGCTGGTCGCGGACGACGTGCGCGTGCGCGGCTTCGCCGTGCGCCGCCCCTCGCTCGAGGAGCGCTTCGTCGAGCTGACCGGGGAGGGATTCGATGTCGAGCGCTGACCCCGCGATCGCCGTGCGCCGCTCCCGCGGGGGAGCGGGCGGGCTCCTGCTCTCGGAGCTCGCGCTGCTGTTCCGCCGCCGCCGCACGTGGGCGCTCCTGGCGGCCCTCGCGGCGATCCCCGTGCTGCTCGCCGTGGCCGTCCGGCTGTCGGGCGAGGGCGGCGGCCCGTCCTTCGTCGGAGCGATCGGGGGCAACGGCCTGTTCACCGGGTTCGCGGCCGTCACCGTCGCTGTGCCGCTCTTCCTGCCGTTGACCGTCGGAGTGGTCGCCGGCGACGCGATCGCGGGCGAGGCGTCCCTCGGGACGCTCCGCTACCTCCTCGTCACCCCGGTCGGGCGGCTCCGCCTGCTCGCGGTCAAGTTCGCGGCCTCGCTCGCCTTCTGCCTCGCCGCCGCCCTCACGGTGATGGTGGTCGGCATCCTGATCGGCTTCGCGCTGTTCCCCGTCGGGCCGGTGACGCTGCTGTCCGGCAGCACGGTGCCGCTGGCCGACGCCGTCGCACGCGCGCTGGCGATCGCCGTCTACGTGGCCCTCTCGCTCGTCGGACTCGCCGCGATCGGCCTGTTCGTCTCGACGCTGACCGACGTGCCCGTCGGCGCCATGGCCGCCACCGTGGTCGTGTCGATCGCGGCGCAGATCGTCGGCTCCCTCTCGCAGCTCGACGCGCTGCATCCGTTCCTCTTCACCGACCGGTGGTTCGACTTCGCCGACCTGCTGCGCGACCCGATCGCGTGGAGCTCGATCGGCGAGAACGCGCTCCTGCAGCTCGCGTACGTCGCCGTCTTCGGCGCCCTGGCGGCCGGCCGGTTCACGACCCGCGACATCCTGTCCTGACGCTGGCCGCAGGAACACGAGAGGCCGCCTCCCGCTGGAGCGGGGAGGCGGCCTCTCGACGGTTCAGCGGACTCAGCCCTGCGCGGCGAGCCCGAAGCTGACGGTGCCGCTGTCGTCGACCTGCGCGTCGAGCACCTTGTCGCCGAGGGCGACCGAGGCGGCGACGTCGAGGAAGACGCGGGCGCCGTCCTGCTCCACCACCGCGTCGGTGGTCTCCGGAGCGGCCGCGACCGCGACCGCGAAGTTCTGCGCGTCGAGGTCGTTCCCGCTGATGCGCAGGCCTCCCTCGACGGGGGTCTCGGTCTGTCCCGTGATGGTCTTGACGACGGTGCTGGCGTTGTCGGTGAGCGTGAGCATCGGTCGTTCCTTTCCGTCCGTGGTCGATGAGACGGCCACGATTCCGAGAACCGCCGTGCGTCTCAAGGCGGGGGAGCGGATGTGGAGGGGATGCACACCTGAGCGGCCTGCTCCCTCACCTGCGACACTGTCCGGATGCACCCCGCCGACGCCTGCCCGTGCGGAAGCCGCCGCCACTACGCCGACTGCTGCCGCCCCGCCCACCTCGGCGAGACCCCGTCGCCCACCGCCGAGCGCCTGATGCGCAGCCGCTACAGCGCGAACGTGCTCGGCAGCGCTCCGTACCTGCTCGCGAGCTGGCACCCGTCGACCCGGCCCGCGCGCATCGACCTCGACGACGGCGTCCGCTGGCGCCGTCTGCAGATCGTCGACACGGCCCGCGGAGAAGAGGGCGACGTCGACGGGCTCGTCGAGTTCCGCGCGTCCTACCGCTCGTCCGAGGGCGTCGGCCTCGTGCACGAGCGCAGCCGGTTCGTCCGCGAGGACGGGCGCTGGTACTACGTCGACGGCGACCTCCTCGACGACGAGTCCTGATCGGGGTCTTTCGGACACCTCGCCCGCGGCGCCCGCCCTCGTCCTACGCTGAGGGCATGGCCCAGGAATTCCGTCGAGCGGACGACGCCTCCCGCTACGAGCTGCACCAGGACGGCGCCCTCGTCGGCGTCCTCGACTACCGCGAGAACGACGAGGCGGTCTCGCTCGTGCGCTCGTTCACGTCGCCGCCGTTCCGCGGGCGGGGCCTCGCCGGCGAGCTCGTGGCGTTCGCGGTGGAGGACATCGAGACCTCGAGCACGCGACGGGTGGTGCCGCTCTGCTGGTACGTCGGCCAGTGGTTCGACGAGCACCCCGAGAAGGCGCACCTGCTCACCCGCGGGGGCTGAGCCTCACTCCCGGACGAGCGGCTCGACGCCTTCGAGGTCGGGTCCCAGTCCGATGTCGACCAGGCGGATGCGCCCGGCGAACGCATCACCGGGCGGCAGCAGGAGCCCCGCCTTGATCGCCCCGAAGGTGACGGTCACGTCAGCGCGCAGGACGACCGGGTCGGGCACGCCGCCGTCGTCCGGTCCGACGCCGCTGGGCAGATCGACCGCGACGACGACGGGCGGGTGCTCGCGGTCGGTGAGAGCATCGATCACCGTCGCGACGATCTCGCGCGGCCGTCCCGTCAGAGCGGGGTGGCGGGTGCCGATGCCGAGGATCCCGTCGACGACGACGTCCGCCTTCGCGACCGCCGCCAGCAGAGCGCGCACATCGTCGGCCTGCACGCGGTCGCAGCCCTCGTCGAGCGCGACCGCGAGGCCGCGCTGGTGCCAGCGGTCCGCGGTGAGCACCAGCAGCACGTCGACTCCGGAGGACGCCACCTCGGCCGCCGCGTAGAGGGCGTCTCCGCCGTTGTTCCCCGGCCCCACCAGCACGAGAACCGTTCCGGGCCCGCGGCGGTCGCGTCGCCCGGCGAGCAGTGCGCGGATCTCGCGTGCCAGACCGTCCGCAGCCCGCTGCATCAGCGGTTCGCGCCGGGCGAGGTGCGGCGCCTCTGCGGCCCGCACCTGCGCGGCGGAGTAGCCCTCGACCATCCCTCCACTGTGCGCTCCGAGGGGCGGTTCGGCAAGCCCGGTCCGGTGCTCGACAGCGGGCGATCGTCGGGTTCGGCAGAGGTGAGGGAATGTCAGTGGTCGCTGGTTCACTCCTAGTGGGGCGGGGGAGCGATCAGAGGAGGTGGCGGGTGTGGCGAGAGGGTTCGAGAGCGACGAGCGAGAACAGTCGTCGGGGTCGGAGTCGGGGCTCGCGGAGGTGCGCGGGCGCGGTGATCGGGCGGACGTGCTGGTGCGTTCGGTGGCTCCGGTGCTGCTGGCGGCGGCGGAGGAGCTGTATGAGGGGCATCGGGCGGCGCTGAGGTGTCCGGAGGCGTTCGCGCGGGGGCTGTCGCGGAGCGAGTCGGATGACCTGGTGGAGCGGTCGGTGCGCGCCGAGCTGGCCGTGGCGCTGGGGGTGTCGGAGCGGGTGGTGTCGCGGGAGCTGGAGTACGCGCAGCTGCTGGTCGAGGATCTGCCGTGCACGCGGGCGGCGCTGGCGTCGGCGTCGGTGCGGTGGGAGGCGGGGCAGGTGATCTGCGCGGTCGCGGCGACGCTGCCGCCGGAGTCGCGGCCGGCGTTCGATGCGCGGGCCGCACCGTTAGCGGTCGAGCTGACGCCGACGCAGCTGCGACGGCGGGTGGCGCGGTTGCGGGACGAGCTGCACGCGGAACCCCTCGCTGTGCGGCATGCGCGGGCTCGGGAGGATCGTGCGGTGTGGGTGGTGCCGGAGGTGGACGGCATGGCGGTGCTGTGCGCGCTGCTGCCGGCTCCGGTGGCGGTGGGGGCGTTCGCGCGGCTCGATCGCATCGCCCGCTGCCTGCGCGAGGGCGCGGAGAGCGGGCGGGTGGACGGCGACGGGCGCACGCTGTCGCAGCTGCGCGCGGACGCCCTCGCTGATCTGCTGTGCGACGGGGACGTCGCGGGCACCGCTCCCGGCGCCGGACCGGCGGACTCGACGTTCGTGCCGGGGGTGCGCGCCGAGGTGCGGCTGACCCTGGCCGCGAGCACCGCTGCCGGACTCGACGACGCGCCCGCGGTGCTCGACGGCTACGGCCTGGTCCCTTCCGGAGCCGCCCGCGAGCTGGTCGGGGTCGCCGCGTCGTTCACCCGGGTCCTGACCGAACCGCGTGCGGGAACCGTGATGTCGGTCGGGCGCACGCACCGGGTGCCTCCGCCGCAGCTGCGCCTCGCGCTGCAGCTGCGGGATCAGACCTGCCGCTTCCCCGGCTGCACCAGGGTCGCGGCGAGAGCGGAGGCGGACCACACGATCGAGTGCCGCCACGGAGGCGAGACCGCGCTCGAGAACCTCGCGTCGCTCTGCGTCGCGCACCATCACGTGCGACACGGCGACCGCTGGACCTACGTCCTCCACCCCGACGGCCCCGCCGACTGGACCACCCCCACCGGACGCCGCATCACCACGAGACCACCCGCACTCGCCCCCGAGCTCGCCACCACCGCGCGCTCGCCACGCTTCCAGGAGTCCCCACCGCCGTTCTGAGGGTGCCGGCCGGTGGCCGAGCCGGCCGTCGGGTGCGGCGGAGAGAGCGTCCTGCGGCGTTCCGAGCAACTCCTGGGGCGCTGCCGAGCCGCTCCTGCGCGCCCGGACCGCCGGCATCCCTCGGAGACGCTCGTCTTCCTCCGGCCGGAGGCGTCGGTTCGAGGTCCGAGCCGCCGGCGAGCACGGCTGCTCAGGACGACTGCACCGCCCGATCCGACTCCTCCACGATCGCCCGCATCGCGGTCTCGGCGGACTCCCCGTCCCCGTCGGCGACAGCCGATGCGACCGCGCGGTGCAATCGCACGGCCTCGCTGTCCGCCTCGCGCGGCATGAGCGCGTTGCGGGTGCGCCCCGCGAGTACCTCGGCCACCAGGTCGGCGAGCTGCGCGAGCATCCGGTTGCCGGACGCGGCCAGGAGGGTCCGGTGGAAGGCGGTGTCGGCGGCGAGGTAGGCGCTCTCGTCCGCCGACCCGGCGTTCGCCGACATCGTCCGCACCGAGTCCACCAGTGCCTCCCGTTGCGCAGGAGTCGCGTTCACCGCCGCGAGCCGCGCGGCCAGCGGCTCGACGCCCAGGCGGAGCTCGCTGAGCTGATGCAGCTGCCGTTGGCGGTCCGGTCCGTCCAGACTCCAGCCGATCACCCGGGGATCCAGCGCGTTCCACGACTCCTGGGGCTCCACTCGGGTGCCGGAGCGGCGCCGCGAGGTGACCAGTCCGAGGGACTCCAGCACGCGCACGGCCTCGCGCATCACCGACCGGGACACCCCCCGGCGCTCCGCCCGCTCGTCGGCGCTGAACGCCGTTCCCGGCTCCAGCTCCCCGCGCACGATCTGCGAGCCGAGCTCGTCGAGCACCGAGTGGTGCAGGGAGGGCGGCGTCGCGGTCATGGGGACATCCTCCCAAGTCCGCTCGACGCCGCGCCAATCATCGGACATAATCTTCGAGCACACCGGTTATGTCGGACATAACGCTCCTCAGGAGCCGTCCGGCCGCCGTCGGATCGACCAAGGACGCTCATGACACCGACTCTTCCCTCCCTCCTCCGCGCCGCGGGCGAGGAGGTCAGCACCACCGCTCCGCAGGGGCAGCTGATCCTCGCCGCGATCCTCGGCATCGCCGTGATCGTCGTGCTGATCACCTGGCTCAAGCTGCACCCCTTCGTCTCGCTGCTGATCGGCGCACTCACCACCGGTCTCGTCGCGGCGATGGCCCCCGCCGACGCCGTGGCGAGCTTCGCGCTCGGCTTCGGCAACACCATGGGCGGCGTCGGCATCCTCATCGGCCTCGGAGCCATGTACGGCAAGCTCCTCGCCGATTCCGGCGGCGCCGACCGCATCGTCGACACCCTGATCGCCCGCTCCAGCACCCGGGCACTGCCCTGGATGATGGGCTTCGTCGGCGCGCTGATCGGCCTGCCGATGTTCTTCGAGGTCGGCCTCGTGCTGCTCATCCCCGTCGTCATCCTGGTCGCCCGCCGAAGCGGACTGCCCCTGATGAAGGTGGCCGTCCCGACGCTCGCCGGCCTCTCCGTCATGCACGGTCTCGTGCCGCCGCACCCGGGCCCGCTCGTCGCCATCGACGCCCTCGGAGCGAACCTCGGTGTCACCCTCGCGTTCGGCGTCCTGGTCGCGATCCCGACCGTCGTCGTCGCCGGCCCGCTCTTCGGCCGCCTCGCGGCGAAGTGGGCGCCCGTCGAGACGCCTCCGCTGTTCGGCGAGGGAGCCGGCGACGCCCGCGAGCACCGCCCCGGCTTCGTAGCCGCGGTCGCGAGCATCCTGCTGCCCGTCGTGCTCATGCTCGGCAAGGCCGTCGCCGACATCGCCGCTCCGGGATCCGACGACGCGTGGAAGTCCCTGCTCGACTTCCTCGGCACTCCGACCATCGCCCTCGCCATCGCGCTGCTGGCCGGTCTGGTGCTGCTCGGGCGCGGCGGCCGGATGAACCGCTCCGAGCTGCAGGACTCGCTCTCCAGCTCCCTCCCGCCCATCGCGGGGATCCTGCTGATCGTCGGCGCCGGCGGCGGATTCAAGCAGGTCCTCGTCGACACCGGCATCGGCAGCGTCGTCGCTCGGCTCGCCGAGGGGAGCGGAGCGTCCGCGCTCCTGCTCGCCTGGCTCGTCGCGGTCGTCATCCGCATCGCCACCGGCTCGGCGACGGTCGCCACCGTGACCGCCGCAGGGATCCTCCAGCCTCTGACCGAGACGATGGACGGACCGATGGTCGCCCTCATGGTGCTCGCGATCGGCGCCGGCTCGGTGTTCCTGTCCCATGTCAACGACGCGGGCTTCTGGCTCGTCAAGGAGTACCTGGGACTCAGCATCGGCCAGACACTGAAGACCTGGACCGTGATGGAGTGCCTGGTCTCGGTGACCGGGCTCGCCGGGGTGCTCGTGATCGGTCTGTTCGTAGGAGGTCTCTGATGTCGCAGCCGCTCACCGCGCCTGTCCGCGCGATCGTCGTCATGGGGGTGTCCGGCAGTGGGAAGTCCACGGTCGCCGCCCTGCTCGCCGGTTTCCTGCACTGGAGCTTCCTCGAGGGCGACGACCTGCATCCGCGCTCGAACGTCGAGAAGATGGCGGCAGGAACGCCTCTGACCGACGTCGACCGGGGGCCGTGGCTCGCCGAGATCGCCCGAGAGGTCGACGAGCGGATCGCTAACGGCCGCCCTGTCGTCGTCACCTGCTCGGCTCTGCGCCGCAGCTACCGCGACATCCTGCGCCGCGACGACCTGGTGTTCGTGCACCTCGCCGGGTCGAAGGAGGTCGTCGCCGACCGTCTTGCCTCGCGGCTCGACCACTTCATGCCGGCGGCGCTCCTGGACTCGCAGTTCGGCCTGCTCGAGCCCCTCGGCGACGACGAGCGTCACATCGCGGTCGACGTCGGCAGGGCTCCGGAGGAGGAGATCGCGGAGATCGTCGAGCGGCTCGGTCTGAGCTGACCCGAGCCGACCCGGTCCGTCCGACCCGGTCCGGCCCGCCCGCCCGATCCGCACCGTCCCGGGCGATCCGTCCTCTCCTGGTCGGCCGCGGAGCGAGTTCCGCTTGCACCCCTGTCCGCATCAGGGCACTGTCGTCCCAGGGCCCGCCGAGCACTGGAGACCGATGGACGACGAGAATCTGCTCGCAGCACTGCACCGCGGTCGTCCGGGCACTCTGGCCGAGGCGGCCGAGCTCACCCACCTCGATCCGTCCGAGGTGGCGGCGGGGGCCGAGCGGCTCCGCGGCCGGGGGCTGCTGGCGGGCGAGGGCGAGCTGCTCTCGTACGTCCCGCCGGCCGAGTGGGCAGGCCTGCGGATCGCGCAGCACACGGCGGCGGCCCGCCGCGCCACCCGGGAGTCGACCGACGGCATCGAGGGCATCGTGGCCGAGCTGCAGGGCCTGCTCGGAGCCTGGTCGGTCGGCGAGGTGTCCGGCGACCTCGTGCCCACCCTCCTGCGCCACGGACCGCACGCCTCCGAGGACCTCTGGTTCGATCTCGTCCGCCGCGACTCCGGAACCCTCATCGCGGTCCTGCCGGATGTCGAGCGCTTCCTCGATCCGCCGACCGAGCGGGCGCTGCGCTTCGGGCGCGCACTGGCCGCCAAGGACCGCGTGCGGGTCATCATCCCGTCCGAGGGGATCCGCGACCCGCGGGTGCTCGCCCGGATCGAGGCGTACCAGCAGGCGGGCGTGGAGTACCGGCTGCTCGAGACCCCGCCCAGCTGGTTCTGGGTCGACGGCGAGTACCTGGCGGTGCCGTTCGAGTGGGGCGAGACCCGGCCGACGAGCGTGCTGGGCCTGCGGCATCCCGCCCTCGCCGGGCTGGTCGGCTCGTACTTCGAGGAGCTCTGGCGGCAGGCCGTCCCGGTCGACGCCGTCGAGGAGCACTGGACCCCGCTCCTGCGCCTGATGCGCACGGGCATCACCCTCGAGACCGCGTCCTACCGGCTCGGCATCAATCCGCGCACCGGCCGTCGTCGGGTCGCCGCCGCCATGGAGCACCACGGGGTCTCCACCCTGTTCGCGCTCGGGGCGGCCTGGGCGGTCGACTACCGCTCAGCGGGGGCCGAGCCGGGCACCTGACGCGGTGCGCGCCCGCTCGTCGTGGGCGGGGCCGGCGGCCCGGCGCTCCCGTCCGTCCGTAGGATCGGGTCATGGCCAGGGGGACGCGCTCGCACCGCACACAGGCCTACCTCCTGGAGCACCCCTGGGCGCTGTCGCTCATCAGCGCCGTCTTCGTGCTCGCGATCGTGGTCCTGGCGGCCGACGCCGGCTGGGACCTCCGGGCCGACATCGGCGGCTCGCGCCGCCACGCCCCGCTGTGGTTCGTGCTCCTGCTCGGTCTGCCGCTGTTCGGCGCCGGAGTGGTGCTGGGAGTCGTGCAGCAGGTCCGGCTCCTGATCCACCGGTCCGCGGCATCGGCCGCACCGGGAGCCGACGGCACGCCGAGCGATGATCGGCGGCGGCTCGGCAGTGAGGGACCGGGGTGGCTGAGCCGGCGCGGCGAGGTCGGGGACGACGACCCCCCGAGCGCCGCATGAGCGCCCGGCGTGCCCATGCGCGGACCCCGGCCGCCGTGGCCGTGCTGCGGATCTCCCTGGCACTCGTCGTCCTCGCGGTCCTCGGCTACGCGTACGGCCTCCGTCTCGCCGCCGGCGACGGCGCCCCGTTCGACTACTTCGGCTACTTCACGAATCAGACGAGCGCCCTCTTCGCCGTCGTGCTCCTCGCGTCCGGCGCGGGCGCGATAGCCGGGCAGCGCACGTCGGCGGTGTTCGATCTCGTCCGGGGCATCGCGACGGCGTCGCTGATCGTGGTCGGCGCGATCTACAACACCCTCGTCCCGGGCACCGGATCCGCCCCGACCTGGGTCAGCGCGCTCCTGCACGTCGTGCTCCCGCTGCTCGCGGTCCTCGACTGGGCGCTGGTCGCCGACCGCCGCCGGCTGCGCTGGTCCGCCCTGCCCGTGGTCCTGGCGCACCCGCTCGTGTGGCTCGTCGTCGTCCTCATCCGCGGACGCACGGACGGCTGGGTCCCCTACGGCTTCCTGCTGCCCGCGAACGGCGCGCCGTCCCTCGTCCTCCACGTCGTCGGCCTCTCCGCCGCCGTGCTCGCGGCAGGAGCGGCGGTGTGGGCGCTCAGCCGCCGTGCCTCCCGCCCAGCAGCTCGTCCACGCGGGTGACGGGCAGCCCGAACGCCTCCGCGACCGCCGCGTTCACCACGTGCCCCTCGTGGGTGCTGAGGCCCTTCGCGAGGGACGGGTCGGCCGACAGCGCCCCCTCCCATCCGCGGTCGGCCAGGGCCACGACGTAGGGGAGCGTCGCGTTCGTGAGGGCGCGCGTCGAGGTCTCGGGAACGGCACCCGGCATGTTCGCAACGCAGTAGTAGACGCTGTCGTGCACCGCGAAGACGGGATCGTCGTGCGTGGTCGGCCGCGAGCCCTCGAAGCAGCCGCCCTGGTCGATCGCGATGTCGACCAGCACGGAGCCCGCCTTCATGGTGGCGACCATCTCGTCCGTCACGAGCTTCGGAGCGCGAGCCCCCGGGATCAGGACGGAGCCGACGACCAGATCGGCCTCGGCGACCTGGGCGGCGATCTCGTAGGTCGACGACGCCCGGGTCTGCACCGCGCCGCCGAACCGGTTCTCGAGCTCGCGCAGGCGGGGGAGCGACAGGTCGACGACGGTGACGTCCGCGCCCATCCCGAGGGCGTTGGCCGCGGCATGCTCTCCGGCGACTCCTCCGCCGATCACCACGACCTTCGCCTTGGGTGTGCCGGGCACTCCGCCCAGGAGCGTGCCGCGCCCTCCGGTCGGGCTCATCAGGTGGTAGGCCCCGACGGTGATCGAGAGGCGCCCCGCGACCTCGCTCATCGGCGAGAGCAGCGGCAGCCGGCGGTCGGGGAGCTGCACCGTCTCATAGGCGATCGCGGTCGTGCCGGAGGCGAGCAGCGCGTCGGTGCAGTCGCGCGACGCCGCGAGGTGCAGGTAGGTGAAGAGCACCTGCCCCGAGCGCATCCGCGGGTACTCCGCCTCGATCGGCTCCTTGACCTTCAGGATCAGGTCCGCCTCGCCCCAGACCTCGTCGGCGTCCGCCGCGAGCCGGGCTCCGGCGGCGGTGAAGTCCTCGTCGCGGAGGTGCGAGCCCAGGCCCGCGCCGGACTGCACGAGCACGTCGTGCCCGCGCCGGACGAGCTCGTGGACGCCGGCGGGCGTCGCGGCGACGCGGCTCTCGTTGTTCTTGATCTCGCTGGGGATCCCGATGCGCATGACGGCTCCTCGACTCGCGGGCGCCCGAGGTGCGGCGCCCGGCACTGGGCGGTGGACGCCGATCCTGCACCGACGTCGGTCCTATCGTGCGAAGATCGTGTTCCGAACACATGACGTTCCGCAGGATCGTCGATGATCGCCGCCCGATCCGCAGGATCAGCGGTGCGAGAACAGGTGGGGCGGATGAGACCGAAGGATCTGCACGACCTCGGCGATCTCGACCCGGTCGATCGCACGCTGGTACGGCTGCTGCGCGCGGATGCCCGGACGCCCAACAGCCGCCTCGCCGAGCAGGCCGGCATCGCGGCGTCCACGTGCGTCTCGCGCGTGCGCTCGCTCCTGGACCGCGGCATCATCACGGGCTTCACCGCCGAGCTCGACCCGGCCGCGCTCGGACTCGCACTGCAGGCCCTGATCAGCGTCAGCATCCGCGTCGGTCAGCGCCAGGCGATCACGCGGTTCGCCGATGAGATCCGGGCGCTGCCCGAGGTCGTCCAGCTCTTCTTCCTCGGCGGCTCCGAGGACTTCATCATCCATGTCGCGGTCCGCGACTCGAACGATGTGCGCGACTTCGTGGTGTCGAACCTGTCGGCGCACCCGGCGGTGGCGTCGACCCGCACGAGCATCGTGTTCGACCACCACCGCAAGGGCCCGGCGGTCCCGGAGTAGCGCGGCCGGCGAGCGGTCAGTGCGCTCCGGGGTTCATCTCGCCGTCGCTGCGCTCGTCCAGCCCGGGGATCCGCTTCACGAGCCCGGCGATGCTCTCCTCCGGGATCTCGATGCGGGTGTCGCGCAGCCGCTGGCGCAGCAGTGCCTCCGGGTCCTCGTCGGGCCGCAGCTGGAGGTCTCCGGCGACCTGGAGCAGGATCCCCTGCACCTTCTCGTCCTCGACCGCGTCGTCGCTGCCGTGCTGGATCGGGTGGTCCTGGGATGCATTCGTCATGCCTCCATGCTTCCACCCCGCGCAGGGCTCGGCGAGCACTTGCGGACGCCGCCGCGCGGCAGGATGGAGTCATGCCGTTCACCCGCGCCGAGCTCGCCTCGTTCCGCGACCGCACCGTCGAGGACCTGCTGGGGCCCCGCGTCCGGCTCCTGTTCGTCGGCATCAACCCCGGGCTCTGGACGGCGGCGACGGGCGCGCACTTCGCCCATCCCGGCAACCGCTTCTACCCGGCGCTGCTCGCGGCAGGGATCCTCGAGCGGCCGATGCGCGTGTCGGAGGGGATGAGCGACGACGACCGCCGCCTCCTGATCGAGCGCGGCGTCGGCATCACGAATCTGGCCTCCCGCGCCACCGCGCGAGCCGACGAGCTGAGCGCGGCCGAGCTCCGCGCCGGAGCGGACCGACTGGTCGCCACGGTCGAGCGCGTCCGCCCGTCGGTCGTGGCGATGGTCGGGATCACCGCCTACCGCGCCGCGTTCGGCCGCCGCACCGCGAAGCAGGGCCGTCAGGAGGAGGGCATCGCGGGAGTCCCGCTCTGGGTGCTCCCCAACCCGAGCGGTCTGAACGCGCACGACACCACGGCCACGCTCGGCCGCGCGTACCGCGAGCCGGCCCTCGCCGCCGGGGTCGTGCAGCCGGAGGTCGAGGAGGCCGATATCGTCCTGAACGGCGCCGTCGAGGAATAGTCCTCGTCGCCGGGAGGTTGCAGAAGTCCATGAGTACGCATGAAGTGAAGTTCGGGGTCGACACGTTCGGCGACGTCACCCGCGGCGCCGACGGCGCCCTGCTCCCGCACGGCCAGGTGCTGCGCGACGTCGTCGAGGAGGGCGTCCACGCGGACGCCGTCGGCATCGACTTCTTCGGCATCGGCGAGCACCACCGCGCCGACTTCGCGGTCAGCGCGCCCGACGTGGTCCTCGCCGCGATCGCGGGGCGGACCGAGCGCATCCACCTCGGCTCCGCGGTCACGGTCCTCTCCTCCGACGACCCGGTGCGGGTCTACCAGCGCTTCGCGACGCTCGACGGCC
Source organism: Rathayibacter sp. SD072 (assembly GCF_017355185.1). Classification (GTDB taxonomy): domain Bacteria; phylum Actinomycetota; class Actinomycetes; order Actinomycetales; family Microbacteriaceae; genus Rathayibacter. Next base: position 23,981 of record NZ_JADILJ010000033.1, on the reverse strand, counting down.
TCTCCGGCGGCCGTGCCGAGGTCATCCTCGGCCGCGGCTCCTTCACCGAGTCCTTCCCGCTCTTCGGTCTCGACCTCTCCCAGTACGAACTCCTCTTCGAGGAGAAGCTGGAGCTGTTCCACGCGCTCGTCGAGGGCGGTCCGGTCACCTGGGAGGGTCGCACCCGCGCCGCGCTCACCCAGCAGAGCGTCTACCCGTCCGTCGAGAGCGGACGGCGCCTGCGCACCTGGATCGGCGTGGGCGGCAGCCCGGAGTCGGTGGTGCGCGCGGCGCGCTTCGGGTTCCCGCTCGTGCTCGCGATCATCGGGGGCTCGCCCGCGCGGTTCCGCCCCTACGTCGATCTGTTCGGCCGTGCGCTCGACCAGCTCGAGCAGCCCCGGCTCCCGGTCGCCGTGCACTCGCCGGGCTTCGTCGCCGACACCGACGAGGAGGCGCGCGAGCTCTACTTCCCGCACTACAAGGGCATGGCCGACGCCATCGGCCGCGAGCGCGGCTGGTCCCCGCTCACCCCCGAGCGCTTCGCGGAGGAGGCGGGCCCCGACGGCGCCCTGCACGTGGGATCGCCCGAGACCGTGGCCCGCAAGATCGCGAACACGATCGGCGCCCTCGGCATCGACCGCTTCGACCTCAAGTACAGCGCGGGCACCCTCCCGCACGCCGCGATCATGCACAACCTCGAGCTCTACGGCACCCGCGTGATCCCGATGGTGCGCGAGATGCTCGCCGAGGGCTGAGCCGCCGCTCCCGGCGCGTTCCGAGCGGGCGCAGTGCGGGCTCCCATCGGGCACCCGGCCCCCGCCGATATGCTCGAGGACCCGGTGCCCGCACCGCCCCCGACCCCTCCGGAAGACCATGCCCGACAGCCACGCCGCCCGCACGCCCTACGAGGTCCTCGGCGTCCGCGCCACCGCGTCCGACGACGAGCTGAGGAAGGCGTACCGCCGCCTGCTCCGCGAGACCCACCCGGACACGGGCGGGGACGCCGCCTCGTTCCACGCCGTCCAGCTCGCCTGGGAGCGGATCGGCAGCGCCTCCGCGCGGAGTGACTACGACCGCGGCGCTCCGGCTCCGGGTGCGCAGTCGCCGCAGTCGCCCTACACCGGCTCGCCCCGCCCGCAGACGGCCTCGGCCGTCCGGGCCCGCTCCTACGGCCACCCGGGCGGAGCGGCGCGCGAGTACTACCTGCGCCTCGTGCGCGAGTGGCTCGGCCGCGGTGTCGACGTCGACGATCCGTTCGACCCCGCGATCGTCCGCTCGGCCCCGCGCGAGGTGCGCAGCTGGCTGGCGAAGGCGCAGGCCGAGGAGGCGACCGCGTCCCTCGTCGCCTCCCTCGGCATCGCGTACACGGTCTGGAACGACGTCGCCGTCGGCGACGGCGGGCTGAAGGTCGACCATGTCGTGCTCGGACCGTCGGGCCTTCTCGCCCTCACCTCGGCGGACTGGGGCGATCCCGTCCGCCTGCGCAAGGGCGAGCTCGAGGGCCCGGGCATCCGGGAGGACGAGAAGCCGATCGCGTCGCTGTCCAAGGCGGCGCGCCGCCTCGGCCGGGAGCTCGGAGTCCGCTTCTCGGCGAGCGTGGTGGTGGTGCCGGACGACGGGCTCGAGCAGCCCTACGAGCAGGTCGAGCGGGGCCGCCACCAGGGCGCCGTGGTGATCCGGCGCTCGCTCCTGCCGCAGCTGCTGCGCTCGGGAACCGACGATCGGCTCGGCGGCTACGGCGAGTCGTTCGAGGTCCGCACCCGCGTGCAGAACCGCGTCCGCTTCGTCTGACGCCGCGCTAGCCCCCTCCGCCGGCCCGTGCAAGGGGTTAGCACGCGCCGGGGTCGCCGCGCACGATGGGACGGTGCCCGCGGGCACGCCCCACGAGCGGAACGAGGAGCGACCATGGTGCGATTCGGATACACCCTGATGACGGAGCAGAGCGGACCCAAGCAGCTGGTCGGCTACGCGGTCGACGCCGAGCGGCACGGCTTCGAGTTCGCGGTCTCGAGCGACCACTACTCGCCGTGGCTGACCGAGCAGGGTCACGCCTCCTACGCCTGGACGATGCTCGGAGCGGTCGCGCAGGCCACCTCGACCATCGACCTCACGACCTACGTCACCGCCCCGACGATCCGCTACCACCCCGCGGTCGTCGCCCAGAAGGCGGCGACGCTCGCGATCCTCTCCGACGACCGCTTCACCCTGGGCCTGGGCTCGGGGGAGAACCTCAACGAGCACGTGGTCGGCGAGGGCTGGCCCGCGGTCTCGGTCCGGCAGGACATGCTCGAGGAGGCGGTGCACATCATCCGCGCGCTGCACACCGGCGAGCTGGTCACCTGGGAGGGCGAGTACTTCCGTGTCGACTCGGCGCGGATCTGGGACCTGCCCGACCGGCCCGTCGAGATCGGCCTCGCCGTCTCGGGCGAGAAGTCGATCGAGCGCTTCGCCCCGCTGGGCGACCACCTCATCACCACCGAGCCCGACGCCGAGCTGATCTCGCAGTGGACCGCGGTCCGCGGAGCCGACGCAGCGCCCTCGCGCACCATCGGCCAGATCCCGATCTGCTGGGCGCCGGACAAGGAGCAGGGCATCGCCCTCGCGCACGAGCAGTTCCGCTGGTTCGCCGGCGGCTGGTCCGTGAACGCCGACCTCCCGACCCCGGCGGGCTTCTCCGGAGCGTCGAAGTTCGTCCGTCCCGAGGACGTCGCCGAGCAGATCGCCTGCGGCCCCGATCTCGACGAGCTGGCCGAGAGCTTCGTGCCCTACATCGAGGCGGGCTTCACCGACATCGCCCTGGTCCAGGTCGGGGACGAGCTCCAGCAGCGCTTCCTCGACGAGGCGGCCGACGGCCTGCTCGAGCGGCTGCGGGCCCTCGCGCCGTGACCCTCAGAAGCCGCGCAGGCGCTCGATCTCGCGGCGGTCGCGCTTCGTCGGCCGCCCGGCGCCCCGGTCGCGCTCGATGATCGCGGGCGCCGACTCGCGCGGCGGGGGCGGCGGAGTGAGATCCTCCGCGCACTCCGCGGCGATCGGCGCGCCGACGCGCTTCACGATCAGCCCTCGCACGATCAGGCGCCGGTCGAATCCGGCGATGCGCGCGCGGACCTCGTCGCCGACCTTCACGGTCTGCGCGGCCTTCGAGCGCTCGCCGTTCACGCGGATGTGGCCCGCGCGCGCCGCCGAGGTCGCGGCCGAGCGCGTCTTGTACACGCGGACCGCCCACAGCCAGGCGTCCACGCGCACGGCGCCGGTGACCGGGATCTGCATCCCACCAGTCTACGAACCCGAGCACGACGCGGTCCTCCCGGACCGCCCGACAAGGAGAACCCCATGAGCACCGACGGCATCAACACCGGATCGAACCCCAACGGCAGCACCTACACCGGGCAGGAGGACGCTCCCGTCGCGGAAGGCACCGCGACGAGCACCGCGGCCGGCACCTCGGCCGACGTGGGGATGAGCACGACGAGCGCCCGCTCCTCCGAGGGCGGCACCGGCGTCCCCACCCGCGGCGCGCCCCCGCACAGCGGTCTGCCGTCCGAGCTGCGCGACACCCCCTTCGAGCACTCCGGAGGCACGTTCTCCCTCGTCCCGTCCGGACACGAGGAGTGGCAGGTCCGCCACCCCGACGGCCGCGCCGTCGGCACGCTGGCCGTCATCTCGCACGCGGGGGAGGAGTCGGAGGCCGTGTTCGTCTCCAGCCGTCTCGGATCCGAGGACGCCGTCGCCGAGGGCACCGACTGGCGCGGCCTGGTCTCGGCCGTCATCAACGACGAGGCCGCTGATCAGCGCGAGGGCGTCGATCTCGATCCCGCCGCCGTGCGCGTGCGCGGAGGCATGATCAGCCGCACGACGACGGACGTCACCGACCTCTCCTGAGCGCTCGGCCCGGATCGACCGCGTCGTCAGCGCGCGAGCAGCGCCGCGTTGATCCTGGCCGACAGGGCCGGATCGACGCGGCGCTCCCGGCCGTCGACGGCACGGACCGGAGCGGCGTTGCGCGCGCTCGAGACCAGCCAGGCGGCGTCGGCGGCCTCCAGGTCCTCCTCGCGCAGCGGGCGGTAGGCGCCGTCCAGCCCCAGTCCCGGCGCCAGTGCGAAGAGATCCGCCTGCGTCGTCCCGGGCAGGAGCCCGAGGCTCGGCGGCGGAGTCAGCAGCACGCCGTCCGAGAGCAGCACGAGGTTCGACGTCGGACCCTCCAGCAGGAAGCCGTCGCTCGAGACGAACAGGGCGTCGTCGGCTCCGCGGCGCGCCGCCTCGCGGGCGGCCGCGCGGTTCACCGCGTACGACAGCGTCTTCGCCCCTGCGAGCAGCCAGGGCGACGTCTCGCGCACGTCGGAGCGGAGCCCGCGGTCCAGCAGCGCGATGCGCACCCCCTCCCGCCTCGCCGAGGTGAAGTCCGGGCTCGTCTGCACGAAGACGACGCCCGTGGGGCGACCGGCGCCCTCGAGGCCGCGGGTCAGGATCGTCTTCACCATCGCCTCCGGCACCGGCGGGTGCGCGGCGACCGCGGTCCGGATCGCGATGAGCCACGCCTCGCGGTCCGGGGCGACCAGCTCCAGCATCCGCGCCGAGCTCGCGAAGCGGTCGAGGTGGGCGTCGAGCGCCTGCAGCCGGCCGTCGACCAGGTTGATCGTCTCGAAGACCCCGTCGCCCCGGGTGAAGCCGAGGTCGGTGACGTCGATGCCGCCCACTCCGCTCGGGTCCACGACGACCGGGGAGGGGAGTCCGCGGGCCGGCGCCTCGGCGGACGGGCGATCGAGCAGGACGAGGGTCTCAGCGGGCATGGGCGGTGCGGTCCTTCCGGGCGGTGCTGCGGGGGGAGGGGCGGGGCAGGAGCACGATCACCAGCAGGGCGCCCAGGAGCGAGCCGAGCCCGTTCGACACGAGATCGCGGACGTCGGCGACGCGCGACGGCAGCCAGAGCAGCTGGATCGTCTCGACGAGCACCGAGACGCCGAGCCCCGTCAGCGCGGCGAGGAGGCGGCGGCGCGGCGGGAGCTGCGCGGCGAGCAGGGCGCCCAGCGGCACGAGCATCAGCACATTGGCGGTGAACTCGGCGACGTCGTAGTCGAACCACGCGGTCAGCGGAGTGGACCCGAGGAACGCGATGATCGAGCGCACGAGCTCGGACGGCTCACCGGCCGGGTACGGGGCCGGCGTCAGCGTGATCAGCGCGATCACGCCGATCCAGAGCACGGTCGCGAGGCGGAGGACTCCCGAGCGGCGCATCGTCCGATTCTGCCAGTCACACGGCGTCCCGCCGTCCGGCTCGCCCGGCGCGGTGTGCCAGGCTGGAGGGCATGACCGGCAACGACAGCGGCGGCGACGCCGCCCTTCCGCGCCACCCCTTCGACGCGTCGCTCGGCGACGGCTGGGTCGAGATCGGGGACGGGCGCCGGTTCTGGGGCCGCTTCGGCGCCGCCGGGCTGCTGCTGCGCGATCCCGACGGCCGCATCCTCCTGCAGCACCGCGTCGCGTGGAGCCACTTCGGCGGCACCTGGGGTCTGCCCGGCGGCGCACGGCACCCGGAGGAGAGCGCCTTCGAGGCGGCCCTGCGGGAGTCGGCCGAGGAGGCGGGCGTCCCGGTCGCGATCGTCGTGCCCGATGCCGCGAGCGTCGTGACCATCGGGCCGTGGAGCTACACGACGGTCCTCGCGCACGCGCTCGAGCACTTCGAGCCCGTGATCACCGATGCCGAGAGCACCGAGCTGCGCTGGGTCGCTCCGGACGACGTGGACTCGCTCCCGCTGCATCCGGGCTTCGGCGCCTCCTGGACCGGGCTCCGCGACCTCGATGCAGCGCTGCCGGTGCTCGTCGTCGATGCCGCGAACGTCGTCGGCTCCCGGCCCGACGGCTGGTGGCGCGACCGCGCCGGAGCGGCCGAGCGGCTCCTGCTCGGCCTCGCCCGGCTGAGCGTCGACGGACTGCCCGGAGCCGTGCTCGGCGTCGACGCCGACCGGGTCTGGCCGCTGATCGCGGTCGTGCTCGAGGGGGCCGCGCGCGACGCCGGTACCGGTGCGGCCCTCGCCGCGTCCGCGCCGGGCCGCCTCCGCATCGAGTCGGCCGAGGGGTCCGGCGACGACGCGATCGTCGCCCTGGTCGCGGGCCTGCACGCCCCCGCCCGCGTCGTCACCGCCGACCGCGAGCTCGTCGCCCGCATCGAGGCGCTCGGAGCGAGCGCCGTCGGGCCCCGCGCCCTGCTCGACCGCCTCGCCGCGGAGGACCACGCGGGCCACCGGGAATAGCCGCGCGCCGTCGGGGGTTGGAACCGGCATGGCTACGACTGCGATGACCCTCGACTCCCACGACGAGACCGTCTCCGACGGCATCGTCCTCATCGACTTCTGGGCGGCCTGGTGCGGCCCGTGCCGCCAGTTCGCCCCGGTCTTCGAGGCGTCGAGCGACAAGAACTCCGACATCGTCTTCGCGAAGGTCGACACCGAGGATCAGCAGCAGCTCGCCGCGAGCTACGGCATCTCCTCCATCCCGACCCTCGTCGTCTACCGCGACGGCATCCCGCTGATGGCGCAGCCCGGCGCCCTCCCCGCTCCCGCACTCGACAACCTGATCGAGCAGGTCCGCGGCCTCGACATGGTCGAGGTGCGCCGCCAGTACGACGAGGCGAAGGCCGCTCAGGCGGCCGCCGGCCCCGAGCAGTTCGCCGACGGCGCCCAGATCTGATCGGGCCCGATCCGATCCCGACCGCCATCGGCTGATCTCGAGCGCGAACGACGGAACCCCCGCCGACCGGAGGGTCGCGGGGGTTCCGTCGTTCGAGGGACTCGATCAGCCCGTGTTCTGCAGGCCGGCGGCGACGCCGTTGACGGCCAGCAGCAGCAGGCGCTGATTCTGCTCGGTGCCGGATCCGCCCGGGTCCGTCCGCAGCGCGCGGAGGGCGCGCAGCTGCAGGAGCGACAGCGCGTTGACGTAGGGCGTGCGCAGGCGCACGGCGCGGCCCAGCACCCGGTGCCCGGTGAGCAGGCTCTCCTCGCCCGTGATCGAGAGCACCCAGCGACGGGTGCGCTCCATCTCGTCGAGCACGAGGCCCGCGAGGTCCTCCCGGGAGTCGAGGGCCAGATAGCGGCGGGCGATGCCCTCGTCGGTCTTGGCGAGCGACATCTCGACGTTGTCGATCATCGTGGTGAACAGCGGCCACGACGAGTACGCCGACCGCAGCAGCTCCAGATCGCCGACCGCCTCGAGGGCGCTGCCGAGACCGAACCAGCCGGTGAGGTTCACCCGAGCCTGGGTCCAGGCGAACACCCACGGGATCGCCCGCAGGTCCTCGAGCGACTCGACCGAGAGACCGCGGCGGGCGGGGCGCGAGCCCAGCGCGAGCAGGCCGACCTCCTCCTGCGGAGTCACCCGGGCGAACCACGGCGCGAAGCCGTCCGCCTTCACGAGCTCGAAGAAGCGCTTGCGCGACTCGCGGTCCATGGTCGCCGCGACGTCGCGGAAGCGGTCGGCCGCCTCGGCGTTGCGGTCGCCCACCGAGGGGGAGGAGGCGAGGAGCGTCGCCCCCGCCACCTGCTCGATGTGCCGCGTCGCGATGTCCGGGTTGCCGTAGCGCGCGAAGATCACCTCGCCCTGCTCGGTCAGCTTGAAGCGGCCGTCGACGGATCCCGGGGGCTGGGCCAGCACGGCGCGGTTGGCGGGTCCGCCGCCGCGGCCCAGCGCTCCTCCTCGGCCGTGGAACAGCGTGAGCACGATGCCCTCGTCCTCGGCCCACTGCGCGATGCGCGCCTGGGCGTCGTAGAGCGCGAGGGTCGCCGAGACCGGTCCGACGTCCTTCGACGAGTCGGAGTAGCCGAGCATGACCTCGAGGCGGTTCCCGGTCTCGTCGAGGCGCTTGCGCACCTGCGGCAGCCGGATCATCTCGGCGAGGATGTCCGTCGACGCGTCCAGGTCGGCGAAGGTCTCGAAGAGCGGGACGGCGTCGATGATCGGGGGGTGCCCCTCCGTCGCCGCCTCGGCGAGCTCGAACACGGTCCGCAGGTCGTCCGAGGACTGCGTGAACGAGACGATGTAGCGCCGTGCGGCGTCCACGCCGAAGCGCTCCTGCACCGTGGCGATCGCGCGGAAGACGGCGAGCACCTCCTCGCTGCGCTCGTCGAGCTCACCGCCGGCCTCGATGGCCGCGATCGTCTCGCGGTGCACCTTCGAGTGCTGGCGCACCTCGATCTCGGCGAGGTGGAAGCCGAAGGTCTCGACCTGCCAGATCATGTTCTGCAGGTCGCCGTACGCCGAGCGGGCGTCGCCGGCCGCCACGAGCGACTCCTGCAGGGTGCGCAGGTCGCTCATCAGGTCGGCGGCGGCGGAGTAGGCGAGCGGGCCGCCGGAGCGCGTCGCGGCGAGCCGCTCCGCCGCGAAGAGCAGCACGCGGCGGTGGGTCTCGTTGGGGGAGCGGTCGGCGATGTCGGCCGCGAGCTCGGGCGCGCGGTCGGTGCAGGCCGACCAGAGGGCGAGGACCGCGTCCGAGGGCGGGGTGGTCGCGGCGTCGAGGGTCAGAGCGCGGCCCACGCGGCGCGCGACCCGCTCGAGGCCCATCAGCACGTGCTCGGAGGCGATGCCGACGGCCTCCAGGGTCGTCTCGGCGGTCACGAACGGGTTGCCGTCGCGGTCGCCGCCGATCCAGGTGCCGAGCCGCACGAACGCGGGGGCGATCGGGGCGCGGGTGCCGGAGGCCTCGCCGAGGAGCGCGTCGTCCAGGCGGCGGTAGACGCGGGGGAGGACCGAGAAGAGCGACTCGTCGAAGACGCTCATGGCCGTGCGCACCTCGTCCAGCGGCGAGGGCTTCGACTCGCGCAGCGGGGCGGTGCGCCACAGGGTGTCGACGTCGGCCAGCAGGCGGCGGCGGTTCTCGAGCAGCACCACGCCGCCCGTGCGCGGGTCGTCGCGCTGCTCGAGCAGCGCGCTGATCCGGCGGATGGTCGAGGCGACCGCGCGACGGCGGGCCTCGGTGGGGTGCGCAGTGAGCACCGGGCGGAACTCGAGGCGGGAGAGGCGGTCGAACGCCTCCTCCTCGCCGAGCTCGGCCGTGAGGGTGGCGATCGACGCGGTGATCGAGTCCTCCGGCGACTGCGCGCCCGCGTCCGCCTCGCGCTTGCGGAGCACGCGGACGCGGTGGAACTCCTCCGCCACGTTCACGAGGTGGAAGTAGCACGTGAAGGCGCGGGCCACCTCCTCGGCCCGCTCGGCCGAGAGCGACGCGACGAACGCCTCCGCGTCGGCCAGGTCCTCGGGTCTCCCGCTGTCGTACGCGCTGATCGTCAGCGCGCGCAGGCGCTCCACGTCGGTGTACAGGGACGGGTCCCCGGACTCGCGGAGCACCTGGCCGAGGAGCTCGCCCAGGAGGTGGACGTCCGCTCGGATGCGGTCGTCCAGGGGCGGCGCGACGGTGCCGTCGGCGGAGGAGGGGGCGGGTGCTGCGGTCGCGGCTGGCGCGTCGGAGATCGGAGGCACGTGAGAGACATTAGCGGCGGTGCGTATCCGGGAGATGACGCCCCGGTCCCGTTTCGGAATGGAATGATCGGAGGTGTGACCGTGACACCCGCACCCTCAGCGCCCGCCGTCCAGACCGAGCAGGCCGCGCCCCACGTCGTCGTGCTCTTCGGTGCGGTCGGCGATCTGGCCCGGCGCAAGCTCATCCCGGGCATGGCGCACCTCGCGCTGTCCTCCCTCGCGCCGGACGTCCGGATCGTCGGGACCTCCCTCGAGGAGCACGACGACGAGTCGTTCCGCGCGTTCGCGAAACTGGCCTACGACGAGTTCGGCAGCCGCTCGCTGACCCGCGCCCAGTGGGACGAGTTCGCGTCGAAGCTCTGCTACGTCCCGCAGTCGGCGGGCCCGGCGGCTCTCGCCGAGGCTGTGATGTCGGCCGAGAAGGAGCTGGGCCCGGACGTCAGCCGGCTCCACTACCTCAGCGTGCCGCCCAAGGCCGCCCTGTCGGTCGTCCGGATGCTCGCCGAGGCCGGCCTCGTCGAGCGCTCCCGCATCATCATGGAGAAGCCCTTCGGCGTCGACCTCGAGAGCGCCGTCGTCCTCAACGCCGAGCTGCACGAGACGTTCGACGAGGAGCAGATCTTCCGGATCGACCACTTCCTGGGCAAGGAGCCGGCGCAGAACATCCTCGCCTTCCGCTTCGCCAACGGCCTCTTCGAGCCGATCTGGAACCGCAACTTCATCGACCACGTCCAGATCGACATCCCCGAGAAGCTGACGCTGGACCGGCGTGCCGAGTTCTACGAGTCGACCGGCGCCTATAAGGACATGGTCGTCACCCACCTCTTCCAGGTGCTCGCGTTCATGGCGATGGAGCCACCCACGGCGCTCGAGCCGCAGGCCATCAGCGAGGAGAAGAACAAGGTCTTCCGCTCGATGCGCCCGCTGAACCCCGAGAACGTCGTGCGCGGCCAGTACATCGGCTACCGCGAGGAGCCGGGGGTGGCCCCCGACTCCGAGACCGACACCTTCGTCGCGCTCAAGTGCGAGATCGACAACTGGCGCTGGGCGGGGGTGCCGTTCTACCTCCGCACCGGCAAGCGCATGGCCGAGGGCCAGCGCATCATCTCGATCGCGTTCCGCGAACCCCCGAAGAGCATGTTCCCGCAGGGCTCCGGAGTCGGTGCCCACGGGCCGGACCACCTCACGTTCGACCTCGCCGACGCCTCCAAGGTCTCGCTGTCCTTCTACGGCAAGCGCCCGGGCCCCGGCATGCGCCTGGACAAGCTCAGCATGCAGTTCGCGCTGCAGGAGACCGATCGCGCGGGAGACGCCCTCGAGGCCTACGAGCGCCTGATCCTCGACGCGATGCGCGGGGATCACACCCTCTTCACGACCGCCGAGGGCATCGAGCGGCTGTGGGAGGTGTCGGCCCCCCTGCTCCAGGACCCGCCGCCCGTGCGCCTCTACGCCCCCGGCTCGTGGGGCCCCAACGCGATCCACCAGCTGATCGCGCCGCACGCGTGGCGCCTGCCGTTCGAGCGGGTCTGGCGCGACAAGCGCTGACCGCGCGCCGGGAGCCCGCCCGTAGGCTGGACGCATGGCGCGCACGGGGGAGGACCGGATCTGGACGGTGCCGAACGTCCTGAGCATGGTCCGCCTCGCCCTGGTGCCGGTCTTCCTCGTCCTCGTGATCGAGGGGGAGGACGCGCTGGCGCTGCTCACCCTCGTGGTCTCGAGCCTCACCGACTACCTCGACGGCTGGATCGCGCGCCGCTTCGACCAGATGACGCGCCTCGGGCGGATCCTCGATCCGGCCGCCGACCGCCTCTACATCTTCGCGACGGTGCTCGGCCTGGCCTTCCGCGAGCTCGTGCCGTGGTGGCTGGTCGCGGTGCTGGTCGCCCGCGATCTGATGCTCGTCGTCCTCGCCGTGATCCTGGCCAACACGGGGTACGGGCCGCTGCCCGTGCACCACCTGGGCAAGTTCGCCACCTTCTGCCTGTTCTACGCGCTGCCGTTGATCATGCTCGGGCAGGCGTTCCCGGCCCTCGCCCCTGCCTCGCTGCCGATCGCGTGGGCCTTCGCGCTGTGGGGCGCGTTCCTCTACTGGTGGGCCGGCGTCGTCTACGCCGTGCAGACTGCCGGGCTCGTCCGGGGGGTGCGCGACGAGAACTCCGGGTCCGGCGCCCGCCCGGATTCCGATACGCTGAACGGATAGGAGGTACGTCTTGGCCGAGCCCGTGCGTGGAGCATCATCCACCGAACCGCTGAAGTCCGAGTCCGTCGAGCCCTCGACCGACACGACGCTCACGTTCACCGACGACATCGGTGCGCAGCTCGCTGCGCTCGACAACCGCGCCTCCCGCGAGGAGGCCGAGGCGGTGCGCGCGCTCCCCTCGGGATCCGCCCTGCTGGTGGTCCGCCGCGGTCCCAACACCGGAGCGCGCTTCCTCCTCGACACCGATTCGACCACCGTCGGCCGCCACCCCGACGCGGGCATCTTCCTCGACGACGTCACCGTCTCGCGCCGCCACGCGGAGTTCGTCCGTCGCGGCACCGGCTTCGAGGTCCGCGACCTCGGCTCGCTCAACGGCACCTACTTCGACGGCGTGCGCATCGAATCCGCACTCCTCACCGACGGCTCCGAGGTGCAGGTCGGCAAGTTCCGACTCACCTTCTACGCGTCCCGCGCCGACCTCGTCGCCGCTCCGGACGCGTAGACCGTGGGGCGATCCACCGCCCGGGCGATCGCGTCCGGTCCGGCCGCTCTGCTGAGCATCGGGCAGGTCCTGTCCCGGCTGACGACGGAGTTCCCGGACGTCACCCCGTCGAAGCTGCGCTTCCTCGAGGAGCAGGGACTCGTCTCGCCGGCCCGCACCGAGTCCGGCTACCGCAAGTTCTCCTCGGCCGACGTCGAGCGCCTGCGCATGATCCTGGCGCTCCAGCGCGACCACTACCTCCCGCTCAAGGTCATCCGGGGCTACCTGGACGACGTCGACGCGGGCCGCGAGCCGGTGCTCCCGAGCGGAGTGGGCGGCGGCCCCGCCTCGCTCCTCGCTCCCGCCACGCGGCTCACCCGCGATCAGCTCGCACAGGAGGCCGGCGCGAGCCCCGCCCTCCTCCAGGAGGCGATCGCCGCCGGCCTCGTGCGCGGCGGCGAGTTCTACGGCGAGGAGGCCGTGACGACCCTCAAGGCCCTCGTCGAGCTCGGCCGCTCGGGCATCGAGCCACGCCACCTCCGTCCGCTCCGCGTCGCCGTCGAGCGCGAGATGTCGCTCATCGAGAGCGTCGTCGCCTCCAGTGCGCGCCGGGGCGACGCCTCCGGATCGGCGGGAGCCGCCGAGAACGCGATGGGGCTCGCCGCGCAGCTGGGCACCATCCGCCAGGCGATGGTCCGCAGCGCCCTCACGCGGATCTCGCGCTCCTGATCCGACCGCCGCGACGACACGCCGCGGCCCGGGAGCCGATGTCGTTTACTCGGCACCCCCGGGTGAGTACCGTAGGGAGCGCGTTCGGACGATCCGGCGTTTCGGATCCGGAAGGCCACGGGATGAGAGAAGTCAGCCGCGACGTCAGCGGCCAGCGCGACCTCGTCCTGTTCACCGACGGACTGCCCGATCTCGACGCGCACGCGGGGTACCGCGGTGCCGTCGCGGCTCGTGCCGCGGGCATCACCTACCGCCAGCTCGATTACTGGGCGCGCACCGAGCTCGTCGAGCCGACGGTGCGAGGGGCCTCCGGCTCGGGCACGCAGCGCCTCTACGGCTTCCGCGACATCCTCGTGCTCAAGCTCGTGAAGCGACTCCTCGACACCGGCATCTCGCTCCAGCAGATCCGCACGGCCGTCAACCAGCTCCGCGAGTCCGGGGTCGACGACCTCGCTCAGACCACGCTGATGAGCGACGGGGCGAGCGTCTACCTCTGCACCTCCAACGACGAGGTCATCGACCTCCTCAGCCGCGGGCAGGGCGTCTTCGGCATCGCCGTCGGCAAGGTGCTCCGCGAGGTCGAGTCCAGCCTCGTCGACCTCGGCGACCAGGCCGTCGATCCGACGGACGAGCTCGCCCAGCGCCGCGCCTCCCGCAAGGTCGGCTGACCGCTCCGCACCACGGGCGTGTCGAGATCCGACGCGTCTCGCACCCCGGCGCCGTGCCGCTTTCCGGCCGCGCACCCCGCCCGACGACGGCGGCGCCGCAGCCGGAGCTGCGACGCCGTGATCGAGACGGGGGAGGCGCTACTTCGCCGCCGGAACCTGCTCGCCGATGCGGCCGGTCCGGATGACCCGGTCCAGCAGCAGATCGAAGTTGTGCGCCATCTCCTGGGCGCTCTCGCCGGGCCACACGTGCACCGGCTTCGCCGCGCCCTGCGCCTGCTGGAGCGACGTGCGCTCGGGCAGCTGAGGGCTGAGGACCAGCGGGCCGAACATGTCGCGCAGCTCCTTGATCCGGAACTGGTGCTCGAGCGACTGCACGCGGGCACGGTTGACGATGATGCCGAGCGGCTGGAGCCGGGGGCTCAGGCCGCGCCGGATCTCCTCGATGGCGCGCAGAGCGCGGTCGGCCGCGGCCACCGAGAAGAGGCCGGGCTCGGTGACGACGGCGACGCGGTCGCTCGCCGCCCAGGCCGTGCGCGTGAGCGCGTTGAGCGACGGAGCGCAGTCGATGAGCACGAGGTCGTAGTCGGCCTCGACGCTCGCCAGCGCCTCCTCCAGCTTCCAGATGTCGCGGATGCTCGGGTGCGGTCCGTCGAAGTTGATCGCGGAGGGACTGCCGATCAGCACGTCGATCGTGCCGTGGTGCTCCTTCGTCCATCCGGAGGGGGCGATGGCCGAGCGGACGATCTTCTCCTTCGGCGACGTGAGCACGTCGGCGATGTTCAGATGACCGGCGACATTGATGTCCATCCCGGTGGAGACGTCGGACTGGGGGTCGAGGTCGACCACGAGCGTTCGCAGACCCTTGGAGAACGCGGCGGACGCGAGGCCGAGGGTCACCGTGGTCTTGCCGACGCCGCCCTTGAGGGAGCTCACGCTGAGTACATGCATGGCTGGTTACTTTACTTTCACTAGGGTGGGAGAACCTAACCGTTCCCTGCGCGCCCACCGCCGGGGAGGCGGATGCAGGGGTCCCGACGTCGTGGCCCCGGCTCCTCGTCGCCCGCGGAGGACCGACCCGAAGGACTGCTGTGTTCTCGAAGATCCTTGTGGCCAATCGCGGCGAGATCGCGATCCGGGCGTTCCGCGCCGCCTACGAACTCGGTGCGCGCACGGTGGCGGTGTTCCCCTACGAGGATCGCAACTCGCTGCACCGGCTGAAGGCCGACGAGGCGTACCAGATCGGCGAGAAGGGGCACCCGGTCCGCGCGTACCTCGACGTCTCCGAGATCATCCGGGTGGCACGCGAGTGCGGCGCCGACGCGATCTACCCCGGCTACGGCTTCCTCTCCGAGAACCCCGAGCTCGCGCGTGCTGCGGCGGAGGCGGGCATCACCTTCATCGGGCCACCCGCACGGGTGCTCGAGATGGCGGGGAACAAGGTCACGGCCAAGGAGCACGCCACCGCGGCCGGCGTGCCGGTGCTGCGCTCCACTCCTGCCTCCCGCGATCTCGACGAGCTCGTCGCCGGAGCGGAGGGGATCGGGTTCCCGATCTTCGCGAAGGCGGTGGCCGGAGGGGGCGGCCGCGGGATGCGTCGCGTCGACGCCCCGGAGGACCTCCGCGCCGCCCTCGAAGCGGCCATGCGCGAGGCCGACAGCGCGTTCGGCGACCCCACGATGTTCCTCGAGCAGGCGGTGGTCCGCCCCCGGCACATCGAGGTGCAGATCCTCGCCGACGCGACCGGCGAGACCGTCCACCTCTTCGAGCGCGACTGCTCGGTGCAGCGACGGCACCAGAAGGTCGTCGAGATCGCGCCCGCGCCGAACCTCGACGAGGCGACGCGGCAGGCCATGCACCGGGACGCCATCGCCTTCGCCCGCTCGATCGGGTACGTCAACGCGGGCACGGTCGAGTTCCTCCTCGACACGGCGGGGGAGCGCGCGGGAGAGCACGTCTTCATCGAGATGAACCCGCGCATCCAGGTCGAGCACACCGTGACCGAGGAGGTCACCGACGTGGATCTCGTCGCGTCGCAGATGCGGATCGCGTTCGGGCAGACCCTCGCCGAGCTGGGCCTCACCCAGGGCGAGCTGCGGCTGCACGGCGCGGCGCTGCAGTGCCGCATCACGACCGAGGACCCGGCGGCCGGATTCCGGCCGGACACCGGCCGCATCACGACCTACCGCTCGCCCGGCGGCGGCGGGATCCGGCTCGATGGCGGCACGATCAATCCGGGCGCGCAGATCAGCCCGCACTTCGACTCCATGCTCGCGAAGCTCACCTGCCGCGGGCGGGACTTCGAGGCGGCCGTCGGACGCGCCAAGCGCGCCCTGGCCGAGTTCCGGATCCGCGGCGTCTCGACCAACATCCCGTTCCTGCAGGCTGTGCTCGAGGATCCGTCCTTCGCGGTCGGCGACCTCAGCACGTCCTTCATCGACGAGCGGCCGGGACTGCTGGCCGGCCGGGAGTCCCGTGACCGCGGCACGAAGCTGCTGACGTGGCTCGCAGAGGTCACGGTGAACCAGCCGCACGGCGCCCGTCCGCCCGGACTGCCGCCCGTCGACAAGCTGCCCGCCGTCGATCTCTCCGCACCCGCGCCGACGGGGTCGCGTCAGCGCCTGCTCGAACTCGGCCCGCGCGGGTTCGCCGCCGCACTGCGCGCCCAGACGGCACTCGCGGTCACCGACACGACCTTCCGCGACGCCCACCAGTCGCTGCTCGCCACCCGGGTGCGATCGCGCGACCTCGTCGCCGCGGCACCCTCGGTCGCCCGGCTGACGCCGCAGCTGCTGTCGGTCGAAGCGTGGGGCGGGGCGACCTACGACGTCGCGCTCCGCTTCCTCGGCGAGGACCCGTGGGAGCGGCTCGACGCCCTGCGCTCCGCGCTGCCCAACGTCGCGATCCAGATGCTGCTGCGCGGGCGCAACACCGTCGGCTACACGCCCTACCCCACCGAGGTGACCGACGCCTTCGTCCAGGAGGCCGCGGCGTCGGGCATCGATGTCTTCCGCATCTTCGACGCCCTCAACGACGTCTCGCAGATGCGTCCCGCGATCGACGCCGTGCTCGCCACCGGCACCACCCTCGCCGAGGTCGCCGTCTGCTACACGGGCGACCTGCTCGACCCGGCCGAGAACCTCTACACGCTCGACTACTACCTCCGCCTGGCCGAGCAGATCGTCGAGGCGGGAGCGCACGTGCTCGCGATCAAGGACATGGCGGGTCTGCTGCGGCCCTACGCCGCCGCGCGCCTCGTCGAGGCGCTGCGCACCAGGTTCGACCTCCCGGTGCACGTGCACACGCACGACACCCCGGGCGGCCAGCTCGCGACGCTCCTCGCCGCGGCGGAGGCGGGGGCCGATGCGGTCGACGCCGCCTCGGCTCCGATGGCGGGCACCACCAGTCAGCCGTCCCTGTCGGCGCTCGTCGCCGCGCTCGCGCACACTCCTCGCGACACCGGGCTCGATCTCGGCGCCGTCTCGGACCTCGAGCCGTACTGGGAGGCCGTCCGTCGGCTCTACCGCCCGTTCGAGTCGGGCCTGCCGGGCCCCACCGGTCGCGTCTACCGCCACGAGATCCCGGGCGGTCAGCTCTCGAACCTGCGTCAGCAGGCCATCGCGCTCGGACTCGCCGACCGGTTCGAGGTCGTCGAGGACCTCTACGCCGCAGCGAACGGGATCCTGGGCCGCGTGCCGAAGGTGACCCCGTCGTCCAAGGTGGTCGGCGACCTCGCCCTGCACCTGGCCGCGGTCGACGCCGATCCTGCCGACTTCGCCGAGAACCCGCAGAACTACGACATCCCCGACTCCGTCGTGGGATTCATGGCCGGAGAGCTCGGCGAGCTCCCCGGCGGCTGGCCCGAACCCTTCCGCTCGCGGGTGCTCGAGGGGCGCGACGTCCGGATCGCAGTGGCCGACGTGTCCGAGCAGGACCGCGCGGTGCTCGGCGGCGACGACGCGGCAGCGAGGCGCGCGACGCTGAACCGTCTGCTGTTCCCCGGTCCGTCGGAGCAGTTCCTCGGCGTGCGCGAAGCGTACGGCGACGTGTCGGCGCTCGACACGGCCGACTACCTCTACGGCTTGCGCCAGGGGGAGGAGCACGTGGTCGAGATGTCGCGCGGCGTCCGGCTCTACGTCGGCCTCGAGGCCGTCGGCGACGCGGACGACCAGGGGATGCGGACCGTGATGACGACGCTCAACGGGCAGCTCCGTCCCGTGTTCGTGCGCGACAGGACGATCACGGTCGAGACCACGAGCGCCGAGAGGGCCGATCGCTCCGATCCCGGCCAGGTCGCCGCTCCCTTCGCGGGTGTCGTCACGCTCAAGGTCGCGGTCGGCGATCGCATCGCAGTCGGCGCCGCCGTCGCCACGATCGAGGCGATGAAGATGGAGGCGGCCATCACGACGCCCGTCGCGGGCACCGTCCGCAGGCTCGCCGTGCCGGCGACGCAGCAGG
This sequence comes from Rathayibacter sp. SD072, assembly GCF_017355185.1. GTDB lineage: Bacteria > Actinomycetota > Actinomycetes > Actinomycetales > Microbacteriaceae > Rathayibacter. The sequence continues at coordinate 6,004 of NZ_JADILJ010000033.1, read as the reverse complement.
TCGACGCGGGCGATCTGCTCGTCGTCGTGGACCCCTCCTAGCAGCCGGGCCCCGGGCACTCCAAGGCCCGGCGCCCCGGAAGGGGGCGCCGGTACACTGACCGCAAGCGGAAGGAGGCTCGTTCGCATGGATGAGCGCAACGACGAACAGCCCGACACCGGCACCGGTCCCGTTCCCCGCACCGCGCTCGACGCGGCGAGGGACTCGGCGCAGTACGTGCCGCGCGCCAGCGACACCGCGCCCACGCGGATCCCGGACGGTGTGCGGCTGGATCCGCCCGCCCCTCCGCTGCGCCGCTCGACCGCTCCGGCGCCCGTCGACGACGACTCCGTCGACGTGGGGACCTTGGGCATCCCCTCCGCGCCCGCTTCCCGCTCCGCCGGGATCCTCCCCCCGGAGCCCGCTCCGGCCGACCCGGGTGGAGCGGTTCGACCGGTCTCCGCAGGCTACGCCGCGCGCGACGAGGTGTCGGTGCTGCCCGGAGACGGCGGCGAGCGCCCTCGCGGCCGCGGCGAGGCGCCGGCGGCGGCTCCCGCCGCCGAGGCGCTCGCGAACGAGCAGAGCCGGGCGGCCACGCGCCGCGACCGCCTGCGCGCCGAGACGGCGACGTCGACCGGCACCGCCTCGACGCCCGAGTCGTCCTCCATGCTCACGCCGGACCGCCTCCTCGAGGTCAACCGGCGCACCCGCCCGGCACCCGTCGGCGGCTGGAACCGCTTCGTCTACAACGTCACCTTCCACGCCGTGAATCTGGGCGACTCCGGCAAGGTGCAGGCGTGGAAGGCCATGGACGAGCGGATCGGACGCCAGTTCGAGGGTGGGACGCGCTTCGTGCCCGTCATGACCCGCAAGGGCGGCGTCGGCAAGACGACGGTGACGACCCTGCTCGGCATGGCCCTGGCGGACTCCCGGGAGGACCGCATCATCGCCGTCGACGCGAACCCCGATCGCGGGACCCTCGCGGAGCGCGTGCCGAAGCAGACGCGCTCGACCGTCCGCGACGTCGTGAACAGCGCGTCGGGCGTCTCGGGATTCACCGACTTCTCGACGATGGTCTCCCGCGACGAGACCCGGCTGGACGTCCTCGCCTCCGACACCGACCCGATGCTCTCCGAGGCCTTCGACGAGGACGACTACAACGTGGTCGCCGATCTCGTCGAGCGCTTCTACTCGATCATGCTCACCGACTGCGGCACGGGCATCGTGCACTCGGTGATGCGCGCGACCCTCCAGCGGGCCGACACCGTCGTGATCGTCTCGGGCGGCAGCGTCGACGAGGCGCGCCTCGCGTCCGAGACGCTCACCTGGCTCGACGCGAACGGCTACGGCGATCTCGTCAAGAACGCCGTCGTCGCCCTCAACACCGCGACCCAGGGCACGAGCCTGGTCAAGCTCGAGGAGATCGAGTCGCACTTCCGCTCGCGGGTGCGCGACATCGTCCGCATCCCCTACGACCCGGTGCTCGCCGCCGGCTCCGTCGTGAAGTGGGAGCAGCTGCGCCCGGGGACGAAGGAGGCGGCCCGCCTGCTGGCCGCGCTCGTCGTCGAGGGCATGCCGGTCCGGCGTGCCTGACGCGGCCGTGGAGCAGTCGTCGGAGGGGCTCGCTCCGGTGGAGGAGTTCGACCTCATCGTCGTCGGTGCCGGCTCGGGCAACTCGATCGTCGGTCCCGAGTACGACGACGCCCGCGTCGCTCTCCTCGACGACGGCGAGTGGTTCGGCGGCACCTGCCTGAACGCCGGTTGCATCCCGACCAAGATGTTGGTGCACGTGGCCGACGTCGTCACCGACGTCGACGAGGGCGGGCCCCTCGGCGTGCGCGGGTCGCTCGCGCGGCCCGAGTGGGCGGCTGTGCGCGACCGGGTCTTCGGCCGCACCGACACGATCAGCCGGGCGGGCCTGGAGTACCGCGACGAGCGATCGCCGAACGTGACGGTGCTGCGCGAGAGCTTCGGCTTCGAGTCCCTGGGCGACGGTGCCCGTCCGCACGTGCTCGTGAGCGCGAGCGGCACCCGGATCAGCGCTCCCCGCGTGGTCGTCGCCGCAGGATCCCGCCCACGGCCCCTGCTCGCCGCCTACTCGCCCGACCCGCGGATCCACGACTCGTCGTCGATCATGCGGCTCGACGACCTCCCCGAGCGCCTGGTGATCCTGGGCGGAGGGGCCGTCGCAGTCGAGTTCGCGCACGTGTTCTCCGCCTTCGGCACCGCCGTGACCGTGGCGGTCCGCAGCGACCGCCTGCTCCGCTCGCTGGACGAGGACATCGCGCGCCGCTTCACCGACCTCGCCCGCGAGCGCTGGGACGTGCGCACGGAGGTGACCGCCGAGCAGGTGGACGCCGGCGACGACGGACTCGTCGTCACATTCAGCGACGGAACCCGCGTCGAGACGGACGTCCTGCTGGTCGCCCTCGGCCGCGACCCCAACAGCGACACCCTCGCCGCGGCGGCCGTCGGCATCGATCTGCACTCCGACGGCCGCATCGCGGTCGACCCGGAGCAGCGCGTGCTCTCGGGCGGCGCTCCCGTCCCGGGGCTCTACGCGCTCGGCGACGTCTCGTCCGAGTGGCAGCTCAAGCACGTCGCCAACCACGAGGCGCGGATCGTCGCCCACAACCTCCTCCACCCGGACGAGCCGATGCGCAACACGCTGTCGCCCGTGCCCGGCGCGATCTTCGCGCATCCGCAGATCGCGCACTTCGGTCTCACCCTGGCGGACGCCGAGGAGGCCGGCCTCGCCGCGATCTCCGTGAGCCAGGAGTACCGCACGACGGCCTACGGCTGGGCGCTCGAAGACGAGTCGAGCGTCTGCATCCTGGTCGTCGGTCTCGACGGCGCCCTGCTCGGCGCCCACCTCATGGGTCCGCAGGCGAGTATCCTCATTCAGCCGCTCGTCCAGGCCGCCAGCGTCGGACGCGGTGTCCACGGACTCGCCCGCAGCCAGTACTGGCCGCACCCGGCGGCGAGCGAAGTCGTCGAGAACGCCCTCCTGAAAGCGGAGGAGGCCCTGAGGGAGCGCACCACATGACCGAACGCCAGATCCGCATCTTCGGAGATCCCGTCCTGAAGACCCCGTCCGCCCCCATCGACGCGATCGATGACGGGATCCGCGGACTCGTCGAGGACCTCGTGGACAGCGTCCGCCCCGCCGGCCGAGCCGGCGTCGCAGCACCGCAGATCGGCGTCAACCTCCGCGCCTTCAGCTACAACGTCGACGGCGTCATCGGCTACGTCCTCAACCCCGAGATCATCGAGCTCAGCGGCGAGCCGCAGCCCGTCGACGAGGGCTGCCTCTCGGTCCCGAACCTCTGGTACCCGGCGATCCGCTACCCCCACGCCAAGGTCCGCGGCACCGACCTCGACGGCAACGAGGTGATCCTGGAGGGGGACGGCCTGATGGCCCAGGCTCTCCAGCACGAATGCGACCACCTCGACGGCCGCCTCTACCTCGACCGCCTGTCCAAGGAGGACCGCCGCGCCGCCATGAAGGACGTGCGGGAATCCCCCTGGTTCTGAGTTGATCGGACGCCCGTCCCTGCCGGGCGTCGCGCAGTCGGCTCGGTGAGGTGGTCGCGTTCTGCAGAGCGGGTCGCGACCGCCGACGGGAAAGCGCTGCAACGCGCTTTCCCGGATACGGCTGCACCTTCGGGGAGCCGGTCCCTCTCCGACTCCGTCGGTGCCAGGGGCGCGGACATGCTTCGCAGAGCATGTTGCGTCCGCCGACGGTAAAGCGCTGAGACGCGCTTTCCCGGATACGGCTGCACCTTCGGCGAGCCGGTCCCTGTCCGGCTCCCCGCGGTCGGCTCTTCGAGGTGGTCGCGGTTCGCAGAGCGTGTTGCGTCCGCCGACGGTAAAGCGCTAGGACGCGCTTTCCCGGATACGGCTGCGCCTTCGCTGGGCCGGGTCAGCAGCGTGGCGTTCCCCTCTCCGCTGATCGAGTAGCCCGCGCAGCGGGCGTATCGAGATCCCAGTGTCCAGGACGGGTGTGGACCGAACGTGACGGGCTCTCCGGAGGCGCAGCCGTCTCCGGCGAGGCGCGATGCAGCGTCTTCCCGTCGGCGGTCGCTTCCCGCTCTGCGAACCACGAACGCTCGCGCGAGCCGACCGCGGCCAGCCGACGGGCCGGTGGCCTCAGCGGAGCGAGATGCCCTCGGTGGCCGGCGCGGCGGAGTACAGCGCCGAGACGGTGGTCGCGTAGTCCGAGAGGATCACCGCGCGCTTGATGCTCATCTTGGGCGTCAAGTGGCCGCTGGCCTCGGTGAACTCGGTCGGCAGGATCACGAACTTGCGGATGGACTCCGCCCGCGAGACCGCGGTGTTCGCGTAGTCGACGGCCCTCTGGATCTCGGCGAGGACCGCCGGATTGACCGCCGCCTCGTCGAGCGTCAGCTTCGGGTCCTGACCGTTGTTGCCGAGCCAGGTCGGCAGCATCTCGCTGTCGAGCGTCACGAGGGCCGCGATGAACGGGCGCTGGTCGCCCACGACGACCACCTGACCGACGAGCGGATTCGCGCGGATCGGATCCTCCAGCGCAGCCGGCGCGACGTTCTTGCCGCCCGCCGTGACGATGATCTCCTTCTTGCGCCCGGTGACGCGCAGGTAGCCGTCCTCGTCGAGCGAGCCGAGGTCGCCGGTCCGGAACCACTCGCCGTCGAACGCCTCCGCGGTCGCCGTCTCGTTGTTCCAGTACCCGCCGAAGACGCAGATGCCCCTGACCTGGATCTCGCCGTCGGCGGCGATCCGGATGGAGGCGCCGGGCATCGCCGGTCCGACGGTCCCGATCTTGAAGAGCTCGGTGCGGTTCACGCTCGCGGGAGCGGTGGTCTCGGTGAGGCCGTAGCCCTCGAGGATCTTGATCCCGAGGCTGTGGAAGAAGTGACCGAGCCGGTCGCCGAGGGGTGCGGATCCGGAGACGGCGAATCGCACGTTCCCGCCCATCGCCGCGCGGAGCTTGGAGTACACGAGCCGGTCGAAGAGGAGGTACTGCAGCTTGAGGGCGAGCGGCACGGACCCGGCCTCGACGGCGACGGAGTGGGCCACCGCGACATCGGCCGCACGGCGGAAGATCTTCCCCTTGCCTCCTGCCTCCGCCTTCTGCTCGGCAGAGTTGTACACCTTCTCGAAGACGCGGGGCACGGCGAGCAGGAACGTCGGCTTGAACGAGGCGAGCGAGGGCAGCAGCTGCTTGGTGTCGGCCTGGTGGCCTACCTTCACGCCGCCGTGCACGCAGAGCACCGAGATGAAGCGCGCGAAGACGTGCGCGGTCGTGATGAAGAGCAGCGTCGAGGCGCCCGGCTGGTGGATCAGCTCGGTCAGCGCCACCGCGGAGTTGCGGCTGAGCTCGACGAAGTTCGAGTGGCGGATGATGCAGCCCTTGGGGCGGCCCGTCGATCCGGAGGTGTAGATGATCGTCGCGATGTCCGAGCCGGTGGCCAGCGAGCGGCGGCGCTCGATCTCGGCGTCGGGCACGTCGATCCCCCGCGCCGCGAGCTTGTCGAGGTCGCCGAGGCCGATCTGCCACGCGATCCGGACGTCAGGGACGTCGGCGCGGATCTCGTCGAGTCGCGCGAAGTGGTCGGCCGTCTCGACGATGACCGCGTGCGCCCCCGAGTCGGTGAGGTTCCACTGCACCTGGGCGGGGGAGGAGGTCTCGTAGATCGGCACGAGGATCGCGCCGGCGAACCACACGGCGAAGTCGATGAGCGTCCACTCGTAGCGGGTCTTGCAGATCAGCCCGATCTTCTCGCCGGGCTCGATGCCCGACGCCACGAGGCCCTTCGCGAGTGCCGTGACCTCGTCGAGGAACTCCTGCGCGGTGACGTCCCGCCAGCCTCCGCCCTCCGGCACGCCGAAGAGCACGCGATCGGGTGTCTCGCGGACCCGGTCCAGCAGCAGGTCCGCAGTGTTGGCCTGCGGATCGGCGGCCACCACGGCGGGCGAATCGAACTGTTCCACGGCAACTCCTTCGGTACCTGACGAACGTCGAGCCCACTCTATCGGCGGGATC
>NZ_JADILJ010000032.1 GCF_017355185.1 Rathayibacter sp. SD072 | reverse complement strand
GACCGACGGCCCTGTGCGAGCAGGAGAGCCGGGGTTAGGGTGGACGGGACGACGGCCTCGAGCCGTCCGCCGCCTCGAGCGGTTCAACTCCACAGCGCACGATCACGACAGGCGAGGAACGCATGGACGACAGAGCACCCGAGGGCGACGACCGGGGAGCCGGCAGGCGCGACCAGCGTCCGGATCGTGCGGGAGGAGCGGGCCGCTCCTCCGCCCCGCGCAGCGGCGGACGTGACGAGCGTCCTCGGCGCGAGGGCGATCAGCGTCCGCGCCGGGAGGCCGACTTCCGTCCCCGGACCGAGGGCGATTCCCGTCCCTCGCGGGGTGGCGACGCACGTCCCGCGCGTGACGGCGACTCCCGTCCTCGTCGGGAGGGCGACTACCGTCCTCGGACGGACGGCGGTTTCCGTCCTCGGCGCGAGGGCGATCAGCGTCCGCGTCGGGAGGGCGACTTCCGTCCCCGGACCGATGGTGATTCCCGCCCCCGCCGTGATGGTGATTCGCGTCCGTCTCGTGATGGTGCTTCGCGTCCTCGCAGGGAGGGCGACTACCGTCCCCGGACTGATGGTGATCCCCGTCCCCGCCGGGACGGCGACGCACGTCCCGCCCGTGACGGTGACTCCCGTCCTCGCCGTGAGGGCGACTACCGTCCCCGGACGGACAGCGACTCCCGTCCGCGCCGGGACGGTGATTCCCGCCCTCGTCGTGATGGTGATTCCCGTCCCTCGCGTGACGGCGATTCGCGTCCTCGGCGGGAGGGCGATTTCCGTCCCCGTGCCGATGGTGATCCGCGTCCTCGCCGCGACGGAGACTCTCGACCTCCGCGTGACGGCGATTCGCGTCCGCGGCGGGAGGGCGACTTCCGTCCCCGGACCGACGGCGATTCGCGTCCTCGTCGTGACGGTGACTCGCGTCCTCGTCGCGAAGGCGACTTCCGTCCTCGGACCGACGGGGATTCGCGTCCCCGTCGTGACGGTGACGCGAGGGGTGGCCGCGATGGTGGGCGGTCCTTCTCGGATGATCGGCGTGGCGCCGGTGACCGTCAGGGCGGTCGCGGCTTCGCCGGCCGAGGTGCTCCTCGTGAGGAGCCGGAGATCACGGAGGAGGAGCGCGAGCGCCGGTCGCTCCAGTCCGTCCGCCCGCGTCACGACGACCCCGAGCTCCCGGACGACGTGCAGGCCAAGGACCTCGACCGCGTCGCGCGCAACGAGCTCAAGACGCTGACGAAGGAGAACGCCGAGTGGGTGGCGATGCACCTGGTGATGGCGGGGAGGCTCCTCGAGGAGGATCCCGAACTCGCGCACCGGCACGTGCTCTCTGCCGCCCGTCGGGCGGGGCGCATCGCCATCGTCCGCGAGTCGCTCGCCATCTCTGCCTACGCGATCGGCGACTTCGCTCTCGCGCTGCGGGAGCTGCGCACCTACCGCCGCATCTCCGGATCGGACGAGCAGGTCCCGCTGATGGTCGACAGTGAGCGCGGGGTCGGACGTCCTGACAAGGCGCTCGAGCTCGGCCGCTCCGTCGACCGCAGCACGCTCAGCGTCGGGGCGCAGGTCTCGCTCGCGATCGCGATGTCGGGCGCCCGCCTCGACCTCGGTCAGACCGAGCTGGCTCTGATGGAGCTCGAGATCCCGCAGCTCGAGCCCGACCGCGCCTTCTCGTACAGCCCTGATCTGTTCGCGGCCTACGCGGCGGTGCTCGAGGAGCTCGGTCGTACGGAGGAGGCCGCCCAGTGGCAGCGCCGCGCCGACGTCGCGGCCCGTGCCGTGTTCGTCGCGGAGGGCGGTGGAGACGACGAGACCATCGAGGTCGTGGAGGAGGAGGACGACGCGTTCGCGGTGCTCGACTCCGAGGACGACCTCGACAGGGACGAGCCGTCCGACGCTCCGCGCGCGGAGCAGGACGACGAGGACGACGACTCGGCCTTCGGGGACGAGTCCGGTGACGACGACGAGCCCGTCCAGGACGACGCGCCCGTCCAGGACGACGAGTCGGCTGAGGACGACGAGCCCGCCGAGGTCGACGAGCCGATCGAGCTCGACGATCCTGCCGACGCCGACGCCGTTCTCGAGCGGGACGGCGACATCGACGAGCAGGCGGACGCCATCGGTACGCCGGCTTCCGACGTCGACGTCCCGGACGACGGCGCACCCGTCACCGACGATGCACCCGTGACCGACGACCCGTCCGACGCCGACAGCCCGTCCCACACCGACGGCACCCCCGACACCGACGAGGAGCCCCGTGTTCAGAACTCCGAAGGCTGACCCCTCTCCGCTCGACGGCCGCGATGCGGTCCTCGCCGACCTCGACGGCGTCGTCTACAAGGGCGCCGACGCGATCCCCTTCGCGGTCGAGAGCCTGAACAGGGCCGGCGAGACCCTCCGCGTGGGGTACATCACGAACAACGCGTCGCGGACCGACGCCTCCGTCGCGGGGCACCTCTCGGACCTCGGTCTGAGCGTCGTCCCCGAGGACGTCGTGACGTCGCCGCAGGCGGCGGTCGTGCTGCTCGCCGATCTCGTGCCGGCGGGGGCGACGATCCTCGTCGTCGGCGGAGAGGGCCTGACGACCGAGGTCGAGCGTGCGGGCTTCACCGTCACGCGCAGCGCCCAGGACTCTCCCGCCGCGGTGATCCAGGGCTTCGCTCCGACCGTCGGCTGGGAGCAGCTCGCCGAGGCGTCGTTCGCGCTGCACACCGGGATCCCGTGGGTCGCCACGAACACCGACTGGACGATCCCCGTCGCGCGGGGCATCGCTCCGGGCAACGGCACCCTCGTCTCGGCCGTGCACACCGCCGTCGGCCGACTGCCCGTCGTCGCGGGCAAGCCGGAGCGCGCCATCTTCGACGCGGCGACGGCGCGGTTCGGCTCGACGAACCCGCTGTTCCTCGGCGACAGGCTCGACACCGACATCAAGGGAGCCAACGCCGCCGGGATGGAGAGCGCGCACGTGCTCACGGGCATCGATCGCGCCAAGCAGCTGCTGGCGGCCGACGCGAGCCTGCGGCCGACGTACATCCTCGGCGACCTGCGCGAGCTGCATCTGCCCTACCCGGCGACGTCGATCGCGCGGAACGGGACCCACTCGGTGCGCTCGGCGAAGGTGCGCCTCGACGGCGACTCCGTCGTGATCGTCGCCGCGGGCGACGACGAGATCGACCTCCTGCGCGCGGCCTGCTCCGTCATCTGGAGCTCGGGCCGCGCCATCTACGGCCTCGAGGTGCCGGAGTCGCTCTACAGCTGACCGCCGCCGACGGGCTCCTCGACACGGAGGAGCCCGCCGAGGCGAGCCGCGAGCAGCACCGCGAGCAACGCGATCAGCGCCCCGTACGCGAAGGTGACGGTGAAGACGGCCGATCCGGCGCCGACCAGTCCGGTGACCGCCGCGGCGATGAGCCCCGTGAGGGCCAGCGAGACGGAGGCGCCCGCCGAGTCCGAGATCTGGAGGGCGGAGCTGTTGAAGCCCTCGCGGCCGGGCTCCGACCGGGCGAGCGTCAGCGTCCCCATCCTCGGGAACATCGAGCCCATGCCGCCGCCGGCGACGAACCAGCCGACCGCGGCGGTCCACGGGGGCAGAGCGAGGGCGGAGGTGAGCAGCACCACCAGGACGCCGGCCAGCAGGAGGGACGTGCCCAGCCGCATGGCGCCCGCGTGCGAGAGCCGCGTCCCCGGCCGCCCCTGGAGGTTCGACCCCAGGGCCCAGGACACGGCGCCGGCGGTCAGCGTCGCGCCGGCCAGCCATGGTGGGAGGCCGTACTGCTCCGAGAGCAGCAGCGGCAGGTAGACCTCCGTGCCGAAGAACGCGGCGGCGACGGTGCCGCGCAGCAGGATCGTCGACGGCAGGACACCGCGCGCACGCAGGGTCCCGGCGGGCAGGAGCGCGCGAACGGCGAGGACGACGACCGCGATGGCCGCCACGGCGATCACGCCGGACGCGTCGGGGGCGAGTTCGGCGCTGGTGCTGAGCACCACGACTCCGCCCGCCACGATCACGGCTCGGACGATGCGGGTCACCGCCCCGCGGTCGAACGCCCGCACGTCCTGGCGCTCGAGGGCGCGCAGCGTCGGGGCGACGATCGCGCTCGCGACCGCCACCAGCAGGACCACGCCGAGGAAGACCCAGTGCCAGCTCGCCAGCTCGGCGACGACTCCGGCGGCGAACGGCCCGACGAGCGACGGCACCACCCAGGCGGCGGCGAAGGCCCCGAAGATCCGCGGATGCAGATCGGCGGGGAACACCCGCGCGACGAGCACGTAGAGGGTGACGGTGATCCCTCCGCTGCCCAGGCCCTGCAGCAGGCGCGCCGCCACGAAGACCTCCATCGAGGTCGCGAGCCCGGCCGCGATCAGTCCGAGGGTGAAGAGCAGGATCGCCGTGACGAGCGCCGGGGTGGGACCGCGCCGATCGGCGGAGGAGCCCGCCGCGACCATCCCGACGACGCCCGCGGCCAGAGTGGCGGCGAACGCGAGCGGGTAGAGCGCCCGCCCGTCGAGGTCGGCCGAGACGATCGGCATGATCGTCGTCACCGCCAGCGCCTCGAAGGCGCAGAGGAACACGAGGCTCGTCGCGCCGATCGTGGTCAGGAGGTAGGGCGCGGAGGTGATGCCGCGGCGATCGACTGCACGCACCCGCTCCACACTACGCCGGGCGCGCGCGCTCAGCGGTAGACGGCCCAGTCGTCTTTCGCGAGCACGGTGGGGGTGCCGTCGACCTCGACGAGCCAGCCGGCGTCGTCGCGCTCGAGGTAGCGGCCCTGCACGATCTCGGGAGCCCAGCCGCCGTCGCGCGAGGAGACCCAGCGGACGAAGCGGACCGTGCCGCCTCGGCGGAAGAGTGTGCCGTTGTGATCGCTCATGCGTGTGCCGTCCTCGCTCGGGACGGGTCCATCTCCGTCGTGGGTTCGGGGAGGAGGTGCAGGCCGCGGCGCCCGTTCGCGGCGGCCGAGAGCTCGCGCAGCCAGTGCGCGTTGACCTCCGGGCCGACGGGGGCGTCGTACTCGTACTGCAGCGGGATCGCGGGGTGCAGCCACAGCTCGCTGTGCTTGCCGCAGTCGTCGGCCTCGATCGTCAGGATGAAGCCCTCGCTGCGTCGCAGCTTGGCCGTGACGACGAGCTGCAGATGCGCGAGCGCACGGTCGTCGAACGGGTGAGCGCTCGGCGGCGTTCCGTACAGCAGGCGACCCATCACGCTGCCTTCCTCTTCCGGGGGCGCTCAGGTCGGGGATCCCGCAGCGTCTCCCTGGACTCTAGGTACTCGCTAAGTCGGTTAGCTAATGGATGATGGGCTCAGTGCGCTTTCGGTACAGACGGCATCGGAGGCGGTCCGAGGTGCTTCTATGGAGGGAGCGAGTACCCGCCCGGGGCGCCTGCCCCGGCCCAGGAAGGCGCACCGCATGGAAGCCCGCCCCGATCTCTTCTCGCTGCTGACTCGACTCCGTTCGGCCGAGCGCGAGTACGACGGCAGGGTCGAGGCCCGCCTCGGCATCGGCACCACGGATCTCGCCGCGCTCCGGCTGATCGGACTCGGCGCGGACCGCGACGAGATCGTCCGCGCGGTCGACCTGGCGGCGGCCATCCGCATCACGACCGCGGCCGTCTCGCTGATGATCGATCGGCTGGCGCGTGCCGGATACGTCGACCGGGTGCTGGACCCCTCCGACGGCCGCGGCCGCATCCTCTGCCTGACGGACAGCGCCCGGAGCGCGATCAGCGGTACGGACGTGCCGACGTACGGGGCGATCCGCACGCTCTCGGCCGGCATCCCCGACGAGGAGGCGGTGCGCTTCGCCGCGCTGCTGACCGGTGTGAGCGCGATCCTCGAGGGTCACCCGCCGCCCCTGGTCGCGTCCCAGGCCTGATCCCGCGTGCTCCGCTCGGCCTTCTCGCACGGCCCGCGGCGTCCGGATCCTCGTTCGCCTAGCGCTGCAGGGTGGCACTCGGGTACTCGCCGAAGCGGGCGAGGTACGCGGAGCTGAACCGGCCGGGATTGCCGAAGCCCCAGGCGTGCGCGATCTCCGTGACGCTCCTGGTACGCGGATCCGCGGCCGCGAGCTCGGCGTGCGCCGCGTCGAGGCGGACCAGGCGGATGTAGGCGATGGGGCGCACGTCGAGCACCCGCTGGAACGCGGACTGCAGTCCGCGGACGCTCAGCCCGGCGGACGCGGCGACCTCGGTCGGCCCGATCGGCTCGGACGCGTGCGCGTGGATGAACTCGACGGCGGTGCGCAGTCGCGCGTTCCGCGGCAGGAGGAGCTCGGGCGGGGCGACCGCCGCCTCCGGAGGGTAGAGCTCGAGCAGCGCCGACACCGTGCCCCGGGTCAGCTCGTCCCACAGCAGGTGGCTGACGCGCTCGCTCCGCAGGGCCTGGGCCGATGCGGACACCGCGCGGCGCCAGTGCTGCACGGCGTCGGCGGTCGGCCGGGCGCGGTGGTCGAAGCGGAGCGGCCCCAGCAGGCCCCGCTCGGCCGCCACCTTCTCGACCGCCGAGCGCCCCAGGTGGACGAGCTTCTGCTCGTAGTCGACGTACTCGAAGGCGAACGAGCGGCCGACGGGGAAGAGCTGCGGCCGGCCGTGCACCAGGGCGATCGGCTCCTGGCCGTCGTCGACCGTCGCGCGACCGGCGACGATCCACTGCACGACCACCTCGTCCGTGACTCCGACGGCTCCCTGCAGGTCGCCGGTCATGCGGGAGGTGCGCAGGGTCATCGCGGCGTCGCCCAGCGCGGCGTACCGGTACGAGAAGGCGGAGTCGGTGGGCAGCGCCGACCACTCCTCGCCGTTGTACAGCACGGCGAGGCGGTGGCGGGCCTCCTCGGGGTCTCCGCCACCGGTGTCCAGTCGGACGCGGGTGCGCTCGTCGTTCACGGGTCGTTCCGAGGGGTTCTCAGCGGGTCAGGCGCTCGATGAGCTCGCGGTAGCGGGCGGCGGTCCGCTCGACGATCTCGTGCGGGAGCGTCGGGGGGAGGCCCTGGCCGTCCCAGTTGTCGCTGAGCCAGTCGCGGACGATCTGCTTGTCGAAGGACTGGCCGCGGACGCCCGCCTCGTACTCGTCGGCGTCCCAGTAGCGGGAGGAGTCGCTCGTCAGGACCTCGTCGCCGAGCGTCACGAGGCCGTCGGCGTCGACGCCGAACTCGAACTTCGTGTCGGCGAGGATCACGCCGCGTGCCAGGGCGATCGTGGCCGCCTCCTCGTACACGTGCAGCGAGAGGGTGCGCAGCGCCTCCGCGGCCTCGTCGCCCACGATCTCGACGGTGCGCTCGAAGGTGATGTTCTCGTCGTGCTCGCCCTGCGGAGCCTTCCAGGCGGGCGTGTAGATCGGCTCGGGCAGGCGATCGCCGTCGGACAGGCCCTCCGGCAGCTCGACACCGCAGACCGTGCCGCTCGCGCGGTACTCCTTCCAGCCGCTGCCCGAGAGGTAGCCGCGCACGACGCACTCGATCGGGAACATGTCGAGCGTGGTGACGAGCATCGCCCGGCGGGCCACCGCCTCCGGGATCGCACCGCGCACGAGGTGGTTGGGAACGTCCTTCAGCTGGTGGAACCACCACATCGACAGCTCGGTGAGCAGCTCGCCCTTGCCGGGGATGCCCGGCTCGAGGACGTGGTCGTACGCGCTGACGCGGTCGCTCGCGACGACGAGCATGCGGTCGGCGCCGAGCACCGGATCGGCGTCCTCGGGGGTGTAGAGGTCCCGGACCTTGCCCGAGTAGGCGTGCTGCCAGCCGGGGAGCGGGGTGGAGGAGTCGAAGGAGACGGTCACCCCTCCATTCTCCCGGTTTCCGGCGCCTGCGCGGAGCGCTCTCTCGGAAGCGTTCCGCTGTCAACCACCGGCGCTCGCAGGGGGTGCGCGCCTACCGTCGAAGAATGACTTCCGAGAGCACTGCAGACCAGTACACGTTCCAGGACCCGACGAAGATGTACTCCGAGATCGACACGGAGGAGCAGTACCAGGAGGGCTCCGGCCTGGACTCGAAGATGGACGACCTCGCCGACCGCGGCGAGTCGACCTACCGCGGCTCCGGCCGCCTGACCGGCCGCAAGGCGCTCATCACCGGTGGCGACTCCGGCATCGGCGCGGCCGTCGCGATCGCCTACGCCCGCGAGGGCGCCGACGTCGCGATCGTCTACCTCCCCGAGGAGGAGAGCGACGCGAAGAAGGTCGTCGCGCTGATCGAGGACGCCGGCCGCACCGCGGTCGCGATCCCCGGCGACATCACCGACCACGACTTCGCGGTCGGCGCGGTGGCCACCGCGGTCGAGGGCCTCGGCGGCCTCGACATCCTCGTCAACAACGCCGGCAAGCAGCAGTTCGTCGAGGACTTCCTCGAGCTCTCCGACGAGCAGTTCGACGAGACCTTCAAGACCAACGTCTACGCGATGTTCTGGATGACGAAGGCGGCCCTGCCGCACCTCGCCCCCGGATCCTCGATCATCAGCACCTCGTCGATCCAGGCCTACCAGCCGTCGCCGACGCTGGTCGACTACGCCAGCACCAAGGCCACGATCAACACGTTCTCGAAGGCGCTCGCGCAGCAGCTCGCCCCCAAGGGCATCCGCGTGAACGTCGTCGCACCCGGCCCGATCTGGACTCCGCTGCAGACGGCCGGCGGCCAGCCTCCCGAGAAGCTGCCCGAGGTCGGCTCGCAGACGCCGCTCGGACGCTGGGGCCAGCCGGCGGAGCTCGCTCCCGCCTACGTGTTCCTCGCCTCGCCCGAGTCGAGCTACGTCGTCGGCGAGACGCTGCACGTCAACGGCGGCATGCCCACGCCGTGATCCTCGCCGGCACTCGTTCGCCGTAACACTCGGCGGCGCTGAAGACCCGGCAGGCGCTCGGGGACCACGGTCCTCCGTGCGCTTGCTGGGTCTTCGCTTTTGGTTGTCGTAACAATCGCTCCGGAGAAGGCGAACTGCGCAAGGCTTTCCCCATGACCGATTCCCTGCCGATCCTCGACCTCTCCCGTCTCGACCAGGGCGAGGACGAAGCCGCCGCCTTCCGCCGCGACCTCCGCGAGACCACGCACGACGTGGGCTTCTTCTACCTCGTCGGCCACGGCGTGCCGCAGGAGCTCCTCGACGACGTCGTCGCCGTCTCCCGCCGCTTCTTCGACCTCCCGGAGGAGGACAAGCTCGCGATCGAGAACACGGCCAGCCCGCAGTTCCGCGGCTACACCCGCTTCGGCGCCGAGCTCACCAACGGCGACGTCGACTACCGCGAGCAGGTCGACATCGGCATCGAGCGCGAGGTCGTCCCGGCCGGCCCCGACGTGCCGGACTACCAGCGCCTCGAGGGCCCGAACCTCTGGCCCGAGGCCCTGCCCGAGTTCCGCACCCTCTTCGAGCGCTGGCACGCGGAGCTCGCCGCCGTCGCGATCCGCCTCCTGCGCACCTGGGCGGTCGCCCTCGACGCGCCGGCCGACGTCTTCGACGAGGCCTTCGCCGAGAAGGCGTTCCCCCTGGTCAAGGTCGTCCGCTACCCCGGCACCTCCGACCCCGAGCCCAAGCAGGGCGTCGGCGCGCACCGCGACGGCGGCGTGCTGACCCTGCTGCTGGTCGAGCCCGGAAAGGGCGGACTGCAGGTCGAGCACGACGGCGAGTGGATCGAGGCGCCCGCGCTTCCCGGCGCGTTCGTCGTCAACATCGGCGAGATGCTCGAGCTGGCGACCGGCGGCTACCTCAAGGCCACGCTGCACCGCGTGATCTCGCCGCTGATCGGCACCGACCGCATCTCGATCCCGTACTTCTTCAACCCCTCGCTCGACGCGACCATGCCCTCGCTGCCGCTGCCCGAGGAGCTCAAGTCGGGGCTGTCGGTCGACCCGACCAACAGCCCGATCCTCGAGACGTACGGCGAGAACGCGCTGCGCTACCGCCTGCGCGCGCATCCGAACGTGGCCGAGGTGCACCACCGCGACCTGCTGGCGCCGACGCGCTGACGCTCGGCGCTTTCCGGGACGGGGCGTCCCTCCTCCGCTGCGTGCGGGGCGAGGGGCGCCCCGTCCGTCGTCCCGGTGCCGCCGTTGGGCAGGATCCACTGCTCTCGCGGACGCGGAGCAGCGAGAAGTGACCAACGGCGACGCAGGGTCACTCGCGGCGAGGGCTCAGAGCCAGAGCACCACGTGCCGGCCGGCGATCGGCTCGACGGCGACCGGGGTGTCGTAGAGCGCCTCGAGATGCGGCGCCGTCAGCACCTCCGCCACCGGGCCGTGGTGCACCACCCGGCCGTCGCGGATCGCGACGATGTCGTCGGCGAACTGCGCGGCGACGTTGATGTCGTGCAGGACCACGACCACGGTCATCCGCCTCTCGTCGGCGAGGCGGCGGAGGAGCTTCATCAGCACGACGCCGTGGCGCGGGTCGAGGTTGTTGAGCGGCTCGTCGAGGAGGAGGTGGTCGGTGTCCTGCGCGAGGGCCATCGCCACGAAGGCGCGCTGGCGCTGGCCTCCCGAGAGCTCGTCGAGGTAGCGCTCGCGGACGGCGCCCAGATCGAGGGCGTCGATCGCGGCGTCGACGAGGGCGCGGTCCTCGGGGGTGCGGCCCGTTCCTCCGTGCGGGAAGCGGCCGTAGGCGACGAGGTCGTCGACGCTGAGGCGGATCGCGAAGTGGTTGTCCTGGCGGAGGATCGCCAGGCGCTTCGCGATGTCGCGGGAGCGGGTGGTCGCGACGTCCAGGTCGTCGACGGAGACGGCTCCGCTCTCGGCCTTCAGGAGGCGCCCGATGGTCGACAGCAGCGTCGACTTGCCGGAGCCGTTGGGCCCGATGATCGCGGTGAGGCCGGTGCCGAGCTCGAGCGAGACGCCGTCGACCGCGAGGGTGCGGCCGTGGCGGGTGGTGACCGAGGTGGTGCGGATCATGTCAGCGAGCCCTTCCGGTGAGCACGAGCAGGATGAAGAGGACGCCGCCGACGAACTCGACGACGACGGGCAGCTCGGTGCCGAAGCCGAGCACCCGGTCGAGCACGAGCTGCCCGCCGACCAGCGCGACGACTCCGATCGCCACCGCCGCCGGGATGCTGCGTGCGTGCCGGTGGCCGACCGCTCCGTAGGCGACGTTCGCGACGATGAGCCCGAAGAAGGCGACGGGCCCGACGAGAGCGGTCGACGCGGCGACCATGAGGGCGATCGCGACGATCGTGTGCAGCACGACCCTGCGGTGCTCGACTCCGAGCGACACCGCGGTCGCCTCGCCGAGGGCGAGCACGTCGAGGGAGCGGCGGATCGGCCACAGCGACGCGATGGCCGCGACGACCACGAGGCCGGTCGGCAGCAGCAGCTCGCGGTCGACCGAGGTGAAGCTCGCGAAGGTCAGGTTCTGCACGATCGCGAAGGTGTCCGGATCGAGGAGCCGCTGCAGGAACGACGTCACCGACCGCAGCAGCACGCCGAGCACGAGCCCCGCGAGCACGATCACGTGAAGGTCGAGTCTGCGGCGGACGAACAGCCAGGAGTAGAGGGCGACGACGACGCCGGCCATCAGCAGGAGCTCCACCAGCCACGAGGCGAGCGGCGGCGCGGCGACCAGGATCGTGGGGCCGATCGCGAACGCGCTCACCACCTGGATCATCAGGAAGACGGCGTCGAAGCCCATGATGCCGGGGGTGAGGATGCGGTTGGCCGTGACGGTCTGGAACAGGACGGTCGCGACTCCGATCGCCGCGGCGGCGATGACCATGCCCAGCACGGTGCGCCCGCGGAGGCCCAGGGCGTACTCCCACTTCCCGGGCAGATCGGTGAGCAGGTAGAGCGCGATCGAGACGGCGGCGGCGCCCGTCAGTAGCGCCAGGCGGACGGAGGGGGAGCGCAGCGCGGTCACGGGGCGACGCTCCGTCGGCGGCGGCGCGCGGTGTCGGCCGGGCCGATGAGCAGGCGGAGGAAGACGACTCCGCCGACGACGCCCATCACGAGCGAGATCGGCAGCTCGAAGGGGAAGCGGACCGTGCGGCCGACGAGGTCGCAGAGCAGGACCAGCGCGGCCCCGAGCAGGGCGACGAGCGGGACGGAGCGGCGCATGCTGTCGCCGACCATCCGGCTGACGAGGTTGGGGACGATGAGACCCAGGAACGGGAGCGCGCCGGTGACCACGATCATCACTCCGGTGACCGCGGCGATGATGACGACGCCGGTGAGCATGACCGCCCGGGTGTCGAGGCCGAGACCGCGCGCGGTGTCCTCGCCGAGGGCGGCGACGGTGAAGCGGTCTGCCGCGATCCAGGCGACGGCGGCGGCGGCCGCGGCGACCCAGAGCATCTCGTAGCGGCCGCGGAGGATGCCCGAGAAGTCGCCGATGCCCCAGTTGAGCAGCTCCTGGAGGGTGTCGGTGCGGTAGGCGACGAACGCGGCGACGGCGCCGATCACTCCGCCGTAGAGGATGCCGACGACCGGCACGAGCACGCTCGAGCGGGACGGGATGCGGCGCGCGAGCGCGAGGAAGCCGAGCACGCCCGCGAGGGCGCCGAGCGCGGCCAGCGCGGCCTTCGCTCCGACGGGCAGCTCGGGGCCGAGGAGGAGGACCGCGAGCAGGGCGAGGGTCGCGGCGTCCGTCGCTCCGGTCGTGCCCGGCTCGACGAGGCGGTTGCGGGTGAGCAGCTGCATGATCAGGCCGGTGACGGCGAAGGCCGACCCGGCGAGCACGAGGGCGAGGGTGCGGGGGAGGCGGCTCTCGACGAGCACGAACAGGTCGAGCTCGGCGACGCCGAGGAACAGCGAGATCGCCGCGAGGACGGCCACGAGGACCGTCCCCGCGACGATCAGCGCGCGGGGGGAGGGGCGGGTCACGCTCGGGAGCGGCTCCGGTCAGCTCTGCATCGCGTCGTGCACGGTCTCGAGCACGTTCTGCACGGCGGTCAGGCCGTTGATGACGATGTAGAGCTCGCTCGCGGGCAGCAGCACGACGTGGTCGTCCTGCGCGGCGGGCGTCTGGGCGACGAGCGCGTTGTCGAGGGTCTGCTCGGCGGTGCTGCCCTCACCGGTCGCGGCACCGCGGTCGAACGCGAAGATCCACTCGGGAGCGGCGCTGAGGATGAACTCGTTCGTGACGGTGTCGCCGTGCGGGGAGCCCTCTGCTCCGGGCAGCTCGGCCGCGGCCACCGCGGGGGTGAAGCCGAGGCCGTCGAAGAAGTAGCCGAAGCGCGAGCCCTCGCCGAAGGCGCCGTACTCGCCGCCCGAGACCGAGAGGACGAGGGCGGTGCCGGAGGCGTCGGCGGTGATGGACTCGACGAGCTCCTCGGTCGCGGCGGCCTGCTCGGCGACCTCGTCCTCGCGCTCGAAGATCTCGCCGAGCTGCGTGGCGCGCTCGAGGGCTGCCGCCGGGTCGAACGTGCCGGCGTAGCTGCCGGTCAGGTCGATCGTGGTCGCGATCTCGGACAGCTCGTCGTACTGGCCGGTGCTGCGCGCCGCCGTGACGATGAGGTCGGGCTCGAGCTCGGCGACGGCCTCGAAGTCGGGCTCGAAGAGGGTGCCCACCTTGGGCAGGTCGGCGTACTCCGAGAGGTAGTCGGGGAGCGTGACGTCGGGGATCGCGACGACCGCGTCTCCCGCGCCGATCGCGTGCAGCGTGTCGAGCGTGGCGATGTCGAAGGTGACGACGGCCTCGGGGGAGGCGGGCACCTCGACCGACGCGCGAGCGGTCTCGCGGTCCTCCTGGTACGACTGCTCGCCGTTCTCGTCGACGAGGACGAGGGTGGGCTTCGCGTCCTCGACGACGATCGTCTCGGCGGTCGCGGGAGCGGCTTCGGAGGCGCCGGAGGAGCACGCCGAGAGGGCGAGCGCGGCGACGGCGAGGCCGGCGAGGGGCAGGGCGGAGCGGAGTCTCGGTGAGGGGTGCATGAGGGTAGGCTACCCTAAGTGTGAGAGCGGCTCTCAGGGTGTGGCGCGGCGTGCCCGAGTGCCTCGCGGTGTCCCGACGGGGCTACGCGCCGCACCAGAACTGCAGCTCGGCGCCCGCGCTGTACACGTAGTGGAGACCGGTGAAGCCGTGGCCGCCCGCGTACTCGGTCCGGAACGCGTCGGTCGTCGGGTCGAGCTGGTAGAGGATCCGCATCAGCTCACGACCCTCCGCGTCGGACGCCGCGATCGAGACGGACGTGCCCTCGTAGTCGTCGCTCGGGTAGGAGACGGCGAGGGTGATCTCGGGGTGGGCGGCGGTCGCCGAGGCTCCGAGGTCGACGGGTAGGGCGACGGCCTCCTGATCGTTCTCGGCTCCGCTGACAGGGTTGTAATGCGTGCTGCACGCCAGCTGGGCGGGCGGAGCGATCCTGCCGGAGCCTCCGTCGCTCGCGGTCGCGCATCCGCTCATCGCACTGCCGATCAGCAGCACCGCGCCGACTGCCTGGAACGTTCGAGACCTCATCCGCTGACCCCTCTCCCCGGCGGCACGGTAGCAGGGGAGGGTATCGATGCGGGTCCTCGGGCCCGACGGGCGTCGAGCGCGGTGCCGTCGCCCGCCGTTCGCCACTTCCCGCTGCTCTGAGTGCGTCAGAGCCGCAGAACGTGTCCAATCGCGATCGGCCTGAACGGGGGAGCCCGCCGTGGCCGCCGACGCGCCAGACTCAGGTGCCGCCGCTCGGCGCCCGCGCAGGAGGAGACCGCCATGACCGCGACCGGCCAGCGCCCCACCGACGACGGCATGGCCGAGTTCGGCTACCGGCCGTCGCTGCGGCGCGGAATCGGCCGCTTCGGCAGCTTCGCGGCGGGAGTCAGCTACATCTCGATCCTGACCGGCACGTTCCAGCTCTTCTACTTCGGCTTCGGACTCGGCGGCCCCGCCTACTGGTGGTCGTGGCCGATCGTGTTCGCGGGTCAGCTGACCGTGGCGCTCTGCTTCGCCGAGCTGGCCGGCCGCTACCCGGTCGCCGGCTCCGTCTACAACTGGAGCAAGCGGATCGCGGGCCCGACGGTCGGCTGGCTCGCGGGCTGGATGATGGCCACGGCCTCGGTCGTCACGCTCGCGGCCGTGGTGCTCGCGTACCAGGCGACGCTGCCGCGCATCTGGAGCGGCTTCCAGCTCGTCGGCGACGGCACGGGCGCGAGCTTCGGCGTCAGCGCGGTGATCTGGGGCGCGATCCTCATCCTCTTCACGACCGTCGTGAACGCGGTCGGCGTGAAGCTGATGGCGCGGATCAACAGCACCGGAGTGCTGATCGAGCTGATCGCGGCCGTGCTGCTGGTGATCGTCCTCGCGGCGAGCGTCGTGAATCCGCCGACCGTGCTGCTCGACACGACGGGCTACGGGGACGCGGGCGGCTACGCGGGCGCCTTCCTGATCGCGGCCATCGCCTCCGCCTACGTGATTTACGGCTTCGACACCGCCGGCTCCCTCGCGGAGGAGACGGTCGATCCGCGCAGGACCGGCCCGGCCGCGATCCTCCGCGCCGTGATCGCGTCGTTCGTGCTGGGCGGTCTGATCCTGCTGCTCGGGATCCTCGCGGCGCCCGACCTCGCCGACCCGGCGCTCGGCGAGGCCTCGGGTGGACTGCAGCTGATCGTGCTGCAGGCGCTCGGCGGGCCGCTCGGCACCGCCTTCCTGCTCTGCATCGTGGTCGCGATCACGGTCTGCGCGCTCGCGGTGCACACGGCGGGCATCCGACTCGTCTTCGCGATGGCGCGCGACAACGCCCTGCCGGGCAGCGCGGTGCTCGCCCGCATCGATCCGCGGCGACGCACCCCTCTCGCGCCCGCGATCGTGATCGGCGTGCTCGCGGTGCTGATCCTGGCGGTGAACATCGGCACCCCCGAGATCTTCACGGCTGTGACGAGCGTGGCGGTGGTGCTGATCTACCTGGCGTACCTGCTGGTCACGGTGCCGCTGCTCGTGCGGCGCCTCCGCGGGGAGTGGCCGCGCGTCACGGGCTCGTTCTCGCTCGGGCGGCTGGGGCTGCCGGTGAACGTCGTCGCGGTGCTGTGGGGTGCGGCGATGACGGTCAACCTGGCCTGGCCGCGCGTCGAGGTCTACGGCGACGCGGGGGCGCTGCAGTACATCGCGCTGATCGCGGTCGCGGTGGTCGTCGTGGTCGGACTGGGTTGGTACCTGCTGCGCGGGCGCCACCGGCTGGGGACGCTGCCGGAGCACGCTCGGGAGGAGTGAGCCGCGACCGAGTTGCCCGGAAGGGTCGTCGGATGCGGCGTGTCGGGGACCGTTCCGGGCAACTCGGCGGAGGGGCCGCTGAGACGGGGGCGCGTCACTCCGCGCGGACCTCGCTCGCGGACTTGTCGGCGCGCCAGCCGCGCCAGACCGGCTGGCGCAGGGTGCCGGAGGAGGTGCGCTCGCGGTAGCGGACCTCGCCGACCAGCACGGGCTCGACCCAGTGCACGCCGCGGGCGTCGAGCGGCGGGACCGAGACGGCGGGCTCGTCCGTCTCGTGCTCGCCGAGACGGGCGACGAGGCCGCGGCGCTCGCGGTCGCTGAAGCCGGTGCCGACGCGGCCGGAGTAGGCGAGGCGGCCGTCCTCGGCGGGGATCGCGGTGAGGAGCGAGCCGACCGAGCCCTGGAGGCCGCCCTCGCCCGGGCGCCAGCCGACGATCACGACCTCCTGCACGCGGTGGTGGGTCAGCTTGATCCAGTCGCCCGAGCGCGCGCCGACCCGGTAGCGGGAGTCGCGGCGCTTCGCGACGACGCCCTCGAGGCCGAGCGCGAGGCTGGTGGCCATCGCCTCGTCGAGGTCGCCGTCGAAGACGTCGGGCACGTGCACGCGCTCGTTCTCGGCGACGAGCTCGACCAGGGCCTCGCGGCGAGCGGAGTAGGGGGAGGCGGTGAGGTCCTCGCCGGCGCCCTCGAGCAGGTCAAACACCATCAGGTGCACGGGGGTCGAGCGCGCGGCGGCCTCGATCTCGCGCGGCTTCGTCAGGCCGCCGCGGGTCTGCAGGGCGCCGAAGTCGGGGCGTCCGCGGGCGTCCAGGGCGACGATCTCGCCGTCGAGGACCGCGTCGCCGGCGGCCTCCGCCAGCGGGGCGTGCAGGTCGGGGAAGGCGGGGGTGAGGTCGTTGCCGTTCCGGCTGGTCAGGGTCACGGCGCCGTTCTGCACGCGGACGATCGCGCGGTAGCCGTCCCACTTCATCTCGACGGCGGAGTCGTCGCCGATGTCGAGCGGGCGGCCCTTGGTCGCGAGCATGGGGCGGTACTCGCGGCGCGGCTCCGGTGTCTCGCTCTCGACCGGGGACTCGTCGAGGGCGGCCGTCGTCGCCTTCGCGGCCCGCGCCTTCCCGGCCGCCGGCCGGCCCTTGGTCCCGTGCCCCCCGTGCGCCCCCGGCAGCATCAGGTGCAGCAGCCAGTTCTTCTCGTCCCCGCGCCCGCCCTTCGCCCCCGTGTGCAGCAGCGCGTACCGGCGCGGCTCTCCGCCGAGCCCGCCGTCGGGCCGCCCGGTCAGCACCGCGATGACCTCCTCGCCCTCGCGCCACTTCTCGAGCGCGAACGTGCCCTCGTCCCAGATCCGCACCTCGCCTCCGCCGTACTCGCCCGCGGGGATCGTGCCCTCGAAGGTCGCGTACTCGAGCGGATGGTCCTCCGTCTGCACCGCCAGCCGATTCGGGTCGCCCTCGAGCGGCGGCCCCTTCGGCACGGCCCAGCTCACGAGCACCCCGTCGTGCTCGAGTCGGAAGTCGTAGTGCAGGCGCCGCGCGTGGTGCTCCTGGATCACGAACGAGTCGCCCGACGACGTCGCTCCGGTGCCCGGTTCGGGGACGGGCTCGGGCGTCTTCGCGGCGTCGCGCATGCTGCGGTAGGCGGCGAGGCGGTCGGCGGAGGCGTCGGTCGCCGCGAACCCGGCGAGGCGCTCCGGAGTCGGCTCGAGGCCCGCCTCCCGTGCGGCGAGCAGCGGGCGCAGCAGGTCGCCCCTCTCGCGCAGGCGCTCGACGACCTCCTCCGGAGCGAGGTGGCGCAGCCCCTCCGCCCCGATCTCCTCCCAGGTGCGCGGTGCGGCGACGGCGGGCCGCAGCCGGCCACGGAGGGAGTACGGGGCGATCGTGGTCTTCGCCGCGTTGTTCTGACTCCAGTCGACGAGGACCTTGCCCTCGCGCAGGGTCTTCTTCATGTCCGAGACGACGAGGTCGCGGTGGTCGGCCTCGAGTGCCTTCGCGAGCTCGTGCGCCACCGCCGAGATCTGATCGCTCGAGGCGGTGGCGTCGAGCGGGCAGTAGAGGTGCAGTCCCTTGCTGCCGCTGGTCACCGGGTAGGGCTCGAGTCCCATGCCTTCGAGCAGATCGCGGGCGAGGAACGCGACTTCGGCGCACTCCGCGAGCCCGGCTCCCTCGCCGGGGTCGAGGTCGAGCACGAGGCGGTCGGGCGGGCGGCGCTCGCCGCCGGATCCCACCCGCCACTGCGGCACGTGCAGCTCGAGCGCGGCCTGCTGCGCGAGCCAGGTGAGCCCGGCGACGTCGTCGACGAGGGGGTACTCGACGTCGCGCGAGCTGTGCGCGAGGCGCGTGCGGCTGAGCCAGTAGGGGGCGGAGGAGGGCAGGTTCTTCTCGAAGAAGACCTCGCCCGGGTGCTCGGCCGTGCCCACTCCGTCGACCCAGCGCTTGCGGGTGACGGGTCGGCGGGCCAGGTGCGGCAGCAGGGCGTCGGCGACGGACGCGTAGTACGCGAGGACGTCGGCCTTGGTGAATCCCGCCTCCGGGTACACGAGCTTGTCGAGGTTGGTCAGCTTCAGCCGCCGCCCGCCGACCGAGACGAGCTGCTGCGCGGATGCCATCTCCTCATCGTGGAGCCCCGCACCCGCCGAGGGAACCCCGGATCGTCGAGGGGGCCCGGGACTGCGGGTTCCCTGGACCGTTCGGGGTTCCCTCGGCGACGGCGAGTAGCGTCGAGCCACCACTTCGAAGGAGACACGTGCTCACCGACATCCCCCTGACCACCATCGACGGAGCCGCGTCGACCCTCGCCGACTACGCCCCGGTGAAGCTCATCGTCAATGTGGCCTCGCGCTGCGGCCTCGCTCCCCAGTACGAGAAGCTCGAGGAGCTGCAGAAGACCTACGGCGACCGCGGATTCACGGTGCTCGGCTTCCCGAGCAACCAGTTCCTGCAGGAGCTGAGCGACGAGGACAAGATCAAGGAGTACTGCTCGACGACGTGGGGCGTGACGTTCCCGATGTTCGAGAAGGTCAAGGTGAACGGCAAGTCCGCGCACCCGCTCTACGCGGAGCTGACGAAGGCCGAGGACGAGGCGGGCAAGGCGGGCAAGGTGAAGTGGAACTTCGAGAAGTTCCTGGTCACGGCCGACGGCACCGTGCACCGCTTCCGCCCCACCGTCGAGCCCGACGACCCGCGGATCGTCTCGCTGATCGAGGCGTCGCTGCCCGCTCAGTAGCGGGGGACGCGCAGAACGTCGGACGGGGAGAGGCGGACAGTCGCCTCTCCCCGTCGACGTCGTGGGAGTCAGCCCGCTCGCAGACCCGCTTCGACACGCGCCGCCGACGGCTCGACGCCCTCGGGACACACGATGTCGGTCACCTCGAAGGGCGTGCGGCGCGTGATCGGGATCATCTCGATCCCGTCGACGTGACGCAGCAGCACGAGTCCGCCGTCGCCCGCGCGGAGGCTTCGGCGCACCTGGCGCAGGAAGATGCCGGCCATGTCGAGCTCGACGACGAACTCGCGTCCGTTGACGGTGATCCGCGAGCCGATGACCGGCTGCGACGAGCTCGAGATCGAGTCGGGCAGCCGTCGCACGTCGGCCGCGGCCCTGCGGACGAACGGTGCGGGGGTCGCCGGTCCGGGAGTGGTCAGGGTGCTGAGTCCGGTCGCTCGCGCGGTATCGGTCATCGTCGTCTCCGTCCGTGACGCGCGCGGTCAGTCTCGACCGGCGCTGTCAGTTCAGGCTATGATCCGGCCCCTGATCGGGGGATGGGCTTGACTGCTGCGCCCTGACGGGGCAGTCCTGTCAGCCGCGCGACTCCTCCGGTTCGGGAGTCACCGCGAGCTCGCCGTGCATGCTCGCGGCGCTGAGCATCTGCTCGATCCACGCACGGTTGAGCCTCTGCGCGTGGGCCTCGCGGAAGCGGAAGTGCAGCGGCACCGCGGGGTGCAGCCAGACGGAGCTGCGGCCGTGGCCGGTGGAGGCATCCTCGGCCCAGGACAGGGAGAACGCCTCGTTGCGCCGCAGCTTCGAGAGCACGGCGACCTTCAGGTGGGCGAGAACGCGCTCCTCGAACTCGATCTCGAGGTTCTGCGGTCCGTAGATGAGAGTGGCCACGGGCCCCCTTCGTGTCAGCGGGCGGCCCGGCGCGGACGGCTCCGGTGGGAAGGTATCCGCTGCTCCCGCTCGAGCGGGAATCGGCCGGGAGACACGCCGTACCCCCATTGACACCCCGCGCGGGGTGCGGCAGTCAGACCTCGTCCCATCCGGTCTGCGGGGTCGCGCACGTGCCGCGGAACACGTACTGGGAGGGGGCCTTCCTCTGGTGCGAGGACCAGTCGATCGCCGGTCGCCGCTGCTCGGGGGGCAGGTAGCCGAGCCGGTAGACCGCCATCAGCTCGAGCTCGTCCGGCACCGCCAGGAGCGACTCGATGCGCGCCCAGGCGCCGGGCACCTCCATCGGGAACGAGACGAACTGGATCCCCATCCCGAGCTCCACGGTGCTCAGCCACACGTTCTCCATCGCCGCGCCCATGCTGAACACGGAGTAGAAGGAGGAGAGCTCGCCCGGCCGGTACTCGGAGCGGTCGAGCATCACGCCGAGCAGGAGCGGCGACCCGGCGACGAGCTTCCGGTTCTCCTCGCCGAGGGTCTGCGGCACGCGCAGCGAGTTCATCAGGAGCTGCCCGCGCTTGGTGAACACCTGCTTGGTGAAGGGGCGCAGCGGAGCGGGGAGCTTGTCGAACAGCATGCCGTCGCGGCGCTGCTCCATCTCCTCCCGACTGAAGCGGAAGTAGGGCTTGTAGCGCTCGAAGAAGGTGCCGTTCGACATGGCGGTGGTCATGCTCGAGCCGCTGATCTCGGCGATCCGCTCGATCGTGTCCCGCTCCTCGACGAGCACGAAGCGCCACGGCTGGCTGTTCAACTGCGAGGGGGCGCGGCCCGCGACCTCCATGAGGAGGCGCTGGTGCTCCTCCGAGACGGGATCGGGGAGGAAGGGGCCGTTGGTGGTCTTGCGCCGGCGCACGACGTCGAGGAACTCCATGCCCTCATCCTGCCCACTCGTCCCGGGAGGGCGCAGGGGGCTGGACCGGGTACGATTTCCGAGCCCGCGCCTCGGCGGGCCGACAGGAGCGGTGCCCGATGAAGAACTCCCGAGTGGTCTTCTACCTCATCGGAGGCGTCCTCATCCTCGGCTCCGGCATCTCGTCGGCGATGCAGGGCGACGTCTCGGTCCCCGACATCATCACGATCGTCTGCGGACTCGCGATCCTGGCGCTCGCCGCGTGGGAGTACTTCCGCACCCAGAAGCGCGAGTCGGGGTCGAACGACCCGAAGTCCGGACCACCCCGCTGACCCCGCGCCGACCGTCAGCGCTGCGAGGGCGCTGAGCGCCGCCGCGAGAGCACGAGCCCGGCGGCGACGAACGGAGCCGCGGCCAGCGCGATCGCAGGATGCCGGCGTCCGCGCGTCCCCGCGAACGGGACGACCGCGAGCGGCAGCGCCGCCGGGGCGAGCGCGGCGGCGGCCCTCGGCTCCGAGCGCAGCAGGGCGACGAACGCCGCGGCCGCGAGCGACGAGGTCGCGATGTACAGCGCGTGGTGGATCCAGTGCCAGCGCCCGGTCCGGACGGCACCGGTCGCCACGGCGGTGCCGAGCGCACAGTTGGCCGCATAGCTCGCGGCGGCGGCGCGCATCAGAGCGCGACCGGCGCTCACTCCGCGAGGCCCCGGGTCAGCAGCAGTCGGTACGGAGCCGCCCGCTCGACGCTCCAGCCCGCGGGCGTCACCGCGCGCAGCTCGGCAGCGGTGTAGCTGCGGCGCACCGACAGCGAGCCGTCGTAGTGCAGGAACGAGCCCGCGGCGAGCGGGCGGGTGGCGACGGAGTAGGCCGTGTACGCCAGGCGCGAGCGCTCGATGTCGTTGTGCAGCGCGCGGGGGGCGAGGCGCTCGCTGTCCTCGAGGAGCGAGGCGAGCGACTCCGGGGTCAGGTGGTGCAGCAGGTGGTTCGAGACCACGACGTCGAACTCGGCTCCCTCGTCGACCAGTTCCGAGCTGCTCGCCCGGCGGAACTCGACGCCGGGCGTCCCGGGTCGGGCGGTCGCGAAGGCGTAGGCGCGCTCGTCCGGATCGGCGGCCGTGATCGCGAGCCGCAGACCGTCCTCCCGCGCCCAGCCGGCGAGGGCGAGCGCGACGTCGCCGCCGCCCGAGCCGATGTCGAGCAGCCGGGTCGGCTCGTCGCGGTTCAGCAGGGTGCGCAGGCGCGAGCGGTACAGCCCGCGCCAGCCCGAGACCAGGCGGTTCACGGCGCCGAAGCGGGCGTAGGTGGCGTCGAGCAGCGTGCGATCGCAGTCCGGGTCGTCCATCAGCTCCCGGGCGTCGAGTTCGCGGTGCCGCAGGTCGGGAGCGAGGGGAGCCCTCACTCCCCGCCCCGCTTCGTCAGCAGGCCCATCTCGACGGTCAGGCCCGGTCCGAAGGCCATCGCCCCGATCCGCTCGCCGTCGGCCGCCTCGCCGTGCAGCAGGCGGCGCAGGATGAACAGCACGGTGGCGCTCGACATGTTGCCGTTCGTGCGCAGCACCTCGCGCGACGGGTGCATCTGCTCGTCGTCGAGCCCGAGCGCGGTCTGCACGCGGTCGAGGATGCTGCGGCCGCCCGGGTGGACGGCCCAGCGCTGGACGCCGCCCGCGCCCGCCTCGCCCAGCAGCGGAGCCAGCGCCCCGGTGATGTTCTGGCCGATGATCGCGGGCACGTAGGTGCTCAGCCGCATCGTGAAGCCGTGGTCGCCGATGGTCCAGGCCATCTCGTTCTCGCCCTCGGGGGTGAGGGTCGTGTCGAGCGCGTCGATCTCGAGGACCGCGGCACCCGGCTCCGGGGCGCGCGCGGTGACGACGGCCGCCGCCCCTCCGTCGGCGAAGACCGAGGTGGCGACGATCTGCTCGGGATCGTTCGAGGAGGTCAGGTGGATCGTGCAGATCTCTACGGCGACGACGAGGACCACCGCGTCCGGGTCCGCCTCGCAGAACGCCTTCGCGGCGCGCAGCCCGGGGAAGGCGCCGTAGCAGCCCATGAAGCCGAGGTGGAAGCGCTGGGCCGACGGCGAGAGGCCGAGCGCGCGGACCAGCTGGTAGTCGGGGCCGGGCGCGTAGAAGCCGGTGCACGAGACGGTGACGACGTGGGTGACGTCCGAGGCGCTGAACGACGCCGCTTCGAGCGCGCGTCGGGCGGAGTCGGTGAAGAGCTCGGGAGCACGCGCCGCGTAGAGCGCGTTGCGCTCGGCGGTGCCCGGATTCAGGACGGCGTTCGAGCGGGCGTCGTAGAAGGCGCTCTCGCCCTCCCGCACCTCGCGGTCGAGCTCGTCGACGACGGTGTGCCGGGTGTCGATCGCCGAGGCGTCGAACGCGGCACCGAGGATCCTCGAGCCGAGCCGGCTGACGCCCTCCTGCGAGGCGAAGAGATCGCGCACGTCGGACTGGCGGAGGACCGTCGCGGGGACGGCCGTCTCGATGCTGCGGATGTGCACGCTCACCCGCAGGAACCTATCCCAGGAACCTGCGGGTGAGCGCTCGTGAGCGGAATCAGAGGATCGGCTTCCCGCCGGTGACGGCGATCGTCGCTCCGCTCATGTAGCTGCCCTCGTCGGACGCGAGCAGGACGTAGGCGTGCGCGACCTCGGCCGGCTGGCCGGGGCGGCCCAGCGGCACGTTCTCGCCGAAGGAGGCGACCGCCTCCGGGGGCATCGTCGAGGGGATCAGCGGGGTCCAGATCGGGCCGGGGGCGACCGCGTTGGCGCGGATGCCCTTCTCGCCCAGAGCCTGCGCGAACGAGGCGGTCATGCTCAGCATCCCCGACTTCGTGGCGGCGTAGGGGAGCAGCTGGTAGGACGGCTGGTCCGACTGCACCGAGCTGGTCGCGATGATCGACGCGCCGGGCTGCAGATGCGGGATCGCCGCCTTGACCAGGTGGAAGTAGGCGCCGAGGTTGGTCTCGATCGTGCGGTCCCACTCCTCGTCGGGGATGTCGGTGATCTCCTCGTGGCTCATCTGGAAGGCCGCGTTGCTCACGAGCACCTCCAGGTGGCCCAGCGTCGAGACGGTGCTCGAGACGATCTCGCGGCAGTGCGCGGGGTCGCGCAGGTCGCCGGGCAGCAGCAGCGCCTCCCGGCCGGCCTCGCGGATCCACTTCGCCGTGTCCTCGGCGTCCTCGTGCTCGTCCAGGTACGAGACGGCGACGTCGGCGCCCTCGCGGGCGAAGGCGATGGCGACGGCCTTGCCGATGCCGCTGTCGGCTCCCGTGACGAGAGCGACCTTGCCGCTCAGTCGGCCGGTGCCGCGGTAGCTCTGCTCGCCGTGGTCGGCCTTCGGGGTCAGCTCCGCCTCGGTGCCGGGCGGTGTCTGCTCAGGGGATTCCGGAGTCATGACTCTCCCTCTCGTGTCGGTGGGTGGGTCGTTCCATGGAAGCCGACGCCGGTGGGGGAGCGCAGGGGGTTGACGCCCCTCCGGGGCCGCACGAGGCGTCGGGCGCGCGTCGGAACGGCCGGATCCGAGCGCTGCCGCTCGCCGTCAAGCCCGCGACACCGAGGCCCCGCAGGGCATTGACTGGCCTCACCGCCGAACCCCGTCGGCGGTCCCCCAGGAGGTCGTCATGAGCATCCCCACCGACTCCGGTCGCGACAGCAGCGACCCGCGACGCGACGACACGACGGCCCACGCCGCCGGAGAGACGCGCCGTTTCGAGACCGCCCCGCAGGGCGGGAGCACCTCGAGCACCACCTCGACGAGCACTCCGGACCGGTCCGACCGGTCCGACTCGTCGAGCGCCCCCGAGCACCGCGCGCCGGTCGCCCCCGACTCCGCCGAGGCGAAGCAGGCCAGGGCCGCCGCCCGCAAGGACATCCACGACCGCGAGCGCGAGCGCTTCGGCGGGCTGAAGATCGGCTGCGCCTTCTTCGGCTGGCTCGCCGCGACCGGCCTCGCGGTCATCCTCACCGCCCTGGTCACGGCGATCGGAGCGGCCGTCGTCGGCACGCAGGACGTCACCGCCGATCTCGCCGCCGACCCGGTCGCCTTCGGCTGGGTGGGCGCGATCGCGCTGCTGGTCATCCTCTTCGTCGCCTACTACTCCGGCGGCTACGTCGCGGGCCGCATGGCGCGCTTCAACGGAGCGAAGCAGGGCGTGGCCGTCTGGGCGTGGGCCGTCGTGGTCGCGATCCTCGTCGGCATCGCCTCGGCGATCACCGGAGGCACGCAGCTGCTCTCGGCGGTCAGCAGCTTCCCCCGCATCCCGCTCGACGGGAGCGACGCCACGATCGCCGCGGTCCTGACCGCGCTCGCCGCGCTCGTCGTCGCGCTGATCGCGGCCGTGCTCGGCGGACTCGCCGGTATGCGCTTCCACCGCCGCGTCGACCGCGAAGGACTGGCCGGCCTCGCCGTCTGATCCCTTCGCGGCGAGACGCCGCCTGCACGGCCCTCCCCCGGGTGCCGATGCAGGTGGCGTCTCGCCTACGCTCGCTAAGTGACGTCCCGCGCAGCCTCCCTCGCCTCCGCTCTGCAGGAGTGGAACGCGCCGCCGCCTTTCTCGCCGCTGCGCGACGAGTACCTCGCGTTCCTCGCCGAGCACGGTGAGGGCGCTCTCGAGCGCTCGCTCGGTCCCGAGCACATCACCGCGAGCTGCTTCGTGCTCTCGCCCGGGCTCGACCGCGTGCTGCTCTGCTTCCACCGCAAGGGCCGGTTCTGGGTGCAACTCGGCGGGCACATCGAGCCCGGCGACTCCTCCGTCGCCGAGGCCGCGCTACGCGAGGCGCGCGAGGAGAGCGGAGTGGCGCCGCTCACTCCGCTCGGATCGCGTCCGCTCGACCTCGACCGGCACGGACTCGGCGACGGCTTCGGCCGGTGCGCCC
Source organism: Rathayibacter sp. SD072 (assembly GCF_017355185.1). Taxonomy (GTDB): domain Bacteria; phylum Actinomycetota; class Actinomycetes; order Actinomycetales; family Microbacteriaceae; genus Rathayibacter. Next base: position 16,152 of record NZ_JADILJ010000032.1, on the reverse strand, counting down.
GGCACTGGGACGTCGGCTACGGCGCGATCGCGGACCCGTCGGCCCCCGTCGCGGTGAGCGAGGAGAGCGAGGACGTGGCCTGGTTCGCGGTCGACGCGCTGCCCGAGCAGGTGCCGCCCGGGTTCGCGGGTCGGCTGGCCGGTGCGGTGCGGGCCGCGCACGCCGTGGCGCGTCCGTAACCGAGGTCGGATGGCGCCGGGCCTGCGCTGGAGCGGGCCCGAGCCGCGCTCACCCTCGGTTGCGCACCGGTCGCGCAGTGCCGTGCGGCACGATGGGGCGATGAGCACCGCGCAGCGCCCCGTCGTCGTCCTCGCGGGGGCGAGCGGCTTCCTCGGCACCGATCTCGCCCGCCGCTTCGAGCAGGAGGGCTGGAGCGTGCGTCGCATCGGCCGCTCGGGTCCCGACGCCCGCTGGGGCGACTCCGCGGGGCTCGTCCACGCCGTCGACGGAGCGCGGCTGCTCGTGAACCTCGCGGGGAAGAGCGTCGACTGCCGCTACACGGCCGCGAACCGCGCCGAGATCCTCCGCTCGCGCGTCGAGACGACCGCCGAGCTGCACCGCGCGGTCGCGGCGGCCGCGACTCCGCCGCACGTCTGGATGAACTCGAGCACCGCGACGATCTACCGGCACGAGGAGGAGCGCGCGAACACCGAGCGCGACGGCGTGATCGGCGAGGGCTTCTCGGTCGACGTGGCCACGGCCTGGGAGGCGGAGTTCTTCCGCGGGGACACGCCCGCCACCCGCCGGATCGCGCTGCGCATGGCGATCGTGCTGGGCGACGGACCGGCGACCGGCATCCTGCTGCGCCTCGCGCGCCTGGGTCTCGGCGGTCCGCAGTACGACGGCCGCTGGCCCGCGACCCGCGATCGCCGCGAGGCGGGCGTGCACCACGAGTACCGGCCCACGCGCGGTCGTCAGCACTTCAGCTGGATCCACGTGGAGGACGTGTTCCGCTCGATCCTGTTCCTGGAGGAGTCCGCGCTCGAGGGCCCGGTGAACCTCGCGTCGCCGAATCCCAGCGACAACACGGAGCTGTCGCGCCTGCTGCGCGCCGCGGTGGGCCGCCGCGTCGGCCTGCCCGCCCCGCGCTTCGTCCTCGAGCCCGCGATGCTGCTGCTGCGCACCGAGCCCGAGCTGCTCCTGAAGAGCCGCTGGGTCGTCCCCGGCCGCCTCGAGGACGCCGGCTTCGCCTTCGCCCACCCGGACCTCGCCGAGGCCCTCTGCGACGTCGCCGCCTCCGCCTGACCCATCGGCTCCCTGGGAGCGCCTGCACAACGAAGGCCTACTGCCCCGATCCGACCACTTCCCCCGGTCCCGGGCCGCCCAGCCTCACTTCTGCGTCCGCCCGCCACGGAAGGCACCACCCCGGCGAACCCCCGGTCCCGAGAGGCACCACTTCCGCACCGCATCAGCCCGCGGAGCCACCAGCCCCGGGAACCAGCCAGTTCCGGAAACCGACAGCCCCGGAAGGCTCGAGTCCCGAAAGCATCAGTCCCGGGAACCAACAGTCCCGGCAGGCATCAGTCCCGGGAGCCAACGGTCGCGGGAGCCGACGGTCGCGGGAGGCATCAGTTCCAGGAGGCTCGAGTCCCAGGAGGCATCAGTTCCGGGCGGCAGCAGCCCCGGAAGGCCCGAGTCCCGGAAGGCTCGAGTCCCGGGAGGCGCACCCTCCCGAATCCCCGCACCGCGACGAGGCGAAGCCGAGAACGCGTGCCAAGCGTTGTCGGCGAGCCGGACGCAGGACGCTCTCAAGAACGCTACCGCCTCGCAAAGCCGACTGCGCCACGCCGCACGAGGGGCGGCGTGGACGACATCGCGCGAAGCGGTCGCGCTACTGCGCGACCCTGAGCGCGATGTCGCGACGATACTGCCCGCCCTCGAGGTGGATCAGGTCGAGGGCCTGGTACGCCCGCGCCCGCGCCTCGGCGAAGTCCGCGCCGCGTGCGACCACGTTGAGCACGCGCCCGCCGGTGGCGACGAAGCGCCCGTCGACCAGCTGCGTCGCGGCGTGCGCGATGGTCACGCCGGGGACGGCCTCGGCCGCCTCGAGTCCGCTGATGCCGCGGCCGGTGACGGAGTTCTCGGGGTAGCCCTCGCTGGCCAGTACGACGGTGACGGCGACCTCCTCGGTGAAGGCGGGCCACGGCACGGAGGCGAGCGAGCCCGTGGACGCGGCGAGCAGCAGCGCCGAGAGGGGGGAGGCGAGGCGGGGCAGGACGACCTGCGTCTCGGGGTCGCCGAAGCGGGCGTTGAACTCGATCACGCGGATGCCGGCGTCGGTGACGATGAGGCCGCAGTAGAGGAGTCCGACGAAGGGGGTGCGCTCGCGCTCGAGCTGGCGGATGGTCGGGATGGCGACGGTGTCGATGACCTCGTCGACGAAGGCGCGCTCGCTCTGCCAGCGGTCGGCGAGCCAGGGCAGGGGGGAGTAGGCGCCCATGCCGCCCGTGTTGGGGCCCTCGTCGCCGTCCGCGAGGCGCTTGTAGTCCTGGGCGGGCGAGAGCGGGACGACGTCGTGGCCGTCGGAGAGGAGGAAGAGCGAGACCTCCTGGCCGGCGAGGAACTCCTCGATGAGGACGTCGCCCGACTGCAGCCAGAACTCGGCGTGCGCGACGGCGGCGCTGCGCGACTCCGTCACCAGGACGCCCTTGCCGGCGGCCAGGCCGTCGGCCTTGACGACGTAGGGGGCGCCGAACTCGTCGATGACGCGGGTGGCGTCGACGAGGGTCGAGACCCGGGTGGCGCGGCCGGTGGGCACGCGGGCCATGTCCATGACGCGCTTCGCGAAGGTCTTCGAGCCCTCGAGCGCGGCGGCGGCCCTGTCGGGTCCGAAGGTGGGGATGCGGCGCTGGCGCAGGGCGTCGGCGACTCCGGCGACCAGCGGCGCCTCGGGGCCGATGACGACGAGCTCGATGCCCTGCTCGACGGCGAAGTCGGTGACCAGGCGCGGGCTGTTGGTGTCGAAGTGGATCACCTCGACGTCGCGGGCGATGCCCGCGTTGCCGGGCGCGGCGATGATCTCGTGCTGCTCCTCCTCTGCGAGGAGAGCCGTGATGATGGCGTGCTCACGGGCACCCGAACCGAGGACGAGGATCTTCACCTGAACAGGATAGGCCCGGGGCCTCGCGGGGCGGACTTCCGCCGTCACGCCCCCGCTCGGCCCGTTCGGGCCGGTTCTGCGGACCCGCCGCGAGATGCTGCTCCGGTACGGGTTCTCCGGCGTGTCGCGTACCGGAGCGGCATCCCGCGGAGGGGGCCGGGCGTCCCCGGCACGGCAGGATGGGATGCATGGCCAAGGGGAAGATCGACGAAGCGTCCGGTCAGGCGGCGGTGCGCGTGGCGCTCGCCGGAGCGACGGACCGCACCACCACCGCGACCGCCGTGCGGTTCCTCCTGCAGATCATCGAGACGCGCGTACCGGGTCGCAGCGTCGAGGTGCGCGTGCCCCCCTTCGGTGCTGCGCAGTGCGTCGAGGGCCCGGGCCACACCCGCGGCACCCCGCCGAACGTGATCGAGATGGACGCCGCCACCTGGCTGGCCCTGGCGACCGGCGGCCTCCCGTGGACCGACGGCCTCGCGAGCGGGCGGATCCACGCGTCCGGGGTCCGCGCGGACCTCACGCCGTTCCTCCCTCTCCTGCGCGTCGGCTGACCGCGTCCCTCCGCAGTGCCTCCGCGACGGCTGGGAGAACCCCGGCAGTCGTCGGATTAACTTCTCGTAAACGAGGCCGCCGAAGCACGGACCGGCGTTTGACCTGGGGCCGACCCTCAGCTTGGCTGGGAAAGTCCCCCTCATGCGGCCGGAGTCCTCTCCGAGTCCCCGCTCGACGCTTGGAGATCTCGACCAGATGCGAAGCAACACCCCCGGCCGTCGACGCGGCCTGATCAGAACACTCTCGGCGACCGCGGTCGGCGCCGTCGCCGGCGCCGCCCTGCTCGGCGCGGCCCCCGCGATGGCCGCCGAAGCGAAGGTCATCGACGTCTACACGATGAACGACTTCCACGGCCGGCTCGAGGCGTCCGCAGGAAGCTCGGTCGACAACAGCTTCCCCGGTGCCGCCTCGCTGGCCTCGGCCTTCGCGACGCTCAAGGCGGAGAACCCCGAGAACTCGATCCTCGTCTCCGCCGGCGACAACATCGGCGCCTCGACCTTCACGTCCTTCGTGCAGCAGGACAACCCGACCCTCGACGCGCTGGGCCTCATGGGCGTGAGCGTCTCGGCGATCGGCAACCACGAGTTCGACCAGGGTCGTGCCGACCTCGACGACCGCGTCATCCCGCGGGCCGAGTTCGAGTACATCTCGTCCAACGTGCTCGAGAAGGGCACGAGCGAGCACGCCTACGCCTCGTCCTATGTCGAGGACTTCGACGGCGTGACGGTCGGCTTCATCGGCGCGACCACCGCGAGCCTCCCCTCGCTCGTGACGCCGTCCGGCATCGCCACGCTCGATATCGCCCCGATCATCGACTCGGTCAACGCCGAAGCGGCACGCCTGCAGGACGGCGTCGACGACTCCGCCGACGCCGCAGTGCCCGCGGAGTCCAAGAACCTCGAGGCCGATGTCCTCGTCGCAGTGATCCACGAGGGCGCCGAGAGCGCCTCCGCGGACCTCGATGACGAGAACACGCTCTTCGGCGGCATCGTCGACGGCATCGGCGGCGGGATGGACGCGATCGTCTCGGCGCACACGCACCAGGCCTACGCCTCCGAGGTCACGGTCGACGGCAACACGCTCCCCGTCGTCCAGGCGGGCCAGTACGGCAATCGCCTCGGTCACATCGAGCTCACCGTCGACCCCGAGACGAAGGAGGTGACCTCGAGCGCGCAGAACCTCGTCGAGACGCTGGCTCCCGTCCAGGTCACGAACCCGACCACCGGAGTCGTCTCGACGGCCTACCAGCCCGCGTACGCCGCTGACTCCACCCCTGAGGGCGTGGCGGTCGCCGCGGTCGTCGCCGACGCCGTCGCGGTCGCCGAGGTCGAGGGCGCCGTGCCGGTCGGCGAGATCACCGCCGACGTCCGCCGCGGCTCCCAGTCGGACGGCTCCGAGAACCGCGGTGCCGAGTCGACCATGGGCAACCTCGTCGCCGACGCCCAGCTCTGGGCCACGCAGGAGGACCTCGGCACGCAGATCGCGTTCATGAACCCCGGCGGAGTGCGCGCCGACCTGCTCTTCGCCGCGAGCGGCGCGGGCGACGAGGACGGCAAGGTCTCCTACAAGGAGGCGGCCGCCGTTCAGAACTTCGCGAACACCCTCGTCACCGAGACGCTCACGGGTGCTCAGATCAAGACGGTCCTCGAGCAGCAGTGGCAGCCGGCGACCTCCAGCCGTCCGGAGCTGCACCTGGGCATCTCGGCCGACCTGTCGTACACCTACGACCCGACCGCCGAGGCCGGCTCGCACGTGACCGGCGTCTTCTTCCAGGGCGAGCCGGTCGCGGACGACGAGACGTTCAAGATCGTGACGAACTCGTTCCTCGCTTCCGGCGGCGACAACTTCACCGAGCTCGCCAACGGCGCGGACAAGGCCGACTCCGGCCGCGTCGACCTCACGGCCTTCACCGACTACATCGCCGCGTTCTCGCCGGTCACCCCGGACCCCGCGTCGCGCTCGATCGGCATCGTCGACACCAGCGCGGAGGGAGCCCGGACGCTCACCTACGACCTGTCCTCGCTCGACGTCAACAACTCGACGGTCCGCGACGACGAGGTGCAGGTGCTGATCGACGGTGAGCAGGTCTCCTCGGCTCCGATCGACCACACGGTCGTCGACACCACCGACGAGCAGGGCCGGGCCTCGGTGAGCGTCGACATCAGCGGCCTCGCCGCCGGTGACCACGAGCTCGAGTTCCGCCTCCCCGTCACGGGAGTGTCGGTCGGTTCGACCCTCACCGTCACCGGAGCCCCGGAGGCGACGCCCACCCCGGCGCCGACCCCCGTCGAGACCGTGATCCCGACGACCCCCGCCACCACCGCTCCGGTGGCCGGCGGCTCGACGGGCGGCGGCACGCACCACCTCGCCGCGACCGGGTTCGACACGACCCCGGCGCTGCTCGCCGGTGCCGTCGCGCTCCTGCTCGGAGCGGCGATGAGCGTGGCGCACCTGCGCCGCCGCACCGTCTCGAAGTAGCGGACAGCACGGAGGGCCCCCGACGACTCGTCGGGGGCCCTCCGTCGTTCCCCGAGACGACGGAACGCCGCCTCCCTGTCGGGACGGCGGCGTTCGGGTGCGTGCTGGAGCCGGAGGCTCAGTAGCGGGTCGGGACCTGGCGGTACCCGTCGCGACGCGTCACGAGAACGGTGGCGACGGCGCCCCAGGCGGAGACGGCGGCGAGGAGGACGGCGACGGCGATGCTCATGAGTGTTCTGCCTTTCGTTGCGGCGGAACCTGATCCATCCGCCGGGATGCTGTGTACAACGTCCACTCTGGCCACTCCTGTTCCTTAGGACAATCGATGAGTTCTTGCCCTGACGTGTAGCGTTGCTTCATGGACGTGCGGCGGCTGGAACTGCTCAGAGAGCTCTCGATGCGGCGCTCGATCACCGCGGTGGCGGAGGCGACGCACCGCACTCCGTCGGCCGTCTCGCAGCAGCTGAAGGTGCTCGAGCGCGAGGCCGGCGTGCCGCTGATCGAGCGCTCGGGACGCGGAGTGGTCCTGACCGGCGCCGGCCGCGAGCTGGCCCGCAGCGCGACCGAGATCGCCATCGCCCTCGAGCGGGCGGACGCGGTCTGGCAGACGTTCAAGAACAACCCGATCGGCGAGGTGACGATCGCCACGTTCCCCACGGCCGGGCAGATGCTGCTCCCGGACGCCCTGGTGGCGCTGCGGAGCGTGGAGGGGCTCGTCGTGCAGTGCGAGGACGTCGATCCCGGCACGGACGAGTTCGCCGACCTCACCGCCGACTTCGACATCGTGCTCGGGCACTCGCCGACGGGTCGCAGCGCCTGGGCGGGGCGCGGCCTGGCGATGGCCGAGCTGATGGTGGAGCCGCTCGACATCGCTCTGCCGGTGGGGCACCGGCTCGCCGACCGGGCCACGGTGACGGCGGCCGACCTGGTCGGGGAGACCTGGATCGGAGTGCCCGACGGCTTCCCGTTCGAGCGGGTCATGCAGGAGATCGAGACCGCCTCGGGCGAGGCCGTGCGGGTCGAGCAGCGCTTCGCCTCCACTCGTGTGACGGAGGCGTTCGTCGCGGCCGGGCTCGGCATCGCGGTTCTGCCCCGGTACACGGCCGGCGGCGTCGGAGTGGTGGTGAAGCCGCTCCGGGGGGTCAGCTCGGTACGGCACATCGTGGCGCTGATGCGGCCGGACAGGGCCGAGCGGCTGTCGGTCCGGACCGTGGTGCGCGAGCTGCGCGCGCAGGCGGGGCGGATCGTCCACTCGCTGTGAGCGGCGGCTCCGTCGAGTGGGCGCGATCCGGGCTTCGGAGGGGCCGGGAGGCGCGGTTCGGGGCGAGTCGCGCAGGTGCGCACGGTCGAATGGACGCGATCTGGGGCGCGGAGGAACGGGCAGGCCCGGTTCGGGGCGAGTCGCGCAGGTGTGCACGGTCGAGTGGACGCGATCCGGGGTGCGGAGGGGCGCGAGGGCCCGGAACGCGACCATTCGCGAACCCGGCGTGCCCGCGGAGCCGCTCGGCGGCCCGGGTCCCGCCCGCTGGGCACCGCACGGCCCGCTCCGAGCCGCGTTCGGGGGAGAATGGAGGCATGACCGATCCGCTCGACCCCCCGCAGCACTCCGACGACGTCGAGGTGACCCGCGAGGAGGTCGAGGTGCGCCGATCGCCGCGCATCTGGCGCATCCTGGCATTGGGCGCCGGGCTCGGAGCGATCGTCGCGTTCGTCTTGACCTTCGCGCTGCCCGAGACGCAGGGCTTCTCGCAGGGTCAGGTCTTCGGCTTCAGCCTTCTGCTGTTCGTCACGCTCTTCGGAGCCCTCGCGGGGCTCGTCGTCGTCGTCCTCGACCGCGTCGTCGGTCGGCGCGTGGTCCGCGCCACGGCCGAGCGCACGGTCGCCCGCGAGACGCCGGCCGGTGAGCCGGAGGCGGACGGCGGCTCGCCGGAGAATCCGGGCACCGCCGTCCGCTGACGGGTCAGCGGCCCTTGCGCGCGGTCCTGCGCGCGGCGTTCTGCATCGTGCGCTTCGCCTTCTGCGACTTCGTGAGCTTGCGCGCGATGAACATCAGCAGGTAGGGGATCAGGCGGTAGATCACGGGAGGCTCCTCGTCTGCGCGCCCGGGTGGCGCGCGGATTCGAGTCTGGACGCCCGGGCGCCGCCCCGGCACCCGGTTGCGGACGCTCGGAGGCTGTGCTGGTCGCGAGCGCGCCGAGCGGACAGGCCGACCCGGCGCTCCGGTCCCGCGCTCTGCTCGGGGCCCGATCCGTCCTCACTCCCAGGCCCCGGCTCGGCGCCCGGAGTCAGCTGAGCTGCGTGCGCTCCACCCAGTCCAGGTACTCCGGAGTCACGGTGCCCGTGATGTAGTCGCCCGTGAAGCAGCTGGTCTCGAGGTCGGTGACGTCGGATCCCTCGAGGATCGCCGCCTTCATGTCCGCGACCTCCTGGTAGATCAGGTAGTCGGCGCCGATGGCGTCCGCGATCTCGGGGATCCGCCGGTTGTGGGCGACGAGCTCCTGACGCGAGGGCATGTTGATGCCGTACACGTGCGGGTAGCGGACGGGCGGCGCGGCAGAGGCGAACGTGACGGTGTTCGCTCCGGCCGTGCGGGCCATGTCGACGATCTCCTTCGACGTCGTGCCGCGCACGATCGAGTCGTCGACGATCAGCACGTTCTTGCCCTTGAACTCGCTCGACATGGCGTTGAGCTTCTGGCGCACCGACTTCTTGCGCACCGCCTGGCCCGGCATGATGAACGTCCGGCCGACGTAGCGGTTCTTGTAGAAGCCCTCGCGGTACTCGATGCCGAGCTTCTGCGCGACCTGCATCGCGGCGGGGCGGGACGAGTCCGGGATCGGCATGACGACGTCGATCGCCCCGCTCGGCGTGTACGCGGCGATGGTGTCGGCGAGGCGGTCGCCCAGGCGCAGTCGCGCCTCGTAGACCGAGATGCCCGACATGACGGAGTCGGGGCGCGCGAGGTAGACGTACTCGAACGAGCAGGGGATGAGGCGCGGGTCCTTCGCGCACTGGCGGCTCGCCATGGTGCCGTCGGGGGTGATGAAGACCGCCTCGCCCGGAGCGACGTCGCGCACGATCTCGAAGCCCTGGGCCTCGAGCACCAGCGACTCGGAGGCGACGACCCAGTCGTCGGTCGCGCCGACGTTCGAGCGGCGGCCGACGATGAGCGGGCGGATGCCGAAGGGGTCGCGGAACGCGAGCAGTCCGACTCCGGCGATCAGCGCGATGGTGGCGTAGGAGCCCTCGACGCGCTCGTGCACGCGGGCGACGGCGTCGAACACCTCGTCGGCGTCGAGGTCGCGACCCGACATCGAGGCCTGCAGCTCGTTCGCGAGGACGTTCACCAGCAGCTCGGTGTCGGACGTGGTGTTGAGGTGGCGGCGGTCGACGCGGAAGAGCTCCTCGGTGAGCTCGCGCGTGTTCGTCAGGTTGCCGTTGTGGACGAGGATGATGCCGTAGGGCGCGTTCACGTAGAACGGCTGCGCCTCCTCCTCGCGCTCCGCGTTGCCCTTGGTGGCGTAGCGGACGTGCCCGAGGCCCATGGTCCCGAGCAGCGAGCGCATGTCGCGGGTGCGGAACGCCTCGCGGACCTGGCCCGCGGCCTTCTTGATGTGGAGGGTGCTGCCGTCGGCCGTCGCGATGCCGGTCGAATCCTGACCGCGGTGCTGCAGGAGCGACAGGCTGTCGTAGATGGACTGGTTGACGGGTCCCGAGGAGACGATTCCTACGATTCCGCACATGCCGGATGGGCTCCCAATCGGGTAGCAGGGGGGGATGACGGTCCATCCTGACATGCGGCGACCGCATCCCCTAATGGTTCGCCGTGGGCGGATCGGCCGGAGCGCGGCGGTGCCCGGCCGTGGTGTCGGGCGGATCCGCCGAGGTCGTCGCCGGTGCGCAGAAGCCTCGTCGCGCGCTCTCGGCCGGGCGGGCCAGTCGGTAGGGTCGTCGCGTGAGTGATGAGACGAGCAGCTACGCCCGCGCCGGAGTCGACACCGCGGCGGGTGATCTCGCGGTCGAGCTGATGAAGTCGGCCGTGTCGGCGACGCACGACCGGCACGTGCTCGGCGGAGTCGGCGGGTTCGCCGGCCTCTACGACGTGTCGTTCCTCAAGGACTTCCGCGCGCCGCTGCTCGCGACCTCGACCGACGGAGTGGGCACCAAGGTCGCGCTCGCGCAGGCGATCGACAAGCACGACACGATCGGCCAGGACCTCGTCGGCATGGTGGTCGACGACATCGTCGTGGTCGGCGCCCGTCCCCTCTTCATGACCGACTACATCGCCTGCGGCAAGGTCGTCCCCGCGCGCATCGCCGACATCGTCGCCGGGATCGCACGCGCCTGCTCCGCCACCGGCACCGCGCTCGTCGGCGGCGAGACCGCCGAGCACCCCGGCCTGCTCGGGCCCGACGACTACGACGTGGCCGGAGCGGCGACCGGAGTGGTCGAGGCGGACGCGGTGCGCGGCGCCGACCGCGTGCGCGACGGCGACGTCGTGATCGCGATGGCCTCCTCCGGTCTGCACTCCAACGGCTACTCGCTCGTGCGCCACATCCTCGCCGAGCGCGGCATCGGCTTCACCGACCACTCGGCCGAGCTCGGCGGAGTGGTGGGCGAGGTCCTCCTCGAGCCGACCCGCCTCTACACGCGGCCGCTGCTCGACGTGCTCGAGCACGGGACGCTCGGCTCGGCCGTGCACTCGATCAGCCACGTGACCGGGGGCGGCATCGCCGCGAACCTGGCCCGCGTGCTGCCGCGCGGCTCGTGGGTCGAGGTCGAGCGCTCCTCCTGGAACCCGTCCGACGTGTTCCGCGCGCTCGCCGGGATGTCGGGCGCGACGCTCGAGAGCACGGAGGGCACCTGGAACCTCGGCATCGGGATGTTCGCGGTGGTCGACGCGGCCGCCGCCGAGCCGGTCATCGCCTCGCTCGAGGCCTCGGGGGTGCCGTCGTGGATCGCCGGGCGCGTGTCGATGAGCAGCCGGTCGTTCGAGGGCTTCGAGCAGGGCGCCAAGGGCGTCGACGGCGGCGCGGTGCGCCTGGTCGGGGCGTACGCGGGCTGACGCCGCTGCTCCGGAGTCGACCTCCTGCTGGTCGAGCAGGCGGCGTATCGAGACCCGCGTCTCCGGGAGGCGTGGATCTCGATACGCCCGCTGCGCGGGCTACTCGGTCAGCAAGGGAGCTCAGGCCGCGCGGTGGTGCTGCGCGCGGGAGTGCTCGCGCTCCCAGGCGTGCTCGTGCCGGGTCAGCAGCCACGAGCCCCACGCGCACAGCGCGAAGGCCGCGGCGGTCGCCAGCAGCGCCGCGATCCAGGTCGGAGCGTCGCGGCTGACCAGCAGGTTCGCCGCCGCGATCAGGACGCCGAGCGCGGATCCCGAGCTCGTGCCCGCGATGAAGGCGGCGTCCCTCCGGCTGACCGCGCGGATCGTGACCATGCCGGCGATCGCCCCGGCTCCGCCCGCGAGGCCGATGCCCGCTCCGGAGAGCACGCCCATCAGCATCCCGAAGCTCACGAGCCCCGACGGATCGAGTGGTCCGGACGCGAGCGCGGCCGGCAGGTAGAGCACCAGGGCGACGGCGGCGCCGACAGCGCCTCCGACGAGGACCGCACCCAGCAGCAGGGCGGTGGTGACGTAGCTGAGCCGTGCGACAGGGTGCACGGATCCTTCGGGTTCGAACATCGCGGCTCCATCGACGCGAACGCGCGGACCGTTCCGCGCGCCGTCCTCGGACACTACGCCCGCGGGGGCCGCCGCGGTGAGGGCTTGCGGCGGCGGCGGGTCAGCGCGTGAGGATCCACGCGAGGAGGTAGCTCCGCGAGTTCGCGCTGTCGATCTCCGCGTCCGTCAGCTGCGCCGCCCTCGACAGGGCCGCCTCCGGATCGCTCGTCGCCTGCAGCATCACGACGTAGTCGGCGAGCGGCGAGCCCGGCGCCCCGGCGACGAGCTCGTCCACGCGGTCGGGGCCCGGGAGGAACGCGGTCGCCGGCGGGAGGGGGAGCAGCTCGATCCCCAGGATCGCCGACGGGGTCGCGTCGAAGAACGTGGCGTAGTCGCGCTTGCCGCCCCAGTTGATCGCGAGGAAGGGGGCGTCGAAGCCCGGAGGCGTCGTCGGGCTCAGCCAGAGGTCGGCGGCGGCCTCGGTCTCCAGGCTCAGCATCCAGCGCGCCTGCTCGAGCAGGGCCTCGTTCCCGGACGCCGAGGCCCAGAGCGCGAGCCCGTTCCACGCGTTGACGGCCTCGGACACCGACTCCTGGTTGTTGCCGTCGCGGGCGGGGGCGAGGCCCGAGGCCCAGGAGTGGCCGCGGTAGGCGTCGAACACGCGCAGGCGCGGGAACTCCGCGGTGTCGACGGGGGAGGCCAGATCGAGCGCGAGCAGGTCGGCGACGGTGCGGTAGCGCTCGACGAGCGAGGGGTCCTCCTCCGCCAGCATGCCCAGCGCCGAGAGGAAGTACCCGTAGTGGAAGTGGTGGTCGTTGAACTCCTCCGATCCGAACGAGGGGGCGGAGCCGACCATCCCGCCCAGCACGGGGTCGTAGACGAAGCACTTCACGGCACCGACGGTGCAGCCGGTCGGATCCAGCCACAGGTCGAGCTCCGCCAGGAGCTGCTCGTGGAGGACGGCGGCGGTCTCGTCCAGGCCGAGGTCGGTGGCGAGCCGGTGGAGGGTGGCCGCCCGGTAGAGCTCCTTGCCGGCGCCGTAGGTGTCGGGGGCGGCGAAGCGGACGTCGGCGGCGTCGAGCGGCACCTGCCGGCGGAGGGCGCCGCGCTCGTCGTCGGTGAGGCGCGTGAGATCGAGCGCCCCCGACTCCGCGATCGCCGCAGTGCTACGCGAGAATGTCGTGCCGGATTCGAGCCCGACCCGTCCGTAGAGGGTGTCGTAGCCCGGATCCCCCTGCGAGCCGAGCCCGAAGAACGTCGACGCTCCGCCCTCTGTCCGCAGCGTGTAGGTCGTCGTCGTGCGGCCCCCCGCGGTCGAGTGCGCGACGGTCGCGCCCTCGAGCGCGACGGCCCCCCTGCGCATCGCGTCGACCTGCACCCGGCTCGCCCCCTCCGGCACGGCGAAGACGACGAGGCGCCCCTCGAGCCTCATCCGCGGGAACGCGTCGAGGGCGGAGGCGGGCGCCACCAGGGCGTACCGCTGCCCGCCCGCCGAGACGAGCAGCAGTCCGTCGGCCGCGCGCTCCGGCTCCGTGGCACCCTCGACGATCACGTCCTGCGGCTCCCGTGAGAGGTAGGAGGCGTACGGCCAGCCCTCGGCGGTGACGAGCTCTCCGGCGCCGGCGTAGCTCCACGTCGAGACGAGGTCGTCGAGCGCGGTGAGCTCGACCGACGACGACGGCACGGTCACCGTGAGGTCGTCGCGCGCGAGTCCGAAGAGGGCCCGCGGCGTCGCGTCGACCTGCGGCAGCCCCACCGAGAAGCCGTCGGAGCGCGGAGTGACCGAGAGGATCCCCGTGTAGAGCGGGAGGCCGTCCGCGAAGACCGGCCCGGACGCCCACGAGTTCGTCGGCGGGGGCACCCCGTCGGCGAGCCGCGGGGCCCCCGCGTACGGTCCGGCGACCTGAGGCAGGCGCCCGGCGTGCGCGGAGGCCTCGACGGCCCAGTCGGGGGCGGGGTGCACGGGAGACGTGCATCCGACGAGCAGGAGCAGCGCGAGGGCGGAGGCTGCCCCCGCGCCGCGCCTCACCGGGCGAACCCGCCGGGTGTGACGAGATCCCCGAGGCGGGCGACGAGCCAGCCGCCGAAGCTCTCGTCGTCCTGCAGCCGGAGCTCCGCCCGCACCGGCGCGCCGATCACGGTGTAGTCCTGAGTGGTGATCTCGTCGGTGCGGGCGCGCACGACGGTCGTCGCCCGCCCGTTGCGGTACCGCTCCACCTCGACGTCGTAGATCTCGGCGTCGACGGTGGTGCCGTCGGGCATCGCGACGGCGACCGTGCCGCCGACGGGGATGCGCGAGTAGTCGCGCGCGCCGAGCGAGAACTCGCTCTCGAGGTGGATGGAGTCGGCGATCGCGACGACGGCGAGGATCTCGTCCTCCTCGACGAACGCCCCGATCTCGGTGTCGACCTGCTTCACGACGCCGTCGAGGGCGGCGGTGAAGACCATCAGCCCCCCGGGCTCGATCGTGTAGCCGACGTCGGCGCTGGTGAAGTCCTTCGTCTGCATGTCGGACTCGAGGATCGCGCTCTGCAGGCTGAAGAGCACGTCGCCCTCCTGCACGGAGTCGCCGCGCGAGATCGTGAGGTCCTGGATCGTGCCGGCGAACGGCGTCCCCAGGGAGTAGTCCTCGGTGATCAGCTGGGCGCTCGCCGCCCTGACGGTCAGCGACGAGACGTTGGCGTAGACGAGGCCGGCGGCGGCGATCCCCACGGCGACGACGCAGGAGAGCACGAAGCCGAGCCAGCGCAGCGGCTTCATGCCGCACCCGCTGCGAGCCGGCGGCGTCCGGTGACGAGGACGGTGCCGGCGAGCTCGGCTCTCGCCGCCCGCTTGAGGGCGATGTGCTCCCGCGCCGCGATCACGGCGAAGGCGCCGAGGGTGAGCGTGTTCAGGATGTTCCAGACGAGCGCCACCGAGTACTCGGCCGTCCACTCCGCCTTGAGGAAGCCGACGACGGTCGTCGCCGACAGGAAGACCAGGAACACCATCTGCACCTTGATGAAGTCGAACGGGGAGGCCGCCTGACCCGTCGCTCCGGTCGAGGTCCAGCTGGGCTTGCGGCCGGCCACCGCCAGGAAGAACGCCTTGGTGTACATCGGGAAGGTGACGGTCGACAGCAGCAGCGTCTCCCACCGGAAGGAGCCGATGATGAAGAGCGCGAGTCCGATCTGCAGCACGTAGAAGCCGCAGTAGAAGAGGATCCACTGCAGCAGCGGCACCTCGAGGCTCACGGGAGTGATGTTCAGGTAGATCTGCATCGGGGGCAGCACGATCAGGCCCAGCGGCACGATGCCGGTGAAGTAGAAGGTCACCGTCATGAAGTACTGCATCCGCTGATCGGTCGTCAGGCGGCGCCGGGGCGAGAACGGGTTGTGCCGGAGGAAGATCTCGAAGCCGCCGACCGCCCAGCGGACCTGCTGACGCACGAAGGCCTCGATGGTCTCGGGGGTGCGCCCGACCGCCAGGGTCATCGGCACGAAGATCGAGCGCCAGCCGCGCTCGTGCACGAAGATCGACGTCCAGATGTCCTCGGACTGCGAGCCCTCGTACATGCCGCCGATGTCGTCCAGCGCCGTCCGGCGGAAGACGGCGTTGGTGCCGACGCAGAACGCGGAGTTGTACTTGTTCTTGCCTGGCTGGGTCAGCGCGTAGAAGACGATCTGCATGTACGCGGATCCCCGCGAGATGAAGTTGTGCGCGTTGCCGTAGACCTGCGGGGCCTGCACGAACGCGACGTCGTCGTGCAGGAAGAACGGCAGCGTCTCCTCGAGGAACTCGGGGACCACGACGAAGTCGGCGTCGATCATCACGGCGAAGTCCGCGGTCGAGAGCCGCAGGGCGTGGTTCACGTTGCCGGCCTTCGCGCCGGCTCGGTCCTCGCGCACCACGTAGCGGATGCCCAGGCGCTCGGCGATCTCGGCGACCCGGGGGTCGTCCCCGTCGTCGAGCAGCCAGGTCCCATGGGCGCCGTGCATGTCGCGCGCCGCCCGGGCGGTGCCCTCGATGATCACCGGATCCTCGTTGTAGGTGGTGATCAGGACGTCGACCGTGATGCGGCGGCGGCCGAGGTACAGGTCGTCGCCGATGGGGATCCCGTCGACGGGGCTCCCGAAGAGCGTCGCGCGGGCCGCGTGGAACGTCGCATCCCGCGGGTCGTACGTGCTCGAGAGCGCCGTCCACATGGTGAGGGCGGCCTGGCCGATGAGGTACAGCTCGCAGATGATCACGATGGCGAAGGGGAGCGGATCGCCGATGTTGCGCGGGTTGAGCAGGAAGCCGCCGTAGAGCAGCGCGCCCAGTCCGGCGAGCAGCACGATCGAGATGAGCGACGGCGACTGCAGTCGCGCCCGGCTCGTGA
>NZ_JADILJ010000031.1 GCF_017355185.1 Rathayibacter sp. SD072 | reverse complement strand
CCGCTCCCACTCCGCGCGCTGCTCGGCGAGCCAGTCCTCCACCGCGGCGAAGGCCGCCGGATCGAGTCGGCAGGTGCGCACGCGGCCGCGCTTCGCCGTGCGGATCCAGCCGCCCTGCTCGAGCACGCGCAGGTGCTTGAGGAACGAGGTGAGCGCCATCGGAAAGGGCTCCGCCAGCTCGCCGACGGTCGCCGGACCCCGGCGGAGGCGGCTCACGACGGCCCGGCGCGTCGGGTCCGCGAGCGCACGGAACGCCGTGTCGAGCACCTCGCCATGGTGAGCCATACGGCTCAGTATGCCACCGGCGGCGCGAGCGGGGTGCGCGAGTCTCCTAAAATCGGAGCCATGTCGAAAGTGTTGAGCAGTCTGCCCGTGGGCGAGCGTGTCGGAATCGCATTCTCGGGAGGCCTCGACACATCCGTCGCGGTCGCCTGGATGCGCGAGAAGGGTGCGGTGCCCTGCACCTACACCGCCGACATCGGCCAGTACGACGAGCCCGACATCGACAGCGTCCCGTCGCGCGCCGCGCAGTACGGCGCCGAGATCTCGCGCCTCGTCGACGCGAAGAGCGCGCTCGTGGAGGAGGGCCTCGTCGCCCTGCAGTGCGGCGCGTTCCACATCCGCTCGGGCGGCAAGACCTACTTCAACACCACGCCGCTGGGCCGCGCCGTCACCGGCACGCTGCTGGTCCGTGCGATGCGCGAGGACGGCGTCGACATCTGGGGCGACGGCTCCACCTACAAGGGCAACGACATCGAGCGGTTCTACCGCTACGGACTGCTCGCGAACCCGCGCCTGCGCATCTACAAGCCGTGGCTCGACGTGCAGTTCGTCAACGAGCTCGGCGGCCGCACCGAGATGTCGGAGTGGCTCGTCGCCCGCGGCTTCCCGTACCGCGACGCCACCGAGAAGGCCTACAGCACCGACGCGAACATCTGGGGCGCCACCCACGAGGCCAAGCGCCTCGAGGAGCTCTCGAGCGGCATCGAGCTCGTCGAGCCGATCATGGGCGTCGCGTCGTGGCGCGAGGACGTCGAGATCGCCTCCGAGGTCGTCACCGTGCGCTTCGAGGCGGGCCGGCCGGTCGCGATCAACGGCACGGAGTTCTCGGACCCGGTCGCGCTCGTTCTCGAGGCGAACGCCATCGGCGGCCGCCACGGCCTGGGCAGCTCGGACCAGATCGAGAACCGCATCATCGAGGCCAAGAGCCGCGGCATCTACGAGGCCCCCGGCATGGCCCTCCTCCACCTCGCCTACGAGCGCCTGCTCAACGCGATCCACAACGAGGACACCATCGCCCAGTACCACTCCGAGGGCCGCCGCCTCGGTCGCCTCATGTACGAGGGACGCTGGCTCGACCCGCAGTCGCTCATGCTGCGCGAGTCGATCCAGCGCTGGGTCGGCTCCGCCGTCACCGGCGAGGTGACCGTGCGCCTGCGCCGCGGCGACGACTACACGATCCTCGACACCGCGGGCCCCGCACTGAGCTACCACCCCGACAAGCTCTCGATGGAGCGCGTCGGCGACGCCGCGTTCGGTCCCGAGGACCGCATCGGCCAGCTCACGATGCGCAACCTCGACATCGCCGACTCGCGCTCGCGCCTCGAGCAGTACGCGGCCGCCGGTCTCGTGGGCGGCCCGACCGCCGAGCTCGTCGGGCACCTCGAGATCGGCGAGGGCGAGGCGATCACCGAGGGCGGCGGCTCCGCAGCCGCCGACGCACTCGGACGCGCGACCGACCTGGCCTCGGAGGGCGCGGCGTTCGACGCCGGCACCGACTGACGCCTCCGCTCTCCAGGAGCCCCCGCGCACCCGCCTCCCGAGGCGGCGTGCCCGGGGGCTTCCGTCCTTCACACCTGCGCGTCCCGCACGAGGGCGAGCGCGGCGTCCACGGTCGCGACCGACTGCTCCGGATCCACCCGCGCCAGCACCAGCGCGGCCACCAGCAGCGACACCAGCAGATCGGCCTGCAGCGCCCGCCGCGACGGCTCCGCCCCGGGCCAGCGCGCAGAGGCCCCCGCGCGCATCGCGCGCAGCAGCTCCGCCCGGTACTCGGCGATCACCTCGCGCACGGCGTCGTCGCGCGCGATCGGCGCGCCCGCGGCATTGAGCAGCAGGCAGCCGCTGCGGGAGGAGAGGCTCGCGGCGTCCGAGAGCGCGGCGCGCAGACCCCCGAAGTAGACCTCCAGGGCGTCCGGAGCCACGTCGTCGCGCGTGAGCGGCGCGAGCCGGGGCCGCACCACCTCGTCGAGGTAGCTCTGCACGGCCGCGTCGAACAGTCCGCGCTTGCTGCCGAACGCGTGGTACAGGCTCGACCGGCGCACTCCGGTCGCCGCCTCCAGCTCGGGAACGGACGCCTCCTCGAAGCCGCGCTCCCAGAACACGGAGCGCGCCGATCGGACGACCTCGGCGGTCTCGAACATCTGCGTGCGTCCCATCGGGGCCTCCTTCTCGACTGTTCCATCATGCCGCGTCCAGGCCTATAGTGGATCGAACGTTACACAATCAGGAGGTCCCGCCGTGATCGTCACAGGACTCGTGCTCGCGGCCCTCGCCGCTGTGCTGCACGTCTACATCTTCGTGCTGGAATCGCTCCTCTGGACGACTCCGCGGGCCCGCTCGACCTTCGGCACCTCCGAGGACGAGGCCCGGGCCACGAAGGAGCTCGCCTTCAACCAGGGCTTCTACAACCTGTTCCTCGCGATCGTGACGATCGTCGGCGTCCTCGCCCTCACGTCCGGAGCGACTGCCGTCGGCGCCGCCCTCGTGTTCGCCGGAACCGGTTCGATGGTCGCCGCGGCCCTCGTCCTCCTGCTCTCCTCCCCCGCCAAGCGCCGCGCGGCCCTCACCCAGATGGCGCCCGGCCTGCTCGCGATCCTCGCGCTCGCGATCGGCCTCGCCGCCTGAACCGGCTCCGCGTCCGCTCCGGCTCCGCTCCGCCCCTCTCCGGAAGGCTCCATGACCACCGCCACCAGCACCCAGATCCAGCTCGTCCGCCGCCCCGCGGGCTGGCCGGTCGCCGACGACTTCCGCGCCGTCCAGGTGACCTACGACGCGCCCGCCGCGGGAGAGATCCGCGTCGAGAACGCCTTCGTCTCGGTCGACCCCTACATGCGCGGTCGGATGAACGACGTCAAGAGCTACACCCCGCCGTACGCCCTCGGCGAGACCATGACCGGAGGCGCGATCGGACGCGTGAGCGTGTCGGACGACCCGGAGTTCCCGGTCGGCGCGGCGGTGCTGCACCAGCTCGGCTGGCGCGACGTCGTGCAGGCCCCCGCCTCGGCCTTCCGCGTCGTCCCCGAGCTGCCGGGGGCACCCCTCTCGCTCCGCCTCGGGATCCTCGGCATGACCGGTCTCACCGCGTTCGTCGGCCTGACGACGATCGCCGGGATGGAGGAGGGCGACACCGTCTTCGTCTCGGGCGCCGCCGGAGCGGTCGGCTCGGCCGCCGGGCAGATCGCCCGCCTCCTGGGCGCGGGGCGCGTCATCGGCTCCGCGGGCTCGGCCGAGAAGGTCGAGCTGCTCACCGGGAAGTACGGCTACGACGCCGCCTTCGACTACCACGCGGCACCCGTGCGCGAGCAGCTGGCGCAGGCCGCTCCGGACGGCATCGACGTCTACTTCGACAACGTCGGCGGCGACCACCTCGAGGCCGCGCTGGACGCCTTCAGGGACGGCGGCCGCGCCGCCCTGTGCGGAGCGATCGCCGGCTACAACAGCACCGAGAAGCCGGTCGGCCCCGACAACATGGCGAACATCATCACCCGCGGCCTCACCCTCCGCGGCTTCACCCTCTCCGGCTACCTCGACCGGGCTCCCGAGTTCGACCGGCTCATGGCCGGCTGGTTCGAGGAGGGGAGCATCGCCTACGACGAGACGATCGTCGACGGGATCGAGAACACCGTCGAGGCGTTCCTCTCGATGATGCGCGGCGGCAACACCGGGAAGATGGTCGTCCGCATCTGAGCGCGAAGGAACCCCGGACGCTCGAGGGAGCCTGCAAGTGCGGGTTCCCTCGACCGTCCGGGGTTCCCCCGGTCGATCGTCAGCGCTTCACGGCGTCGATCTTCAGCATCTTGGCGATGACCGAGTCGAGCTCGGAGTCGTCGAAGATCTTCTTCCAGTCGTCCTTGATGAGCGCCTCGCGGCCGTAGCCCATGGCGATGTGGCAGGCCTCCGAGAACGGGTTCGATCCGCGCAGCCCGTTGGTCAGCGCGATCCAGGTGTGGCCGTAGAGCATGGCGCGGGCCGCCTCGTAGGGCACGCCGACGCCGTTGACGGTCTCGTCGAGCGCCTCCTTGAGGAACTCGCCCACCATGCAGGCGATGGTCTCGACCAGGGTCGGCTCGAGCACGGCGAGCTGCTTGACGGTCACCCAGTGCACCGCGATGACGGGCGCGTAGATGGTCGAGATGACCTTCTCGGCGATCGCCCGCACGTCGTCGTCCGGGTCCTCGAGGGCCGCGACGACCTCCTGCGGAGCGGCGATGCCGCCGAACGTGTCGGCCCACTCCTCCGGGGTGGTGCGCTCGAGGAACACCGACGGGTGGCACGGGTGCGCCACGGCGTAGTGGATGTCCTCGCGCTTCGCGAGGAGCCCCGCGTAGGCCGCGGCCGGGTCGAGGGTCAGGATGATCGCGCCCGACTTCATCTGCGGGATCACGTCCTCCGACACCGCGCCGAGCACGACGTCCGGGACGGCGAGGATCACGACGTCGGCGTCCGCGACGGCGTCGGGCGTCGCGGTGATCTCGCGGCCGGCCTCGCGGGTGCGCTCCTGCCCGGCGGGCGAGGCCTCGCTGTAGAGGGCGTTGTAGTCGGACTTCTGCAGGTTGTTCGAGACCCGCATGCCCATCTTGCCGCCGGCGCCGATGACGGCGACGGTGAGGGCGGGGGCGGCGGTGCCCGGGGCGGTGGTGGCGGTGGTGTCGGTCATGGGTTCCTTCTCCTGAGCTGGTCGAGGGTGGTGCGGGTCCACTCGGCTTCGAGCCGGGTGGTGACGAGCGCCTGCTCCGCGGCGGGGACGGTGTCCTGCCAGGGGAGCCAGAACTCGATGATCTGGGTGATGCCGCGCGCGTCCGGATCCAGCAGCGCGCGGAAGCCGTCGTAGTCGAGGCGGCCGTCGCCGAGGGCGGTGCCGGTGTAGACGAAGCCGACCCAGCCCGGGTTGCGGCAGAAGTCGAAGTCCTTGACGTGCCAGTTGGCGACGTACGGGGCGCAGCGCGCGACCACGTCGGCCGGCAGCTCGAGGTTCGCGACCGTGTTGGCGGGATCGAGGCAGATCCGGATCCGCGGATCGTCCAGCGTCGCGACGACGTCGACGAGGTCGGCGGTGCTCACCTGCTCGTACGTCTCGAGCGCGAGCGTGACGCCCGCCGCCTCGAGCTCGGGCGAGATGCTCCGGAGCCGGCGCAGCGTCTCCTCGCGGCCGGGACGGTCCTCCCCCGAGGTCCACATGCTGCGCAGCAGCACGACGTCCAGCGCGCGGGCGATCCCGAGCCAGCGGCGCAGGTGCTCGGGATCCGTGCCGCGCGTGCCGAGCTCGAGGGCGACGCCGCTGCCCGCCGCGAGCTCGCGCAGCGCGGCGAGCCGCTCGGCCGGGAACTCCTCGAGGCCGGGCACATCGCACAGCTGCAGGAGGCCCACGCCGAGATCGGCCGTCTCGCGCACCATGTCCTCGACGCTCATCGGCTCCGGCACCCGGTCGCAGGAGCGCCAGAAGAAGGCGTAGCTGCTGAGTCCGATCGTCACGGGCGGGCCTCCGCGAGCGCGAGCGCCTCGTCGAGGATCGTCCGCACGGCCTCTGGGTCGTGCGCGAAGCGGCCGAGGAAGAGTCCGGGGACGCGGCCGCCGAGCGCGGTCAGCAGACCCGGCCCGGCGCTCCCGCCGTAGATCACGCGGCTGCCTGCGCGACCAGGGAGCGCGGCGAGCGCCTCCTCGAGGGCGGTGACGACTCCGGCGATGAAAGAGGGCTCGGCCGGCTCGGGAGCACCGATCGCCCACACGGGCTCGTAGGCCGCGAGCACCGGGCCGGTCGAGCCCGCGGCGTCGGCCGCCTCGAGCGCCGACGAGATCTGGGCGAGTACGAGGGAGACGGCGTCGTCGACGCTGCCGCGCTCGGTCTCGCCGACGCAGAGCAGCGGCACGAGGTCGTTGCGGAACGCGGCGGCGACCTTCAGCCGGATCCGCTCGTCGTCGTCGCCGAAGAGCGCGCGGCGCTCGGCATGGCCGATCTCGACCAGGCGGCAGCCGATCTCGCGGAGCTCGGAGCCGCTCACCTCGCCGGTGAACGCACCCGCGTCCTCCCAGAACAGGTCCTGGGCGCCGAGGGCGACTCCGGAGCCGTCGACGACCGCGCCGACCGGCACGAGCGCGGGGAACGTCGGCACGACGAACAGCTCGACCACTCCCGACGTCACCGCTTCGTGGACCCGCGCGATCTCGACGACGCGGCGGCTCCACTCCAGGGTGCGCTCGTGACCGAAGTACATCTTCAGGCTCACGCCCACGGTGAAGGCGGGCGAGGCGTCCGGGGTCAGCACGACGCGGGCGAGGACGAGACCGGAGCCTCGTCGGCGCGGCCCTCCTCGTACGCCTCGATGATCTGCACCTTCTCGGCCGAGGCGGAGGAGGTGTCGAACTCGTAGCCGAGCCACTCCTTCGCGAGGCGGCGGGCGAGCTCGATGCCGACGACGCGCTGGCCCATGCAGAGCACCTGCGCGTCGTTGGAGAGTATCGAGCGCTCGACCGAGAAGGAGTCGTGCGCGGTGACGGCGCGGACTCCCGCGACCTTGTTCGCCGCGATGGCGACGCCGAGTCCCGTGCCGCAGATCAGCACGGCTCGGTCGGCCTCGCCGCGGGCGATCATCTCGGCGGCGGCGATGGCGACGCTGGGGTACGGGGTGTGGGAGTCGGCGTCGACCCCCACGTCGATGAGGGTCGCGACGCGCGCGTCCTTCTCGAGATCGGCCTTGATGATCTCCTTGTAGGTGAAACCGGCGTCGTCGGATCCGACGACGATGCGGAACGGTGCGCTCATGGTGCTCTCTCCTTGCTGGCGGGTGACGGTGTGCGACGTTACGCGTCGGTGCTGGACGGGATGGCTGCGCTCTCGCGGAGCACGGCGCCGACGGCGGTGACGATCAGGGCGAGCGAGTGCGCGCCCGCGTCGGGGGTGCCGAGGCTCTTCTCGGCGTGCGGGCGGGCGCGGCCCATCCGGGGCAGCAGCTGCGCGGTGGCGGCAGCGGCGTCGGTGCAGGCCTCGGCTGCACGGGTCCAGGCGTCGGCGAGGGAGACGCCCGCGCCGATCCGCTCGCCGAGCACGTCGGCGAACGGCACGAGGGAGTCGACCATCGTCTTGTCCCCGACGCTCGCGCCGAAGGCGAGGATCGCGGTCCGGGCACCGATGACTCCGGTCAGCACCGCGGCCGCATCGGGCCGGCCCTCGTCTCCGAGAGCCGCGCCCACCGCGCCGAGTGCCGCCCCCCAGAGGGCTCCGGAGGTGCCGCCCGCGCGGTCCGACCAGGCGTCGCCGGCGGCGTCGAGCACGGTGCCGGCTCCCGCTCGCTCCTCGTGGGCGGCCCGGGCGGCTGCGACGGCCGCGTGCACCCCGCGCTGCATCCCGATGCCGTGGTCGCCGTCACCGGCGACCGCGTCGATCCGACCGAGCTCGTCGGCGTTCTCGTCGATCACGCGCTGCGTCGCCTCGAGGGCCGCGAGCACGGTGCCGGCCGCGGCGCGGGACTCCTCGCTGGAGGCTCCGATCTCTGCTCGGGCGCTCTCGACGACCGCCTGCTCCGCCACCTGGGCGGCGGCGCGGACGGCGCCCTTGCGGTAGGCGGGCGTCTCGACGGGAGCCGCCCAGAGCCGCTCGAGCTCCTCGTCGACCCAGAAGAAGGTGAGCGAGACGCCGGCCATGTCGAAGCTGGTCACCAGCTCGCCGACCTCCGGCTCGACGATCTCGACGCCGCGCTCGCGCAGGCGGCGCTCGACGCCCGAGTAGACGACGAACAGCTCCTCGTACTTCACCGAGCCCAGGCCGTTGAGGATCACGACGAGTCGCGCCCCCTCGAGCTCGGCGACGTCGTCCGGGCGCTCGGCGAGGAGCGACTCGACCAGCAGCTCGGCGAGTCCGTCGGCCGAGGGCACGTCGTCCTCGCGGATGCCGGGCTCGCCGTGGATGCCCATGCCGACGGCCATCCGCCCCTCGGGGACGGTGAACAGCGGCTCCGACGCCCCGGGCAGCGAGCAGCCCGAGAACGCGACGCCGAAGGAGCGCGTGCGCTCGTTGGCGCGGATCGCGAGGCGCTCGACGTCGTCCAGGGACGCGCCCTCCTCCGCGGCGGCTCCGGCGACCTTGAAGACCGTCAGATCGCCTGCGATGCCGCGGCGCTTCTGCTTCTCGGAGACGTCGGCGCTCGAGATGTCGTCGGTGACCGTGACGGTGCGGACGTCGATCCCCTCGTCGCGCAGGCGCCGCTGCGCCGCGTCGAAGTTCAGCACGTCTCCCGCGTAGTTGCCGTAGCTCAGCAGCACGCCGCCCCCGTGCTCGGCGGCCGTGGCGACCGAGTGGACCTGCTGCGCGGACGGAGAGGCGAAGAGGTTCCCCATCGCCGCGCCGTGCGCGAGGCCCTGGCCGACCAGCCCGCCGAAGGCCGGGTAGTGGCCGGAGCCGCCGCCGACCACGAGCGCGACCGTTCCGGGGGCGACCTCGGTCGAGCGCACCACTCCTCCGGGCACGCGCCGCACGAAGCGGCGGTTCGCGGCGGCGAATCCGTCGATCATCTCATCGGCGAAATCGGAGGGGTCGTTGTAGAGCCGGGTCATCTCGGGGTCCTTCTCGTGGTGGCGGCGGTGGGCGTCAGTGGGCGATCACGTCGACGCTCGGAGCGTCCAGCGGAGCGTCCTTGTAGCGCCGCGCGAGCAGTGCCATCAGCACGGCCGAGAGCAGCAGGAAGAAGCCGACGACGAACATCGGGATCTCGTAGCCGCCGGTCGCGTCGCTCAGGGCTCCGGTGATGTACGGCGCCGAGAAGCCGGCGAGGTTGCCGACCGTGTTGATCAGGGCGATGCCGGCCGCCGCGGCCGCTCCCGTGAGGAAGCGGGTCGGGAACGTCCAGAAGTTGGGCAGGGCCGAGAAGATCGCCATCGCGGTGACCGTGATCACGGCGATCGTCGCGGCCGGCGAGCCGGCGAACAGCGCGAGCGGGATGCTCAGTCCACCGGCGATCGCCGGGATGACGATGTGCCAGGTGCGCACCCCGCGACGCGTCGCATCGCGCGACCAGAGGTAGAGCGCGATAGCCGCGGGCACGTAGGGGATCGCGGTGATCAGGCCCTTCTCGAAGATGCCGAACGTGGTGCCGTACTGCTCCTGGAAGCCCTCGATGATCGTGGGGAGGAAGAACGCCAGCGCGTAGAGGCCGTAGATGAAGCCGAAGTACACGAAGCTCAGCATCCAGACGCGGCCGCTCCTGAAGGCGGAGGACATCTTCGGGTGGGTCGTGACGCCCTTGGTCTTGACGTCCTCCTCGCGCTGCAGCGCCGTCGTGAGCCAGACCTGCTCCTCACGGGTGAGCCACTTGGCGTCCGAAGGCTTGTCCTTGAGGTAGAACCAGGCGATGAGTCCGACGACGATCGCGGGGAGCGAGACGCCGAGGAACATGAAGCGCCAGCCCTCGAGGCCGAAGATGCCGTCCTGCTCGATCAGGAGACCCGCGAGCGGAGCGCCGATGACCGTGGTGAGCGGCTGCGCCAGGTAGAAGAGCGCGAGGATCTTGGAGCGGTGCTTCGCCGGCACCCAGAGGCTGAGGAACAGGATCGCGCCGGGGAAGAAGCCTGCCTCCGCGACTCCGAGCAGGAAGCGGAGCACCACCAGCTGCTCGAAGTTCTGCACCCACGTGAACAGCAGCGCCACGACGCCCCAGCTCACCATGATGCGGGCGAGCCAGCGGCGCGCGCCGAAGCGGTGCAGCGCCAGGTTGCTGGGCACTTCGAGGAGGATGTAGCCGATGAAGAAGACGCCGGAGGCGAAGCCGAACTGGGCCGCCGAGAGGGCGAGATCGGCCTCCATGCCGTTGGGAGCGGCGAAGCCGATCGCCGTGCGGTCGAGGTAGTTGATGAAGAACATCAGGGCGACGAACGGCACGAGGCGCACCGAGATCTTCCTGATCGCGCTCTTCTCGACGGCGGCGTCGGCCGCGGCCGGACCACCGGCGGTGGTCTGAGAGGGAAGGTCCACGTCGATCTCCAGATCCTTGTCAACGACTGTGTTGGGGTACCGGGCCAAATTGGCTGACCGGTTGACCAATTCGATGATGCTCCGTTCCGCCGCAAGTGTCAACCGGTTCGGCTGTCGCGTGGCGTCTCCTGCCCCACGCGAGCCGTTGCTACGGTCGTCGCATGCCGGCGTATCCCGAAGACGACCCGTCCCTCGTGCGCCTGGAGCTCCAGGTGCTCCCCCGCGGCACCGCGGTCGCCGAAGTGGCGAAGCAGCTGACCTCCCTCCTCACCACGGGTGATCTGGCACCCGGATCGCGCCTGCCCCCCGAGCGCCAGCTCGCCGAGAGCCTCGGAGTGGGCCGCTCGGCCGTGCGCGAGGCCCTCGCGGCGCTCGAGATCCTCGGCATCGTCACGGTGCGCCCGGGCTCCGGCACCTACCTCCGCGACAGCACGTCGGAGCTCCTGCCGACGACGCTGAGCTGGGGGCTGATGCTCTCCGCCGGCCGCACGGCCGAGCTGATCGAGGTGCGGAGCGGGCTCGAGATCCAGGCGGCGATGCTCGCGGCACTCCGCATCGAGGACGCCGATCTGGCGAAGCTGCGCGCGCACCTGGACGCGATGGAGTCGCACCTGGACGACCTCGCGGCCTTCGTCGAGGCCGACGTCCGCTTCCACCTGCAGATCGCGGTCAGCTGCGGCAACGTGGTGCTCCGCGACCTGCTGCAGACCATCCGCTCGCTGCTGCGGCTGTGGGTCGAGCGCGCGCTCAGCGACCCGCAGCAGGCGCGCGACGCCTTCGCCGAGCACCGCGCCGTGCTGGAGGCACTCGAGGCGCGCGATCCGGCCGCGGCCGCGCGGGCGATGGAGTCGCACATGAGCACCGCCTCGCGCCGACTGGCGGACTCGGGGAGCTGACCCGCGCGGACGGTGGCAGACTCGGCGCATGTCGTCCCTCCTGGGCCGGTCGAGCGCTGCGGTGCTCGCGGTCGCCGCCTCCCTCCTCCTGGTCGCCGGCTGCGCGGGTCGCGCCGAGGTCGCCTCCCCCCGGACGCCGCTCCCCACGCCGGTGAGCGCGTCGCCGACGGCGACACCGAGCGCGACGCCGACTCCGGCATCGACGGCGACGCCCGATGCGACGCCGACTCCGGAGGAGCCCACCGCCTCCCCGATCGCGCCCTCCCCCGCAGCGCCTGCTCCTGAGGCATCGGTCCCGGAGGCACCGGCTCCGGCCGCGCCCGCTCCCGCTCCCGTCGCGCGCTGCCACGGGGGCGACCTCTCGCTCGAGTACCTCCCCGATCCCGAGGCCTCCGGCGCCGGCTCCAGCGCGTTCGACCTCGTCTTCACCAACGTGTCGTCGCTGCCGTGCACCCTCGCCGGCATCCCGGGCGTCTACCCGACGGACGCCGACGGCGTGCGCATCGGCGCGGTCGCCGCCGCGGTCGGTCCGAACCCGGGCGGCCTGCTCACCCTGCAGCCCGCCGGCCGGGCCGAGGTCCGCGTCGTCCGCCACTCCCCCGGCGCCTACGGCTGCCCCTCCGCCGTCTCCGCCCGGATCGTCGCCGAGGTCGTCGACGACCTCGATCCCGCGGTCAGCGCTCCGGCCGCCCTCGAGGTGTGCACCGACGGCACGGTCGTGCTCGAGGCGTCGACCTACACGCCGCTGGGCTGAGCCCTCCGCACGACGCGGGCGGCCTCGCCGGGAGCCAGTCGGAGCGGGCCGACGCCGAGGGAGCCGTCGAGCGACCGCCGCCACTCGTGCACGCCGTCCCACGACGGCTCGATCCCGGTGGCGCCGAGGTTGCCGACGAGGAGCAGCTGCTCCCCCTCCCGCTGCACGCCGATCGCCACCAGCGGGAGCGGAGCCGCGTCGACGGTCACGACCTCGCCGCCGCCGATCTCGGCGGCCCACTCCAGCACCCGGCCCGCCGGTGTGCCGGATGCCCCGCGGGGTCCCCACTCCTCGAAGTAGGCGAGCGAGTCGACGCCGGGCTGCGCCAGCGCGGCGACGCTCCCCACGACCCACGCGGCGAGCGCCGGCGAGGACTGCCGCGGGTCGGTCGCGCCGGGCAGGTGCTGCGGTCCGTAGCCGTGGGCGTCGATGTCGGCGTCCCCCGGGTCGAACGGCGACGTCGAGACCGCGTTCATCCGCGCCCCGAGTGTGACCGGGCCGATGCGCAGTCGACGGCCGTCGGCGATCGCCAGGGCGTCCCGCACGACCGCGCGCTGGGTCCCGAGCGACTCCACGAGCTGGTGCCCCGAGGTGTCGTGCATGAAGGCGGTCAGGCTCAAGGCGAGCGGAGCGTCGACGACGGCGAGCTCCTGCGCTCCCCGGTTGAGCTCGGTGAAGTGCGAGCGGACGCCGCCGAGCACCTCGGCCCCCGTCCCGCCCACCGCGCGCCGGGCCGCGTCAAGCAGCTCGGGGGTGCTGCGGTGCCCGTGCGCGGCGTAGACGCCGAGGCGGGCGAGCGGAGCGTCCCCGACGGCGCCGAGGACCCGCGCGACATCGTCCGGTTCCGCCGCGACGATCCGGAGGTCGATGCTCCGCTCCTGCGCGTCCTCGAGGGCGCGGGCGAGTGCCCGCCGCCAACCCGCCCAGCGCGGGTCGCACTCCACGAGCAGGCCGACGCGGCCGATCCAGCTCTCTGCCGGTCGAGCCGCCGACGGTGCGCTCGACGCCCCCGTGAGGATCTCGGGGAACGCGTGCCCGGCTAGC
The DNA here is from genome assembly GCF_017355185.1 of Rathayibacter sp. SD072. Lineage (GTDB taxonomy): Bacteria > Actinomycetota > Actinomycetes > Actinomycetales > Microbacteriaceae > Rathayibacter. The sequence continues at coordinate 29,311 of NZ_JADILJ010000031.1, read as the reverse complement.
GCGAGGCGCAGCCCGTCCGGTTCGGCCTTCGCCGGGGTCGGCGTCCCGGAGCACTCGATCCGGACGCTCTGCCGGACGACCTCCCCCTCGGCCACCGCGACCGGGAACGGCCGGTCCAGCGGAGTGGAGTACGTCTTGAACGACGCGTCCGTCCAGTTGCGCTGGTCCTCCATCTCGAAGACGTCGCCGTCGAACGCCGCCGTCACCGCCACTCCGCTCGCCGTCCACGCGAGACCGGCGATGTCGCGGGCCGGCTGATGCGGGGCGATGCGCGCCGGGAACCGCGTCTGCTCGAGGGAACCGTCGGTGCGGAGGACCTCGAGCGGCGCGCCTGCCGCGTCCGCCGGGTGCAGCACGACGAGACCGAGTCTGTTGCGCAGCAGCGCGGTGGCGGCGCGCGCCTCGAGCGCGAGCATCAGGGTCGACTCCTCGAACCGCGCGCGCAGGATCCACTCGACGCGGGCGCCACCGCCCTCGCTCATGCCCTCGATCACGAGCTCGTCCTCCTCCGCCCTCAGGTCGGCGCGCGTGGTCGCGAACGTCCCCCAGTCGCGGTCGCGCACGACGAACCGCACTCCTCGGAGGATCCGCGCGCCCTCGAAGCGGATCTCGTCCAGCCGCCCCTCGGCGCTGCGCAGCGCCCACGGGCCGCAGCGCACCTCCCGCTCGTCGCGCTCGGCCGGGAGCAGCAGCGCGGCCGGGATCGTCGGGGCGGCGGGGCTTATTCCGATCGGCCCCATGGTCACAGGGTCGTCATGCCGCCGTCGACGCGGAAGAGCGCGCCGGTGGCGTACGAGGACTCGTCGCTCGCGAGGTAGACCATGATGCCCTCGACGTCCTCGGCCGAGCCGGGTCGCCCGATCGGGATCCGCGAGACGATCGCGGCGCGCGCCTCGGCGTCCCCCGAGATCGCGGTCACCAGCGGGGTCTCGGTGTAGCCGGGCACCACGGTGTTCACGCGGATGCCCTCGCCGGCGTAGGCGGCGGCGACCGTGCGGCCGAGGCCGTGGATGCCGGCCTTGGAGCTGCTGTAGGCGGTGAAATCCTGGCCCTCGCCGTTCAGTCCCGTGGGGCTGCCGGTGAGGACGATCGAGCCGCCGCGGCCCCGCATCGCCCTGACCGCGTGCTTCACGGTCAGGAAGGTGCCGGTGAGGTTGATGTCGATCGTCCTGCGCCACGCCTCGAGGCTCAGGTCGGCGATCTTCGCGTCCTGGCCGAAGAGCTGCACGCCCGCGTTCGCGACGACGACGTCGGGAGCGCGGCCGTCCGCGTCGAGCTGTGCGAAGGCGGCCTCGACGCTCGCCTCGTCCGAGATGTCGAGCGCGACGGCGACAGCATCCGGGTAGGCGCCGGCCGCGTCGCGCGCCGCGTCGAGGTCCCGGTCCGTGAAGGCCACGCGGGCCCCTTCGCGGGCGAACCGCTCCGCGACGGCCCGGCCGATGCCGGAGCCGGCTCCGGTGACGAGGGCGTTCTTGCCGATGAGGCGTCCGGTCATGCGTGCTCTCCTTCGAGTCGATCCAGCTCGATCATAGGAGGCGAACCGGTTGACCGCATTCCCTTCTCTTCCGTGCGTCCGCTCGATTCCGCCCTCCGGCGTCTCCGGGAGCGTCCCGACGCGCCTCCGCGACCCCTTGACCCAGGAGCTGGGAGCGGCGACTCTCGCTAGCACGCACGCTCCCACTCGCATCAGGAGGTCACCCATGAAGGTCGGCTCGCTCGTTCTCCGTCTCGCCGTCGGCGGACTGTTCGTCGGACACGGACTGCAGAAGCTCCGCGGCTCGTTCGGCGGTCCGGGTCTGGAGGGCACCTCGCAGATGATGGAGAGCCTCGAGATGCACCCGCCGCGCCGCAACGCCCTCGCAGCCGCGGTCACCGAGACCGCCGGCGGTGCCGCATTGGCCCTCGGAGCGGTCACTCCGCTCGCCGCCGCGGGCCTGGTGGCCACGATGGTCACCGCGGTGCGGAAGGTGCACTGGAGCAACGGCCTCTGGAACGCGGGCGGAGGCTGGGAGTTCAACGGACTGCTCGTCGCGGCGACCGCCGCGGTCGTCGCCGACGGTCCCGGTCCGCTCTCGCTCGACGCCCTGGTCGGCAAGTCGAAGTGGGGCGCCGGATGGGCGCTGCTCGCTCTCGTCGCCGGCGCCGCCGCCTCGACCGCCGCCGTCGAGGCGGGTCGCCGCTCGGCAAGCGCCGGTGCGTCCGCGTCCACCACGGCCGACTCCTCCGCGTCGACCAGCCCCGACTCCCCCATCTCCGCCGCCGACGGCACCGCCTGACACCGTCGCTCCGGGTTCCGGAGGCTCGATCCCCGCGTCGTGAACGGCGTGCTCGAGCCTCCGGGACCACGTCGGCCCTCGCCCGTCGGCCTCGCCCGCTAGCCTCGCCTCGTGACCGACTCGCCTCGCCCCGCCGACCATCCGCCCCGTCCCGCCGCCGAGGACCTCGACGCCTGGCAGCGGGCGGCGGACCGTCTGCACGAGGAGGGCGACGACGTCGTCGAGCGGATGCGCGTGCTCGCCGCGCGCTACCCGAGCGAAGACGGTCGAGGCCACTTCGAGCTGGGCGGCGCCCTCGACAGCGCCGGTCACGAGACAGAGGCCGCCGCCGAGTACGAGCGGGCGCTGGAGCTCGGTCTCGACGAGGAGCGCCGGGCGCAGCTGAGCATCCAGTACGCCTCGACCCTCCGGAACCTCGGTCGGCACGAGGAGGCCGTCGCCCTGCTGCGTGCGGCGGACCCGCACCCCTCCGTCGGAGCGGCTCGCGAGGTCTTCCTGGCTCTCGCGCTGCACAGCGCGGGACGCCCGGCCGAGGCGCTGCGCACCGCTCTCGAGGCCCTCGCCCCCACCCTGCCCCGCTATCGACGGTCCGTCGCCGCGTACGCCGCCGCCCTGACCGACTGAGCCCTCACTCCGTCAGGAGCGCGTCGATCTGGCCCATCGCCTGGCGCATCCCCTCCTCCATGCCCATCTGGACCATCTGCTCGAGCTGCTCCACCGACTCGAAGGCCGAGCGGACGACCATCCGGGTACGCCCGGCAGCCTCCTCGAGGGCGACGACGGCGTGAGTCGTGCCGTACTCGTCCACCGGGTTCCCGTCGTCGTCGGCGAAGCCGTCGTCGAACTCGAAGCGCACGGGCTCCTCCACCGCGGTCACGAGCCACCATCCCCGGGCCTTCTCCCCACCGGGGCCGGTCATGTAGTAGCTGCTGCGGCTCCCCGGAACAGCCTCGTGCCGCTCGAAGGTCGCCGGCCAGCTCGGCGGCCCCCACCACCGCTCGAGCAGTCGCGGCTCGACCCAGATGCGCCAGACGCGGTCGATCCCCGCGTCGAACTCCGCGGTGATGGTCATGGTCAGGTTCTCGACGTCCTTGACGGACTCCAGCACGGTCATCGTGCGCTCCCTCTCCTCGGTTCTGCGGTCGGCTGCCGCCCCTCCTCGGCGAGGAGGCCGGTGATGCGGTCGACGCGTCCGCGCCAGAGCTCCTCGTAGGCGTCGAGGAGTCGCGCTGCCCGCTGCAGCGCCTCGACCTCTCCGCTCACGAGCTGCTCCCGTCCGCTGCGTCGCTTGCGCACGAGCGACGCGCGCTCGAGCACCGCGACGTGCTTCTGCACCGCGGCGAACGACATCGCGTACTCCGACGCCAGCACCGAGACCGACTGCTCGCTCTGCAGCACCCGGGCGACGATGTCGCGCCGGGTGGCGTCGGCGAGCGCTCGGAACACCCGGTCGATCCGCTCGTCGTCTTCCACATCTACAACCATTTGGTTGCACGTTACTCCTCGGGTCAGCGGGAAGGGAAGACCTGCCGGCCCGGAACCGACGAGCCGGACCTCGCGGCCCGGGTCGCGCGCTCCCCTCTCCCCCTGAATCGTCCCGCCACCCCGGACATCAGCGGCGCTCCGCGGCCGCCAGCAGCCTCCGCGAGGTGCCGTCGAGGACCCAGCCGGGCACGCGCCGGGCGGCGAACAGCGACTCGTAGAGCTGCGCCATCGAGTACGCGGGATCGAGCCTCCGCGCCTCGCCGAGATGCAGTGCCGCGAGGGAGCCGACGCCGCGCGCCCACCAGCACCAGGCCAGCACGGTCAGGACCGGCACGCGCACCCCGGGAGGAGCGAGCGCGGCCGTCCGCGCCAGCGCGGTCGTCGCCCGCTCGAGTCGTCCGCGATCCGGCCCGGGCCCCTCTCCCATCAGCAGCTCGGCGTCGGCGACGTCCCTCGCATCGGTGCGCCCGATCGCCGCCTCCCTCGCGATGATCTCGTCCATCGTCTCGCCGGTGAACTCCTGCTCCGCCTGCTGGCGGACCATGCGGAGGAACGACGACCGCGCACGGTGAGGGCCGAGCGCGATCTGCAGCGTCAGCTGGTCGCGCAGTGGCGGGGACTGCAGGAGCTGGAGGACCCGCCCCTCCCTCCGCGCGACCGAGGGCCCCTGCAGCCATCGCTCGACGACAGCGGTCGGGTCCTCGAGCATCCCTCCCGGCGGCGTCGCGAGCACCGCCTCGACGACGCGGCGGTCGTCCTCCTCGACCACCGGGAGCACGGCGAGCGCCGACACGTCCAGCGGCTCGTCCGCCACCGCTCGCGAGAAGAGGCCGGACTCGCTGTCCTCGATCCCGGCGAGAGGACGCGGAGTCCGCCGCTCCGAGGGGATCGTGTACCTGCCCCAGCCGTCGGACGCCACGCACGCCACCCCCACGATCCCGAGGTCGGTGCGCTCGAGACGCTCGACGAGGGCCCGGCCCAGCTGCGGGCGCGGGATGCCCGCCTCCGCGTCGAAGCTCCGATCGGTGTAGACGACGGCGAGGACTCCGTCCGCCTCGGGGACCGCCGCCAGCGAGGCGACCGCACCCTCTGCGAGGGCGTCGACGTCCGACGGACGCAGCTCCGCGGCGAGCGGGAGGCGGAAGCCGCCGACGGTGCGGCGCCCGAGGAACGGGACGACCACCAGGGACTCCTGCGGGAGGACGCCCAGGAGCGACGGGACGACCGAGAGCAGGTCGGCGAAGCCCTTCGCACGGACGAGCTCGACCTCGCGCAGGAGGTCGGGGTCGGAGGGACGGGAACGGTCGGAGGTGCGATCGAGAGGAGGCATGGCGGACAGCGTCGTCGGTCCGCGACGGGCGCGGACGCGTGAGGTGGGATCCGGTGGAGACCTGCCGCGCCCGCTCGCCTGTGGAGGAGCACTGCTGCGAGCCGGGACCACCGCGCGGCTCGCTGCCTCTGCGCACTGGTGCACTCTCCCGTCCGCGCCGTAGCCTGCCCTCATCCGCAGCTCCGTCGCCCCGTCGGAGCACAGAGAGAGGGAGTCGGATGGTCGAGATGAAGCTCGAGCTCGTCCCCGTGCCGGTCACGGACGTCGATCGCGCGAAGGACTTCTACACCCGCGTCATCGGCTTCGTCGCCGATCACGACGTCGTCGTCCACGACGGTCTGCGATTCGTGCAGCTCACTCCGCCGGGCTCGGCCTGCTCCGTCGTCCTCGGCCTCGGAATCACCGACATGGTGCCGGGCTCCCAGAAGGGACTCCAGATGGTCGTCGCCGATGCGGTCGCCGCCCGCGAGGAGCTCCTCTCCCGAGGAGCCGACGTATCGGAGATCGACTCGCAGCCGTGGGGCGAGTTCGTGCACTTCGCCGACCCGGACGGCAACACCTGGTCCCTGCAGCAGATCGTCGTCCCCGGCTGAATCGGCCGTCCGGTCTCCTCCGGTCACGGGATCGACGCGGAACCGAGACGATCCGCCTCCTGCCGACACTGTCACAGTGAGAGCGGACGAGGGGAGGCGCGATGATCACCGAGGAGGCGACGGACGCCGAGCTCGTCCGCCGGGCGGCGGCGGGCAGTGAGGCCGCCTTCCGCACGCTCTACCGGGCGTACGTCCGCCCGGTCTACTGGATCGCCCACGGCATCCTGCGCGACCCGGGCCACGCCGAGGAGGTCGTGCAGGAGACGTTCGTCCTCGCCTGGAGCAAGCTCGAGGGTCTCGAGCTGGCCAGCGACTCGCTCCTCCCGTGGCTCGTCACCATCTGCCGGTACCAGGCGGCGAACCGGATGAGGGCCGTCCGGCGCGAGCGCGAGCGCACGGTCCAGACCGATGAGGACGTCGCCTCCCCGCACGATCTCGAGCAGCAGATCGTCACCGCCGCCCTGACCGAGGCGGTCCTCCGCGAGACGGAGGGGCTCTCCGAGCTCGATCGCGCTGTCTTCCGCCTGTGCGCCACCGAGGGCCGCGGCTACGAGGAGGCGGCCCGTGAACTGGGCGTCACCCACGCCACCGTCCGCAACCGCCTGTCGAGGGTCCGCCGCAGGCTCCGCCTCGTGGTCGACGATTTCCGAGGAGCAGAGCAGCCATGACCGAGTCCCCCGTCCTCCTCCCGACCCTCGACGACGAGCGCGTCTCCGCGATCGAGACCCGCCTGTTCCGCGCCCTCGCCGCGCAGCGGCAGGCCCGTGCACTCCGCCGACGCAGGGCTGTCGCCCTCACAGGAGTCGCCGCGGGCCTCCTGGCGCTCGCCGTGGTGGTCGGCCCCCTCGTCAGCCTGAACGGCATCACCAGCGGCGCGTCCGACTCCGCCGCGATCGCTCCGCAACCCGCCGGGGACGGCTCAGGCGGCGCGAACGGCGACTCCGGCGCAGGAGGGCGCGAGCAGTCGGCACCCTTCGTCCCGGGCGCGGCGGACGGCCCTCCCGCGGACGGTGCGGCGGAGGCGACCTCACGTGAGATCGTGTCGACCGCCGCGGCCACTCTGCGAGCGGGTTCCGTCGACGAGGCGATCCGCACGCTCTCCGCGAGCGCCTCGGCGCTCGGAGGGTACGTCGAACGCTCGAGTAGATCCGAGCGGATCGACCTGGGGGCGACGGAGCCGGAGGGCTTCGCGGGAGACGACGGATCCGGCGGCCTCGCCTACCCGACGCCGCTGCCCGACGGCGCCGGCTCGATCACGATCCGCGTCCCCTCCGATCGCCTCGCCGAGGCGCGCGACTCCCTCGACTCGCTGGGCGCCGTCACGGCATCGACCCTCGACCAGCAGGACGTCACGCTCGAGGCCGTCGATCTCCGCGCCCGCTCGGAGGCGGCGAGCGCCTCGGTCGACCGCCTCACCCAGCTCATCGCGCAGGCGGGCAGCCTCGCCGATCTGCTGGCCGCCGAATCCGCGCTCACCGAGCGGCAGGGCGAGCTCGAGTCGATCCAGCAGCAGCTCACCGCTCTCGAGAGCCGGGTGGCGCTCGCCTCCCTGACCGTCACCGTCCTCCCCGAGGAGGCCGTCACGTCCGCGAATCCTGCAGGCTTCCTCGACGGCCTCGCCACGGGCTGGAGCGGGCTCGTCGCGGCCGGCAACGCCGCACTCATCGGGATCGGATTCCTGCTGCCGTGGCTCGTCGTCGCCGCGCTCGTCGCAGCGGTGGTCCTGGTGATCCGGCGCCGGAGGGCGACGCCACGACCAGGAGCGCCGGACGAGCTCGGCTGACCGGGGCGTGCGAGTCGCGGAGGGTGCACCGCGGTCGTCCTCGCCTCCCGGCCGCTCGGCTGCGGCGGGGCGAGACGCGGGACTATCCTCCAGGGTGGCCTCCGCGCCTCCCGCCCCACCAGAGAGAACCACCGTGAGCATCCTCCGCACCAAATCCGTCGAGCAGTCGATCTCCGACACCGACGAGCCCGAGTTCCGCCTCAAGAAGTCGCTGTCGGCCCTCGACCTCACCGTCTTCGGCGTCGGCGTCGTGATCGGCGCCGGCATCTTCACCCTCACCGGCCGCGCCGCGCACGACATCGCGGGCCCGGCGATCGTGCTGAGCTTCGTCGTCGCCGCGTTCGCCTGCGCCCTCGCGGCCATGTGCTACGCCGAGTTCGCCTCCACGGTGCCGGTGTCCGGCTCCGCCTACACGTTCTCCTACGCGTCCCTCGGCGAGCTCTTCGCCTGGATCATCGGCTGGGACCTGATCCTCGAGCTGTTCCTCGGGGCGAGCGTGGTCGCCCAGGGCTGGAGCGCCTACCTCGGCTCCTTCCTCGCACAGCTCGGCATCGTCCTGCCCCCGGCGATCTCGTACGGCGGAGTCGTCGACGTTCCCGCGATCCTCCTGGTGCTCGTGCTCGGCGGACTGATGACCTTCGGCATCAAGGAGTCCCTCCGCGTCAACATGGTGCTCGTCGCGGTGAAGCTCTTCATCGTCCTGTTCGTCATCATCGCGGGCATCCAGTTCATCAACACGGCCAACTACTCCCCCTTCATCCCGCCGGCCGCGCCCACCGAGTCGGCCTCGGGCCTCACCCAGCCGCTACTGCAGTTCCTCTCCGGCATCGAGCCCGCCACGTTCGGAGTCGGCGGCATCATCGCCGGCGCCTCCCTCGTCTTCTTCGCCTACATCGGCTTCGACGTCGTCGCGACGACCGCCGAGGAGACGAAGAACCCGCAGCGCGACATGCCCATCGGCATCATCGCCTCGCTCGCGATCTGCACCGTCCTGTACTGCGCGGTCGCCCTCGTCGTGACGGGGATGGTCCCCTACCGCGAGCTCGACCCCTCGGCGGCGCTTGCGAACGCCTTCGCCTACCACGGCCAGACCTGGATGGCGACGGTCATCTCGGCCGGTGCCGTCGCGGGGCTCACCACCGTCGTGCTCACCCTGCTGATCGGCGCCACGCGGATCATCTTCGCGATGTCCCGCGACGGCCTGCTGCCCCAGCGCCTCGCGACGGTGCACCCGCGCCTGCGCACCCCCTGGGTCACCTCGCTCGTCGTCACCGTCGTCGTCGCCCTGCTCGCCGGGCTGACGCCCATCGGCGTCCTTGAGGAGATGGTGAACATCGGCACGCTGTCGGCGTTCGTCCTCGTCTCCGTCGGCGTGATCGTCCTGCGCCGCACCCGGCCGGATCTCAAGCGCGGCTTCCGTGTGCCGCTGAACCCCTGGCTGCCCGGCCTGTCGGCGCTCATCTGCACCTACCTGATGCTCAACCTCTCGATCGAGACGTGGCTGCGCTTCCTGGTCTGGCTCGCGATCGGCTTCGCCATCTACTTCGCCTACTCGCGCAGCCGCGCGAAGATCGCGAAGTAGGCCTCAGGACGCGGGCACCGGGGTCGGTCGGAGCACCTTCTCCATCGCCTTCCCTCTGGCCAGCTCGTCCACGAGCTTGTCGAGGTAGCGGATCCTCTGCATCAGCGGGTCCTCGACGTCCTCCACCCGGATCCCGCAGATCACCCCGGTGATCAGCGGAGCGTTCGGGTGGAGGCGTGCGGCCGCGAAGAAGTCCTCGAACGTCGTGCGCTCGGCCAGATGCCGCTGCAGCTCGGCCTCCTCGAACCCGGTGAGCCAGCGGATCACCTCGTGCAGCTCCTCGACGCTGCGCCCCTTCTTCTCCACCTTGGCCACGTAGTGCGGATGGACGTCGGCGACGGCTGTGCGGAAGATCCTGCTCATGGCGGAAGGGTAGCCCCGGAGGACCCGATCGCACAGGCCCCGCGACCGGCGGGAATGCCGCGCTCCCTAGAGCCCTTGCACTCGGTATGAGAGCGATCGTCTACAGCGCCACCGGCGCCTCCTCCGTCCTGTCCCTCGTCGACCGCGAGCCCGTTGCGCCCGCGGAGGGCGAGGTCCGCGTTCGCGTCGTCGCCTCCGGAGTGAATCCCACCGACTGGAAGGCCCGCGCCCAGGGCGATCTCGCCTTCGACGAGGTCGTCCCCAACCAGGACGGCGCGGGCGTCGTCGACGCCGTCGGCCCCGGAGTGAGCGGTCTCGCTGCAGGCGACCGCGTCTGGTTCTTCCTCGCCGCCCACCAGCGCCCCACGGGCAGCGCGCAGGAGTACACGGTCCTCCCCGCCGAGCGCGTCGTCCGCCTGCCCGAGGGCATCGGCTTCGACATCGCCGCCAGCCTCGGCGTCCCGGCGATGACCGCGCACCGCGCCCTCACCGTCCACGAGCAGGGTCCGTCCCGCCTCTCCCCCGGCGCTCTCGCCGGCCGCACCGTCCTCGTCCAGGGCGGCGCGGGAGCGGTCGGCCACGCCGCGATCCAGCTCGCGGTCTGGGCCGGCGCCACCGTCATCGCCACGGTGAGCAGCGACGCGAAGGCCGAGCTCGCCTCCGCCGCCGGCGCGCAGCACGTGCTGCAGTACCCCGACGACGCGCTCGCCGACCGCATCCGCGAGCTGGCTCCCGACGGTGTGCAGCACATCGTCGAGGTCGCTCCCGCGCAGAACGCCGCGCTCGACGTGGAGGTGCTCGCCAACCACGGCAGCATCGGCTACTACGCGAACATCAACGGCGACGAGTTCACCATCCCGATCGTCGCCAGCTTCGCCAAGAACGCCCGCTGGCAGGGCCTCCTGCTCTACACCGTCGGTCCGGAGCCCCTGCAGGCGGCCGCCGAGGACATCACCGCGGCCCTCCGCGACGGAGCTCTCCCGGTGGGCGACGCCGCAGGACTCCCCCTGACGTGGTTCCCGCTCGAGGAGACCGCCGCCGCCCACGACGCCGTCGAGGCCGGCACCACCGGCAAGATCCTCATCCGCGTCGCCGCCGAGTAGGCCGCGGTCGGACTGCCGGCCACGAGCGGCCACGGAGCGTCGGCCGCGCTCGGTTCACCGCGCCGGGCCTGCAGGGCGAGCCGCCCAGCGGCCGGGCGGTCACTCCAGGATGGGCCGAGCGCCGAACAGGTAGCAGTTGCCGATGTCGATCACGAAGGGTGCCCCGAGCTCGGGAAACCGTTCGAGCATCGTGCGCTTGTAGGCCTCGCCGTCGGTGCCGAGCACATCCGAGGCGACGGCGAGGTACGCCTGCATCTGCTTCAGCACCTCCTGTCCGGCGGGCAGCCCATGGCCGGGCAGGATCGTCTCGTAGGACGGATCAGCGCACGAGAGGAGGATCTCCTGCCAGCGGGCGATGTCGTTGTGCCCGACGAACACATGGGTGCCGTGGTAGACGAGGTCCTGGGCGACGAGGATCCCCTGCTCCGGGAGACGGATCACCAACTGGTCCGCGGTCTCCGCACCGGAGACGGCGTCGAAGACGAAGGGCACGCCGTCGATCACCTCGGTACCCGGAAGGATCCTCTGCGTCGGAGCGACGTCCGCGGCGAGGATCGGCACCCTCTTCAGGTCCCGCAGATCCCCGCGCGCCGCCATTGGTCTCGCACGATCGGAAGTGCGTGGATCGGCGCACCGAACCTCGCTGCTCCCTGGAAGTGGTCGGGATGCTCATGCGAGGTGATGAGTTTCTCCCACGGCTTACCGAGCCGGGCTGCGTACTCCACGACATCATCCGCATCCACGACGGTGAGCTGGCCGTCCACTCCGACGAGCAGATTCGGCGTCTCGATGACGTGTGTCGTCACGTTGATGCTCGAATCCGGCGCGGTGTAGCCGTGCACGCGCACGCCGCCCGTGTCCGTGACCGTCATTGTGCCGCGCACGGTGGCCTCTTCTCTCGGGATGCCAGGTCGGAACCGAAGGGGTACCGACGGCGCTCAGAGTAAACCGACCGGTTTCCACTCGCAAGGGGATCCGTCGCATCAGGTAGTGGCACAGAGGAAGTGATCCGCGGATCGGGGACGTTCGCCGCCGACGGCCAGGAGCCGTCGAAGCACCGGCCGTCCCCGAGTCGGCCATCAGCGAGGCGACCGTGCCGACGAAGATCGCACGGACGAGCGCACACGGCCCTGCCGGTGCCGACCTCAGTCGCGGGCACCGACTCCGGCGTGATCGAGGAGCACCGACGCGGTCGCCGCGGCGAGCCCCGGCGTCGGAGCGGCCTGGACGACAGCACGGGCCGTCACCCCGTCGTGCACCATGGTCAGCTGCTTCGCCAGCACCTCCGAGTCGACGACTCCCGCCCGGACGACCGCGGTCCGGAAGTACTCGGTCAGGGTGTCGTGGAAGCCGCGGGCCACGACCCGCGCCGGATGCTCGGGCTCCTTGATCTCCATCGCAGCAGACACGTACGGGCATCCGCGGAACGCCGGATCCGCGACGACGGCCTCCAGTCGCTCGAACACGTGCATGACACGCTCGCGAGGCGGCAACTCGAGTTCCGGTGCCGGCAGAAGGGCGGCGAGATAGCCCGGTACGGAGCGGGCGAGGCTGGCAGCGAGGAGTTCTTCCTTGCTGTCGAACAGCTGGTACATGGACCGCTTCGAGACTCCCGCCGCGCGGCACAGGGCATCGACGCCCACATGCACGCCCTGGCTGTAGAACAACTCGGCCGCGGCGTCCAGCAGTCGCGTGCGGGTCGCCGGTGATCCAGTGGCACCAGAGGTCATGGACGGATCGTACCGCTGATCTTGTGGAGACGAAACCGATCGGTTTACAGTGGGTGGAAACCGATCGGTTTCCACCCACATCCGAGGAGAAGCAGACATGACCACCACACCTTCCGCCGACTCTGCCGCGATCATCGACGGCGACTCTCCGTCGACCACCCGCGCCTGGTACCTGGAGCAGCGCCCCGTCGGCACGCCGACCGCGGCCGACTTCGCCATCAAGAGCGCTCCGCTCGCAGCGACCGGAGTCGGTCAGATGCTCGTCGTGAACGAGTTCCTCTCCGTCGACCCCTACATGCGCGGCCGGATGAGCGCGAAGAAGTCCTACATCGAGCCGTACGAGGTGGGAGCCCCGATGGACGGGCCGGCGATCGGGCGAGTGCTGTCCTCCCGCGCCGAGGGGTTCGACGTCGGCGACCACGTCTTCCACGGTCAGGGCTGGCGCGAGCACGCCGTCCTCGACGCTGCGACCGTGTACAAGGTGGACCCGGACCTCGCGCCGCTCTCGGCCTACCTGGGTGTACTGGGCGTGCCCGGTATGACCGCCTACGTCGGGATCGAACGCTTCGCTCAGATCACGGGCGGGGAGACCGTCTACGTCTCCGGCGCGGCCGGCGCGGTCGGGAGCACCGTCGGTCAGATCGCCAAGCTGAAGGGCGCAGCCCGCATCATCGGCAGCGCCGGCTCCGACGAGAAGGTCGTCCAGCTCGTCGAGCAGTTCGGATTCGATGCCGCCTTCAACTACAAGTCCCGCGCCATCGCGGAGCAGCTCGCGGAGATCGCTCCGGAAGGGATCGACGTCTTCTTCGACAACGTCGGCGGCGAGGCGCTCGAGGCCGCGATCGGCGCCCTCAACACCCACGCCCGCGTCGTCCTCAGCGGCATGGTCTCCCAGTACAACGACGAGCCCGTCGTCGGCCCCGGCAACATCTGGAACCTCGCGGTCACCCGCTCCAAGCTGCTCACCTTCATGGTCACCGAGGAGATGGACCTCCAGACCCAGTTCTTCCAGGAGGCCGCCGGCTGGCTCGCCACGGGAGCCCTCCGCTTCCACGAGACCGTCGCCGACGGATTCGAGAACACCCTCGAGGCCTACTTCGCGATGATGCGCGGAGAGAACACCGGCAAGATGGTCGTCAAGCTCTGATCCGGAGCCGTGCGCTCCCGGAAGTCGGCGGTCGGCTTCGAGGTCGGCGGCACGGGTCATCGGGGGTGAAGGCTCGATGCGACCGCACCGGGTCGGGTGAAGAACCCGCGGAACGGATCGACGCGGGCAGGCTCGGAGGCTCCACGATCGGGCCGGGCCCCGCCCACGTCGCCCCGTGACCTCCTCTCACCGTCAGGAGGAAAGGAGTCCTGTCGATCCGGGCGGCCCCTCCTTCTGTGGACGACGGCCGTCCCGGTCGGAGCGAGTGGCGCCCCTCCGTCGGAGCGAGTGCCCCGCAGACATCCGGTGCACTCGTCCGGGCTCGTGACGGAACGCGGTACGGGCCTCGGTCAGGAGCATCGACGTGATCCGTCTCGCCGGAGCACCTGCGATCGGGGGCCGGGCGCCGTCTCCCCAGCGAGCAGTGTCCCCGCGACCCGGGCAGTGCGCGGGAACGGACGAAGATCTGCTCTCGAGCGGCTGCGCCATCACCGAGCGACCAGTCGCGGAACACGAGGAATCGGGATCCTGCTCCCGTGGCACCAGCATCGTCGGAGCCCGAGAAAGCACCGCAGCGGCAGAAGGACGAACCCCTCGCGACTCGAACGAGGAGTCTTGCATCGAGGCGCAGCCCGAGCGAGATCTTCTCGCTCGGGCTGTGATGTCGGGCTGACAGGATTTGAACCTGCGACCCCTTGACCCCCAGTCAAGTGCGCTACCAAGCTGCGCCACAGCCCGTGGCAGTCCGGGTTCGTGGCCCGGGCAACTCGACTATCTTAGCGGGTCGCAGCCCCGGAAGTGAAAACGAGCCACGTCCGCGCCTGCGTAGAATCGCTGAGCGCCCGCGCCCCGGAATCACCGGCGGCGGGGCGGACAGCACGGGAGGCGGCATGGACGCGCGGCAGAGACGATCGCAGGAGTCGCTGCACAGGGCGATCATCGATCTCGCCACCGAGCGCGCGGTCTCGGGCCTCACGGTCTCGGACATCACCGACCGCGCCGGAGTGAACCGCTCCACCTTCTACGCGCACGCGGCCTCCGCCGCCGAGCTCCTCACCGCGGCGCTCTCGATCGAGCTCGACGTGATCCGGGTGGACTACCTGGCGCGCCTGGGCGAGGGCGATCCCGCGGATGCGTCCAACAGCGAGGCGACAGTGCGGATCCTGGACCACCTCGAGCGGCACCGCTCCCTCTACCTCGGCGCCTTCGACGACGCCGGAGGAGACTCGGGCCTGCGCGTCATGCTGGCGGGCCACTTCCGCCGATCCGTCAACGACGCGGTCGCGAGCGGTGCGGTCACCGTCCCTCAGGAGGGCTTCCTCCCCGGCGGTGCCGCCGCCTACATCTCGGCCGGTTCCGCCGCGCTGATGGAGGAGTGGCTGCGCCTGCCGGACCCTCGCGACCCCGACCTCTACCTGGACGCGTTCGCGCAGGTCCTGCCGCCCTGGTGGCCGCTGTCGTCGAGCGCCTCCGCCGTCGCTGACGCCTGAGCACCCGCGAGCATGCACGAACGCCTCCGGCCCGCAGGATCCGAGGATCCCGGCGGGCCGGAGGCGTGTGAGGGGACGGGTCTAGCGGGCCCGCTTCTCGCGGACACGCATGTTGACGTTGACCGGCGACCCCTGGAAGCCGTAGATCTCGCGCAGCCGGCGCTGGATGTAGCGGCGGTAGCCGGGGTCGAGGAAGCCGGTGGTGAAGAGCACGAATGTCGGCGGGCGCGAGGACGCCTGCGTGCCGAACAGCACGCGGGGCTGCTTGCCGCCGCGCAGCGGGTGCGGGTGCGCCGCCGTGAGCTCGGCGAGGAACGCGTTGAACTTGCCCGTCGGGATGCGCGTGTCCCACGACTCGAGTGCGAGCTCGAGGGCGGGGACGAGCTTCTCGAGGTGGCGGCCGGTGCGGGCCGAGATGTTGACGCGGGGCGCCCACGCGACGTGGGCGAGATCCGTCTCGATCTCGCGCTCGAGGTAGCGGCGCCGCTCGTCGTCCAGGAGGTCCCACTTGTTGAAGGCGAGGACCAGAGCGCGACCCGACTCGAGGACGAGGTCGATGATGCGGACGTCCTGCTCCGAGATCGGCTCGGAGACGTCGATCACGACGACCGCGACCTCGGCCTTCTCGAGCGCGGTCGAGGTGCGGAGCGACGCGTAGAAGTCCGCGCCCTGCTGCAGGTGCACGCGGCGGCGGATGCCGGCGGTGTCGACGAAGCGCCACACCTTGCCGGCGATCTCGACCTGCTCGTCGACCGGGTCGCGGGTGGTGCCGGCCAGCTCGTTGACGACGACCCGCTCCTCCCCCGCGGCCTTGTTGAGCAGGCTCGACTTGCCGACGTTCGGGCGGCCGAGGATCGCGACGCGGCGCGGCCCGCCGACCTCGCGCTTGGCGACGGCCGACTCGAGGGGCAGGGTCTTGAGGACCGTGTCGAGCAGATCGGCGACTCCGCGGCCGTGGACGGCCGAGACCGGGTAGGGCTCGCCGAGCCCGAGCGACCACAGCGAGGCGGCGTTGGGCTCCTGGCGCGCATCGTCGACCTTGTTGGCCGCGAGGAACACCGGCTTCTTCGTCTTGCGGAGCAGCTTCACGACGTGCTCGTCGGTCGCGGTGGCTCCGACGTTCGCGTCGACCACGAAGATCACGGCGTCGGCGAGGTCGATCGCGATCTCGGCCTGAGCGGCGACGGACGCGTCGATGCCGCGGGCGTCGGGCTCCCAGCCGCCGGTGTCGACGATCGTGAAGGAGCGGTCGATCCACTCGGCCTTGTACGAGACGCGGTCGCGCGTGACGCCCGGGGTGTCCTCGACGACGGCCTCTCGGCGGCCGAGGATGCGGTTCACGAGCGCCGACTTGCCGACGTTCGGACGGCCGACGATCGCGACCACCGGCAGTGCCGGCAGGTAGCGCACCTCGTCGGAGTCGCCGCCCGAGTACTCCAGGAGGGTGAGGTCCTCGTCGTCGAGGTCGTAGTCCTCGAGTCCGCTGCGGAGCGCATTCGCGCGTGAGGAGACGAGCTGCTCGTCGAGATCGCCGAGGCGCTCGACGAGGTCGTCGTCTCCGAAGTTCAGCTCGTCGTCACCGACGTGCGTGTCCTGTGCCATGACCGGCCCTTGCTCTCGAGGTATTGACCTCGGCGATGACCGCGTCGACGGTCTGCTCGAAGTCGAGATGAGTGGAGTCGAGAAGAGTGACTCCTTCTGCGGCGTTCATGAAGTCGACGACCTGGGAGTCGGCGCGGTCCCTCGACCGCAGTGCCTGACCCGTCGCTTCCGCGGATTCCGTGGTGACCTCGCGCGAACGCCTGGCCATTCTAGCCTCTTCGCTCGCCGTGAGCAGGATCCGGACCTCCGCGGTCGGTGCGACGACCGTCGTGATGTCGCGTCCCTCGACGATGATGCCCGCCTTGCGGGTCTCGCCGATGATGCGGCGGAAGAGCAGGGTGACCCGGCGGCGCACCTCCGGGACCTTAGCGACCGCCGAGACGCGACCCGTGACGCGGGGCTCGCGGATCGCTGCGGTCACCTCGGTGCGCCCGACCCAGACCGAGTACGACTCGGGGTCGGTGCCGATGGAGTAGTCGAAGCCGTCGAGGGCGTCGACGATCGCGTTCTCGTCCTCGAAGTCGAGGCCCACGTCGAGCCCGTGCCACGCGAGGGCGCGGTAGGCGGCGCCGGTGTCGAGGAACTCGAAGTCGAGACGGCGGGCCGCCTCGCGCGAGACGCTCGACTTGCCGCTGCCCGCGGGCCCGTCGACGGCCACGACGATCGCGTCGCCGAAGTCGGTGGACTCGTCCGTCCGGGTGCCGCGGTCCGTCGACGGAGAGGCTCCGCCGTCCTCCGGCATGCTCTGCTGGGCACGGCGGGCGGGCGTCATCCTGTTCAGGCCGCCCTCCTGCCTGTTCTGCTCGGTGCTCATCCGGCGATCCTCCAGCCGCGTGCGGTCAGTTCTTCTGTCAGTGGGCCGACCGCCTCGGGCACCACCGAGATCTCGGCGAGGCCCACGCGGCGCCCCTCCGCGTGCTCGAGGCGCACGTCCTCCATGTTGACCCCGGCCTCGCCGATCTCGACGAGGAGCCGACCCAGCGTTCCGGGGACGTCGTCGATCAGCACGATCAGGGTCGCGAAGCGCTGGTCCTGGCCGTGCTTGCCGGGCAGTCGGGCGACGCCCGCGTTGCCCGCGGCGAAGTGCTCGGCCAGAACGCGGCGCGCCCCGACGGCGTCGAGTCCGCGCAGGGCGTCCGTGAAGTCGGCCAGATCCTCGCGCAGCGCGTCGAGGACCTCGACCACGTTGGCGCTGTTCGCCGCGAGGATCTGCACCCAGAGCTCCGGCGCCGAGGCGGCCAGCCGCGTGACGTCGCGGACGCCCTGGCCGGCGAGTCGGAGCGACGCGTGCGGCGCCTCGAGCAGCCGCGCTCCGAGGAGCGAGGAGACCACCTGCGGGACGTGCGAGACGAGGCCGACGGCGAGGTCGTGCTCCTCCGGGTCCATCTCGACGATCGCCGCGCCGAGATCCAGCGCCAGCGCCTCGACGAGGGCGAGGGCGTCGGCGGTCGTCTCCCCGTCGCGGCAGATCACCCAGGGACGCCCGACGAACAGGTCGCCTCGGGCCGCCACGGGCCCGCCCCGCTCGCGGCCGGCCATGGGGTGCGAGCCGATGTAGCGCGCGAGGTCGATGCCGCGCTCGCGGAGCTCCCGCAGGGGCTGGGTCTTGACGCTCGCGACATCGGTCACGACGGCGTCGGGGTGGGCGGCGAGTTCGCGCTCGACGACGCTCGAGACCACGTCGGGCGGCACGCAGACGACGACGAGCGCCGGGCGGTCGTCAGCGGAGGCGGCCCGGCCGGCCCCGTAGTCGATGGCGAGCGAGAGGCTGGCCGGGGACGCGTCGTCGAGGACGACGTCGACCCCGCGCGAGGCGAGGCCGAGGCCGATACTCGCGCCCAGGAGCCCGGAGCCGACCACCCGCACCGTGCCGGTCGTCCGCATCGCGGGCGGGGCGGGGTGCAGGAGCTCGTTCACCCCGACAGCCTACCGATCCGGTCGTCGCAGCTTGTCCGGGCCGCTGCGGCGTCCGGCCGCAGGGCGCCGATCCGCAGCCGGGGAGGAGCGCCGGTCGTCGGCGGACCGACGCTCACCGGAGTCGCGCCGGTCAGCAGGAGGACGCCGGTCGGCGGAATCGCGTCGGTCGTCCGAAGAACGCCGCTCACCCGAATCACGACGATCGGGAGCAGGACGACGCTCCCCCGAGTCACGACGCTCCGGAGCAGGACGCCGCTCCCCCGAGTCACGACGCTCGGGAGCAGGACGCCGCTCCCCCGAGTCACGACGCTCGGGAGCAGGACGCCGCTCCCCCGAGTCACGACGCTCGGGAGCAGGACGCCGCTCGCCGGAGTCGCGCCGCGCCGCCGACGGACGCCGCTCACCGGAGTCGCGCCGCTCGGGAGTAGGACGACGCTCCTCGGAGGATCGCCGCTCCGCGCTGTCGCGCCGCTCCCGCGCGGGCGCGCCGTCCTCCCGGCGATCCTGCCACCGCGGCCGCTCCTCGGACCGCGAGCGCTCCTCCGACCGGCCCTGCTCCTCGACTCGCGGACGCGGACGCCGCGCTCCCGCGCTCGCCTTCCGCGTCGGCTCCGGCTTCTCCGCGGCCACCTTCTCGTGACCCTGGCGCGAGATGGTCAGCAGAGCGCCGAGCTCGTCGCGGGTGAGGTCGCGCAGGTCGCCCGACCGGAGCGCTCCGAGGTGGAGCGGCCCGAACTGACGCCGCACGAGCTCGAGCACCGGGTGGCCGACGGCGGCGAGCATGCGCCGCACCACGCGGTTGCGTCCGGAGTGGAGTGTGATCTCGACGAGAGAGGCGTTCGCCTTGCCCTCCGGTCGGCCGAGCAGTCGCGCCTTGTCGGCCGAGACCGGTCCGTCGTCGAGCTCGACACCGGCGGTCAGCGCGGCGATGGTCTGGGGCAGCACGTGCCCCTGCACCTTCGCGATGTAGGTCTTGGTCACGCCGAACGACGGGTGCGCGAGCACGTGAGCGAGCTCTCCGTCGTTGGTCAGCACGAGCAGTCCCGACGTCTCGGCGTCGAGGCGGCCCACGTTGAACAGCCGCTCCTCGAAGTTCTGGGTGTAGGTGCTGAGATCGGCCCGGCCGTTCTCGTCGGCGAGGGAGCTGACGACCCCGACCGGCTTGTTCAGCATCACGTACCGGCGGGTGGTGTCCAGCTGGACCGCCACTCCGTCGACCTCGATCGCGTCCGTCGCCGGATCGATCCGGCGCCCGAGCTCGTCGGCCACCTCCCCGTTCACCCGGATCCGCCGGGCGACGATCATCTCCTCGACCACCCGTCGGGAGGCCACTCCCGCCGCGGCGAGGACCTTCTGCAGTCGTTCGCCCTCGGGCCCGCTGTCAGGCGTGCTCATCGAATCCGTCCCGTCCGTCGCTCAGAAGTGGTGAGATCTTCGGCAGCTCGTCGAGCGAGGCGAGGCCGAGGTGCACGAGCAGCTGCTCCGTCGTGCCGTAGAGGATCGCGCCGGTCTCGGGGTCGTTGCCGACCTCCGCGATCAGACCGCGGCCCAGGAGTGTGCGGGCGACCGAGTCGACGTTGACGGCGCGGATCTGCGCGACCTGTCCGCGCGAGATCGGCTGCTTGTAGGCGATGACGGCGAGGGTCTCCAGCGCCGCCTGCGAGAGCTTGGTGGGGTTCTGCGTCAGCACGAAGTCCGACACGACCGGGTCGTACTCGCGGCGGACGTAGATCCGCCAGCCCGAGCCGACCTCGCGCAGCTCGAAGCCGCGGCGCACTCCCCCGTCGACTCCGTCGAAGTCGGCGACGAGGCGCTCGATCGACTGGCGCACGATCGCGACCGGCCGCGAGAGCGCGGTGGCGAGGGACACGAGCGACTGCGGCTCGTCCGCGACCATCAGGATCGCTTCGAGCGCGCGGTCGATCTCGAAGGCGACCGTGCCGGGGGCCGCCTCCTCGGTCTCAGCCGTCATAGTCGGCCCCCAGGTGGGCGAGGTTCGCGTCCGACCACGACTCGGCGACCCACTGCAGAGTGAGCTCGCCCAGCGGCTCCGGCTGCTCGAACGTGATCGCGGCGTGGCGGTACAGCTCGAGCACGGCGATGAAGCGCGCCACGATCACGCCCTTCTCATCGGCGGTGGCGATCAGCTCGCGGAACGTCGCCGTCGTCCGAGCGCGCAGCACGCCCACGACGTACGCCGCCTGCTCGCGGATGCTGATGAGCGGCGCGTGCAGGTGGTCGAGACCGACGGTCGGGATCTCCTTCGGCGCGAGCGCGAACGCCGCCAGCGCGGCGAAGTCCTCGGCCGAGAGGGTCCAGACCAGCTCCGGCTTCTTCGCGCGGAACTCCTCCTCGAGGGGCACGTCGCGCACGTGCCGAGACGTCTCGATCCCGATCCGCTCCGCGAACCAGCTCGACACCTGCTTGAAGGCGCGGTACTGCAGGAGTCGCGCGAACAGCAGATCGCGAGCCTCCAGCAGAGCGGCGTCCTCGGCGTCGACGAGCTCGCCCTGCGGGAGGAGGCCGGCGATCTTGAGGTCGAGGAGCGTCGCGGCGACGACCAGGAACTCCGACGCGCGGTCGAGCCCCTCGAGCGTGTCGATGCCGTGCAGGTACGACAGGAACTCGTCCGTGACGGCGCTGAGCGCGATCTCGGTGATGTCGACCTGCTGCTTCGCGATCAGGCTCAGGAGGAGGTCGAACGGGCCCTCGAAGTTCGTGAGCGCGACCCGGAAGCCGCCTGACGACCCGGCGGCCGACTCCGGAGTGAGAACGGCCTCAGGCGACCGCGCCACGCGAGATCAGCTCCCTGGCGAGCTGGCGGTACGCCGCCGCGGCCTTGTGCTCCGGCGCGAACTGCGTGATGGGCACCCCCGAGACGCTCGCGTCGGGGAACTTCACGGTGCGGCCGATCACCGTCTCGAGGACGCTGTCGCCGAACGCGTCGACGACGCGGTCGAGCACCTCGCGCGAGTGCAGCGTGCGCGAGTCGTACATGGTCGGCAGGATGCCGTCGAGCTCGATCGCGGGGTTCAGCCGGTCGCGGACCTTGTCGATCGTCTCGATCAGCAGCGCCACGCCGCGCAGCGCGAAGAACTCGCACTCGAGCGGGATGAGCACGCCGTGGCTCGCGGTCAGCGCGTTGACGGTCAACAGGCCCAGCGACGGCTGGCAGTCGATCAGGATCACGTCGTAGTCGGCGCTCACCTTGCGGAGCACGCGGGCGAGGATCTGCTCCCGGGCGACCTCGTTGACGAGGTGCACCTCGGCGGCCGACAGGTCGATGTTGGCCGGGATCACGTCGAGCCCGGGCACCCGGGTCGAGCGGATCGCCTCGGCGGGGTCCTTCACGGTGCCCAGGAGCAGGTCGTAGATGGTGACCGCGTCGTACGTCGCGACACCGAGACCGGCGGACAGCGCGCCCTGCGGATCGAAGTCGATGGCCAGCACGCGGCGGCCGTACTCGGCGAGGGTCGCGCCCAGATTGATGGTGGTCGTCGTCTTGCCGACGCCGCCCTTCTGATTGCAGAGCGAGATGATGCGGGCCGGACCGTGGCCCGTCAGCTCGACGGGGAGTTCGAAGTCGCGGAGGGGACGGCCGGTCGGGCCGAGCGTCGGGGCTTCGAGACCGGTGAGCTCGGTCCTGTCGTCCGTCTGGCGTGTCACCTGCGTCGTCCTCGCTTCCTGGGGCGTGCGCTCCCGCGCGGCCTGCGTCGAGTCTACCGACCCCCTCCGTCCCCGGCGCCGCGCCCCGCCGCCCGTGCCGGTCGAGCAGTCCCGCAGGGACGTCTCGAGACCCACCGCCGCCGACGTCGCGGATCCGCGCTCCCCCTCAGCGCCGCGCCCGAGGGTGCGCCGTCGTGTACACGTCGCGCAGCGTGTCGGCCGTCACCAGCGTGTAGATCTGCGTCGTGGCGACGGAGGCGTGTCCGAGCAGCTCCTGCACGACGCGCACGTCCGCTCCTCCGGCGAGCAGGTGCGTGGCGAAGGAGTGGCGGAAGGTGTGCGGTGAGATCTCCTGGTCGAGCCCCGCCTTCTCGGCGACCGCGCGGATGACGAGCCAGGCGCTCTGCCGGGACAGCCGGCCGCCCCGCACCCCCAGGAACAGCGCGGGAGTCGCGCGTCCGCGCCTCGAGAGCTCCGGCCGAGCGCGCACCAGGTAGTCGTCGACCGCCTCCCTCGCGTACCGCCCGAGCGGGACCATCCGCTGCTTCGATCCCTTGCCCGTCAGCCGCACGACCTCCGCGTCGAGCACGTCGTCGACGGTGAGGTCGACCGCCTCGGAGATGCGGGCGCCGGTCGCGTAGAGCAGCTCGAGCAGAGCGCGGTCGCGCATCTGCGCGAGCTCCTCGCCGCGGGACGCCTCGAGCAGGGCGCCCATCTGCTCGACCGTGATCGCCTTGGGCAGCGTCATCGGGAGCTTCGGTGGGACGACGTCGTGCGCCACATCGTCCTCGACCAGGCCCTCCTCGAGGGCGAAGCGGTGCAGTCCCCGCACGCTCGACAGGATCCGCGCGCGGGAGGACGCCGCCAGGGGGCGCCCGGGACGTGCGGCGAGCCAGGCGGCGAAGTCCCCCACGTCCGAGCGCCGCAGAGCCGCGAGATCCTGGACCCCGAGCTCCTCGAGACGGCCGAGGTAGAGCTCCAGATCACGACGGTAGGCCGCGATCGTGTGCGCCGAGAGTCCCCGCTCGACACTCGCCTGCCGGAGGAACGCCTCGACGCTCGCCCGGGGGGTCACCCCCGGGGGTGGCGGACCCGCGGGTGGCGCGTCCACGGCGACGACGCGTCGCCGAGGCCCGCCCAGCCGCGCGAGCGGAAGGTGTGCGCGGCGAGTGCTGCGATCGTGAGCGACGGGTTCTGCACGCGCCGCGCGAGGACCGCCTCGACGAGGTCATCGAGCGCGACCCAGCGCAGCTCCATGTCGGCCTCCTCCGCCTCCCGGTCGAAGACCGAGCCGGTGCTCGAGAGGTCGCGGGCGAGGTAGATGCGGATGACCTCGTCGCTGCCACCGGGCGAGGTGGCGAACTCCGAGAGCAGATCCCACCGGCCGGCCTGCAGGTCGGTCTCCTCGGCGAGCTCGCGCTGAGCGGCGACGAGCGCGTCCTCGCCCTCGATGTCGAGGAGACCCGCCGGGATCTCCCACTCTCGGGTGCGGACCGGGTGCCGGTACTGCTTGATCAGCGCGACGCGGTCCTCGTCGTCCAGAGCGAGCACCGCGACGGCACCCGTGTGGTCGAGGAACTCGCGGCGCAGCTCGCCGTCGCCGTAGCGGAAGGTCTCGGCGCGGACGCCCCAGACCATGCCGTCGAAGACGCTCTCGCTCGTCAGGATCTCGGGCTCGACGAGCTCGTCCGAGAGGCCGGAGTCACGCATCGGCGCCCGCCTCCGACGCGGGGAACAGGCGCGAGGCCTCCTGGCGCTCGAGCGCGGCCGTCACGAGCCCGCGGAAGAGCGGGTGCGCGTTGTTCGGGCGCGATCGCAGCTCGGGGTGCGCCTGCGTGCCGACGTAGAAGGGGTGCTTCTCGCGCGGCAGCTCGACGTACTCCACCAGCCGGCCGTCCGGCGAGGTGCCCGAGAACCACAGCCCGGCCTCGGCGATGCGGTCCCGGTACGCGTTGTTGACCTCGTAGCGGTGGCGGTGGCGCTCGGCGGCCTCGGGCGCGCCGTAGACCTCGGCCACGATCGAGCCCTCGGCGAGCTCGGCGGTGTAGAGGCCGAGGCGCATCGTCCCGCCCATGTCGCCGGCGGCCAGGATCTCGACCTGCTCGGCCATGGTGGCGATGACGGGGAACTCGGTGCCGGGGTCGAACTCCGAGGACGACGCCCCCTCGAGACCCGCCTCGTTGCGCGCGTACTCGATCACCATGCACTGCAGGCCGAGGCACAGTCCCAGCGTCGGGATCCCGTTCTCGCGGGCGAAGCGGAGCGCGCCGAGCTTGCCCTCGATGCCGCGGATGCCGAAACCGCCGGGCACGCAGATGCCGTCGAGCTCGGACAGCGCCTTGGACGCCGCCTCCGGGTCCTCGAGTCCGTCCGAGGCGATCCAGCGGATCGCGACCTTCGTCTGCTGGGCGAAACCGCCCGCGCGCAGGGCCTCGGTCACCGAGAGGTAGGCGTCGGGCAGGTCGATGTACTTGCCCACCAGGCCGATCGTGACCTCGTGCTTGGGCTCGTGGACCGCCTCGAGGAGCTTGGACCAGCCGTCCCAGACGACCTCGCCGGCCTCGAGGCCGAGCTGGTCGATGATGTAGGAGTCCAGGCCCTGCTCGTTGAGCATCTCCGGGATCTCGTAGATCGACGCGACGTCCTTGGCGTTCACGACGGCCTGCTCGTCGACGTCGCACATCAGCGCGATCTTGCGCTTGTTCGACTCCGAGACCGGGCGGTCGCTGCGCAGCACGAGCGCGTCCGGCTGGATGCCGATGGAGCGCAGTGCGGCGACGGAGTGCTGCGTGGGCTTGGTCTTCTGCTCTCCGGAGGCGCCCATGAACGGCACCAGCGAGACGTGCACGAAGAAGACGTTCCGCCGCCCGAGCTCGTGGCGCACCTGGCGTGCCGACTCGATGAACGGCTGGCTCTCGATGTCGCCGACCGTTCCGCCGATCTCGGTGATGATCACGTCGGGCTGCGGGTCGTCCTCGGCCTGCAGACGCATGCGGCGCTTGATCTCATCGGTGATGTGCGGGATGACCTGCACCGTGTCGCCGAGGTACTCCCCCGCTCGCTCCCGGGCGATCACGCGCGAGTAGATCTGGCCGGTCGTGACGTTCGCGGCCTGGTTGAGGTTGATGTCGAGGAAGCGCTCGTAGTGACCGATGTCGAGGTCGGTCTCGGCGCCGTCGTCCGTCACGAAGACCTCGCCGTGCTGGAACGGGTTCATCGTGCCGGGATCCACGTTGAGATACGGGTCGAGCTTCTGCATCACGACCCGGAGCCCGCGCGCGGTCAGCAGGTTGCCCAGGCTCGCGGCCGTGAGGCCCTTGCCCAGGGAGGAGACGACTCCACCCGTGACGAAGATGTGCTTCGTGATCTTCGAGGGGGCGGAGTGCCCGGCCGTCGAGGAGTCGTTAGAGGAGTCTGAAGAGCCCGAGTTCGAAATGTCCACCACGGGCTTCCACCCTAACAGCAGTTGCCGCCGACCACTCCGGTCGGGCCGGATCAGCTCCGACGACCGGTCTCGAGCAGCTCGCGCGCGTGAGCCAGTGCGTTCTCCGAGTCGGTCAGACCGGACAGCAGGCGCGCCATCTCCGACACGCGCGCCTCCGGGTCCAGCTGCGTGACCGCGCTCGAGGTGACGGAGCCGTCCGATCCCTTCTCGACCCGCAGGTGGTTGTTCGCGAAGGCGGCCACCTGCGCGAGGTGGGTCACCACGATCACCTGCGACGTCTCGGCGAGACGAGCGAGTCGTCGGCCGATCTCGATCGCCGCGGCGCCTCCCACTCCCGCGTCGACCTCGTCGAAGACGAAGGTGGGCACGGGGTCGTTGGCCGCGACGACGACCTCGATCGCCAGCATGACCCGCGAGAGCTCGCCTCCGGACGCGCCCTTGGCCAGCGGACGGGGAGTCGCCCCGACGTGCGGCGCCAGGAGCATCTCGACGGAGTCGCGACCGTGCGCGGTCGCCTCCCCCGCCGTGCTGACCCGGACGTGCAGCCGGGCGTCGCCCATCGCGAGGGCGGTCAGCTCGTCGCTGACCCGCTCGCCCAGCTCCTCCGCCGCGGCGGTGCGCAGCTCGGTGAGCCGCGTCGCCAGCCGGTCGACCAGGTCCGCGTCGGCCGCGGTGTCCGCGTCGAGTGCCGCGATGCGCTCGTCGTCGCCGTCGAGCTCGAGCAGCCGCAGTCCGGAGGAGTCGACGAGATCGAGCACGTCGTCGAGCGTCGGCCCGTAGGTGCGCGCGAGTTGCGACAGCTCGGCGCGCCGGTTCTCGATCAACTCGAGGTCGTGCGCCCCGTCGAGATCGAGTTCCGCGAGGTAGGACGAGAGGCTGCCGGCGACGTCGACGAGCAGGACGGACGCCTCGCTCAGCGTCTGCACCGTCGGCTGGAGGGCGGCGTCGTGTTCGGCCGCGCGCTCGAGCACCCGGCGGGCGAGGTCGAGCAGCCCCAGGGCGTCCCGGCCGTCGAGCTCCTCGGACGAGATCGACTCGCGCGCCTCGCCCGCCGCCAGTCGCAGCTGCTCGATGCTCCCGAGCCGCTCGGACTGGGCCGCGAGCTCGACGTCCTCCCCGCGCTGCGGAGCGACGACCTCGATCTCGGCGAGGGCGGTGCGGAGGCGCTCGGCCTCGTGGGCGCGCGCCTCGCGAGCCGTGGTCAGCTCGTCCAGCTCCTCCCGATTGGCCCGCCAGCGCTCGAACGCGCTGCCGTAGTCGCGGAGCGCCTCGGCGAGCTCCGCCCCGCCGAACCGGTCGAGCGCGTCCCGCTGCGCGGCCGCCGAGCGGAGGCGGATCTGATCGGACTGCCCGTGCACCACGACGAGCTGGTCGGCCAGCTCCGAGAGCACGCTGACGGGTGCGCCGCGGCCGCCGACGACCGCGCGACCGCGCCCCTCCGCCGACACCGAGCGCGCGAGGAGCAGCTCGGGACCGTCGAGATCCCCGCCGGCATCCCGGACCCGGTCGGCCACAGCGCCGTCCTCCTGCACGACCCAGCGCCCGGACACCCAGGCCTGCCTGCTCCCCGAACGGACGGCGGACGCGTCGGAGCGCGCACCGAGCACCAGCCCGAGTGCGGTCACGACCATCGTCTTACCCGCTCCGGTCTCACCGGTCACGGCGGTGAAACCGGGACCGAGCGGGAGGGTCGCCTCGGCGATGACGCCGAGGTCGCGGATCTGCAGCTCTTCGAGCATCGTGGTGATCACTCCGTCTCCGTCGACCCCCGCCATCCGCGGATGGGGAGACCGAACTTGTGCACCAGGCGGTCGGTGAAGGGGGCGTCGTGGAGCCGCGCGAGTCGCACCGGGAGGGGCGAGCGCCGGAACACGACGCGCGCTCCCGGCGGCAGCTCGTAGGTCCTGCGGCCGTCGGCCCACAGCACGCCGACCCCGTCGGTGCGCTCCTTCACCTCGACGGCGAGGCTCGACTCCGGCCCCACCACGAGCGGACGCGCGAACAGGGCGTGAGCGCTGAGCGGCACCAGCAGCATCGCCTCGAGGGTCGGCCACACGACGGGGCCGCCGCCGGAGAACGCGTAGGCGGTCGAGCCGGTAGGAGTGGAGACGACGATGCCGTCGCAGCCGAAGCTCGAGAGCGGTCGCCCGTCGACGCCCACCATGACCTCGAGCATCCGCTCGCGGCTGCCCTTCTCGACGGTGGCCTCGTTGAGCGCCCACGTCTCGTAGACGACGCGCTCGTCGATCTTCACGCGGACCTGGAGCGTCATCCGCTCCTCCACCCCGTAGTCGCCGTCGAGCGCGCGCGCGACCGCGTCGTCGAGGTCGTCGCGCTCGCTCTCGGCGAGGAAGCCCACGTGACCGAGGTTCACGCCGAGCAGCGGAGCCGTCCCGGTGCGCGCGATCTCGGCGGCGCGGAGGATGGTGCCGTCCCCGCCGAGGACGAAGACGAGCTCGACATCGGACAGGGCGACATCGGAGCCGAGCACGGCGACGTCCGACAGCGACGGGGACGCGGCGACGATATCGCCCTTGTCATCCCCGCAGAGCACCGGCCGGGCACCGGACCCGCGCAGACGGTGGATCACGAGGATCGCCGCTTCGAGGGAGTCCTTCCGGCCCGTGTGGGCGACGACGAGGATGTTGCGCTCCTGCGGAGGGGACTGCATCGAGAGGGTGTCCTCCAGGTAGGTCGACGTCGGCCGACCGCCCGCATCACCCGATGGTGAGCGCGGTGACCGCGTCCCTCCATTCTGTCGGAATCGTTCCGCGGTCGCGGTGGAGGTGCGCGAGATACTCGTGATTCCCAGCGCTTCCGGGTAATGGGGAGGACACTAGGCCGACCACGCCGAGACCCAGGTCCCAGGCGGCCCAGAGCACGTCCGAGAGCGCTTCGCGCCGCAGTTCCGGATCCCGCACGATGCCCTCCTTCACACCCGTCCGGCCGACCTCGAACTGCGGCTTCACGAGCACGACGAAGTCGGCCAGCGGATCCACGCACGCGGCCACCGCCGGCAGCACCATCGTCAGCGAGATGAACGAGACGTCCGACACGACCAGGTCGGGGACCACCGCCGTCCGTGCGGCAGCCGCGAGGGACGCCGCCGTCATGTCGCGAGCGTTGAACCCCTCGACGACGTGGACCCTTTCGTCCGAACGGATGCGCGGCGCGAGCTGCGCATGCCCCACATCCAGAGCGATGACGGATGCTGCTCCTCGTTCGAGCAGCACCTGCGAGAAGCCGCCGGTCGATGCTCCGACATCGAGAGCGTGAGCACCCCGGACGCGCACCGTCGGGAAGCTGTCGAGAGCCCCCAGGAGCTTGTGCGCTGCCCGACTCACGTAGTGATCGAGCCCCGCCACCGTGATGTCCTGATCCGGGCGTACCCGGAGAGAGGGCTTGAGCGCCGGCACTCCGTCGACACTGACGAGCGCGTCGGCGACCAGCCTCGACGCGTGGGTGCGCGAGCGCGCGATCCCACGATCGGCCAGCGCCGCGTCGAGCCGGCTGTCCCCGGGTGCGTCCTCGGAAGCGGAGTCGCTCATCGCCGCGCGTCCGCGCCCTCGAGCCGCATCCGGAGTCGCTGCTGCAGCTCGCTGTAGGACGCCGCCCTCGTGGCGAGAGGCTGATCCTCGATGACCTCGAGTCGGTCGACGAGGCCATCCAGAGGGGCGCTGCCGTGATCGTCGTCCTGCATCGGGTCTCCCGTCATGTCCTCCACCCTAGAACGGGCGACCCCGAGCATCCCGCGCACTCGTCGTCGAGCGCGCTGCATCTTCTCGGAGGCCGACGGATC